>JBLWXP010000005.1:0-258972 GCA_048267405.1 Balneola sp. | reverse complement strand
AAGTAGCCATTGCTTCATGTTGATTTATTGCCTCTAAAAATTGTTTGAATATTTCCGTATAAAAGTTGTGTTGAATATCCCGTTTTTCATGTTACCGTTACTTTAACTATACGTTAACATTCCGATTTACTATTGAGCATTTGTAAACCTATAATTAAATTTTATAATTGATATATAGTATTGTTATTAAATAAATAATAAAGTTTTTTTAAATTTATATGTTACCAAGTCTTTAAGACTTTGTTAACATATACGAAATTCATCTTTCTTTTCACGCTCATCGTTTATCTTTGGCTTAAAATTCAAACCGAATAGATTTATGAAGCCAAAATTAGTTGTATTTGATATTGCAGGAACCACTCTTAACGATACTGCAAATAGTGTGAATGATAGTTTTAGAGGGGCGTTAAAAGTCCATGGCATTTCAGCCACACAAGTAGAGATTAATGCCGTAATGGGTTACAAAAAGAAGACGGCTATACAAACCATTTTGACAAGTTTGCCGAATCAAGAAAGTTCGCCTGAACTAGTAGAACAAATACATGATTCATTTTTGGAACTTATTAACGAATATTACAGAAGCTCTCCAGACATTACAGAAATTGAAGGCGCCTCTCAGCTCTTTGGTGAATTAAAAGAAGCCGGAATTAAGGTTGCTCTAGACACCGGTTTTAGCCGCTCTACCACTGATATTATTTTGGAGAGAACTGGCTGGCTACAAAATGGATTAATTGATGCATCCAAAGCCAGTGATGAAGTAGAAGATGGTCGTCCGCATCCTTTCATGATTCAAGCATTAATGGCGGATTTAAATATTTCTAAGTCTTCGAGTGTTGTAAAAGTTGGAGATACTCCATCTGATCTAATGGAAGGCGAAAATGCGAAATGTGGCCTTACGGTAGGCGTGCTTTATGGCACACATACTCGTAGCCAATTAAAAGACTTTCACCACGATTATTTGATAGAAGACATTACTGAATTAAAGACTTTAATTGGGTTATAACAATGTCTCATTCAGTTGATTTGCACTCCGAGGGTGACTTAAACATCAGCCCTCGTAGGCAAGATTGGTCAAAGAAAAATATTGATCCGAAAACGCAGGCTATTTTAGATGAAGACTCCAAATATTTTCTACATCAATCTCTTTCGACCCCTTGTTTAAATGTGCTTTCACATTGTGAAGGCTCATACATTGTCGACCAATCAGGTAAAAAATTACTCGACTTCCATGGTAATTATATTCATCAAGTTGGCTTCGCAAATCCAAAAGTGATTGAGGCGATTACTCAACAAATGAGTACGCTCAGTTTTTGTACTCGTCGTTATACAAATTCGCCGGCCATAGCTCTAGCAAAGAAGTTATCTGAATTAAGTTCTGGAAGTTTAAACCGTGTCCTTTTTGCCCCAGGTGGAGCTGAAGCCATCGGGATGGCGCTTAAAGTAGCTAGAATGGCAACTGGGAAGTTCAAAACCATCTCTATGTGGGATTCTTTCCACGGCGCCACACTCGACGCAATTTCTATTGGTGGCGAAGCAATTTTCAGAAATAACGCAGGTCCTTTATTGCCAGGAGCCGAACACGTTCCATTTCCATACCCTGGCGAAACTCCTTTCGGAAAATCTGTTTCTGATAACGCCGACGCTTGCGCTAGCTACTTAGAATATGTTCTTGAAAAAGAAGGTGATGTTGGAGCTGTTATTGCAGAAACCATTCGTTCCTCCCCTTCTATACCTCCAAAAGAATATTGGCAAAGAATTCGAAAAGCGTGCGATAAACACGGGGCACTTCTCATTTTAGATGAGATTCCACATGCTCTTGGAAGAACGGGCAAAATGTTCACGTACCAACATTATGGCATTGAGCCAGACATGGTTGTAATTGGAAAAGGTTTAGGTGGAGGAATTTTTCCTTTAGCTGCACTCATTGCTAAAGAAGAACTTAATGAAGCTATAAAAGAACGAGCTATTGGACATTTTACGCACGAGAAAAGCCCTGTTGCTTGTGCTGCAGCGTTGGCAACCATTCAAATTATTGAAGATGAACACTTACTTATTAGAACAGAGGAACTAGGTAAAAGCGCTCTTTTTCAACTCGAGAAGCTAAAAACTAAGTATCCATTGATAAGTGATGTCCGCGGTTTAGGGCTTATGCTAGGCATAGAACTTCGTCATCCTGAGACTGGCGAAAAAGCAAAGGTTGAAGCCGACACTATTATGTACCGAGCACTAGAACTTGGTCTCAATTTTAAAGTATCGATGGGTAGTACGCTTACACTTACCCCTCCGCTTACTGTAACCCAAGGTGAATTAGAAACTGCGTTTTCCATCATCGATCAATGTTTACTGGAGGTTCAATGAAAACATCGGCAACACTAAACACTTGGCTAGCTAAACAAAACCAGTGGGTTTTCTCTCTTTTCGCCATTGTTGCTGCTTTTAGCACTTATGCTTGTATGTATGCCTTTCGAAAGCCTTTTACGGCTGCCAGTTTTGATGGCATTGAATATTGGGGAATGGAATTAAAAACGTTGCTCATCATCTCACAAGTGGTGGGTTATACTTTATCCAAATTCATAGGTATAAAATTCGTTTCCGAAATGTCGGCACCTAAAAGAGCATGGGCGATTGTGGTTTTGATAATGAGTGCTCAATTAGCTCTTTTTCTTTTTTGGCAAGTTCCCGCTCCCTTTTCTATCGTTTTTCTGTTTTTAAATGGATTGCCTCTTGGTATGGTTTGGGGATTGGTTTTTAGTTTTCTAGAAGGCCGAAAAAATACCGAGTTATTGGGAGCAGGATTAAGTGTAAGCTTTATCGTTTCCTCAGGATTTGTAAAGAGTACGGGCAAGTATTTGATGCTTGATTGGGGTGTTTCCGAATTTGCAATGCCATTCTTCACAGGCTTGGTATTCACCTTGCCACTTTTCCTATTCGTTTGGTTGCTAAATCACATTCCTGCACCAACTGCTGAAGACGAATTACTTCGCACAAAAAGAGCGCCAATGACAGCAAAGGATAGATGGATTTTTTTCCGGCAATATGGCTCTGGAATAGCAGTGCTCACTTTCATTTATATGTGTTTAACTGCATTTCGTGATTTAAGAGACAACTACGCCCTTGAGATTTTAGAAGCTGTTGGTTTTGTTGATAACGCAGGAATATTCACTAAAACAGAGTTCCCAATTGCCATCATTGTTTTGGTAGTTATGGCTTCTCTCATGATTATCCGTGACAATAAAAAGGCACTTATCATCAATCACTATATAGTTGGGTTTGGCATTCTACTTATTGGAGTTGCTACGTTCTTGTTTCAAAGTGGATGGGTTTCTCCATATTGGTGGATGGTGCTAACAGGCCTTGGTTCTTACCTCGCTTATGTCCCTTTCAATTGCATTCTATTCGATCGCTTTATCGCCACATTTAAAACTGTTGCTAATGCGGGCTTTCTCATTTACATCGCCGATTCTTTTGGATACGTATCTAGTGTTGGAGTTCTACTCTATAAAAATTTCGGGCAATCTGATATAAGCTGGTATCAATTTTTCATCATTTTTTGCTACGCCACCAGCGCAATTGGTTTCGTATTCACCATCCTTTCCATTTTCTATTTCAAACGGCAAGACCGAATTATTCAAACTCAACCTCAAACAGAATTACAACCAACATGAAATCCATATCTCTAAGTCTACTTGGTTTATTTCTTGTAGCTTGCTCATGCAATATAAATAAAGAGCAAAAACCACTTGCCAAGCACGTTATTTTAATCGGGGTTGATGGCATGAGTCCAAATGGAGTTATTCAAGCCAACACACCTATCATGGATGAAATGATGAAAAATGGCGCTCATTCTTTTCATGCACGATCGGTATTACCGAGTAGTAGTGGCGCAAACTGGGCAAGTATGTTAAATGGAGCTGGGCCTGAGCAACATGGCGTAATTAGCAACAATTGGAAAACAGATAATTTCATTTTACCAGCAACGGTGGTTAAAGATGCACACCGTTTTCCTAGCATTTTCACCGTGATAAGAGATCAAAAGCCAAATGCTGTAATTGGTGCAATTTACGATTGGGAACCCATTGTTAACTTTTTTGAACCAAGTGCAGTTGATTATAGCATCAGCCCAAAAGATGAAGACGAAACTACATTAGTGGCTATAGATTACATCAAAGAACACACTCCTGACTTCACTTTTATTCACCTCGACCATGTAGATCATTACGGGCATTCTATAGGTCACGGAACTCCAGCTTACTATCACGCAGTAGAAAAAGCGGATTCTTTAATTGGCGAGATTATTCAAGCCACAAAAGATGCCGGAACCTTCGAAGAAACGGTGTTCATAATTTCTTCAGATCATGGTGGTGTAGGTAAAGGTCATGGTGGTGAAACTATGGCTGAAGTTGAAATACCATTTATCGTTTCTGGTAAAAATGTGAAGGAAAATTTCACATCTTCAATTCCTATTAACACCTATGATACTCCTGCAACCGTTGCCTTTGTATTAGGATTGGATATTCCGTTTGAATGGATTGGCCGCCCTGTTAAAAGTGTGTTTGAAGGTCACACTGAACCATCATTATTGTATGCATCTAATGTAGGGTTATCTAAACCCGTTATTTTTCCTACTGCTGACGAATACGATCCTGCAGGAGGGCTCTTTGTTGGTGAAACCGCCACATTAACAATTAGCAACCCAAATCCAGACGGGGAAATTAGGTTTACGTTAGATGGAAAGCAGCCAACGATTGACTCAGACTTATACGAAAACTCTATTTCCATCGAAAAGACAACCGTTGTAAAAGCACAAATTTTTGAAGCCGGAAAATCGATTTCGGATATTAGCACTGGCTACTTTCGTGTTCTAAAAAATAAACAAGGGCATGGGATTAGTTATAAAACTTATGAAAAAGATGAGCTTATTGAACTCCCCGACTTCTCCACTTTAAAAGCAAAGACCTCCGGTACTACCCTAGAATTCAGCTTAAACAACGTTAACCTTCCAAGAGAAGAATCTGTTGCTATGGTAATGGAAAGTCTTATCGAAATAAAAAAGTCTGGTGAATATACATTTTATCTTGCTTCAGACGATGGAAGTAAGCTATACATCAACAACAAAGAAGTAGTTGATAATGATGGTGACCATGGTGTCATCGAGCGAAATGGCTCAATTGAACTTGAAGCTGGAAAACACGAAATCCGTGTTGAATGGTTTAACGGTGGTGGTGGGAAATGGCTAGGAGCGTTTTACCAAGGTCCAGAAATTCCAAAACAAATTATAGAACCAAGTATATTATTTACGGAATAGCGGATTCTTATTATAAGAACTCCAATTAACGCAATCGTTGGAGTTCTTTCTAGCCTCCCTCACTTCTTAGATTATGCATCCCCTATTTTACAATTATAGCTTTATATAGATGCATTCTGTTACTTTTTTCTAACATTCAATAATTAACGTCTAAATTCTTTATTCTCTTATGCAATAGTGTCGTAATACGTTAAATAGCTAGAATACAATGGGGATATTTTTTAGAAAACTAATTCAAGTTCTATTGTTCTTGCTCATAGGGGTTTCAACCACTCAAATTGCAGCGCAAAGTCTAGTTAAGCATCAAGAACCAGCACAAAAAGTAACACTTCAGCTAAAATGGAAACACCAGTTCCAATTTGCTGGATATTATGCCGCCATCGAGAAAGGTTTCTACAAAGACTTAGGTATTGATGTCACTCTAATTGAGGCAAGTGAAGATTTTGAACCTGCAGAAGCTGTTTTTGATGGAAATGCAGAATTTGGCATCGCGACCTCCGATATAATCATACTTCGTTCTCAGGGAAAAGACGCAGTTTTACTAGCCTCGATTTTTCAACACTCGCCACAAATTCTAATTGCTGCAAAATCCTCCGGAATTGAAAATACACAAGGCTTATTTGGGAAGCGGGTTGCTTTAGAACCTCACACAGCTGACATCATTACTTACATGCGTGATGAGGGCGTTTCTCTAAACGAAATTAATCGATTTTCTCATTCCTATGGCATCGAACAACTGATTAATGGTGAAGTAGATGCAATGACAGCATATAAATCGGACGAGCCTTTTCTTCTTACCCAAACCGGTTTTGATTACATCATTATTGATCCATCGATGGGTGGAATTGACTTCTATGGAGATATACTTTTTACAACCGAAGAACTTATTAAACAAGACCCCGTTCTGGTAGAAAATTTCAGGAAAGCTTCACTCAAAGGTTGGGAATATGCGCTGAAAAATTCGGGTGAAATTATTGATCTCATCTATTCAAAATATACTCAACGACACACAAAAGAACATTTAGAGTTCGAAGCTAGAAGAATGCAATTACTCATAATGCCCGATGTTGTAGAAATTGGGTATTCTAACCCTGAACGTTGGAAACGCATTTTAGAGATCTATGACGAGCAAAATATGCTTCAAAGCAAACTCTCTATTGATGGACTTTTCTATTCCGATTATGTTGAATATGAAGCTCTTTTCCCTTGGAAACTCATTATTGTATTAAGTTCGCTTATCATTCTTATAGCTTCCATAAGCATTTTCTATTATAACACATCAAGGCGACTAAAAACAGAAAGTTATAAAAGGTTAGAAATTCAACAAGAGCTTATGAAAAGCGAAACTAATTTAAAGGAAGCAAATGCCACTAAGGATCAGTTTTACTCCATTATAGCTCACGATTTAAGAAACCCTTTATCTGTTATTTTAGGTTTCACTGAGCTTATTATAATGGATGAAAAAAATAAGAATAAGGAAGAGAATCGTGAGTTTTTGATAATTATAAAAGAGACCATACTCCATACAGCAAATTTACTCAACAATCTATTAACGTGGTCTAGATCTCAACTTGGTGACATCGAATTCCGACCAGAAGTATATAGACTAACTCAACTCATTAACGATAATATTGCTTTTGTAAAAGGGCAAGCTACTCAGAAGAATATCACGATTCATTCTCACATCGTACCAGAATGCACTATTTTTGGGGATGTTAATATGGTTAACACAATTATTCGAAATTTACTTAGTAATGCGATTAAGTTTACTCCCGATTCTGGAGAAGTTAATATCAAAGCTGATATGACAGCAACTTTCTGTGAGGTTTCTATCTCAGACAATGGAATTGGAATTAGCCCCTCCGACCAATCAAACCTTTTTGACTCAGCCACTAAATTCACTTCAGAAGGTACAAATGCGGAAAAAGGAACCGGACTCGGCTTTTTACTTTCCAAAGAGTTTATTGAAAAGCACGGTGGTTCAATTTTTGTAAAAAGTGAACTAGGCAAAGGAAGTACGTTCACTTTCACACTTCCAAGATTCAATAATTTCTAAGTTCCCTTTCTCTCTTTTATTGGAAAAATATTGGGTTTGAAATAACGCTAATACCTGATTCATCACGAAGGTTAAAACGAACCCACCCTTTTTTGGTTATAGCAACAGGAATGGAAACCATTCGTTTATTTTTGGAAACTGTCCTTTGAGCTTCAGTTATAGGAATTTGGTTTCCATTTTGAATGAGCTCTATTGCAAACTCCTTACCTCCATTGTATTCAATATTCAATTCCATTTCCTCATGAATCTTCTCATAAGGAATAACCTCTCCCATAATCCATTTCTGATTATCTGAAGTGATATAAAACTCAATATCAGGGCTTAAACCTCCTTGGATTTTTATGTACACATTACCTGAACGTACACCTTCAATTAAACCAAATTCAGAGAGGTTTTGAGCAAAAACCATAGTTGTTGGAATTCCAGGCTGATCGGAGCCTGTACCAGCACCATGATCATCGCTTCCTCCAATTCCAATAATACGATGTCCTTGATTTAGGAGACTTTCCCAAAATGGAATTCCAGAAATTGAGCTTCCAACGTCCGTACCATTAACAATTTCAATTGCTTCAAGGATTGAATAATCAATAGAATTTTCAGTCCAACCACACCCTGTACACGAAGCTCCAGATTCCCGACCTGGATGATTTAAAGAAAGTAACGCACCAACCTCAGCTGCCTTATTTTGCAAATCGTTCGCAGTGTAACCGTTAAAACCAATTGCATAATTGAGGGGGATTCCCGAACCAAACACATTGGCATGTCCGTAGAAAGTGGTAATTTCTTGTCCTCTCATTAGTAGCATATCTGGATATCTCGTTTGCAATGCTCTGATTTCGTTGTAGTGACTTATGGTGTTATGATCGGCAATGGCAACGAAATCTAGATTGTTGTTAGAAGCTGCTTCCGTTACTTGAGATACCTGACACGGCGCACGATTTCCACGAGTATCTTTGCAACCAAATCCATCGCTATGCCCAGTGTGAGTATGGAAATCACCAGCATACCATTTGGTTGAATCACTCAGTGAATTTGTGCTTGGACTTCTGAACTGAGAACTTTCTTCTGAAATCATTTTTACATGAATTTCATAGTCTGCATCCTCCCTAATAGTTGGAAATGCCAAAGTTATATTCCATTCTCCAGCACCAATTTTACCTGGTAAGTATGAGGGTGTTGCGCTGTATTTCCCTATATAAAACTTAGACTTTGAAAATCGACTTGTACCTCTGAAACCATCGGGATCAGCAATTCCAATTTCTATTTCATTTTTTCCTTTACCTGAAAATGTATACGAAACTTCTAAGGCTGCTATGTTTTCTGGTACTTGAAAGGGTTCGTTTCGGTAACTCAGAGTCTCATCTGTGGTTACTTTACCTTTAATAACTATTTCTTGATTGCTTGTAATCTGATTTGGAGAAAGTGAACAGCCTAACCAAAATAGTACAAGCGTTATCACAACTAGAGAAATTCGGGGGAATACGTGCATTTTAGTAACGAAATTTTAGTGATCTAATTCAATATGAAAACCTGTACCAAAAAGAGTATCAGGCAAATAGTAATCCGTGCTGATAATTTGCGCCCCACTTGATTTCGCTGCTTCAAACATTGAATAATCGTTGTTTCTAGCCTCGTTAGTATTTGCATCAGAACGAGTACGAACTAAGTATCCTTTTGCAACCATTTCCTTGATTCGTTGTTGGTCATCAATTGGATTGTTAATTACCATAAAAGCAGCTTCAGGGGTTCCTTCATTTGCATTGACAAACATTACTCGACCTTTTAATGAGGGGTGATGTTTGATATATGTTGCTAGTTTCTCTCCGCCGTGATCAAGGATGAAGTAGACTTTACCTTTCGCTTTTGAAAGTAATGGCCACCCTTCTGTTAACACTGCTTCTTCTAACGTAGCGTACTTACCACGAACATCATCAGGTAGTAACAGTTGCTTTTTTTCAAATACATCTAAAATTTCTTGGTCCCACGCAGCAAAAGCTACTGAATCAAAACCGAGCGGTTCCACAAAGCCTTCACCTCCTACTCCTCCATCTTTGGCGTTCATCATAATGGCAATTGGCAAATGATCAGGGTTTTCATCCGACCACCTTTTAACTTCTTCAAGACATAATTTAAAAGTTAGACAGTTGCTTCTAAAGTCTATATCAGGAATATGAAGCACCTTAAATCCGGGTTCATTCATAATTCCTTGAGGGTCGTAATCAGACACTTCTAACCCCATTTTCTTTAATGCTGTGTATCCATAAGGCTGTGCATAAAGCCCTCCATTAGGATCGTATAGCACATCAATTTCCAATTTGCGCAAACCTATATTTAACTGTTCTGTTAATGATACGTGGCTGTATTCTAAACCCCGCACCGATCCCGCATTTCTCTCTTCCATTACCTTTTTAAGAGACTCGTCAATAGCTAGCTTATAACTATTATGGCTACCTAGAACATTCATGTCATTCATTCTTTTGCCATTTTCTGTGGCTTTTTGACAACCAAATCCTAATCCTAGAAATAACAGAATTGTCAGATACCCAATTTGCCCAGGTCTCAAAGAGATTGATTTTCTAAGTAATGCTTTCATTTTAAAAGTGTCATTTTTTGTTCTTTGGTATATGAATCTGTAATAATTCTGTACACGTAGGTTCCACTTGCTAAGTGTTTTGCATTAAACACCACATTATAACTTCCAATGGCTTTAAATTCGTCGACCACAGTAGCAACTTTACGTCCACTCACGTCATAAACATTCAGCTGAACATGTGTTGGCTTAGAAATTTGGAACTTAATATTAGTTTCTGGATTGAATGGATTTGGATAATTTTGGCTGAGGATAAAAGAGTCGATTGGTTTTGAGTCTTCATTTATGGACGTTGGATTATCTTTAGTGATGGTAAATCTATCCACCAATTCGCCATGACGATCAACTGCCTTAAAGCTTAGTTTTCTATCGTTAATATCTACTCTTGAGTAATGGTGAACAGCCTCAGAGTATGAAATGTGTGCTACATCTCTTCCAAAATGATCTAAACTTCCACCACCGCCTCCAGAAATTACATAATGCACGCCATTCAGTTCCCCATGCTCATAAGCGTGCGTATGTCCGTTAAATACGATATCAACACCATAGCTTTCAAAAAGAGGCATTAAATCTTCACGAACGACATCATGACCATCCCATTCTGGCCAAAACTCACAATATGGAGGGTGATGAAAATAAGCGAAGGTCCACATTGCAGTTTGTTGCCGTTCACTTTTTAGAGCCTCCTCAATGAAGATATATTGAGGAGAGCCTTTTCTCATGTCTAAATTTGAATCAATATTGATGAAAAATGAATTTGCCCAGCGATATGAATAATATCGTTCGGTTGAATCAGCATTATTGGTTGGGTAGTAGAAATCGTCGAGGTAAGGTGCTGCATTATTGGTATAGGTATCATGATTTCCTATGCTCAAATAGAAATTCATTTTGCTTAGCAACTCTTTGTAAATGTCGAAATAGATGATGTCATAATCGGAGCCATCTCCTTGATGAACATCTCCCACATGAATCAAAAAATCGGCTGCATCAGAGTTATGGCTTTTAACCATTTCGTCTCTTACCAAGCGCTGAGTATCCGAATTAACACCACTATCCCCAAGAATAAGAAAGCTTAGGTCGTTTAGAGAATCTGGTTTTGCTGTGTTAAACGAATAATCTTCAAGAATTGTATTATTTCCGTTTTTAACTCGGTAAAAATACTTAGTGTTTGGCTTCAATCCATCAATCTTGATATGATGCTTTTGCTCTTCCTTTGGCTCAGAAATCTGGGCTGTATAGTCTCCTTTTTGCTCGCCATACTCTACTGTTCCAACAGCTGGAACGAGGCTACGCCAAGCAATTTCAACGCCTGTTACAGTGGGATTTTGAATATAAGGCTGGCGGTCTTGGTCGACCGGATAGGTGATGGTCCGATCAGGTTTTTCGAAGATTATCTTTTCTTCGGTTACGGTGATGTCATCGAATTTTGCACCAGAATTTGCATAGCAAAGAACGCCTACTTTCCCTGAGGAGTAGGTAGAATCGATTGCTTCGCCAATAAGTTCTCCATCAAGATACGCACGTATTGTATCTCCTCTAACATCAGCTGTAAGAGCGAAGTATCCATTTGGAAAAGCTGGAGTAATTTTATTCTGAAAAAGTGTAGTTGGTTCCCCGTCTACAAATTTTTGAATGCGCTGAAAAGTACTGTTCGCAGCGCCGGAGTTTCCTGCATCATTCAGTAATAGAATACGGTAGTAGTTTTTGGAATCTTGATATCTAAAAATAAGTCCAATTCCGTCATCATCATTCGATGTTAGAACCGCATTAACTGAATAATCTGTCCATTCAAGATCTCCCGAAACAGCATGCGTGCCTAAGTGATAGATAAACTCTACTTCGCCGTTGTACGACCAAATGTTAGACGTCTGCTTAAGTTCCCCTTTTTCGACCAACCAATTACTTGGTCCCGAAACAGGTTCAACATCATCTACGATTGTCCAGCTATCAATATTTCCGTTTTCAAAGTCCTCTACAAAAAGAGGTGTTTGTTGTGCTTGCACCAGTAAAGGAGCGAATAAGCATAGAATGCTAAATAATTTTTTCATGTTACCAATTGGGGTCGACGACTGGGAAAGCAGGTCTATTTGAGTTTTGTTTTAATAATTGAACGTTGATACCGGGATTTGAATCCTCATTCTGAACCTGAATAGTATCTAAGACATTATGAAATATGGTGACTTCAGTTTTACTTCTTAACTCTTTAGCTTTTTGAGAGATGCTATAGCCGAGGAAGTCTTTGCGCACTCTTGTTTTCATTACATCATCAAGGGATGTAAAATTGGCAACATCATTTTGTTTAATACCGTATTTCTGCCCTTCTTTTTTAAAGTACTCAGCTACGTTTTCGTTCGTAAATGAAAGTGTATCAAAGAATTGAGTTCTGTACTCTTGGAAAGTCCATTTATTCTTCCAACTGTCAATTTCTCGTTGAACGGAAGCTTCTTTAGCAAGCTGCTGATTGTTTGATAAATCGAGCAAGTAAAAATCACGAACAACCAAAGCGATAATATCTGCAAAACGTGTTGTGAAAGAATCGAAAGAGTCAGGACGTAGTTGATACCGTGCAGGATTGAACTCTTCCAGAAAACGCTCTACCGTCCAACTTTTCCCTTCAAAAGTGATGAGTGTTAGTGGCAATAGCATCTGAATATCTTGTTGATACACTCGTTCACCTTCTTTCACTTTCTCTAGCAAATCAGAATATGGAGGGGTGTCTTTGTACCATCTATATAGTGAGCCATTTAGCCTATTAAATACTTCTCTATCAGTGGCTAGATTTTTCGATTCCATAATACTAGACACAAAGACAGTGCCTTGTTGCATGGCTTTTTTGTTATAAATCACCTTGCGATAAGTGGATGATTTATTCTCATAATCATAGTCTGATAATCGTTCGCGCCGGATGTCGGTAACTTCAAATAAAAACCATTGGTCTTTATACTTAACGGGCTCAGAAATGGTATTGAATTCCAAATCTTTAATAATATTGAGTAGCTCAGGATCAATATCTTCCGCTTTCATATAGGGAGAATTCATATCGCGAAGTGAAAGTTCACCCTGTTGCATCTCGTTGCTTAAGCTAGAAAGAGCTTCTTCAAAACCTTTTTCAATAACAATATTTCTAATAGTTGAAGCTTGGGTCTCTGAGTAAGCGGGGATAAATCTAAATTGAAATGAAACGGCAGATTTATTTATTTCGGCTCTAATTTCTTCGTCGGTTACTTTTATTTTCTCGAGCACATTCTTGTTGAACACTTCTTCAATTAAGCGTTCTTCACTAATAGTCTGAATTGCGTGCTGTATTTTTGGTTGTTTGTGGATCCCAATCTTGATTCCTTCTTGAGCTAGAATCAGCTCATCAATCATACGGTTTAAATATTCTTGTTTTGGATTTTCACCAGTATGATATTTTTTATAACCAAACTCATAATTCAATTTAAATTCTCGGGCGGTAATTACTTCGCTTCCAACTTGGGCAACAATGGCTTCTTTTTCTTCTGATTTTGAAGAGCAAGCGATTGCTAATATGAGTGCTGAAAAAAGTAAATATCTATACATATACACGGGGTTTTGGAAAAAACAAAAAGCCGACACCTTGCTGGGTGCCGGCTTTATAGTTAGGATGAACTTATTTTATGAGTAACATTTTGCCAACCTGAACCTGACCTGCAGATTGCAGACGATAGAAATACATTCCAGTAGCAAGGTTTGACGCATCAAACTGTACTGAGTAAGCGCCTGCCGTCTGGCGTGCATTAACTAATGAGTGTACTTTTTGGCCAAGAAGATTAAATACTTCTAGTTGTACATTTCCTGTTCTTGCAATCTGGTAACTAATGTTAGTTGTTGGGTTGAAAGGATTCGGGTAGTTTTGCTCTAATTTAAAGCTATACGCCTGTGTAAGCTCTTCATCGTTTGAAGTAACAATTCCACCATTCGTTCTAGTAATGGCAAACTTGTATTCGCCTCGAGCAGGATCACGAAGACGATTTGAATCTTTGCTACGTGGTGCCACATGAGCATCTTCACCAATTACTAGGAAGTAATAGGTTCCAGAAGTGGTTACAGGAAATTGAATTCTTGAATGCCAGCCATAGCCACCATCATCGTTACTAGCTAATTCGTTTCCTTCAGCATCATAAAGATACATGTAAGCATCAAAGTCACGGCTCCAAAACTCACCATTAACAGGAGCAGTTTCGCCGATTAGAGTGTCACCAGCAACAGCTTCAACTTTGTAATAATCTAAGTCATCGTAGAATCCTTCAACTTCGCTATTGTAAAGCATGTAGTCGAAAAACTCTCCATTTGTTGGATGTAAATCTAAAGCAGAAGCTTCTTCGATGGTGTTATTTGGCTCAGACGCAGTCTTTATATCAGAGATATCGTTGCTCTTCATATACACATTATAAGCTCTTTCTACGGAACCAGCAGGTGCAATAAGTTTTAGATAGAAATCGCCTGAAGTTTCAGGAACAAAGTTAATTTTAACATTATCGCCATCGTAGCGGTTGTTAAATCCACTACCATCAGCATAAAGATTACTAGTAGTTGCATCGGCAGCGTAGAACTCAGCTCCTATTACAGTATCATCTCCTTCCTCTTTTGAAGTACGGATGTGATAAATACGGCCAGCTTCAAGAGATACTTTGAAGATATCGATATCTGTTTCGTCAGCAAAAGTAGCACTTACAAAGCCACCATCACCTAATACATTAGCTTCAGCAAAGGTGTTGTTTGATTCACTTTCTTCATAAGAAGCGGCTACGTTTAGTATGTAGTCGCCACGACGTTGAGAACGATCATCACCACTACCAATTCCACGACTGTTTGCAACTTGTAGGTAGTAAACGGCATCTTCAGTAGCAGTAAACTCAATTTTAGAATACCACTCATTTCCACCATCATCGTTACTTGCTACTTCAGTTCCATCTGTATCGTAAAGATAGATTTTGGTATCATTATCTTTATTCCAAAAGTTAACATCAGCGCTAGAAGCGGTGGCACCACCAACTGGTTTAGCTTCTGCTACTAAGTTCATTCCTGATTTAAGTTCTAAACGGAAGAAGTCAGTATCACCAAAAAAACGAGCGCTATCTGGTGCAAAGTGAGCGTACATTTTATCTGTACCATCCATCAAATATGCAGTTTGAGTAGAAGCCTCTGCAATAGAGTTATCTGGCTCGTGCTTATCTATTAAAGCAGCAAACTGATTGTTTGATCTAGATAGAATTTTATAATCGCCAGGATTCCCTGAGATTTTTATGTAGTAAGTTTTGTCAGTTTGAGGCACAATGTTCGCAATTTTGAAGTTGCCATCATAGTTATCAGCCCAGCCAGACTCATCTAATAAAGTAGTACCATCGATTGTATCAAAGAACTCTACTGTTAGCGCAGAACCAGTGTTGTTAACAATCGAACGGAATGAATAAAGACTTCCTGCTTTTAGATCTACTTTGAAGAAATCTACATCATCAGGTGTGAGCGAAGCTTCATAAAGCTGGTCAAGAACAATGTTAGTTGCTGTTGCAAACTCATTATTTGATTCTTCTTCAACAAAAGGCTCACCACCATTTACTGAGTAAAAACCTACTTCTCCGCTATTTGCTGCTTCAACACGAAGAACGAATTGTGCTACTTCAGATGGAGTATAGGTGATTGAACCAGTTACAGATGTTGCTAATTCAGTTAATGAACCGTCTAACAAAGTAAGCTTGGTGTCAAAATCTTTTACTAGATCTTCGTTTGTAGATTTGATAGTAAAAGTAAATTCTTCGCCTGTAGTGAAGTGATACTGATCAACATCGCTAGCAGGGAAAATCAAAGCTGTTTTTGAAGCTGCGCCAGGACCAACCTGAATTGCATCATTTTCTAATGCGTCAGCTAAACTGTTATCCGGTTCGTTGGCGATTCTTCCGCCATAAATTTCACCTTTATCAAGTACACCTAACTGGTAATCACCGCTACCTGAAGAGGTAATTTTTACGATATAAGCACCTGTATTTTCTGGGATAAAAGAATTGATTTGAAAATTTTTTCCAGATCGTTTAACGGAGATGCTATTTGCTGCAATAATATCATTAGAAAGATCTGTACTTCCATCAAAAGATGGATTTTCAGACTCGTAGAACAATTCAACATTAACATCAGCACTTACTTCACCTTTTGAGAACAAGCTATACATGCGAGCTTCGTGTAAATACACTCTAAACATATCAACATCGCCGCCAGTTAGGCTCGCATTGATAACAGTGTCATTACGAGCAGCAATCATTGTAGCTGTTTCAGTTGTGTTGTTTGGCTCAAATTCAACTGGGTTGTTGCTATACTGGTAAGCGTACACATTGTATACCATACGACCTGGATCGCTATTATCAACACCACGCGTTCCGTCTCCGCCACCCGTACGTTCTAATTCTTGAGAAGCCCAAGCAGAAACCCAAAGCACAAGAGGACCATCAGTGTTTGCACCAGCCTCTTCTAATTGATCAGAGTTTAGTACGATTCGACCATGAATGTTATTTGGGCCGTCCATTGCTTCTCTTCCACTATCATCATCTTCAGCAATTTTAGTTGAGAAGTCACCATTATAAACACGGATTCTAGTATCTGAAAGTCGAGAGCTACCAGCTGCAATACTTCCGTCATTTTCACGGTAAAAACCAAAGTATGGAACTGTTTCAACAACAAGAGTGTGGTCTGCTTTGTAGTTAATGAAGAATAAATCAACATCTTCATCACCTTCAGCCATTAGGTCGTATACAGAATTAGACTGAGATGGAACCGCTGGAGTTACTGTACGAACAGTATCTGAGTATAACATATAAGAACGAAGCACACCATCTGTTGGTAAGTAAAACTCAGGATCTGCTGCGTTAAGGAGTAAGTTATTATAAGGATAATTTGGCTCAGCTTTTTCTTTGAAATTAGCTAATGGAATAGAATAAGCCGACATGTTGTAGGTACCAACATCGCCATTTTCGTTAAATACCCATAGGTAATACTTGCCTGTTAATTGCTTGCCTGTTGCAGCATCAACTGGAGCAGACCAACCTGTAAGTCTAAACAAACCAGCGCCACCTCGTCCGTCAGAGTCACGTCCTGTAATGTCGCCACGACTTTGCTCGTTACCAACAATACCTTTAAAATCCTGTACAACTGTAGTATCAAGATCTGACTCGTGGTAAATACGAGCGCCAACTGCCAATTCTTCACCGTCGGCAGTAATACCGTGCAAGCCTGCAAAGTAATACATCATGCTAGTGTCTACAGTAAACTCGTACACGTCTACATCAATTTCATCAGAAAATTCAGCACTGATTAGTTTACCTGTGTATTTGTCATTTAATATACCAGGAGTAGCAAGTACATCGTCGATGTTATCTGCAACATTAAAAAAGTTATTTGGTTCAGCTTCTGAACGAGCCACATAAGGTGACACTTCTGAATTAAAACCATTCATCTTTGCGAAAAATTGGCCTAATCCGCTGCCGATTGGTAATGTTTTTCTGTAAGCATGCTCTTCTTCGGCAAGCTTTAGTAATTCAGGATTGTCTCCGTACTTGTCTAATATTTCGTTGTAATTAGAACCGTACCTTTCAGTAAGTAGTAAGTTGCCGTCATTTCTTTGTTGGGCAAAAGTTGTTGCCGTAAAAAGAAATGCTAAACCTAGTACCAGAATTGTAACTTTAGTTTTCATTTGTTTTTTTATTGATGTTTTAGAGGTAGATACTCATTGAAATTCGGTGGGCTTTGCCTAATACGCCCCAATCTGACCAGGAATAGTCGAAGGTGAAGCGCTCTTGGCTACTTAGCATATACTGTAACCCACCACCCAGTGTTAAGCCATTAATTTGATCTCTTTCAAATAGGTTTTGATAACCAGCTCGAAAAAACACTAGTTTTTTGAAACCGAATTCTGTTCCTAAATTCATACTTTCTGTAGAACCCGTTGGGTGGATTAGATCCAATGCTGAAGTAAAGTCGAAATCCTTTAGTTGTTTTTGGTAGGCTAAACCGAATCTAAAAATCTGAGGAAGTGGATATTCTTCCGTGTCGTAAGTGATAGGAATATTTGTAACCCCTTGGTTGTTAATATCAGGGTCAATTACATCGGTAAGATTTTTACCCGACATTTGAATATCATCACCAAAATTTGAGATACTTGTTCCTAGAGTTAATCCATCAACAGGTGTGTGGTAGAGCACTCCAAAATCGAATGCCACTCCTTTTGCGCTTTCACTCCAAATACGTTGGTTTACATATTTCGCTGTAACACCAAAAGAGAATGATTCTATAAGTTGAGAGGAAAGAGAAAGGTTTACGGCAAAATCTCTCGCATCATAGCGTTCACCCGTTTTACTTCCATCATAATTTCTCACATCTTGCTCTGGCACGCCTAAGGTTGTAAAACTCCCTGCGAGTACCGATTTGATAGCCGGTAATGGAACAGAAGCTGAAGCAAAGTTGAATGACGTGCTAGCTAGCCATTCAGTATTACTGAATGATGCGCTAACTCCATCTATAGAAGCTAGACCTGCGGGGTTCCAGTAAATCATGTCGCCATAACCACTTTGTGCCGTATAAGCTCCCCCCATCGCTTCTGCTCTCGCATTCACGCTTATTTCTAGGAAAGCAGCTGCAACCGTTCCTTTGTTAGATACATTTTTTACGAAGCCAACTTGAGCCTTTGCAGAAACACTACAAAGGATTAGTATTAAGACTATTTGAGATAACTTTTTATACATTTTTTCTATTTGATAAGTGCAAATCTTCCAATTTTTTCGCCAATCCCAGGAGCTTTCACATGGTAGATGTACACTCCAAATGCTACATCTAAACCATCATCACTTTTTAAATCCCAAGACTCTAAGCTTTGATACTCGCTACTGTTGTGCTCTATGGTTTTTACAAGCCGTCCGCTCATAGTGAAAACCTGAATAGTGCATTGTTGAGGTAGATTTCTAAAATCGATTCTACGCTCTCCTCGTCCTGGTAAAGAAGTGTTGCGAGGCTCAAGTGGGTTAACTACGATATACGGATCTGGAGCTACGTAAATACTGTCCAAAGATGACTTCTGAATTTGCTCTTCAACAATATTTCCAGTCACTTTAAAACGGTATACATCGTCTCTGTTGAAAGGCTTCGTGGTTTCCATTAGGAGTTTGTCGCCAGAGATGGGCATCTCTTTGCTAAATAACTCGTCTAGCTCTTCTTTGTATTCCTTAGGAGAGTAGAAAGCAGCTATTGCCACGTTTACGCCTGGTGTGTTTTTGAGCGAATCTTCTACTTCGGCAAACCAAGTATTAATTTCATCTAAAAAGTCTATGACTTGGCGCCCACTTAAATCTGCACCGTATTTTCGGGTACCGATATCGCGAACTTGATAGATTGCCAAGGAGTCATATAATTCATTTACTTGACTTTTTATGCCCTCCAATATTTCTGAATTATTCTCTGAAACGCTGAAATTAAATCGCCAGGTAGAGTTCGCATATACTAACCCAAAGGGTGTATTAACTCCACCTACTTTAATATCAATTTCATCTCCTGGGCTTAGCATACCTTTTACAGTATCCTGAGGGAAAATTGGCGTTGCCGCTTCTTTTAAACTGAAAGGCAGCTGTTTTGCTGCATTTGGATAGGTTACATCCCAAATGGTGTAGTTGGTCGCAATTCTTGATGATGCTGAGATTGAACTTGAAGTATCTGCATGAAGCTCACTTACTCTTACTTCGTAATCTCTAGGAACAGCTGTATTCGAGTTGTCCGTAGCATTTACGTTAGCTGATAAGCTTGGTTTTCTTGTCCTTTGAGAATTTGCTTGCCAAGCCACTGATTCTACTTCTGGTTCTAGTGGATTATCGATGGCAATTTTCATTCCGTCGTATATCCTTGCATTTAGTATTGGTGAATCAAAAATAGCAGCGCCCTGATCCGCAGGATTGCTAACCGCGAGAACTTCACCTGTAGTCGTATTCTTGAAAGTAAAGCCTGTGGTTTTTCCAAAATCTAGATAAAGCGAATCCATATTCTTATAAGATTCATCATCCGTAAATGAAATCTCATATTCATATCCCTTTGAATTAACCGAGTCTGGTATTAGGAAGTCTACTTGAATATTCCCTGTAGATTTTCCTGAAATTTTTACAATCTCATCATTCTCGATAGTTGGCGGCACATAACCTGTAGCTCGAGCCTGAGGGACCACAACTGCAGTGTTTCTATCGATATTCACTGGACGTTCAAAAGCATCCACTTCAATTATTTTTGAACTTTCTGAAGGAGATATACTCGCCAACGAAGAATACTCTGAAATGCCATCCGCGTAGAAGTTTGGTGCATAACCTTGATCTACAGAAGCAACGGCATAATAATAAGTACGCCCGTTATCAACATCTTCATCTATGTAACGATACTCTAATCCAGAATCGGTACCCATATCGTAGCTAATCCCAAAACTACCAATTGGGATTGGATGCGCTCCTGTTAGCCCGTTCTTTTTATCAAATTGCGCAACGGCTTCCCATAAAAGAGGATTTCCGAAGGCGTCAGTTATGGTTTTTATATCGTTAAATTCAGGATCTGTACTGCGGTAAATTTTGTACATCTCGAAATCGAAGCCGTAAATAGGATCTCTTGAAATCTCTGCACTTTCATCCCAAACTAAAATCACTTTGTTGTCGTCCGGTACTGCCGTTAAGAAAGGGCGACGTGGTGGTTTTGCAAAATCGTAATCTGCATCATAGATGTTTTGCATAGTACGTTTGTTACGAAGCATATCATCAAAATCGTTACCACAAAAGAATGCGATTGAAAAGCGTTGTGATTGATTTTTATTAATAGCTACAGAGCCCGAGCTGTATGCGTAGATTATATCTGCGGTTTCTGTTGGTATGATGAAATCTGATTCATCTGAAGGTTGTATATAATCTTGCCAGAACAATTCGTCATCATCGATATCTCTATCAAAATCGGATGGAGTTCTGATTACCATATTGGTTAATCCAATCTGATCAATCTCATCGTTATCCGTAAACTCAAAGTTCGGCTCTCCTCTATCAGGAACACCATTTGCTTCAGAGCCATCAGGGTCAGGACCTGGATAATTTTCGTCTTCTGGACCAACACCATCCGAGCCTTTGTCATCATTAATTGGCTCAATATCTAGCACTCCATTGCCATTGGTGTCTTCGTTTGGATCTAGGATGAAATTGTTATTAGCATCCTCATTATCGTATTGCCCATTGCCATCAACATCAACCCAAATTCTCCAATCGCCGTCGTTATCAATCCCATCGTTTCGGCTTTCATCTACCATACCGTCGGCATCGTTATCGATACCATCATTTGAAATCCCAGGACTTTCAAGGAAGCCAACACCAGCATATCCAACCTTGAATCCATTCTGAACAAGGTTATTCTTATGCCATTGGTAAGTGATGTCATCCTTTGTATCAAAAAGTGCGTTATTACTACCTGTGCTTCCGCCGATATCATAATCTACCAACATGGCAATAATGGAGTTATTGATTTCATTACGGCTGACGTTCTTCACGTCAAAGGTGGTAACAAAAATATCCTCGGCAAGTACGCTTGTCCATTGGTATTGGCGAGCTTCAATTTCTATCCCAATACCTCTTCTTCCGCCATCTTCCCAATCGCGGTTATCTGGCTGACCTGTAGCTGGGTCAATAAACGGGTAGTAAGCAAATTCATCGTTATCGCGGTCATCTGAGATATAATAGGATTCCTGATCCGCTCTAATAAATGACCCATAAGCACCATTCCAACGTCCAGCTCTAACTCCTGGTCGAGTTTCACCAACTTGACGGTCATCACCTGGATATGATTGAGCTGGCCAAAATTCTGGCCATGTTTCAACAACATTCGACTGTGCGTTAAACTCGACTTTATTTTCGAGTACCAAATCTAATTCGTTGTTGCTGTTTAGATCTTCGCCGGCGTCAAGTTCACCGTTCCCATTTAAGTCTTCACTTAGTCCACCAACAAAGTAATAACCAGCACTTTCTAGTTGCTGGCGATCAGTGGAGTTGTCATTAAGTTTATTTGTTGACGATTGATCACCGTACATATTGTAATAGCCAGGAACAGGAGTAAAATGATATTTATGGCTACCATCAGGGTCAGTATCTCCACCACTTCTGTTATAACTTTCTGATACAATAACGTGATTTTGGCCATCATCATCTTGAACTTCAGCACCAACCATATAACTCATGGTATGCCCGTACTCAACACCAGAGCCTTTTGGCCAGATAATTCTACTCGGAGATACAAAACTACTCCAATATCCTGCTGAGATATTTACATTAGTTATGTAAGGAACCTGAATTAGGTTACCAGTATGTAACCCACCACGGGTAAAGTTCTTTAGAGAAAGGTTTCCCGCTCTTTTGGCTTGGCTTTTATTTTTGGCAGAGTTTTTCTCCCAGCTCTCAATGCCTTTTTCATACTTTTCTTGAAGCTTCTCGGCTTCGCGCTCACTTTTACTTCGCTCCTTAGTTTGGGCATTAACCCAAACTGGAAGCTGTATAAAAAGTAGGAGCAACAGTATTTTGTGTAGAGTAAATTTTGATTTTTTCACAAGATTTGAGGTCATTCTATTAAAATTTCATCTGTAATGAGAGTAGCACTTGGCGTGGAGCCGAGTACCAAGTTGGACGTGCGTTGTCATCAGCTTCAGAAAACAATCCTACATAGTTGAGTACTGCAGAGCGCTCTAGCTGATCCTCTGGTAAGCGTACAATCTGGTCAGCACTTCCCGATATGCTATTTACTGTACTTTCATTTAGATGGTTAAGCAGATTATTTACTTGTAGCCGAAGCATAAGCTGTGTTTTACCAACATTGAGTTCTTTTTCAGCAGTAAAATCGAGCGTTAAGAGAAGTGGTTTCTTCTCAGTGTTGTCGAAGTAACTTTCGGGAAACTCTTTATCTGGATCGATAAAAGCGGGTGTATATGGCTGTCCTGAAGCTACCTGCTGTACAAAGCCAACATTCCAGTTTCCAGGAATTCCAATTGTCATATACGCATTTGCAGTTAGCGTTTGATCCCAATTCAGTGGAATAATTCGACGGTCAACAACAACATCACCAACTTCGCCACGGCGGCCAGCAATAAGCACATCGGCAACACTATTTGGGTTGGATGAACTTCCTTGTACATCTTGGTAGGTAATATCTATACCTGCTCCATTCAACAAGCCTCTTGAGTTTGTAAAGAGTGCAATAGTTCCACCTTTTATAAGGCCGTAATCTCTATTCACAGTTCTGTTATAAAGAATACCATCTGAGGTGGCTAACACTTCTCTACCAAGTAGATTCCGAACGTTTTTGTAGAACAGGTTGATGTCTACACCGATAAAATCAGAAACTTGTTGTTGCAGACCTAATTCGTATTTAATTGTTCGTTCAGGAATCAAGTCTGGATTTCCAACAGTAGTTCCTTCCAACCTTCCTTGGTTAGTATTCGCATCAACAGGGTTTTGATACAACTGGCTATATGCTGGCATTTGAGTAAAGTGCCCATAAGCAATCCGGAAGGCGCCTCTTGTAGAAATTGGATACGATATTCCAACTCTTGGACTTAAATACATCTTAGCCTTTGAATCCTCTAAGTTGCTAGCGTCGCCAACCAAAGCCGCTTGTGTACCTGTGTTTACGATATATTTTTCTCTGGTGTCGTAATACTCAAAGCGTAACCCGGCTTTAACTACTAAGTTAGAACCCAACTCGAGCTTGTCTTGTGCAAAAGCTGCAAACTCTATTGGAGATTGTTCAAATTCTGTAGTCTCATTAGTAAGATTCTTAAGGACATCTCTTTCAAGATTTATTGCCTGAAGAGCCGCAAGGTATTCATCAAAATATTCGTAACCACCTGCATTATTTGGACGAACAACGCCAACAGGTTCCTTTTGAGCATCGCCAGATAAGTACCAACCAATGCCTTCATCTCTTGAGTTAAATCGATTTGAACGAAACTGATAGCCGGCTTTAATTTCGTTGAAGTAGTTAATCTGCCAAGTAAAATCACCTGAGCTAATAAACTGATCTTCCTCGAAGTACGATCGTCCTAATTCTGTCCCACCAAAATAAAATCCAGTAGTTTGATCGGAACCAGAGAAATAAGAGTATCGGCTATCATTAAAATCGGAGTAAGCCATCGAATTATTTCTCGATAACTTATACGAGCCTCTCAAATTCAGAACAAAGTTGTTACTAATAGTTTGCTTAATGGAGAATATATTAGTTAACGAATAGCTCTTTGATACTCCTCGTCCATCTGGAGAGTAACGCTTGCTATCGCTGTAACCTTGACCTTCGCTACTATTATAAATAGCACTATATGTAAGCTTCGTTCGCGTAGATGGTCTATAAACAAACTTTGGATTTACAGATAACGATTTACGCCAATCCATTGCCACCACCTTGCCGTCACCACTAGCAAATGTAATTGCTTCTCCATTGCTATCTAAGATTTTCTCCCCTGATGGAGTTTTAGCTGTATCTAGAGCAATGAGCTGCGCATTATCTGGTGCATATACATTTCTATACCAAAATTGGTAGGCATCAATTTTTTGCCCATCAGAAATTGAAAACACATTGCGGCCTTTCAGGTAACCTTCTCGATCTTCGTAACGAGTATTTAAAAAGAATCCTAATTTTTCAGAATTTCTACCAATAGGACCGCTTAGCGTAATCGATAAATCTTTGGTTTGAGCTGGGTCTAGTATATTTCCTTGAAGGAATAAATCATCACCTCCAGAGTAGTAGCCTCCCGTTCTAAACTGGAAGCTTGTTTCCAGTTTCTGAGATGGATCGCGTGTAGTTACATTTACAACACCAGACTGCGCCCCTCCAACTTCAGCATCAAAGGTTCCTGTTAGCACTTGCAGTTCTTGTACAGAACCTATTTCAACATCAATGGTATTACCTCCTGATTGCGAATAGATATCCTGAACGGGAATTCCATCTACTATATAAGCGACCTCACGAGTTCGACCTCCTCTAAAGCTAAATCCGCCATCCGTTGCAACCACACCGGGTTGAAATTTCACCAAATCACTTACTTCCAGAACAGGGAGGGCATCGATTGTTTCTTTTGAAAGACTAGAAACCGATGAAGTTTGATCGACCTTTACAATTGGCTTTTCCGCTCTAATGATAAGCTCTTCGCCCTGAAAAACTTCCGAAGCCATAGAAACATTTATAGAAGTTGTTTGGCCAGTGTTTACTTCTACGTGCTCTATAGTTTGTGCAGAAAACCCAATAAATGAGAATCGCATCTCATATATTCCAGCAGGTACACTAAGAAGTACATACCGACCTTCGCCATCGGTACTAACTCCTTTTTGTATGCTCTCTACATATACCGTTATTCCTGCTAGAGGCTCCCCTGTTTCTGTTTCTGTAACTACTCCAGAAATCTTGCCGCCTTGAGCATTTGCTGTTGCCGAGAAGAGGCTAAACAACAAACAAAAGTTTACTAATGATAAAATTAGCTTTGGTTTGGGTCGTATTAATAAATTATTAATGCATTGTTTCAGTATTAATACAACCTTTATTTAGTGCCTATAAAGCTCTTATTTAATTTATTGACGGATAATTTTACCAAAATCATTTGAGCTAAATCAAAGTTAATCATTTTATTTTTTCTCTGATTAATCGTCAATATTCAATTCAAAAGTGACCTCATCTCTTGGTTTAAGCTGTGCTAGTTTCCATAAGTCTTTGTCGAGAACCTTGGCAATTCTTGGATAGCCGCCAATTGTTTGTCCGTCGTTCATTAGCACAATAGGATGTCCGCTAGAAGGTAACTGGATAATACCCGGAATTACCGCAGAAGAAAGCATGTGCTTTTGTGGAATATGTAATGCTTTTCCTGCCAACCGAATTCCCATTCTGTTACTCTGCGAACTTATACAGAACACTTCGTTCAAAAAATATGATTTCGAATCATCATCTAGCCAATTCCATTCAGGTGCAGTGCTAAGCTGAACGTTAACCTTATTTGGATAATCTAGTTTTTTCTGTTTTAATGGTGATGGAGCATTCGCTTTAACATTTAGATTTAGCCAGTTCAATTCATCATCCGATTTCAAAGCTCTCCCATCAAAACCGCCAAAACCACCCATCACATAGGTAGAGTAGCTATCCATAATTTTTTCGATTTCGAAAAGACCTTTGATTCCAATATATGCTCTACAACCTTTTTTAGCATAATCTAACAGCAGGATGTCATTCGGATTTACACTAAAAGCTTTCTCTAATTCAACAGGTTCTCCATTCAATGTAGCCTGCATATCAGCACCAGTTAATGCTACAGTAGCTGACGTTTCAAATCTATAGCAACCTCCTTTAAGCGTACACTCTAAAGCTGGGAGATTTTGAGGATTTCCAACTAAGGTGTTTGCTAGTTGAAATGCTTTTATATCCATCGCACCGGAAGTTGGGACACCATATTTCCTAAACCCGTACCGTCCAGCATCTTGAATGGTCGTAAAAATTCCTCCATCTACCACTGTAAGTTTACCCATCACTCGCCTCAAGCTCTCTAAATTTTTCTTCCGAAATTTCCTGAAACTCTAGCTTATCCCCTTGTTGAATTGTTGAAGGCGGTATTTGGTGCACATCAAAAAAAGAAAGCGGTGTTCTTCCAATAATTTGCCACCCTCCGGGACTTTCTAACGAATATATTCCTGTTTGTGTACCTCCAATACCTATTGAGCCTTTAGGAATTGCCATTCTTGGGGATTTTTTTCTTGGGGATTTTATTGATTTGTCTAATCCATCAAGAAAAACAAAGCCTGGAATAAAGCCCATCATTGCTACCGTGTAAGTTTGAGAAACATGCCGATGGATAATTTCTCCCCGTTGCAATCCTGTTTCCCGTTCTACCTCTTCCCAATCTAAACCGAGATTATAGCAAACAGGAACTGTAAATTTTTTAGAGGGAATTTCTCTCGCTGGTTGGTGAGCAAGTTCCTGAAGCTGACTAATTACTTGCTCCAAATTATGTATAGGCTTCCGAAATATTAGCGCAATTGATTTATAAGCGGGAACTACATCCACCAAATTTTTGAAAAAGGCACCCTCAATTAGTAATACCGTATTATGAACTGTTGAAAGAGTGTCCCCTTCATCATTCTGAAGTTCCAACAGAATTGAGTTTTCACCAAGTGATGTAACGCCCCAATTTTTATTATTAAGCTGCAGCAATTTCGACACCATGTTCTTTTAAAAAGTAACATATCTTTTCGGCTAATTCAGTAGCGCCTTCCGTATCACTATGCAAGCAAACGGTTTCCGCTTCAATAGCCAGAAAATCGCCAGAATTAGTTTTCACTTTCCCATTTATTACCATGGAGTAAACATGTTCTAGAACTTCTTTCTCTGAGTGAAGAACAGCTCCCTCTAAGTTCCGGTCTCTCAAACTCAAATCGTTTTCATAAGCTCGATCTGAAAAAACTTCAGCTACAAATTCTAAATTTCCTGATGAAATCACATCTTCGAAAATGGAACCTGATTGTCCATAAATCAAAGTTTCGAGCCCAAGCTCCTTAGTTGCTTCTAGGATAGAAGTTGCAATTTGTTCATCAACACTAGCAGCATTATACAGAGCCCCGTGTGGTTTTATATGATGAAGTTTGCCACCCATTTTCTTAAGTATGATTCCGAAGTTATATAGCTGTTCTCTAATTACTCGTGTCAGTTCATCAGAAGTCATGGGCATTATGCGGCGGCCAAAACCTTCTCGATCAGGAAATGATGGATGTGCTCCAATTGCCACATTATGTTTTAACGCAAGCTCGATTGTTTTTTTCATGCTGAATTCATCGCCTATATGTCCACCACATGCAATATTACATGACGAAATAAACGGCATTATCTTTTCATCTCGTGCAAAACCATCCTTCGTTTTCCATTCACCCAAATCGCAGTTTAAATCTATGTTCGTCATTGTAAAAAGTGGAATACAGTGTTTAAACTTCTAAAACCAACAATTATCGCTACCACTATCACACAAATTCCAAGTGAGTTTTGTAGGCGGTTATTTGCAAAGCTACCTAGTAAATCGGTTCTATTCATAATATAAAGAAGGAATATGGCCACAAATGGAAGCAAGATACCATTGGCAACTTGTGCAAATTGGATGACCTGTATAGGATTAAAACCTATCATCGAAAAAACAACGCCAATTAAGAGAATACCCATCCAAACACTTCTGAATTTTGCGTTTTTCAAATCTGCATTCCATCCAAGAATACCATTTGCCGCATAAGCTGCCGCAAGAGGTGCTGTGATAGCCGAGGAAATCCCCGCCGCAAACAATCCAATTCCTAAAAACTCTGCCGACCAACTTCCCAATAAAGGCTCTAACTGTTTTGCCATGTCTGCTGCATTATTTATATCGGCACCCGTTCCTCCAAAAGCCGCTGCACTTGTGATAACGATAGCCATAGAAATAAGGCCACCTAATATTATAGCAACTGCATTCTCAATTCTAAGATCATGAATTTCACTACTGTCCTTATACTTTTCAGAAATTGTAGCCGCATGAAGAAACAGGTTGTAGGGAACTACTGTTGTGCCAACCAATGCCATAACCATTAGCAGTTGCCCAGTATCTGCTTGAGGGATGAATAATCCTTCTAGGATATCACTAATACTTGGATTGATGATTATTGCTGTGGTTATGAAAACCGCACTCATTATCACTACCAAACCAACCAAGAAGTTTTGAATCCGTTTAAAATTTCCTGAAAAAAGAAGCCAGAAAGCAATAATCCCAATCAATAAAGGAGCTATGCGAAGTGTAAATCCATTTATACTAATATCTAGACCGGTTATCATTTCTTCCCATCCAATTGCTGCGCCCGAAATATTTCCACTTTCGTATGCTGCATTCCCAATAACAATTGCTCCAAGAACTAATAAAGTGCTTATAATCTTGGATATGGGGTTTTTTATCTCGCTTCTAATTGCTTCGCCAAATCCTTTTTGAGTGATTAAGCCTAGCCTCGCAGACATTTCTTGTAGAATTATAGTAGCCACCATCGAAAATAGCAGTGCCCACAAGAGCATATATCCTGATTTAACGCCTGCTAGTGTGCATACCGTAACAGTTCCGGGGCCAATAAAAGCGGCTGTAACCAAGGTGCTTGGACCAAAATACTTAGTAAAATTTCTCTTCAAGGCAGTTCTATTTTAATTGAGTATTAGTCTTTAATGTAATTATAGGTATAGAAATCACCAATTTATGATTTTGTGATAAATAGGATTGAATTTTATTTATAGATACTTTTTTTTATTTGCTTGAAAAATTTATTATTAACAGTATTATTTAACCAATAGAATCACCCAAAATTTAAGGGGAATGGCAGAGAATAAAACAAAGCCAACACTTTTAAAAGCTCAGGACTATCTTGAAAAAATAGATAATGATCAGCGCAAAGCAGATTGCTTAGTATTAAATACATTGATGGCGGAAATTACTGGCGAAAATGCAGTAATGTGGGGTACAAGTATTTTAGGCTATGGTAGTTACCATTATAAATATGAATCTGGCCGTGAAGGTGACATGCCTTTAATAGGGTTTTCAAATCGAAAACAGAATATCACTATTTATATAATGACGGGGTTTACTAAGTACGAGGAACTATTAGATAAAATTGGGAAGTACAAAATTGGAAAATCCTGTTTCTATATAAAAAAGCTCTCAGATATTGATGTTGAAGTCTTAAAAGAAATGATAATTTCGTCCATCGATGTAATTAAAAATAAGTATCATTAATACATGGAAAATAGAATTGAACTAAAAACTACGATTCAAGCAACTCCAGAAGAAGTTTGGGATGCCCTAACTAGCCCTGATAAAATTGAGCAGTATATGTTTGGGGCACGTTGCAATAGCAATTGGAAGCCTGGGAGCAAATCAAATTTTTATGTACTTCAAAACGGTAGGGAAAGTACTATCATAAAAGGCGAAGTGATTCGCTCCGAGCCTTATAGACTTCTTGAGTACACTCTTTTCCCAACAGGAACGGGAATTGAAGATATCTTGGAAAACTATCTAGTTGCCACCTTTGAGATTGAATCCGATGGTGATGAAACGTATCTCACTATCACTCAAAAAGGATTCGCTTATGTTGAGAATGGCCAAGATCGTTATATTGAAACAATGAAAGGGTGGAAAGTAGCACTACCCATGCTTAAAGAAATTGCTGAACAATGACAGAACAACCAAACAATCCGTTACACGGTGTTAAATTAAAACAGATGGTAGAAGACTTAGTGGATTATTATGGGTGGGAGCAGCTAAGTTATAACATCGATATAAACTGCTTTAAGAAAGATCCAAGTGTGAAGTCTAGCCTTCATTTTTTGCGCCGGCACGATTGGGCTAGGCAAGAAGTTGAGGACCTTTGGGTTGAAGTAATTGCACCTACAAATTGATTAAAAAAACTTGTTTGGAATAGCATATTTTATGCTACTTTTTAATGACTAAATTTTAACGAGAATATTTTATCTCAGTCGATATTATACCCACCTTTTCTTCATGCACGAATTTCACACTGATAAACCTCTTTACTTTGATTACCAGTACCGGACCTCTAAAGAGTATATTATTCCATTTCTTGAGCAGAATAATGCATTAGGTAATAATCTAAAAGTTCTTGAGATAGGTTGTGCAGAAGCAGGAGTTCTAAAAGCTTTTACTGAGCGAGGTGATATTTGCACAGGTATTGAACTCCTAAGTTCTCGTATCACACTTGCCAAAAAGTTTATGGCAGACGAAGTAGCCGAGGGTAAAATCAATTTCATAGTTAAGGATATTTATGACATTGATATTGAGAATGATATCGGTTATAAATTCGATTTAATTATCCTCAAAGATGTAATTGAACATATTCCCGAGCAAGAAAAGTTTTTCAAAAAACTTCACGACTTTTTAGCAGCAAATGGAAAAGTATTTTTTGGCTTCCCACCATGGCAAATGCCTTTTGGCGGCCATCAACAAGTCGCTAAAAGTAAATACTTGATGTATCTACCTTACTTCCACTTACTCCCTTATGTAGCCTATAAAGGTGTTTTGAAAATGTTTGGTGAATCAGAAGCAACTATTGAGGGACTTGTAGAAATTAAAGATACAGGGATTTCCATTGAGCGTTTTGAACGTATTGTAAAGAGTGAGCAATACTCGATTGTTAAAAAGCAGTTCTTTCTTTTCAACCCTATTTATAAGTATAAGTTTGGTGTAAAACCTCGCTTGCAGCTGTCATTTATTTCGCAGATTCCTTTTGTACGAAATTTCTTTACTACCTGTGCTTACTACGTAATTGAAAAATAACGGTCATATTTTTCAATTTGCGACTTCCAATCGTACTTTTTAACAAGCGATTGATAATCAACTTGCCGAACAGCCATTACATTTTCTATGGCTGTTTCTAGCCTCATCTCTAACTCACCCTCTTCGTACACATAATCTCTCTGTATTTCTTTAGGAATATGTTCTGGGTAAGCCAATCTGTTTGGAAGTATCGGAAAACAGTCACAATACATAGCCTCTACCACACTTCCTCCAAAAAAATCTTGATTAGAGGTTACTGGCAGAATATCTGCTCTCCATAACCAACGTGCGTAATCTTCAAAACTATCTACATAGCCCCAGTGTAAAATTTCAGAATGCAGTTTCTTTTTTGCTTCATCAAAAATAGGTGGAATCATTTCATTCTGTTCTCCTAAAACTATCAGCTTAAACTTCACTCCTTTATCTTGAAGTTTAAATAACGTTTTAAAAAAAGCTTTTGGACGTTTATCATATTCCCATCTATGATTCCATAATATTACTGCCTCTGGCTCCTTCTCCTTTTCTGAGTCTATGAAATCATCAAAACGTAGCAAATCTACCCCCAAATGTAGCACTTCACTTTTGGCTTTTATGAGTTCAATATTTCCTTTCTCTCTTTTATCTGGAAATTGAGAAAGGAAATTAGGTAATGCTTCTAGAAAAGAGTCTTTGTGGTAATTTGAATTGAAAAATACTTTATCTGCAGCCAGAGCCGCTGTATAATTGATAAAAGCATAATGGTTATTACGCTTATTCTTGACATCCCTGTCTTGGGGAGACCATGGATAAGTGAGCTGATTTTCATGGAAGTAGATTGCAACAGGAATAGTCGCCGACTTCTTTCTCGTAAGAGATAAAAATGTACTCAATCCCAACATTGAAGTTGCCAATATCAAATCTGGATTTTTTTTTAACTCATTAAACTGTTTTGCCAACGAGATTGCGCCACCGTGCATCCTCCATTTCCAATGACGACCTGGCAAACTAAGAATATTAATATTATGGGAAGAGTGATTTTGTAAGCCTAATGCCCATTGGCGGTGTGAACCCGAAAAAAAAGGTTCTAGTAAAGTGATATTTAGAGAAGCCATGCCTAAACCTATCCCTTTTAGTCGCTTTCATCAAGTTTAATTAAATAATTCGATGGCGTTTTATAAGTACCTCAAAAAAAATTATTTCATTTCTACTACTGCGTTAGCCACTTTTTCTCCATCAATGGCAGCAGAAACAATCCCACCTGCATACCCTGCACCTTCGCCACATGGGAACAATCCTTTTATCTGAATATGCTCTAAGGTTTTGTAATCTCTAGGAATTCGCACTGGTGACGAAGTTCGTGTCTCTGGCGCATGAACTACAGCTTCGTTAGTTAGATATCCTCGCATGGATTTATCAAATGCTTTAAACCCACCTTTCAGAGCATTATGTATAAAATCAGGTAGCACATTCCCTAACTCTATTGATGTGATTCCAGGGGCATATGAAGTTTTAGGTAAATCTTTCGACACTTTCCCTTCCACAAAATCTACTAATCGTTGTGCAGGAGCCGTCTGTGTTTTACCTCCCAATTCCCACGCTTTTTTCTCAATAGCTTTCTGAAACTCCATTGCAGCCAAAGGTCCGAATTTCTCAAATGGCTTGAAATCTGCCTCTTTTAATTCTACTACAATACCAGAGTTGGCGGTAGATCGAGCTCTACGTGATGATGACCATCCATTAGTTACAATTTCACCTGGCTTTGTGGCACACGGTGCAACAACCCCACCAGGGCACATACAAAAAGAATATACGCCACGGCCATTTATTTGCTTTACAATGCTATAAGGCGATGGAGGCAAAAACTCTCCGCGATGGTCACAATTGTATTGAATAGAATCGATAAGAGATTGGGAATGCTCCACTCTTACACCTATCGAAAGCGGCTTCAATTCGATCTCAATATCTTTTTGGTGAAGTAATTCAAAAATATCTCTAGCGGAATGTCCAGTTGCTAAGATTACGTTTTGGGCTCTAAATGTATCCCCACTCTGAACTTTCACTCCTTGTATTTGGTCACCATTCAATAAAAAATCGATTACACGGGTATTAAAATGGATTTCTCCACCATGGGCTAATATACACTCACGCATTGTCGCAATAATAGCTGGCAACTTATTAGTTCCAATATGAGGATGCGCCTCGATCATAATTTCTTTTACCGCGCCAAAACCAACCAATAACTCTAAAATTCGATTTACATCCCCTCGCTTCTTAGATCGTGTATATAATTTTCCATCTGAATATGTACCAGCTCCACCCTCGCCAAAACAATAATTGGAATCTTCATTAACAATATGATCTACATTAATTCCTTTTAAGTCTTTAATTCGATCTTTCACATTTTTTCCACGTTCGAAAATAACCGGTTTTTTGCCTAATTCGATTAAACGCAACGCTGCAAATAGACCTGCGGGACCAGCGCCAATAATTAACACTTCTTCTGCGTTCTTTACATTGGGATAGTTAGGCAAAGGAATAGATTCGTCAATAAATTCCTCATTCACATAAACACGAACCTTTAAATTGACTTTAATTTCACGCTGTCGGGCATCTATAGAGCGCTTTAGAATTTCGATGTGCTGTATGTCAGTAAAGGTTATACCTACACTTTTGCTTATGTAATCGGCTAATAGTTGTGGCTGTGCAGCAACTTCTGGGGAAGTCCTAAGTTGTAATTCTTTTTGCATGAAATAATTAAGTAGATTGGAACGTAAGATATGGATTATGATTACAATCTGAATAAGAAAGCCCCTTTTTCACTAAAATAATGAGAAAGAGTAGTAAATTAATTTTTACATTCCGTTACAATATCATTTTAGGAGACTATATCAATAAACGTTTTTTACACATTGCAAAGCTAATCTTTAACACTAAATCGGATATATTCATTACACTATAGTTTGAATAAACCTGATTAATACGACTTTAACTTATGAAACTTAAAAATTTAGCTGTTTTCACAGCCCTATTTTCATTCCTCGTACTCCCAATGGCTTTACAGGCACAACTTAAAGCAAATGGAGAGCCACAGATTTTGGTTCCTGGTAATGGACAACTTTTCCAAAATGCGATTTGGGCTCCCGATGGATCCTCCATTGCATTTACTTCGACTCAGTACCAAGGTATTTGGGTAGCCGATAGAAACGGTAAAAACATTAAAAAGCTTACCGATAAAGACGCGGGTTATGCTTTGTCATGGTCTTCAGATTCACAAACTATTCTAGCACGAACTTCTGAGTATGTAAACCGTCGCAAACAGTCTGTTATAGCTCTATTTGATATAAATAACGGAACTGAGACACAACTCACTGAACCACGCCTTAGCATGAGTTCAATGCCACAGTGGGCTCAATTCGACGAAAAGGTTGTTCTTATTTCAGATAATAAGATAGAGACTTTTGAAAGTGGAAAAGTAGCTGATGCAGCTAAACGAAAAATGTTACCGGATCAATCTTTTTATCTATTGAAAAAAAATCAACTCGCTAAAGGAATGATTCCAGACAATAGTACCGAAAATATTTCTCCATTTGAGAACGCTACTTATTTAAACCTTCAAGTTTCACCTGATGGTAAAAAATTAGCTTTTGAAATCTATGGTGGCAATTTATTTGTAATGAATGTAGATGGAACTCAACTAGTTGATCTTGGCTCAGCTAACTCACCAAGTTGGTCTCCAGATAGCCGCTATGTAATTGCTAATAAAATTAATGATGATGGACACAATGTTTCTGATGCAGATATTATAGCGTTTAGCGTAGATGGTACTGAGCAAATTAACTTAACTGCCACTACTTCACTGATAGCTCTTAATCCTTCTTGGGCTCCAGACGGCAGTAGTATCATTTTTGACGAACCAACAACAGGTAACATTTACCTTCTAGAAATTACACGATAATACTGACATGATATTAGCAAAACGACACCTACTCCAAGCAACATTCTTCGTTTTTATATTTACTAGTTTAGGCTTTTTTGCACCTGTAAAGGCTCAAGAAATAACAGGCTTAAGTGGATTCACCATTTTTATTGATCCAGGCCATAGTGCTACAGAGAATAAAGGTACTTTCGGATATTCTGAAGCTCAAAAATCTCTTGCCATTGGCTTAGAGCTTCAACGCTTATTAATGGAGAGAACCGACATTGACACAGCTTACATATCACGCTCCAATGGAACACAAGTTGTTTCTTTGGCACAACGTACTAGTTTAGCAAATGCTTTAAATGCCGATTTCTACTACTCTATACATAGTGATGCGGGCGGGCCTACAGCTACATCAACACTAATGCTACATGGTGGATGGAGAGAAAATGGGGTAATTAAAGAAAAAACTCCAAATGGTGGTAAGGCTTTGGGAGATATCATGGATATAATCCTTACAGATGCCATGGTAGCTAGCTGGGGTGGAGTTGGCAAAAGAGGTAATTATGCTGACAGAACCTTTTATGATAGCTCAACTAATCACACCAACAGGTATCCTTACTTACACGTTAATAGAGTATCAAAAATGGCTTCTCTTTTAAGTGAGGCTGGCTTCCATACCAATGCGTATCAAAATCAGCGTAACATGAATGCCGATTACAAACGGTTAGAAGCACGTGCAGCTTTCTGGTCAATTCTAGAATATCTAGGCGTCGAACGTCCTGTAGAAGGTATTTTAACTGGTGAGATTAAAGATCTTGATACAGAGCTTTTTGTAAATGGAGCTACTATCGAAGTTCAAGGCAAGACGTACACCACCGATACATTTGAGTCTGTATTTAACCAATATTCTAACGACCCTAGTCAACTAAGAAACGGTTTCTATTATATCGACGGCTTAACTCCTGGTCCAACTGAAGTTATAGTTGGCGGAGAAAACTATGATGCTGACACTCTTCAAGTAGTTATTAAAGAAAAAGCGATGACTTACTTGTACCCAGTAATTAGAAATAATCTTCTACCTTCCGTAGAGTCTACGTTACCTGAAGAAGGCGGCACACTTAATCCTGGTGGCTCGCTACTAACTATCTATTTTAACAAAAATATGGATAGAGCATCCGTAGAAAGTGCCTTTTCTATTAGCCCAGCTGTTGACTTCGAATTCAACTGGGTGTCGAGTAAACGCCTTGGTATTACTACAGGAGAAATGGATTTTGAAACTGACTACACCGTTACTATTGATGAGGGCGCATTTGATGATTCTCCAAGCAAACTCGAATTTGATGGAGATGAAGATGGCCAGGCAGGTGGTATATTTACATTAAACTTCACTACTGGCCCGGCAGACATTACCCCGCCAAAAGTAAAAAATATTGACCCCTTCTTGACTACAACGCTAACATCTTCCGTTATAGTTAACATTACTTTTGATGAGCTTTTAGATCACAATACTATTACTAATCAAATGATTCATTTAGAAGCCTCTGGTTTAGAAAATGTTAGTGGTATTGTTAAGGCTTACGACGTATTTGATCGTAGTGTAGTATCTTTCTTCCCAGACACTGAATTAGCACACAACACTAAATACACTACTGTACTTGCTGCTGGCTTTGCAGACGTAACAGGCAATGTGACTACTGCAGAACGCAGAGGGGCTTTTACAACTGGTAATTTACAAGACAACACTGTGTTAAGTATTCATAACTTTGAAGATGGTTATGCACCTTTCTGGCAACCTACACAAAGTGGAAGTACAACTGGATATATTCCAGATACTACAAACATTGAATCCACAAGTACTATTACCAACCTTCTATCCGGTAGTACAAAAGCTATGCGTATAAACTATGGTTTCTTAGAAGAGCAAAATGGTCTTTTACGTGTTTATACCCCGAATACATCCCCTAAATTTAATAGCTCATTTATCCTACAATCTTATGTTTTCGGCGATGGAAACGGAAACCAATTCCGCTTTGTAGTTCGTGATAATAATAACGAATTAGAAGGTAGTCCATGGACAACCGTAGATTGGATTGGCTGGAAATTAGTTACTTGGAATCTTGCAGAGGATGAAGTTGTGGCATTTGCGAATGGTAACGGTGTAATTGATGGTTCTGTTTACCTTGATAGTTACCAAGTTGCCTATGCAACGGGCCAACCAAACATAGGTTTTGTAGTTGTAGACGACTTAAAAGCTGTTTTTTATGAAACTGCAACTAGCAACGAAGACGAGCTTACTAGTGACATACCAAATGTACTTTCGCTAGACCAAAACTATCCAAACCCGTTTAACCCTTCCACAAACATACGCTTTGCATTACCTGCGCGTAGCGAAGTTCGCTTAGAGGTTTTTGATATGCTAGGTCGAAAAGTGGAGACGGCATTTAACGGAGTTAAAGCTGCTGGTTCACACATTGTTACATTCGATGCGTCAGGCTTGGCAAGTGGAGTTTACATTTACAAGCTCAGCACTGCAACTCAAGTAGTTGCTAAGAAAATGCTTCTTATGAAGTAACTTTCGTTTAAAAATAAAATTTTTATTACGGCAAAGCCTGTATTCTTCGTTAAGAATACAGGCTTTTTTTATTTGGTTGCTAGGCTAAAAAACACCGCGTTCAAAAAGTAACGCCTTCATAAATAGCGTTTTGCATTTGCAATTTCTAAACCGATATTCACCAATATTGGGATAACAGTAACTGAACACTACAGATGACCAAAGAAAACAATGTTGAGGTAACTAAGCCTTCCGCTAAAGGGCTTTTTGCTTGGGCAAACAGTATTATTTTTAACGAACCTACCAAAGTCAACATTTACGTTCTAGAAACTACTCGGTAATACTTATGATATTAGCAAAACGACACCTACTCCAAGCAACATTCTTCATTTTTATATTTACTAGTTTAGGCTTTTTTGCACCTGTAAAGGCTCAAGAAATAACGGGACTTAGTGGCTTTTCCATCTTTATAGATCCAGGCCATAGCCAAACTGAAAACCAAGGTGCTTTTGGGTATTCTGAACCAGAAAAAGTTTTACGCGTTGGTTTAGAGTTACAACGACTATTAATGGAAAGAACAGACATTGACACAGCATATATTTTGAGGACAAACGATTCTCAGCTTTATAGTCTTTCTCAACGTACTTCTTTAGCTAATAGCTTAAACCCAGATTTATATTACTCAATTCACAGTGATGCAGGAAGTACCACCGCACATAGTACTCTTACGATGTATGGTGGTTGGAGATCTAGTGGTGTTACTGTTGAGAAAAATCCTAAAGGCGGTAAAGACTTTGGTGACATTCTTTCTCCAACCTTGACTACCGCTGTTAAAATGACTGCTCGTGGTAACCATGCCGATCGAACTTTTTATGAAGGATTTCCAGCAAATTCCACAAATAAATGGCCATACCTTTATGTAAATAGAACTACAAACATGGCCTCTTTGCTTAGTGAAAGTGGATTTCATCCCAACCCTTATCAGCAGCAACGAAACATGAATGCTGATTATAAGCGATTAGAAGCACGTGCAGCTTTTTGGTCGGTTCTAGAGTACTTAGGTGTTGATCGTCCTGTGGAAGGTATCTTAACTGGTGAAATTAAAGATCTTGATACTGAACTCTTTGTAAATGGTGCAACTATCACCGTACAAGGAAAAACATACACAACTGATACGTTTGAGTCTCTTTTTAATCAATACTCATCTGACCCCGATCAACTAAGAAATGGGTTCTATTATATCGATGGTTTAACTCCTGGCCCTGCAGAAGTAATCATTAGTGGTGCAGATTATGATTCAGATACACTTCAGGTAGACATTAAATCTACTGACATGACGTACTTAAATGCGTCTATCCGTAACAATCTTTTGCCAGCTGTAGATTTTACATCACCCACTGAAGGTGATACCACTCATAATCCTGGTGAATTCATTTATATTTACTTCAACAAAAACATGAATCGTGCTTCAGTGGAAGGTGCCATTTCTATTGCTCCTGAAGCCGAAATCGAATTTTCTTGGGCTGGTAGTAAGAGAGTTGGAATCACTACTTCAAATCTAGATTTTGAAACAAATTACACGATTACTATTGACGAATCTCCTACCGATGATTCGCCAAGTGCACTTAAATTTGATGGTGACAAAGACGGAGAAGTAGGTGGTACTTTTACTTTTAATTTCAAAACAGGTCCTGCAGATATTGTTGCACCAAAAGTGGTCGGAATTGATCCATTTAAGACGACTACCCTAACAACTACTGCTTTAGTTAATATTACTTTTGACGAATTATTAGATCATAGTACTATTAGCGATCAATCTATTCACCTAGAAGCTACTGGATTAGATAACATTACAGGAACGGTTAAAGTTTATGATGTCTTTGAACGCAGTGTAATTACTTTTTTCCCAAATCAAGCACTAGCTAAAAACACTACATTCACTACTGTACTAGCTCCTGGTATTGCCGATATAACAGGTAATGTTACTGAAGTAGAGCGCAGAGCTAATTTCACTTCTGGAGATTTAGAACATAAATTTATCACGGACATTTATGATTTTGAAAGTGGATTAACAAACTGGTGGGAACCAACTCAAAGTGGAGGTACTACTGGGTATTTATCAGACTTCACAAGCTTTGAATCTACTGGTGATATAACCAATTTACTCTCTGGTAGCACCTCTGCAATGCGTCTCAATTACGGTTTTGAAACGGCTAAAGACATCCACCTAATTCGTGAATACTTAGAAAGATCTTCACCTAAGTTTAGTGATGACTTTACACTTCAAGCATATGTATTCGGCGATGGAAATGGTAATAAAATGCGTTTCGTGGTTAGAGATAACGATAACGAGCTTGAAGCTAGTGCATGGACAACCGTTGATTGGATTGGCTGGAAATTAGTTACTTGGGACCTTGGTGAAGACGAAGTAGTTGCCTTTGCTAATGGTGATGGAACTATTGACGGCTCTGTTTACTTTGACAGCTTCCAAGCAACTTATACCGTTGGCCAACCTAATAAAGGGTTTATCGTTTTTGACGACCTTAAAGCGGTTACTTTTCAAGGCGCAACTAGTAGCGAAGACGAGCTTACTAGTGACATACCAAATGTACTTTCGCTAGACCAAAACTATCCAAACCCGTTTAACCCTTCTACCAATATCCGTTTTGCATTACCAGCCAAAACCGAGGTTAGGTTAGAAGTCTTTGATATGCTAGGACGTAAAGTGGAGACGGTATTTAGCGGAGTTAAAACTGCGGGTTCGCATATGGTTACATTTGATGCCTCTGGTTTAGCAAGTGGAGTTTACATTTACAAGCTCAGCACTGCAACTCAAGTACTAGCTAAAAAAATGCTTCTGATGAAATAATTTCACTTTCCAAGTTCATCTAGTTTCTTTAGCCTGTATTCTACATTAAGAATACAGGCTATTTTTATTTAGATACTAGGGTAATTATCTGAATTAAAATCTGTGTCTTGCTAAATAGCGTTTTGCATTTGCAATTTCTAAACCGATATTCATCAATATTGGGATAACAGAAACCGAAAAATTAAGATGACCAAAGAAAACAATGTCGGGGTAACCAAGCCTTCCTCTAAAGGGCTTTTTGCATGGGCTTTATATGATTGGGCAAACAGTTCTTATTTTGTAATTATACAAACCTTTATTTTTGCAGCTTACTTTACTAAAGCCATTGCCGCTAATGTAGAAATTGGCACCGCTCAATGGGGGAATATGATAAGCTTAGCTGGTATTGTCATTGCCATTGGTGCCCCAATTTTTGGGGCAATTGCCGATCAAGCGGGTAGAAGAAAACCTTGGATTGCAGCTTTTACTGTTATCTGTATTATTGCCTGTGCATTACTTTGGTACGCTAAACCTGGTATCGACTCTGTTTGGTTTGCGCTTTCTATGGGATTCTTAGCTACCATTGGGGCAGAGTTCGCCTTTATGTTTTACAGCGCTATGCTTCCCGATTTGGTACCTCCAGACAAACTTGGCCGCTGGAGCGGTTGGGGTTGGGGTCTTGGCTACGCTGGTGGACTTGCTTGCTTGCTCGTTGCCTTGTTCGCATTCATTCAAACAGACGGGTTATGGCTCGGTTTAGATAAAGCCTCCTCTGAGCCCGTTCGCGCAACCTTTCTTCTTACTGCCATTTGGTATGCGTTATTTAGTCTTCCTTTATTTTTTATGACTAAAGACACACCATCCACAAAAAAATCAATCTCCTCGTCTGTTAAAAACGGTTTTGCTCAAATTAAAGATTCTATAAAACATGTTCGCCACTTAAAAAACATCGTCCGATTTTTAATAGCACGAATGTTTTATAACGACGGAATTGTAACCATTTTTGCATTAGGAGGCGTTTATGCCGCTGGTACTTTCGATATGGATGAAGAACAAATTCTGATGTTTGGAATTGGGCTTAATGTTACCGCTGGCCTTGGTGCTTTTGCGTTTGCTTGGCTCGATGATATTTCTGGCAGTAAATTTACTATCATAGCGTCAATCATAGGCCTTCTTTTGCCTTTAATTGCACTGATTATTGTTAAAAGCATATTTTGGTTTGTAGTTTGGGGATTATTCTTAGGAATTTTTGTAGGCCCTATTCAAGCAGCAAGCCGTTCATTTATGGGTAGACTTTCTCCTCCTGAGTTAACAAACCAAATGTTTGGCTTACTCGCTTTATCTGGTAAAGTAACTTCCTTTATTGGTCCATTTCTAGTAGGATTTTTCACCCTCAAGTTTGGAAGCCAACGAATTGGAATGTCCGCCATCCTAATTATGCTCCTAATAGGATTAGTTCTTATGTTTACCGTAAAGGAAGAAACGGCTCCTTTTATTAAACCCACAGAAGAATAAACTGTAATGAATATAGCTCCAGAGACAAGGATTAATAAAAAAGCCATCAAAGCGTGGAAAATAACCGCTTCCATTTATGGTTTGATTTGGTTCATCGCTCCTGCATTTGCGATTTTCGTATCCATTATGGAGTCATTTGGTTTAGCCCTCATCATCTCAACTACTGTTCCCGCTATAATCCTGTATATAATCACAGTATTTGTATTTCCTCCTTTGCGGTGGAAACGGTGGAAATACGACCTTACAGAGAATGAAATTGATTTACAACGAGGCTTTATCATCCAAAAAAGAACCATTGTTCCAATAAATAGAATTCAACATGTTGATACAAGCCAAGGACCCATTTATAGAAAGTTGGGACTGTCATCCGTTAAAGTATCTACCGCAGCAACCACACATGAAATACCTGCACTTGATGATGAAACGGCAATGGAAGTTCGAAATAAAATCTCCCAGCTAGTTCGTAAAGTAAGGGAAGATGTCTGAGTTTAAGCGGCAACATCCAGCAGCAGCGGTAGACCAACTCTTTACTCTCCTACGAAAGAATCTTATTACGTTTGTTGTGCTTTTCTTTTTGGGAACACGAGGTGATGATAACCGTATTTTTTTCTATGTATTCCTTAGCACTTTTGTGTTAAGCTTGGCTACAGGCTTCTTTAGTTGGTGGAGGTTTCGTTACCGAATTAATGACGATGAACTTCAAATTCAGAAAGGAATACTAGTACGTAAACACCTGTACCTCTCTAAAGATCGAATTCAGGTAATTGATGTTACCGAAGGAATTGTACAGCGCGTTTTTGGTTTGGTAAAAGTTGAAGTTAAAACTGCAGGTAGTGGGACCGAAAGTGCCACTATACACGCAATCTCAAAGCCTGAAGCAAACCACTTAATTAGCGAATTGCGAACACCTACAAATTCGACAATTTCAGAAACGGTAATTACAGATGAGCAGATCGACCCGAATTTAGATAACAATGCCGTCCTCGATTCTTGGCAGATATCGAAAAAAGATTTAATGATGGCTGGTTTTACATCAGGAAACTTTGGGCTTATCGCTTCCATCCTTGGAGCAATTTCTGGCCAACTCGACTCCTTCATTAACGAAGAAAACCTAGACTATCTATTAAATCACCTACCTGGCCTAAATAACGTTACACTTATTATTGGAATTGTTGTATTAATACTAGTGATTTCTTGGACACTCTCATTTCTTGGAGTGTTATTTAAATATTCCGATTTCAAAGTTGAAAAAACAGATAAAGAGTTAATTCTTACTTCAGGTTTAATTGAAAAAAAACACATCACAATTCCTTTTAATCGTATCCAGGCAATTCGATTTGTAGAAGGAATTATTCGTCAACCCCTAGGTTATGGAATGCTTTATGTTGAGAGTGCTGGGTTTGAGGTAAAAGAAAATGAAAAGTCAATAATGCTCGTTCCTTATATCTCTAAAAAAGATATTAATATGTTCTTTGAACGCTTTTTGATTGAATATCATCATAATGAATTGGATATAAAGCCACCAAAGCGTGCACTCGTTAAATTCTTACGGCGACCAAATTACTTATTAATTCTAGCCCTTCCGTTTTCTTGGTATGCTTTTGACTACGGTTGGGGTATTGTACTCCTCTCACCTCTATTAACTTACTTAGGCTGGCTTCAGTATAGAGATACTGGAATTTCAACCGAGAATGGATTGATAACTTTACGCTATAGAACCCTTGCTCGGGTAACTGCTTTTATAAAAAGGAATAGAGTGCAAGTTGTAGATCGACAGATTAATCCATTTCAAGCTCGTAAAGACCTTGCGAGTATTACTGTAACGGCAGCATCAGGGGCAAAGGGTATTCCTTTTAAAGCTAAAGATTTTGATTTCGAAGACATTCAAACCACATTAGGCTGGATACTTAACAAGGCTTAGTGCGCTCTAGCTGCTACTCGACAATCCAATCCATTTAGTTAAAAGCTTCTCTTGGAATCCTTATGATTCAGCCATTTGAAAAGTTGGCTTACCCAAGTGCTACATCTAGAACCATCATCACCGCAAAACCGACCATCGTACCTAGAGTTGCAATATCAGTATTTCCATGCTGTTGGCTTTCAGGTATAAGTTCTTCAACAACTACGTATATCATAGCACCCGCTGCAAAGGCCAAAGCGTAAGGAAGCATAGGTTGGATAAAAATTACTGCCGCAGCACCAATCACAGCCGATACTGGTTCAACAATACCCGACAATTGACCATACCAAAAACTTTTTCTTCGACTCATTCCTTCCCTTCTCAATGGCATTGATACAGCTAAGCCTTCTGGGAAATTCTGGATTCCAATCCCAATAGCTAAGGCAATGGCTGCTGCAACGGACGTTGTACCAGTAGGATCAACACCAGACGCCGCTGCTCCAAATAAAACACCAACCGCCAATCCTTCTGGTATATTATGTAAAGTGATAGCTAAAACTAACAGCGTAGAACGTCGCCAGCTAGTTGGAACCCCTTCAGCTTTTGACAAGCCTGGATGTAAGTGGGGTAAAAAGTGATCGCATACTCGTAAAAATAATCCACCTCCTAGAAATCCAATCACTGCCGGAAACCAAGATAATACTCCTTGTGCTTCAGCCATATCAATAGAGGGTATTAGAAGCGACCACACACTAGCAGCAATCATAACACCTGCCGCAAATCCCATCATACTATCAAGTAAAGTGTAGTTCACCTTTTTAGTAAAAAATACAAGAGCTGCACCTAAGGCTGTAACTCCCCACGTGAATAACCCACCGCTCAAAGCTTGTGTAATTGGACCCAAATCATAAAACCAAGTTGGTAGAAACATATTATCTCTATATTACTTTTAATTATGGCAAACTTAATAAAAAATTAGCCAAGGCTAAACATTTATAATATTATTATAAAATGTTTGTTTATAAAACTATTGTTTTATTTGCGTTAACTTGCTGGCGTTAGATAGTTAAGTAGTTATAGATTATAGATTAATGAGTGAGCTATTGGAAGTTTTTGAAAAACCACTGAGGGAAGGTTCCGTAAGGATACTTATTAATATTAAGCAAATTAAGACAAACCTAATTAACAAGGCTCCTGATTTTCTTACTCCAGAAGAAGATCAACCAAGACTTCAGATTGTTATTAGTAATGAAGATATTCTAGACGATGTTCAATTAGGAGATGTTTTACTTTCTAAGCTTAATAAAAGGCGAGTAAATGATGAACTTGTTTTTTCTATTGAGCCCCATTCGGTATGGTTTGATATTGATATGGCACAAGTAAGTGCTGTTTGGGCTGCAGACTTTGAATTTTCTATTGAAAGTAATTTCCCTGCCTATTTAGAATATTCTATTATTGAATTAGAGCACAGCTTAGAATGGCTACAGGCTGATGCTAAAACCAATCAGATTACATCCGTAAGTGTTACTAATAAGCAATTTAAACCGAAAGTTATTGCTAAAGAGCTAAGCTACACTATAGAAGATGTAGAACGTTGTGCCGATATGCTAGGTCGATCTATTAAAAAAATAGATTTACGTATTGATTCTGCTTTTGTTCGTTTCAATACCGATAATGACAGATTAGAACCTGTAATTAGAAGCATGGCATCAAAGTTGGGTTACGAACTTATTCCTGTGGACGAAAAAATGGCTCGGAACCTAGAAAAAAAAGGAAACCGAGCCACTCATATTTTGTCATTGCTTAGAAATTATTAGTTCTGTTTCCAGAAGATAATTCCTCCCGCTTGTTTTCCTGTTTCAACAACAGCAACTCGCTTTAAGCTTTCTAGGTCTATTATATCAACAGAACCAGGTTCGCCTGCAACACCTTCAACCGACATAAACGCAAATTTACTATCGTTTGAAATAGCTACGCCGTGTGTTATTCTACGGCTATTATCAATTCTTGCGAGTTCTTTACCAGTTTCTAAGTTCCATACTCCACTTTTCGCTTCACCTTTATAGCTCACTACTAATAGTTTGCCATCAGGAGAAACTTCTAAGTTATAAGGAGCTTTACCAGATTTAAACCGCTTGGTTATAGCCCAAGAGTTGGTATTGACTTCAAGAATTTCATCTGAGCCATTACCAGCAATGTAAACAATAGGTTTACTTGGATGTGGATCTGCCCATGTTGGTTTTACAATGGTTTCATGCATTGCCATACCTTCAGACATCTCATGATTCATACCAGACATATCATGCCCAGAATGATCAGCCATCTTTGGTTTATCAGCAGCGCCTTCAACCAAATTTAGCCTCCGTTGCACTTCCATTGTAACCGTGTTTATTTCAATAAGCTCATCGGTCATCATAGAAACATGATATTGCCATTTACCATCAGAACTAATCCGAGAGCCATGTGGCATTATACCCGTTGGAACTTCTGTAATTGTCTCCATTAATTCAGGGTCTACAACAGATACAGTACTTGGCTCCATATCACCGTGTAGGTTAAAATTAACGATGTACAAGAAACCGGTTATTGAAGAAACTTCCATACTAGCAGGAAACATCCCAAGAGTTGTTTCTGCGATAAGTTCTCCCGTTTTTGCGTCAATTTTTTGTAGAAACCCGTAAGGGATTCCATGTGCAATTGACACATACACGTACTTACCGTCAGGAGAAACATTTATCCCATGTGGACCTTCATTCTCAGCTGGATAACGGCCAACTTCGATGGTTTTCGCCAACTCACCAATGCCCGTTTGGGCATTGAAGTGAATGAGATGGATTTGATCATCAGATTCGGCAGTTACATAGACGTAATAGTCTTGTGATTTTGCAACAACCGGAATGATGAATAGTAATATTAGTGTGAAGAGCTTCTTCATTATTCTATATAATTTTAATTAGTTCCAGTTACTGGTTTATCAACTAACTTGATTGCCCAAAGACCTGAGTTCCAATCCGAGATAAAGATATGACCTTTGTACGGTTGAGGACCCCAAGTAAATGGCGCATTTGGAACGATTGCATCAGGATCGTTTGGCTCGAATCTAGCAATTTCTCTACCTTGATCGTATAAATTACCCATCAATTCGCCAGAGATATCTACAATTCTAACACCAGCATTATAGTATGCTACAAATAGAAGGTCATCGACAATCCAAAAGTTATGTGTTCCAGCTTCAGGAACTTGGTATCGAGCTACTTCATCAGGAGAATCCCAACCATCAAACTTTATAAAGTGAATCCAACCACGTGCACCAACAGGGTTTGTTCTAGAAGGTAAGCCGAATGGGAAAGACTCATCACCAGCTGCAATATAGAAGTCGCCTGTAGATTTACTTTTGAATGGGAACGCTGCATGATTCCAACCACTTGGGTAAGAGTAGCTACCAAGTTGTACTGGGTTTTCTGGTGAACCACCAGCGCCCGGCATATCTGCAGAAGTGTTACTTCCGATATCTACTGCAACAACTCCATCACTCCAGTTAGATGAATACGCGATACCATCTTCAATCCAAACATCATGAATAGAATGTCCTTCAGTTTCAAGCTCGAAACGACTAACTGTCTTTGGGTTTTTTGGATCTTCGATATTAATAATATCATATCGGCGGCCATTATTCACTGCATATACGTGATCTTCGTAGATGAATGCATTATGAACACCACCAGTTAAACCTTCACTATGCTCAGACAATACTGTTACATTTCGTGGATCAGAAACGTCCAAAAGTACAATCCCGTTCTTACGATTTGATGCGCCTTCGCGAGTTAAAACAGCAACTCTTCCATCTTCTGACACTTTCACATCATTTACTGTTCTAGCGTCAACATGAACGGTATCAATACTTACAATATTTGATGGATCGGTTACGTCCCAGAAATATGCATCTCCATTAGCTCCCCATGTTCCAGTTACAGCGTAATCACGACCGTCAACACCTTCCCAAATCCAAAGGTCAGAAGTATGAATATCTAATACAGGGCCACGACCAACTAACTCAACATCTTTCTCTACATTTCTTGGCTCTACGCGAACAATTTGTTCTGTAAACACTCCACCAGCTTTTACCATTAGCGTATATAAGCCTGGTTTGTTAGCTACAAATTTCCCGTTTTGCGATACCTGCCCAGGAGCAGCATTACCAAGAGCGTCATCAGGCTGTGCGATAAATGAATACACCAAAGGCACATCAGAAAGCTCAGTGCCTTTGCGGTCTGTAACTTTAGCATCAAAATTGATCACATCACCTGTTCGAACAACAGTTTTCTTATTAGTAATTTCAATATTTGCAGCAGGATTCTCTTTTACTTCCCCTTTAAAGGTTGCTTTCTTATTTCCTGATTGTGCGGTAATAGTAAATTTACCAGGTTTTTTAGTCATCAGTTTCCCGTGTGCAAAAGTAACTACATCGTTATTTGAGCTAGTATATTTTACATCAGGATTTTCTCTTATTAGGCCTGCTTCATCTGTTACAACAATTTCTAACTCTGAAGTAGATTTGGAGTAAATATTATTTGGCACGCTTTTTATTTCAACTTTTGCGATAGGTGGGAAAGCCACATTTACTTCAAAATTTGTACGGATACGATCTTCACGCGCTGCAACATTCATTGCTGTTACACTATATACGCCTGGTTTAACAGCCTTAATCATACCTTCTCTTGTCACGGAAAGAGCTTTTCTCGCACGTGTAAAAAACATAACTGTGTCGGGCAGGGCTTTTCCATTCGCATCAACTACTGATGCTTTAATTTGTAGCTCATCACCAACATTTAGATTAATTGGATTTGGTGAAACAACAATTTTTAGCTCCTGAGCAAATACTTCTGAGCTTACAAACAGCATCCCAAACAAGGCTAAAATGGTTAATATTGAGTTTTTATTCTTTGTTTTCATAGTAGTTGGTTTTTTGGTTTATACATAATTCATACCTCAACAATAGGTTATAACAGTCTATTCTATTGTTCATAATTATAAGTTGTAATCGCTTTCTGTCCTCAATTCCGAGTAAGGTGATTTAGAAAAATATCTATTAATTTCACCCTACTTGTTATAACCCTTCAATAAAGCGAAAAATATTCAGAAACAGAATTTTTGAAACACGATTTTACGCTTATTTAAATTCTATTTTCACTATTTTGACAATTATATTTTTAAGATTCTAAAAGCGCTTTTTCCATTCGCTTAAGTGCTCACCTAACCAGATATACATACTAACCTTTAGGATTAAATTTTGATGAATATCAATTTTGGAAAAGAAGTTTTCGCTCACCGCCATAATGGAAACGATGCCTCTGCAGTTAACGAAATGCTCGATGTTATTAAGGCTAAAGATTTAGAGCAGCTGATTGATGAAACAATCCCACAAGACATTCGCCTAAATAGCCCATTAAACCTACCTAAGGCACTTAGTGAAGGTGATTTTCTTGCAGATTTTCAGATAACAGCTTCCAAAAATAAAATTTTTAAATCCTTTATTGGCATGGGTTATTATGGCACTCATGTCCCAAATGTAATTAAACGTAATATTTTAGAAAATCCAGCTTGGTACACAGCATATACTCCTTATCAAGCGGAAATTGCGCAAGGTCGTTTAGAAGCCCTTATCAACTTTCAAACTTTGGTAAGTGATTTATCAGGAATGGAAATCGCAAATGCATCTTTACTAGATGAAGGTACTGCCGCTGCTGAGGCAATGAGCATGTTGCTGGGCCAACGCAAAGGCGCAAAGAGAAAAGAAGCGAATACTTTTTTTGCAAGCAATTTATGTCATCCTCAAACAATTGATATTCTTCAAACACGAGCAGAGCCTATTGGCGTAAATGTTGTTATTGGTAATCACCACGAAGTTGATCTAACTAATCCTGAACTTTACGGCGTTTTATTACAGTATCCAGCTACTGATGGTTCAGTCGAAGATTATACTAAATTGATTAGGACTGCTCATGAGAATGGCGTTCATGTTGTAGTTGCTGCAGATTTACTCAGTCTGACTTTGTTAACTCCCCCTGGCGAGATGGGAGCTGATGTTGTAGTTGGAACTACTCAACGCTTTGGTATCCCAATGGGATATGGTGGACCACATGCCGCTTATTTTGCAACAAAAGAAGAGTTTAAGCGCCAAATTCCTGGACGAATTATTGGTGTAACCCAAGATGCAGAAGGCAGATCTGCATATAGAATGGCTCTACAAACCAGAGAGCAACATATTCGTAGAGAGAAGGCGACTTCCAATATATGTACTGCCCAAGTATTACTTGCTGTAATGGCTGGTATGTATGGCGTTTATCATGGCCCAAAAGGGTTAACTCAAATTGCTTCAAAAATTCATGGATTAACGAAACTTGCGAAACAAGGCTTAGATAAATTAGGTGTTAAAGTTATTTCTCAAAACTTCTTTGATACTATTACTGTATTCGCAGATGAAGCTAGCATTAAACCCTTAGCTGAATCACATGAAGTTAATTTCCGCTACTTTGATGATGGACGAATTGGGATTTCATTTGATGAAGTAAAAGAGTTGGAAGATGTGGCGCTAGTCCTATCAATTTTCGCTAACGCTTTGGGCAAAGAAAGTAACTTCGATGTATTTAAAACTGCTGATAATATAAACGTCGAATTTCCTGCCGAGTTAACAAGGACTTCTACTTTTCTTGAACACCCTGTTTTCCATTTGTATCAAACAGAGCATGAAATGCTTCGGTACATGAAGCAGCTCGAGAATAAAGATTTATCTCTTGTTCATTCTATGATTTCGTTAGGGTCTTGCACCATGAAATTGAATGCTACCGCTGAAATGATACCTATAACATGGCCGGAGTTTGCCCAAATTCATCCATTTGTACCCAAAGAACAAGCTGCAGGTTATACTCAGCTTTTTGAGGAGTTAAATGATTGGCTTTGTGAAATTACTGGCTTCGATGCTATTTCACTTCAGCCCAACTCTGGTGCTCAGGGCGAATACGCTGGTTTAATGACCATCAGAGCTTATCATGTAAGCCGTGGCGATTCTCATAGAAACATCGTGCTTATTCCATCTTCAGCCCATGGAACTAATCCAGCGAGTGCAGTGATGGCTGGGATGGAAGTTGTGGTAGTTGCTTGTGATAAACACGGTAATATTGACAGCGACGATCTAGCTGCCAAAGCTGAAAAATATAGTGAACGACTTTCTGCATTGATGATAACTTATCCATCAACACATGGTGTTTTTGAACATAGAGTAAAGGATTTTTGCCAAATCATTCATGAACATGGTGGCCAAGTTTATATGGATGGCGCCAATATGAATGCTCAAGTTGGCTTAACAAGCCCAGGTGAAATCGGAGCAGATGTTTGCCATTTAAACTTACATAAAACCTTTTGTATACCTCACGGCGGTGGCGGACCTGGAATGGGTCCAATTGGTGTTGCAAGTCATCTTGCTCCCTTTTTATCAAATCACGTAGTTGTAAAAACGGGTGGTGAGCAGGGAATATCAGCAATTTCTGCAGCTCCATATGGCTCCGCTAGTATCTTGGTTATTTCTTATGCTTACATCCGAATGATGGGTGTTGAAGGGTTAACAAATGCTACGCGTCATGCTATTTTGAACGCCAATTATCTTAAAGATCGCTTAAAAGAGCACTACCCAATTCTATTTACAGGTAAAAGTGGGCGATCAGCTCATGAGTTTATCGCTGACTTACGCCCATTTAAACAATCGGCTGGTATTGAAGCCGTAGATGTTGCTAAGCGGCTTATGGATTATGGATTCCATGCTCCAACAATGAGCTTTCCAGTATCTGGAACATTGATGATTGAACCTACAGAAAGCGAAACCAAAGAAGAGTTAGATCGCTTTTGCGATGCAATGATTGGAATCAGAAATGAAATCCGAGAAATTGAAGAAGGAAAAGCTAACAAGGAAGAAAATGTTCTTAAAAACGCACCTCACACAATGCGTGTTGTGATGGATGCGAATTGGGACCGTCCGTATTCGAGAGAAAAAGCAGTTTTCCCTCTCGATCGCCTTCGTTTTAATAAGTTTTGGCCAAGCGTATCTCGTGTTGATGACGCCTTTGGCGACCGAAATCTAATTTGCTCATGTATACCTATAGATATGTATGAGACTGAAGAAAAAACTATTTAGTCGCTTTCAATAAATACAAAGCTCATCTCTAAAATGGTGAGCTTTGTATCTTCTAGCACATTTACTTTCTCAATTATCTCGTTGTAAATTCTGTTAAAGGCTTTGTACATTCCTTTTACACGGAGAACGATTTCCTATATAATTAGCTTTTAGAAACACATTTATCTCTTTTAATGAACGATTTTAAAGAATTTCTTGAGCTTCGCCTAAAACATCCATTACCTGGTAAAGAGGCTCAAAATATAATGCAGCCGCTTCCTTCCAAAAGTCCTACATCGAAGCTAAATTACGCTCCGCAAACCAGCGATTTCAGAAATAGTAGTGTCCTGGTTCCTATCATTGCTTGGAATGGACAAATGGAAGTAGTTTTTACGCTTAGAACCGAGGGCATCAAACATGGCGGACAGATTAGCTTTCCTGGCGGAGGTAAAGAAGGTGATGAAAGCATTGAAACCACAGCATTGCGTGAGGCTAGAGAAGAAATCGGTCTTGTAGAGGACTCTGTAAATGTTGTGGGAGTTTTAACACCTCTCTATATCAATCATTCTGGAAATATGGTAGTTCCTGTTGTAGGTTTTATTGAACAAGAGCAAAAATTCGTTCCAAACCCAAATGAAGTAGAAGAAATTTTTACGATTCCGCTATCCGATTTAATTGAACAGAAAAATCATATTCGTGAAGAGTGGAACCTGCGAAATATTCAATACAACGTCCCTTTTTGGGATTTACATAGAGTACCGCTATGGGGTGCAACAGCTATGATATTGAGTGAGTTTATTGAACTCTATAAAGAGTTCATATCTCAATCAAAATCTTAGAAAGTTGTTACTTTTTTAGCGGCGGTTTTCCCAAGTTGCATACCTAAGGCTACCCCCATACCACTTAGTCCGGCAACTAATAATCCGCATTCTCCAACTTTAGTAAGGTGTGGTGATTTTGTTTCTGTAAAACCCATAATCCCAGACCATTCTCTCTCTATCTCCCAACTAATAGGTAGTTTTATTACTGAGTTTGTGAACTCAATTAAGTAGTTTTTTATGGATTGATTTATTCCAAATTGGGTAGTCTCTTCGGCACTAATATCAACGTTTCTGCCCCCACCAATAAGCATCCGATCTTCTCCCAAATTTCTAAAATACACGTAACCTTTATTGTAATGAAAGGTCCCTTTCCATTTCATACTCTTGAGAGGTTTCGTAACAAAAACGTAACCTCGTCCTGGTCTAATGATGTGATCAGGCACAAGCGTCCCTGAAAAAGCATTGGTGGCTATCACTATTTTATTTGCGCTAAACGAGCTTCCTTCTTCTAAAAATACATGCCCAGAGTTTGTATCAGCATGCTTAACTAGCGAATTCCACCTAAACTCCACTCCAGCATTAACATTCATCTGGTTTAATCGCTGCATCATTTTCCCAGGATGAAGCATTCCTTCTACTCTATTAAATATTGCAGGGTATCCTTGGTATTCTCCTACCGTATACATTTCCTTCTCACCGAGTAATTCCTCCATCCACGCGTTAAATTGATTTACTTCGTCACTACATTTTTCAAACTCTCCCTTCTTATCAAAAAACTCCCAGCCACCACAATGTTTGTAGTCTATGGCATCATCGCCGAGAATTTCTCTTAGTAGTAATAACCCATTATATCGAGATTTGATACGATTTTTTACAGCGATTTCATCTTCGATTTCTAAATCAGCAAGGTGTTCGCCAATGGTTCCAATACATGCGAATCCAGCGTTTCTTGTGCTTGCTCCTATCGGGAAAGTCCCTCTATCTATAACAAGTACTTCGGCTTTAGGAAATTCTTTTTTATAAAAATACGCTGTTGATTGTCCCGTAATTCCACCGCCAACTACTATTAAATCATATTTTTTTGAATGTAATGCATCTTCCCAAAAAGAATAATTAGCCATAATTACTTATCTAAGTTAATAAGTGAGATTTAATCTTCGATATAACCCTTTTTCTACTTACCAATAAGAGATCGTAGAACATCAGAATTTATAGTCTATATTTCCTCAAATATAAGTGATGCCATTAATGGAGCTGCTGTTTCAAAAAACCTATCGTCTACATTGTATTTTGGATGATGCCATACGTAGGTAGAATCAGAGTCTTCGCTACCACTTCCAACAAAAAAGAAAGCTCCTGGAAAATATTGTTGGTAAAACGAGAAATCTTCTCCCGCCATAATTGGGCGCTCCATTTCGATAGCAGCTTCTTCACCAAATAGCATTTTAGTGTTTTCAATAACTTTTTGCGCTTCTATCTCGGTATTGATAACAGCAGGATAACCTTTGTTGTAATGAAATTTATACGAACCTCCGGCTCCATCTGTAATACCTTTTAAAATTGCTTCTAGTCGTTGTTCGATTAAATCTGCTGTTTCTTTAGAAAGTGTTCGAACGGTTCCCCAAAGCTTCACACTTTCGGGTATTATATTATGTGCAGAGCCACCTTCAACTCTACCAATGGTAACTACGGCAGGCTCCGTTGGGTCAACACTTCTACTCACAATGGTCTGTGCTGCATTAATAAATTGAGCTGTAAGAACTATTGGATCAATAGCCTCGTGAGCTCGAGCTGCATGCCCACCTTTCCCAAATATCTCAACTTCAAACTCGTCAGGGCTTCCCATAAGTGGCCCCACCTTTGTTGCCACTGTACCTGGCTTATGGGTAGGTGACGTATGCAATCCATATACAGCTGTTACTTGCCTTTCTTGTAGAAAACCAGTTTGGCATAATAGGTTCCCACCACCAGGCAACTTTTCCTCCCCTGGCTGAAATATTAGTAATACCGTTCCTTCTATTTTGTCTTTCAATTGGCTTAATATTTTGGCTACACCTAATAGGTTTGCTGTATGTGCATCATGACCACAGCAATGTGCTGCTCCTTTATTTTGGGACCAATAATCTTTCTTAAAATCACCTACTTCATCCATTGCTAATGCATCAATATCTGCACGTAAAGCAATCACTTTTTTCGACTCAATATCTCCTTTCAGAATACCTACACACCCTGTTTCTAAAGGACTTTCATAATCAATCCCCAACTTATCAAGTTCCGATTTTATAAACTTGGTGGTTTCATATTCTTTATAACTCACCTCAGGGTGTTGATGTAAATAGCGGCGGGTTTCTACCATCTCACTAAAATACGTTTTAGAGAGTTCTTGAATTTTTGAAGTAATACTCATAATTATTTTTTAGAGCTTGTCTTTAGTAGAAAATACAGCTAATTATTCTATTGTGTAACTTAACTTTATACGTTCCGTAGTAGCACACTGTTAGTCTCTAAAAACATCTATTATGCGCAAAATTTCCTGGGAAATTGTCTTTGTCGGTATACTACTTTTTGTAGTAGCAATTTATGTTACTTCCAATAGGCAGGAAGATAATCATGAGGTTCACTCTACGGCGGCTCCTGCACCACCCCGCCCTCCACACCCTCCTAGCGTACATATTATTGATTTTAAGCATTTAGAGAATGCAGAAGAACTTCAGAAAATTGCCGAACTTAAAAGCTTAGAAAGTCTCAAATCGTTAGAGAAATTGGCACATTTTATGCCACAAGAAGTGCAAAAGGAGTTTCTAAAAGAAATCAATTCTGCCATCGCAGAGTTTAATATTGATAGCGCAGATTTAAATATTGATGTTAAAGATGGAGTAATTGTTGTTAATCGGAAATATGACGTTAAACAAGGCGAGTGGGAAGCAGTTTCACCAGGTGTGTATGCTTACGTTAAGAACTTTGATGCTTCCAAACTTACTAAAACAACCATTAGTATTCCTTTTGGTTCAATTACAATTGTTGGCTCAGACGATTCAGAAGCAAGTTTAACCGTTCAGGCATCAGGCCAAATTGCATCCGCAAATGAAATCTCTTCCATTATCTCAACAAGAACCAATATTGATGAGGATGCTGCTGTTTTCACACTTGAAACTGACAAAGGAGATTTCGAAAGCAATTTTGATTTACAAGCAGTACTTACGGTTCCAAAACGCATGGAAATATATAGCGTCACAAAAGCTGGGCACATAAAAGCAACCAATATTAGTGGCGATCAAGTATATAAAACGCTAGGCGGTCATATTTCTTTAGTTGACTTAGATGGAGATGTAAAAGCAACTACTGAAGGCGGACATATAGAATTACGAAACTCAACGGGTGATTTTATTATTGAGTCTCTAGGAGGACATTTAAAAGCAGACCAATTTAATGGCGAACTTTTAATGCGAACATCTGGAGGAAATATTGAAGCTCTAAAAGTAACGGGTCCTTTAAGCGCAGAAACCGGAGGTGGAAATATAGAACTTAGTTTAGTTAGTTCATTTAAAGACATAAGTGCCAAAACAGGCGCTGGCACCATTCTTATTGAACTCCCTTCTTCATCTAATGCGGATCTCATCCTAAAAGCAACAACTGTTGAACTAGGGAAAGATTTAAAATTTAGAGGTGATAAGACTAAGAACTCAGTTAATGGGACAATTGGTACTGGAGGAACTGAAATTCACGCTAAGTCTAACTTTGGAACTATAGTTGTTAAAAAGAATGGCTAAACAACCAGAGCATCATTTATCTAAAGATGGCTCTTCCACACTTTACTCTAACACAGCGAAGCAGTTTTATCATAATTTTGGTGGTGCTGTTACAGAAAGCCAATATGTTTATTTTGAAGCTTCTGGAGCTTATAGCTCACTAATAAATCAAAAGCCTATTAAAATATTTGAGGTTGGTTTTGGAACTGGCCTTAACTTTATCTTAGCGTTACACTATTACTTATTATCAGGTTCAAAAGAATCGAAAGACTATTATAGTGTTGAGTCCTCTCCTATTAGCAAACAAGCTTGTGCAGATCTAAATTATGCAAACATATTACAAAATCCGGCATTAGCACCTTGTCTTTCTTTTATTTTTAGTGACTTAAAACCTGGTTTAAACATCATTCAACCTTTCAATCACCTTCCGATTAAGCTTCACCTTTTTGTAGGCTTGTTTGAAGAGTTCGAACCTGCTCCATTAAACGTTGATTTCATATTCCACGATCCTTTTTCTCTCAGTGCAAACCCTGAACTCTGGACACCCGAAACTTTCGCTAAACTTAATCGATTATCTTCTGAAACCGCTGTTCTTAGTACTTATTCTTCTGCATCAAAAGCTAGGGGGGCGATGGCATTAGCAGGTTGGAAAATTGCGCGTGTACCTGGTACAGCTGGCAAAAGAGAGGTAACAGTAGCATCAAAAGATGCGCAATTAATTGCCAAGTATAAGCGCATAAATGAAAAAAATTTAGCCGAACGCTACCAAAACGGAGCATTCGACTAAACTAATTTTATTATGAAAAGCTGATATAACGCGTGCTTTTAATACCATCTAAAGCTTCGATGGCTTCTTTCTCGTTTGCTTCCAATTTCTTATCAACTGAAACTGCAGTAATTGCAAGAGATCCCTTTTCAGAGCGTCCTAAACTTAACGCTGCGATGTTGATGTCTTGTTTAGCGAGAGCACCACTTACAGAAGCTAGCATACCTGGCTTATCAACATTCTTATACAGAATGATGTCACCTTCTAACCGAAGTTCAATTGCATAGGTATCGATTTCAACAATACGGTAATCACCATCACCAAAAATTACAGCTGAGATACTATTATATTCCGCACCTTTTGAAAAACGGATAGTAATAAGATCTTTGTAAGTTTTAGTTTTGTTATTGGTTACTTCACGGATATCGATACCGCGTGCATCTGCATAAACACGAGCATTAATTAAATTAACTGCCTCGTCTACATACTGAGACAACATTCCTTTAAGGATACCGTCTGTTAATACATCTGCATATTTGATACAATCGCCGCTGTATTCAAATTCTAAGCTCTGCGTATGTTCTGAAGCTAATTGCACAGAAGCAACTCCCAATTTTTCTGCAAGTTCAAGATATGGCTGAACTTCTTTATTGGTGATTAACGCAATAGATTTACCGTTTAAGCTACCTTTATAATTCTTTTGCTCAAGTGCATCAGACATTTGTGCCGCAATCTGCTCAGCCACTTTTTCTTGAGCTTCTTCAGTAGATGCGCCAAGATGTGGTGTACAAATAATATGAGGATGGCTAAGAGTTTTATAAAGTTCTTCACTTGGAGGTTCTTGTGTGTAAACATCAAGGGCTACGCCGCCTACAATTCCATCTTCAATTAATTGAAGTAAATCGGCTTCTTCATAAATGCCACCACGTGCACAGTTTACTAAGCGAATTCCTTTTTTAAGCTTTGCAGCATTCTTTAAGGAAACAAGACCTTTTGTTTTTTCGGTAAGTGGAGTATGAACTGATAAGAAATCTGCGTTCGCAAGAACTTCGTCTAAATCAACTAGTTTTACGCCAATTTCTTGAGCGTGCTCTTGGGTCGAAAATGGATCAAATGCGATTACATCCATCCCAAATGCTATCATCCTTTTAGCTAGCTCTGTACCAATTTTACCTAAACCTACGATACCAAGAGTTTTACCATGAACTTCCGTTCCCATGTACTTTTTGCGATCCCAACCACCACCTTTAACAGTAGCAACGGCTTCTGGAATATTACGAGCCATCGATAAAATCATACCACAAGTATGCTCTGCAGTAGAAATAGTATTTCCATCGGGCGTGTTCATTACAAGCACACCTTTTGATGTTGCCGCTTTAATGTCGATGTTATCTACACCTACACCTGCGCGGCCAACAACTTTCATGTTTTTCGCATGTTCTAGTAAAGCTGCTGTAACAGTTGTTGCACTTCGAACAACCATTCCATCATACTCTCCAATTATACCTATCAACTCTTCTTCGGTAAGTTTACCTGGTTGATCCGCTTGTATTCCTCTTTCTTTAAAGATGCTGGCACAAATAGGGTCAACACCATCTAACAATAAAATTTTAAATGACATGATTTGAGTTAATGAGTGAGTTTGTGTGAGTTATTCTTTTATAAATTCAGTAATAATATTCTGTACTTCTTCAATTCCTTTTCGAGATTCTGCAGAGTATGCCAAAATCGGGGCTTCAATATTCATTTCTGCTAATATCTTTTTTACTTCACTTTTAGACTGAGCTACTTTGTTATTTGAAAGCTTATCTGCTTTCGAAAGTAGAATGCAGAATCGCATCTCATTGGAGGCCATCCAATAGATAAAGTCTTGGTCTAGCGTAGTTGGTTTATGTCGAGCATCTACTACGTGAATAATGAGACGTAAAGTATCACGGTTTAACAAGTACTCCCTAATGGTTCGGCCCCAACGCTCTCGCTCTCTGTGAGGCACTTTAGCGTATCCATAACCTGGTAAATCTACAAAAAAGAAATCGGATCCAAGTTGGTAATAATTCATTTGTTGCGTCTTGCCTGGCACATTAGACGTACGCGCAATATTCTTCCTATTTACAATCGCGTTAATTAAAGACGATTTTCCCACATTTGAACGCCCAGCAAAACATACTTCTGGTAATATTGGCTCCGGACATTCTTCAAGTTTTGTAGCACTAGTTACAAATGCTGCTTTTCCGTTAAACAAGCTCATTATCTTCTTTTTCTACTCCAAAATTAACTGGAACTGGATATTTGCCTGTGAAACATGCCGTACAATAATCATTTTCAGAAGGGTTCGCCTCTTTTACAGCGCTTACTAGTCCATCTGCGGATAAATACCTTAAACTATCTACCCCGATTTCCTCTGCTATTCTCTTAATATCTCGATCGTATTTATTAGCAATTAATTCATCTGGATTGGGAAAGTCCATTCCATAATAACATGGGCTAATAATGGGTGGAGAACTAACTAGAAAATGAATTTCAGTAGGGTTACAAGAGCGAATCATATCAACCAAATATCGTGAAGTTGTACCACGAACAATGGAATCATCCACAATAATTACAGCACGCCCTTCAATTACTCCACGAACAGGATTAAATTTAGTTCTTACTTTCTGTTCTCTTGATTTCTGACCTGGTGAAATAAATGTTCTACCCACATAATGGTTTCTTATCAAACCAATATCGTATTTGCATTCAAATCCTTTTTTCTGATTCTCGCTCGCATAGCCAATAGCCGCTGAGTTACTAGAATCTGGTACAGAAATAATTACAGGCTTCTTGTCCTCATCGTAATTTTTAACAATCTCGTGTACTGGGTGTTCTTTAGCTAATGCTTTACCCAGTTTTCGTCGAACTTTGTCAACCATTTCACCAAAAATGATACTATCTGGTCGAGAGAAGTACACGTATTCAAAAATACACTGGCTTGTTCCCGTTCCTTTTTTTGGTTCAATAAAGTACGACTTTGGTTCTTCCTTATCGCTAGCCTCTTGATCTATTACAATAACTTCGCCCGGTTTAACGTCGCGAATATATTCTGCTCCATTTATATCAAAAGCACAGGTTTCACTAGCTACGCAAAACTTCCCATCTAACTTACCGAGCGCAAGTGGCCTAAAACCATTTGGGTCACGAACTGCGATTAACTTATCATCGGTAAGAATTACCAAACAGTACGCACCTTCAATTTGATGAAGCGCGTCCATTATTTGGCTCATCTGGTCTTGATGCTCACTGTGTGAAATAAGATGTAGAATGAGTTCTGTGTCGGAAGTACTCTGAAATAAAACCCCTTCTTTACGAAAACGATCTCTGATCTGTTTAGCGTTCGAAAGGTTTCCATTATGCCCGATAGCTAAATTTCCGTTGCGATAATGAACCCGAAATGGCTGGATGTTAGCTGGATTTTTGGACGAACCTGAAGTTGAATATCGGTTATGACCAATTGCCGAGCGTCCTTTTAAAATTTTATGGAGAATTTTAGGCTTGTCAAATACACTAAGTACTAGCCCAAAATCCTTATAGGAGGGCATTACATTCCGCCCTTTTTCTTCATCAAAATAGGTGGAAACTATTCCTGCAGATTCCTGCCCTCTGTGTTGTAGTGAGTGAAGGCCGTAGTAAGTTGCTACAGATGCTTCGGGATGATCAAAGATGCCAAAAATTCCGCAATATTCGCGAGGTTTGTCGCTCATTTAATACGCTCTAAAATTGAGTGATAATTGAAGGGGGGTAAGATAACAAATGAAATACTGAATATGGAATTAGATATTGCCTTATTGCATTGAAGTTTTCTACTGTTCCTATGTGAGTTTTTCTGGTGCAATATTTATTTATACCCAACAAAATTCCAAAAAAAAAGCCTCTTTAAGAGGCTTTTAATTTCAATCAGCTTACTAATTTTGCATCTAATTCTATTTTAACTGCCTTAAGAGCTCTTGAAACAGGGCAAGCATCTTTAGTAGCGGCAGCTATCTTTTGAAACTCTTCTGATCCAAGGCCGGGTACGTTAGCTTCTGCAACAAGTTTAATAGTAGAAATTGTTGGAGCACCATCTACTGGCTCAAGCGTTATAACTGCTTTTGTGCTTACACTTTGTGACTTATGGCCAGCTTTATGCAATTCGTTAGATAAAGCCATAGAATAGCAACCTGCGTGAGCAGCAGCTATTAGCTCTTCAGGGTTAGTGCCTTTTCCATCTTCAAAACGAGACGCAAAAGTGTACGAACCTTCAAAGGCTCCACTACCTAAATTCATTGTTCCATTTCCACTTTTAAGGTCTCCACTCCAAAGTGCGGATGCTTTTTTATCTGGCATTTCTTTTCCTTTTTAATTTGAGATTGTATTCTGCTTTAAACAACAAGCTGGAAATATATTTCATTTCCAGTTAAAAGAATTATTTTCTGTTACTTTTTTGGCAATACTATACAAAATTTACTTCCCTTCCCTACTTCGCTTTCAACGGTGAGTGTGCCGCCTAGTTTTTTAACAAACTCCTTAACTAAACTTAGCCCGAAGCCTGTTCCAACCTCTCCCATTGTTCCACGTCTAGAAAATGAAATGCTTGTGTTTGAAAATACCTTGTCTATGACTTCTTCAGACATACCCACACCAGTATCTATAACACATAGTTTAACTTTGTCTTCATGTTCGGTGCAGGTAATAGTTATTTCATCGTTCGGGTTAGTAAACTTAATACTATTTGAAAGGAGGTTTCTTAAAATTAAATCTAGTCCATTTTTATCTGCAAATACTTCGATGCCATTAGAAATTTCATTCTTAAGTAGCACTCCTTTTTTATCCGCATTGACTTTCTGCCTAATCAGAACTCTGTCTACAACTTCAAACAATTGCATAGCTTCTTTAGTAAAAGTAATACCCTGCATTTGCTCTTTCGCCCAGGATAATAGGTCCTCCATTACGTCAATATTTCTTTGAACAGAACCTTCTAATTCATTTAAAAAGCCTTCTTTTTGGTCTTTTGATAATTCCTCGTGCTTCATTAAGTATAGAATGCCATGCATGGATGTAAGTGGTGTTCTCAAATCATGCGCAACGATGGCAAAAAGTTTCTTCATCTCAAGATTCAATCTTTCTAGCTCTTTTTGCTGAGCTCGTAACTGTGTATTTGCAATCGTCTTTTCTTTACCTGCCTTCTGTAAAACGTATACTAGGTACAAAATCAAGATAATTACGATAAACCCCGCAATGATTAATCCAGTTTGAATTTGAAGTTTACGCTCTTGCTCTCTCTGTCTTTCATTAAGCAACACATTAATCTCAGCTTGGCGTTTTAATTCTATCTCATTTTCTAGCTTCTCAAACTCTCGTTCTCTATCCAAATCATATAGGCTATCGGAAAGCGTTTTGAATTCTTCTAGATAGAAAAAAGCTCTTTCGAAGTTTTCCGTTTTCTTAAAGCTCTCATATAGCTTAGGTAGGTTCTCTTCAAGAAAAGGAGTTGAATTTATTTTCTTAGCTATCTCATAGGCTTTAAAATAATACGCTGTAGACGCCGACGAATTACCTTTAAGCTCTTCAAGTTTACCAAGCCCATCGTAATTATAGTATTGTCCTTCTGGAATGCCCATTTCTATGCAGTACTTTAGCGACTCTTTTAATAGCCTTTCTGCATCAACATAATTATCCATCTTTAGGTAGAGATAACCCAAGTTAAACGTAATTATGACGGGTGGTGTATTTGGGCGTACTTCCTTCGCCAAATCTAATGCCTGTAAATACAATTTTAATGCATCATCTAACTTATCCTGGCCGCTTTTAACATTAGCAAGGTTCGTTACTGATCTTAGTATATCTGCTTTCTTTCCTTTTAGCGTTGCTAATTGAATCGACTTTTCTAAATAAAACTCTGCCTTATCTAATTCACCAAACGTGTTAAGCTGATTTCCTAAGTTATTGAGGATGGTAATCCATAATGAAGAATCCTTGGCTTCTTCGGCATAGTTCAGAGAGAGCAAGTGATTTTCTAATGAAGCAGCTTTATCGCCAACATCAGCATAAGCAACAGCCAGGTTCTGCTGAATTCTAGCTGTCATTTTTTTATCATTTCTTTCCTCTGCAATCGTAAGAACCTGCTTATAAGCTTGAATAGCTTGTTCTGTTTTATTTTGATATCGATAGGCTGTAGCAAGTAAATTGAAGGCTGGTAACTGTAACCGAAGATCTATTTCATCTTTCGTAAGCTCTTTAAGCAACACTTCTGCTGAGTCGTAAAATTGTTCGTTCAGGTAAACCTCAGCCAAGTTTAAGGACACAGCTCCTTTTCCAAAAGAAAAATTGAGCTCTTCTGACCACTTTCGAATTGTACTAATTTTACTTCGGGCATCAGCAAAGTCACCTTTCTCGATACTTATATTTAGCTCATCAATTAATGCCTTTACCATTTGGGTATCGGGCTGTGCTTGATATATAGCACTATCAAGAGAATAAACTACCTTAGGAACTTCCTCAAAGGGAAATAGGAACAGTACAAAAATTAGAATCGACGACATCATAGAGTGAGATATGAGAAACAGCCTTAGGTATTATTATAAGACATTGAGTATACAAAAAAGTTTATATGCTTAGAATATGTTTATCGGTTTTTTACGAGTCCTTTTAAGTTCCAATTTTACCCGTTGCATTATTACTTCCACAACTTCATCTCCAATAGTAAAATTTTTTATTGATTAAGCCACTAACTCAAAACAACTCTCTAAGATCTTAGCAAAAAAGACATTCTAAGCCACTAAACTAGTTTATTCCTATCATTTTTAAGCTATATTTTTTCGAATATTGAATCTGAAAAAAATTATACTAGAGACACCTCTCAAGAATAACCTCGATACAAATAGTAAAATTGCTACACCAACATTTTAGCAAAAACTGAAATCTAGCATATACTACCTCACTCTGTGCAATCTATTTAAAGATATATAGCGTTCGAAAATTAGATAAACAGCCCAAGTTAGCTACTTAGTTTTTGACCAATAATTACAAGAATAGAATAATTTCATTTTTATTAAAAATAGAGTTGAAATGTATTCCCGAATGCTCGTATATTTGGAACCGTTTCAGAAATGAAACTACTACCACATTAGCGAGAATAGCTCAGTTGGTAGAGCACAACCTTGCCAAGGTTGGGGTCGCCGGTTCGAGTCCGGTTTCTCGCTCAGGCTAAAGCCCTTTAGATTTTTCTAAAGGGCTTTTTTTATGTCATTAATTCTCCACACTACGGTCGGGTTAATAGTTACTGCTGAGATATCAGCCCCCAAGGTTGGAGTCGCAACTCTAGCTTAAGAGAGTCTCTCTTTCGATCAAGCTGAAGACTTTTTCATTCACTAATTATAGCAGAAAGCTCATCAAAGATGTAATACTAGCCTACAACGATATTTTTTTTACCGCACCTAATAACTTTCCAAGGAACTTATTCCCATAAATCCTCTCAACATGCTGCATATCGGCTATAATAACTAAGAGTTCTTTACTTCTAGAAAAAGCGACATTTAGTAACCTAGGAACACTCAATCCATTTTTAGTCTCATCAAAAGGGCGTACAGAATAGTGCCGTAAACTTCCATTTTGAAGCTCACCGCTCATCACAGTATCAAATATTATCACTTTTTTCTCTCTGCCTTGAAAAGTATGGATGGTACCGACCTCAACATAACGATACCCTTCGGCACTTAAATGATTACGAACTGTATACACACTAGATCGAAAAGGAACGATTACACCTATAGAGTCATCTGCGTAGCGCCGGGTTAATTTACGCACGCTTTCTTGTATTAGTTTTAAGTGTACTTGGTTATGTGGACGAAAACCTCTCTCATTTCCTTCTTGCTGAATAGACGGTCCATATTTGGATGAATCCACTAGAGCAACGGATTTTCCCGTTTCTTCCAACGACTGATTCCCTGTTTTCAACCTTCCATCATAAAAGACGGAGCTAATCACGCCCGCCAAATCAGATTTAAGTCGATATTGTGTATCAAAAAAGCAGGTAAAATCTGGATTATCGTCGTGCCAATTAAACAGAGCTTCGGTCGAATCTGCACCAGAAACAAAGCTAAAAATATCTTTCTCTAAAAAATCTCGGGCTTTGCCATCGTTTGTAAGTGCAATTGGAGGTAATTGCATAGGGTCGCCCACTAACACAATATGCTGCTTACTTTTTGCTGCCATTAATAATAGGTAAGGAACCCCAGCCATCGAAGCTTCATCAACAATTACGGCATCATAGCTAATATTATAGAACAATTCGGAAGTACACACTTTTGCCATTGTGGTTGCAACAAGCTGCTTTTTCTTCAGTTCGTAGCGCTCGTTTACATTTAACAGCTTTTCTATTTTATCCGTTAGTTCTTCTACACCACCCTCTCGGTCTACTTTATCACCTAATAACTGACATTGTAAATCGAGCGCATTAGGCACATCCTCACCTTTTGCCATTAACTCATCAATATGCAATTGTAGCTTTTTGAATTGATCTAGCGTGGTGCTGAGTTCTATAGCTTGCTCTTTTTTACTATTGAGCTTGGTCTTTATTTGAGAATCAAATAGAATAGGTTCAAGTCGCTCATCATTGAGGGCAGCTTCTCCAAATCGTGTTGTATTTTGGAAATCAAAATCAGGATCAACAATTCCAAGGGCTTCAATTGCTCCAAGTAGCCCAACATCTACTGCTCGGTTTGTATTCGATACAAAAAGCACTCTTTTCCCTTCACTAAGCAAGTTTGCAATGATAAACCCTAGAGTAGTTGTTTTTCCTGTGCCTGGAGGTCCCCAAACAAAGAGTGTATTATTTACCAGAGCTTTTTCGATAGCTTCAATCTGGGAAGTATTTCTAAGCGTATCTAACCTAGGAGAAGTGGTGGTTGCCGCTTTTGCGAAATTGAAGCTAGGATTCAGTAGTGCGTGAAGTTGAGGAATGTCTTCAGCTTTATCTTGTAGGGTGTGTAAGTGTTCTTCAATTTTCTTCAGTACAAAGTCGTTTTCCCATTCTAGATACACTTCGTCTATTCCAACACCAAAGTCTTCGGGAAACTCTAGCCACACCTTGCCATCTTTAAATTCTATTTCTTGAACTTTTAAATCTTTGCCATCTAGTTTAGCTCGAATTTCTTCTGCAAATCGTAAACCATGATTATTTGTTTCAAAGGTATAAATGTGATGGGTTGAGCCTTTTTCTTTTACCCCTTGGGTAAGCACATCATGTGAAGGAGTTTCTCTAACAGCTAGAATCTCTTTTTCGATAGCCGAAATGGCTTTACTAATGGTATCGTTTAAATTCAATTTCTACTTTCTTTACGAATCAATTCTAGTTAATAATTGGTTATTGGTCCCAAAGTTCAGAGCGTATCATCTCTGCGCTTCGATCAGACAAGATAAATTCTAGTTTCACTCTATTTTTTTCTGGTACTTTTTGTTCTACCAGCTTTGCACTTCCAGGGGTGTAAAGTATTAGGTCGGTCTCTCGCACAAATAGAGGAAGCGAACGCCCATAAATGCTCCCTGCCACAAAAGATCCTTCAAAATGAATAGAATGCTTAAGTGCGCTAATTATTTTTGGAATACTTTCTTCTGTTGCTGTTACCAAACCAATTGTTTGTATTGCAACTTGATTCACAATAGAAAGCAAGATATCTGGATCGTAACTATAGATAATGGGAATAATAAGTATCGATTCATTTAAACTTTGAAACAGGTTCAAAAACTTGATTGGCACAAAAAGGGCATCATATTTCGCAGCACTTTCATACTGGGTAATATCAATTACTTTACTACGTAACCCAACTTGTTTTTTTATGGCACTAGCTAACATACCTCCCAACTCTTGGTTTTCACCCACACTTGCACATGTTTGGATGCGATCTGGCCACTCCATAAAATCTAACTGTTCTTGAAATAATACTTCAATTTCAGAATCATCCAATCCGTAACCCACCAATTCTTCGATAAGTGCTTGGACTTTCTCTCCCCCAATTTCGAGTCGCTTTTCCTTGTCCATCAAACCGCTTTGTTGCCTAACAACAAAACCTTTACCCTGCTCACCCGAAATCAATCCTTCCTCAACTAATAGATGATAGGCTTTACGAACCGTATGAAAACTTGCTTCTAATTGTTGACCCAACTCTCGAGTTGAGGGCAACACCTCTCCTACCTGAAACTGTTTAGTCGAAATCATTAACCGAATTCGGTTGGCAATATATTTGGCAGAAGTTTTCAAAATATGGAAACTCTATAAATACTCTTTTCTACTAATTTCACTGAATTATTGATCATCTTACTTAGCTGCAATATTTTTCAACTCTGTAACCAGCATCAACGCCTCAATAGGTGTTATTCTATTCGGGTCTAATGCTTCTAATTTATTAAGCACTGTTTCTAGTCTAGGATCTACATGAGTTGAAAAGAGACTTATTTGCTCAATTTCTGACTGCTTTTCGATATTCTTTGCAATGTTTTTGGTAGCTAGTTTTCCTGTGCTAACCTGGTCTTCAATCCCACCATTCTTGTTTGTGATGTCTAAACTATGGCTTTCTAAGTTTCTAAGAATTTCTTTAGCGCGATCTATCACTACTTTGGGCAAACCAGCCATATTAGCAACCTGAATTCCATAACTATGGTCGGCACCACCTTTAACTAGTTTGCGCAGAAAAATCACTTTCCCATCATGTTCTTTCACTTGCACATTGAAGTTTATAATGCGCTCATACATTTGTTCAAGTTCATTCAACTCATGGTAATGCGTAGCAAATAACGTTTTTGCAGCTACAGGTCCATGGTTGTGTAAGTATTCAGCTAACGACCAAGCGATGCTCAAGCCATCAAAAGTGCTCGTTCCTCTTCCAACTTCATCTAGCAGGATTAGTGATCTTGGACTAGCATTATTCAAAATATTTGCAGCTTCGTTCATCTCTACCAGAAATGTACTTTCGCCCGCTGCGAGATTATCAGAAGCGCCAACTCGTGTAAATATTTTATCTACCAAACCAATTTTGGCTGATGCAGCCGGCACAAAACTACCAACTTGGGCTAATAATACGATAAGCCCTGTCTGGCGCAAAATGATACTTTTACCTGCCATGTTTGGCCCAGTAATAACCATAATCTGTTCATCGTCATTACTTAGAAAAATATCATTCGGGATAAAAGGTTCTCCTAGCGGTAGGGATTTTTCAACAACTGGGTGGCGACCTTTTTTAATATCAATTTCAGTAGAATCGCTAACTTCTGGTTTAGCATAATTATTACGGAACGCAATTTCAGCAAAACTCTGCAAGCAATCTAGCTCAGCCAATGCAATAGCTATTTGTTGGATGTCGTCAGCAAATTCAGCTACATAAAGTCTCAAATCTTCGAACAACTCGTACTCTAAAGTTTTGCTACGATCTTCAGCTGATAGTACTTTTTCTTCAATCTCTTTCAACTCCGGTGTGATATAGCGCTCTGCATTTACCAGCGTTTGCTTTCTTATAAAATGCTCTGGCACTTTATGTTTATGCGAATTGGTAATTTCGATATAGTAGCCAAATACTTTATTGTAACCGATTTTTAAAGAAGGAATTCCCGACTCGGCAGAAAGTTTATCTTTTATCTGTGCAATATATTTTTTCCCATTTCGAGCTATATCTCTTAGCTCATCTAACTCAGCATTAAAACCGTCTTTAATCATATTCCCATCGCGCACGCTGGCAGGCGGTTCATCACTCAATACTGTATTTACTCTTTCTTGTAACTCAATTAGGAGTTTTAATCGAGTAGAGATATTCTTTAAAAGCGGATCGTCAATATTCGAAAACTGACTTTTTATTCTTGGAACCTGAGCCACACTTAATTTAAGCTGAGCAATATCTCGTCCATTTGTTCTACCCACACAAATTCGAGATATCAGCCGCTCCATATCTCCGACTTGTTCTAGTTCTTCTCTTAAATTTGCTCGTACATCATGAATCGAGAACAGTTTTTCGACTGCATTCAATCGCTCTTGTATTGGCTTCAGCCTTTTTAAGGGCCGCATTATCCAACGGCGAAGTAACCGACCGCCCATCGCAGTGCAAGTTTTGTCCATAATGGAAATAAGTGTCCCTTCCACACTTCCTTCTTGCAAACTTGCAGTAAGCTCCAAATTACGTTTAGTTGCGGGATCTAGCGACATGTACCCACTACTTTCATAAGTGTAAAGTCGGCGTAAATGGCGTAGATGTGCTTTCTGGGTATCTTGCATATAATGCATTAACGCACCCGCTGCTATATGTGCCGTTTTAAGGCTCTCTACGCCAAACCCTTTTAAGGAGTGTGTTTTAAAATGATCGGTAAGAAGCTTGTACCCATAATCACCTTCATAAACCCAATCTTCGATATGAGTTATATTAAAGTGATGGAAATCGTCTTCAAGCTTATTCTTCAGCTTAGTTTGAACCAATACCTCAGAAGGTTGAATGGCTGCTAACAAGCTTTGTAAGTCTTGATCAGTAACTTCACTTAAGCCAAACTCTCCTGTTGAGATATCAGAAAATGCAACTCCAACTCTATCTTTAGCCCAGAATAGAGAGATTATGTAATTATTTCTTTTGTGTTCAAGAAGCTTTTCTGAAAGGGTGATTCCTGGAGTAGTAATCTCAGAAATCTCACGAGTAACAATCTTTCTACCCGCTTTTTTGGCCTCATCTGGACTTTCAGTTTGGTCGCAAACCGCTACTTTATAGCCCTTTTTAACAAGCTTTGGTAAATAAGTATCTAAAGAATGGTAGGGAAAGCCTGCAAGTGGAGTTTGGTCACCTCCATTATTTCTTTTTGTAAGCGTGATTCCAAGCTCTTTACTCACAAGAATCGCGTCATCTGCAAAAGTTTCGTAAAAATCTCCTACTCTAAAAAGCAGAATTGTTCCAGGATATTGCTCCTTGATCTCAAAATACTGCTTCATTAAAGGAGTTTGTTTCTTACTTGCCATCACTATTAATTTGGGCTTTTACTAATTTTATTGCTCACTTTGGGAGTTGGAACTTACCAATGAATTGACTTAAAAACTAAGTGCTAGCTTCTTGTTTTGAATTAATAGTAGAAGCCACGTATTTTACGATTCAACTAAATTTGTAGTTTTGCAAACTTTCAAAGATTTCTGGAAACATGCATTTAAGATAGCAAGTGACAAAGACCTTTTCTTTAGTGCGTCAGCCGTCACTTTTAACCTTTTTATCTGCTCAATTCCTTTTACGCTCATTCTTGTTGCAATAATTGGCTACGTACTTTCCTACGACCAAGCGTTTAATTATATGGTGCAGTTCGGAAGTGACTATCTACCTTCATTCGCTTATCAATCAGAAAATAGTGATGTTTTTTCAGGAGCCGAAACGGTCGAGAAAATTATTCGACCATTAGTTGGAGCTCGCCAAGTATTTGGTATTGTAGGTTTTATTGTACTCGTATTTTTTACTCAAGGGCTAATACACACTCTTAAGCACGTTATTTTCGATATTTTTGATATCGAAGAAAGAGCTCATCCTGTTATTGATATAATCTACAATTTCTTTGGTTTTGGGTTACTCGGTTCAGTTTTTCTCTTTTTTAGCATTGCAATATCCATGTTTTCTTTTGTGAATTTTTCAGAAATCCATGTTCCTTTCACCGATATTGTGGTTCAGCTACCTTGGGTATATGATTTTTTGAATCTTTTGATTCCTGTATTTTTCATCCTATTGCTTTTATTTATCGTTTTTAGATATGTAAGTGAACGGAAAATTGCGCCTAAGGTCGCACTGATGGGAGCAATCAGCTATACCATTTTATTTGAAGTAGCTCGGTTTATAATTAGCAATTATTTAGGATATGCTTTCTCAACCTATCGTTATTTTTATCAAGGCTATGCTATTGCTTTTGTTGTCGTAATTTGGACATTTTACACCTCTCTGCTCTTTGTAATTTCAGTTGTGTTGGCTCGAGCATATAGAGATGTATATAGTTCACACAGAGCTTCATTAGAAGACAATCCATACTCCGTTTTAGATTGAGTCCAAAAATCACGACCACATAATAGAAATTAACTCTAGAATTGGTATAGATTTTGCAGATAATATCTCTTTGTCAATGCTGTTTATAGAGCCAGTGCTTTTGCTAGCTCAGCTATCATAATTTGCAAAATCTATCAGCCTTATTTACAAATATGATTTTCTTTAAACTTAAAAATAGTTTAACATTGAATTATATTTAACTCAACAAATTTTATTACTATTTAATCAACTCAAACAAAACAAATTATTACAATGAACTCATTCAAAAAATCATTAACCATTTTCACATTACTATTAGTAGCTCTTGTATCTGTTGCAGCTGTTAATATTGCTTCAACCCCTTGGACCGTTGACAAATCTCATAGTGCAGTAAAATTCAGCGTTCGTCATTTCTTTACACCAGTAAATGGCAAGTTCAACGATTATACAGCTAACATTACTTTTGCTGCAGACGATCTAAAAAACAGCTCTATTGAAGTAACAATTCCTATTGACGCAATTGATACAGATAACGAAAAAAGAGACGGCCATTTAAAAACAGCTGATTTCTTTGACGCAGAAAAATTTCCTACAATGAGCTTTAAAAGCAGCAAAATTGAAGCTATTGGTGATAATAAGTTTGTTGCAACGGGTAAACTAACCCTCAAAGACGTAACAAAAGATTTTAAACTCCCATTTACATTATTGGGCGTTATGGAACATCCAGGAAACGGTAAACTTATTGCTGGTATCACTTCTGAGTTTACAATCAAAAGAAATGATTTTGGTGTAGGAACCGGTGATTATATTTCAGACGCTGTGATTGGCAATGAAGTAAAAGTTGAACTTAACCTTGAGCTAAACGCTAAGAAGTAAGTTTCTCATTTTTTTCTTATTTTTAGAAGCATCGTCTTTAATCGGACGATGCTTTTTCTATTTTTAGAGCCTAACAAATATACACTATGAACAAGCGCCTTTTATACATTTTCGTTTTAATTTTACTTGCTGCAATCACTAGAATGATTCCACACCCTTACAACTTTGCACCACTTGGCGCAATGTCATTATTTGGCGCGGCACACTTCGCTAATAAAAAGCTCGCTTTTCTACTTCCTCTTCTCGCATTCTTTATAAGCGATTTATTAGTAAATAATATTTTGTACTCAGGCTACTACAATAGCTTTGTCATTATTTCCCCAGGTTACATTTGGACCTACGGAGCAATGTTATTAATTGTACTTGCAGGAATCTTCATTTTCAAGAAAATTACATTCTCAAGGATTATTGCAGGCGGTTTATCTGCTTCAGTAATCTTTTTCATTATTTCTAATCTCGGTGTATGGGTTGCAACTCCTACTTATCCTGCCACTATCCAAGGATTAGTTGCTTGCTATATAGCTGCAATTCCCTTTTTTCCTATGGCTATTCTAGGCGACTTAGTTTACTCTGGCATATTATTTGGTACTTATGAACTAGCAAGTAGAAAAATAACTGAGCTTAGAACCGCGTAAACCTTTTTAAAAGGGCGAAAAGAATGTATACTTGCCGTCCTTTTAATGATCAGTATAATGGTATAATAATAAATGTTTGAGCTTTTCCCGGATCAACCGGTATATGACTACCCTGCCCTAATAAACGTTACTTATTCATTGATTTGGGCATTCGTCCTCTCATCGATGATTGCAATAACTCACAAAGTAACTTACACTGGTCACCAGTACCCAAAAAATTTCTTCCAAGCTTTAGCTCTCGGCTCTATCGTTTCAGCAATGGTAATGATGGCTATTGGAGATAGTTTAGCTAGAGGTTTAGGCGCTTTTGGTGCTCTTGCCATAATCCGGTTTAGAACTAAAATTCAAGACGCTCGAAACATTCTTTTCATTTTCGCGGCACTGAGTGTCGGTTTAGCTGTAGGAATTTTTGGGTATACCATAGCTTTTGCGGGAACTATTGTTTTTTGTTTGGCTTCCCTTTTCCTTCATTTCACACCTTTCAGTACAAAAACAGGCCTAAATGGTCGTTTAATTTTTCAATTAGCCGATTCCAATCAACTTAAGGCCGTTTTATCTGTTATTAATAAGTATTGCTCGGACTATACAGATGTTGAAGTAACCGCACGTGATTCTGGACGTTTTGATTATGAATATTCCATAGAATTAAATCTCACTGCCGAAAACACTGATTTTCTTAATGAGTTAAAATGTATCGAGTCTATTGGAAGAGTTAAAATAACTTTCAAAAATATTCAAGAAGATAATTGAGAGTACTCTGAATGAAAAAGTATAATTCTTTCTATATCGTTATCGGCATTTTCTTTGTTTCGTTACTTACCATTAACCTTTTTTTCTTTAAAGGTAGCAGATCTTTTCCTGGTGTTACCTATTCAAAAAAATACATTGTAAATACTGAAAGAGCATCTATTGCTGGCAAAACCTATGTGATACCAGGGCAACGTATTGAGCCTGGAGATTTACTTCTAGAGCTTAGTAGCCCAGAGTTAACCCTTGAAATTGAGACTCTTAAAAAAGAGATTGAGGTGTTAACCACACAAAAAATTGAAAATGAAAAACTGCTTCAATCAAAAATAAAGCTTATTGAGTCGGAACGAGACTTAATTAAAGGCGAAACTGGAAACGAAATTCAGCTCTATCAAAATCAAATAGACTTAAACAAGTCGCTAACTAAGCAAATTACTCGGGATCAAAATACAGATACCAAAAACGATACGTTAACCGACTTTCATCTTCAAATTAAGTACCTAGCCAAAAGAGGGCTTTTAAGCTTGCAAGCGCTTGACGTAAGGATTCTAGACGAAAAACAGAAGTTTGCGACAGATCAGGCTAAAATTCAAACTGCCATAGAAATTGCCCAAGAAACACTTAACTGGAAATTAGAAGAAGAAGCAAGATTGAATAAATATGCTACTTTTCCAGGCGTAATTGATAGCGTTTTTGTAAAGCCTGGTGAGCAAATCCAAGCTTTTTCTCCCGTTGTTTCCATTAATACTATTTCTCCAACAGAAGTAATTAGTTATTTAGTTGGTACTGTAAATAGAAATAAAGCTCTAGGCGATTCAGTTACTGTGCAATCTCTTGAACGCTCAAAAACTTCTGTGAAGGGAAATATTATTGGTTATGGCTCTGTTGTTCCTTTACCAGATATCTTACAGAAATCGTCATCTATTACAACCTTTGGATTAGAAGTGTTTGTCAACATTCCTGCAGAAAACCCACTAGTTGTTGGAGAAACGGTTATAATTAAATGATGCTGATAAAACGATATATATATATAGCTTATTTTTTCATCGTCTGTGTTTCTAGCACTAACCTGAAAGCACAGAACACCTTGAATGATTTCATTTTAACAGCTTTTGAAAGTTCTAACCTTCAACAATTCGACGCTCAAGCACAATTCCTTTCCAAGCGCAGCTACGGTTTACCCATTATTGATAAGTTAGAAGCTCGTTATGATAATGATGACTTAACAAAAGAAGATCAGCAATATGCGTTAAGAGTGAAGCCAACTAATCCTTGGAAAATCAGACGAAATAACGCTCTATTTAACGCTTCTAAACTTGAATTAGAAGCTGAGAAAAAGATTCTTTTAAACGAAAATCTGTATTGGCGGTATGAACTAGCTCTTGGCTATCTTATTGAAGAAAAAGCCCAGATTATTGCCAACGCTAAACTTGATATCGTAAATCAAAGAGCCAATATTCTAGCCGAAAACCAGCAAAGTGTTTTGTTTGACCCAAAAGGTTATGTAGGTATTAAACTAAAACAAATTGATGCTATCAATGCCATTGGCGAAGTAAAACAAGCTAGTAATTACTACATGCAGCATATTTCTACAATACTGCAGACTAATTTGTTTAATTGGGATGAGGTTGAACTTATTTCTATTGAAAAGGTAGAAGCACATGCAAAAGACATTTTAAATAATCAACTCAGCTCATCAGAAGCTCAATTATTAGCTAGTCAAATTGAGGTAGCTAAATCTGAATTGCGTTTAGAAAATTCAGATTTTGATATCGGTTATTTTCAAACAACCTATGCTCCTTATTCAACTAAGAAATCCAATTTTGGTATTAGTTTTGGTCTTAACATTCCACTGTTTAAGTCTAATAAAGACAAAATAGCATCTATAAAGCTGGATGAGATAGCTCTTTCTACTGAATTAGAAAGCGTCCAGTCTTCCGATTCTCTTAATAGAGCCGTTAGTTACCAATATCTACTTCAATTAATCGAGCAACATTATTTACTTGAAGAGCACATAGAGATGTTAGATTTAGATTCTACAATTAAAAATCTAAGCCTAATAGAAGATAACAACCCTATGTCATACCTCGATTTAAAAGAGGGAATTTTAAAGCTCGATGAGATACTTTTTAAATCTAAACAAGCAGTATTAGAGCAATATCTGGAATTTCTAGTCGCGTTTGATGCTCTCGCCGCTCAACCATTAGTTAATCATCTATCTAATCAACTAATCCCAATAAAATGAAACGTGTTCTTATTACAGGAGCTACCTCTGGAATTGGACGCGAGCTTGCCGTTCAACTTGTTGCCAAAGGTTATAAGGTTGGTTTAACCGGAAGAAGAACTGAACGACTTCAAGAGTTGCAAGACCAGCTTGGTGAGCTTGTGCATTTTCGCACATTAGATGTTCGAAACACAACTGAAGCTACACGCATCTACCAAGAGTTGATTGAAGAAATGGGTGGAATGGATATCATCATATTAAATGCAGGTGTTGGACGTCATAAACTTCTGGCAGCATGGGAGTCTGATGAAAAAACACTAGAAGTAAATATCATGGCTTTCGCGCATGGTTGCCATTTTGCTTTTGATTATTTTAATAGACAAGGCCACGGCCAAATTGTTGGCATGTCTTCTATTGCTTCGCTGTTAGCCTCTGCTGGATCTGCAGCATATACTGCATCCAAGCACTTCGTATCTAACTACCTAACCGGATTTCGCCAAAAAGCTAAGCGTGTTTCCGCTGACATCACTGTAACAGAAATCAAACCTGGTTTTGTTAAGTCAGAAATGACAGAAAACAATTCTAAAATGTTTTGGGTAGCTACCACACCAAAAGCCGTGCAGCAGATGGTGCGAGCCATCGAAAAAAAACGAAATCACGTGTATGTAACTAAGAGATGGCGCCTAGTTGCTTGGCTTGCTAAATCTGTACCCCAGTTTGTTTGGGATAGATTATAAAAATGTTTGAAATTAGCTTTCTTATAAGCTAATCAGGGTTTCATTCTAATATTGTAACAGTCTGCTATATATTTTTAGAACTTTATTGGCTTATTATGTACTCTTAAGCTCATTATTTAGTTCACACATCAATCACATTATGATTTTATTCAACGGAAATCGACCCCGACTAACTCTTCTATTTGTTGGTTTATTTACAGTGCTCGTTTCAAATTGTGTTAATCATTCAGAAAGACCTGAAAAAAAAGGGGCTAAATCTTTGTCTTTGGGATATCTTGAAGCCCCAGCTGGTTTCGAAATTTCTATCTTCGCTGATAATGTACCTAACGCTAGACAATTAGCAATGAGCCCAAACGGTGTTTTGTATGTAGGAACTCGCCAAGCTGGTAAAGTATATGCCGTTGTAGATACTGACAACGATTTTAAAGCTGATACTGTTTACACTATTGCTGCAGGAATGAAATTCCCAAGTGGTGTAGCTTTTCGAAACGGTTCACTTTACGTAGCCGATATAAGTACTGTTTGGCGCTACGATAACATTGATGAAAACCTCACCAATCCCCCTGAGCCTTTTTTAGTGACGGATAACTTCCCATCAGATACACACCATGGTTGGAAAAACATAGCATTTGGCCCAGATGATAAACTTTATGTCCCCGTTGGTGCTCCTTGCAATATTTGTAACAAGGAAGAAGAAAATCCAATATACGCGAGTTTAGCTAGAATTAATCCTGACGGAACTGGCAAAGAAATTGTAGCTAAAGGAATTAGAAATACGGTTGGTTTTACTTGGCATCCAGAAACTCTTAATATCTGGTTTACAGATAATGGTCGAGATTGGTTAGGCGATGATACCCCATCATGTGAGCTCAATGAGATTACAGAAGAAGGTCAACATTTTGGATTTCCTTATTTACATGATAATGAGGTTTGGGATCCTGAGTTTGGCGATGCTGGAAAGGCAATGAATACTAATTTCAAAAAGCCCGTTCTGGAATTAGGCCCGCATGTTGCCCCACTTGGAATCATTTTCTACACAGGCTCCATGTTTCCATCCGCTTATGAAAATACAGCGTTAATTGCGCTTCACGGGAGTTGGAATAGAAGTACAAAAATTGGGTACAATGTTATGCAGGTTAGGTTTAATGCTGATGGTTCAGTAAAAAGCTACGAACCTTTCATAACCGGCTGGCTTCAAAATGGTGAAGATGTTAAAGGACGGCCAGTTTCTATTATACAACTTGACGATGGATCCTTATTAATATCTGACGACAATTCTGGCACAATTTATAGAGTCACATACAAAGCTTAAGTTCTCAACTGGACAGAAAAAAGGGAATCAATCCCTTTTCTAAATCTTATCCGAAAATTTTAAGTAGTAGGTAACTAATTGGAGACATCACAATTGCGAATAGTAAAGCCCAAGTAAAGCTTTTTATTTTAAAATCAGCAACTAGTTTGTCTACTAGCATAATCATCAGGGCATTTATAACAAATATGAACAAACCAATGGTCACTATGGTTATTGGTAGTGATACGAATAGAATAATTGGTTTAATAAAGGTATTTACTATTGCTAGAAGTCCAGCTACAATTATTGCAGTCCAAAAGTTCTTTATTTCCACACCTGTTAGTAACTTAGAAGTAATAAAAACTGCTACGCTGTTTAATAACCAGATCCAAATCATGCTTGTTACCTTCTCATTTTGTTAAAGATTCGAACTTTACTACGAGATATAATTCAAATTGTTTAGCCCATTAATGGAAAAAGTAATTAAGAATTTTTCAGAACTTACTGCACAAGAAATTTACGATGTACTTAAACTGCGCCAGGATGTATTTATTATTGAGCAGAATTGTATCTATTCAGACATAGACGGAACAGATTCAGAAGCCATTCATGTACTCTTTTACGAAAAGGACATACTAGCAGCTTATTCTAGAATATTTGCTCCCGGTATTAAATTTGAGAAATCGTCTGCGATAGGTAGAATTATTGTTGCTTCTGCGTTCAGGGGTTCGGTATTTGGAAAGGAATTAATTAAAACAAGTATTGCTACATGCCAAGAACTATTTCCCCAAGTTGAAATCCGAATTGAAGCACAAGCAAAGCTCCAATCTTATTATCAAAAATATGGTTTCGAACCTGTGAGTGAGGTTTATGAAGTTGATGGCATACCTCATCTACAAATGGTGATTGTATATATTTAGCTTTTACTTCGAAAGTCGATTTCTTTCGTCTGTAAGTTCAGAGATTACCTCTCCGAACCCAAGTTCAAGCACTTCAATCATTGATTCTATTTGATCTAAATTTTGTCGGTCTTTTGCAAACTGCTCTAGCTTTAGGGTAAGTTCATTAAGCTCTGATAGACCTACGTATAGAAAAGTTGGTTTTAGTTTATGAGCTTCTGCTCCTAATTGATACCAATCTTCTTGTTTAAAACTTTCTCTAAGAATAGCAATTTGTTTAGGAGTTTCCTCCAAAAAGAGGTCAATCATCTCAACCATTACTTCACTCTCATAACCTGTGATCTCGTTTAAATATGACAAGTCAATTTTATAGCTCATTGGGTTCTTATAATTTTTAGCCTAAGTGAAAACATTATACAATCCTCTCCTCACCTTTATGAAAAGTAAATGTCGTTATTTGTTTATTTTATACCAACTATAATATTAGGCCGTAAAAATCACAATACTCACTAAAACAAGCACAGTGATTTTAAAAATTATAGGCTTCCACTTTTCCATTTCTTGTCTTTCGTTCTAATAACCCGTTATAGACTTGGAATGAAGGGATTTATTCACTTAGAAACAAGTTATCCACAAATTTACAGCTTATCTTTTTACATTTTTTAAAAATATATTAATCATAGAACATTACACACCTTAGGTGTTCAAAAATCTATTCAACCGTCACACTTTTGGCTAAATTTCGGGGCTGATCCACATTACAACCTCTATTTACAGCCACATAATACGATAACAACTGTAAAGGTATAACTGTAAGAAGAGGCGTCAATTCATCCTCTGTATCCGGTATACTGATACAAAATTCGGCTAGGTTTTCCACTTCTGAATTCCCTTTTGTTGTAATGGCAATAATTCTCCCCTTTCTAGCTCTAACCTCCTCAATGTTACTCACCATTTTATCGTTCGTATGGTTCGCAGCTGCAATCACAACAACTGGCATCATATCATCTATTAAAGCTATTGGACCATGCTTCATTTCTGCTGCAGGGTATCCTTCAGCATGAATGTATGAGATTTCTTTCAACTTAAGTGCTCCTTCTAAAGCAACTGGAAAACCAAAAGAGCGACCCAAGTATAGAAAGTTAGGCGCGTAAGTAAAGAGGTTCGAAATATGCTCAATCACTGTTGTATCGTTCAATATTTCTTGAATTTTTTCAGGGATATTCACCATCTCTTTAATAAGCTCTTTGGCTCTTTTTTGCTCTATGCTTCCTTTATACTGCGCCAAATGGATTGCTATCATAGTTAGTACCGTTACTTGCGCGGTAAATGCCTTAGTAGACGCTACACCAATCTCAGGTCCGGCATGAATATATACTCCAGCATCCGTTTCGCGAGCTATTGAAGAACCAACCACGTTTACCACTCCAAGTACCAAAGCACCTCTTTCCTTTGCTTCCCGGAGCGCAGCTAATGTATCAGCAGTTTCACCACTCTGCGATACCACAATCATAACATCGCCTTCACCAATAAGTTGCTCTTTATATCTAAACTCTGAAGCATACTCTACCTCAACTGGTACTTTCGCTAGAGATTCAAAAAGATACTCCCCAACCAATGCAGAATGCCAACTAGTTCCACAAGCCGCAATTATCAACCGATTCGCATTTGCAATTCGATCCATCACAGCTGATATCCCACCAAGCGTAATTGTTCCCTTTTCTGCATTTACTCTACCTCTCAAACAATCCGAGATCGCCTTAGGCTGTTCAAAAATCTCTTTCAACATAAAGTAAGGGAATCCTCCTTTCTCTATTTCTTCTAAGCTCAAAGCTAGCTCATGTACTTCTTTTGTAAGAGTAATGCTATCTGCTGACATCACTTCATAAGAGTCCTTTTTGATAACAGCCAACTCGCCATCGTCTAAATAAACAACCCTGTCGGTATATTCGGCAATAGCTGCAGCATCAGAAGCAATCAACATTTCATCGTCACCTACTCCCAATAATAATGGTGAGCCCTTTCTAGCTACAATGATTCTATCAGGAAAGTCTTCATGAATAATTGCCAAACCATATGTACCTGTTACTTGAGCTAGCGCTAATTGAATTGCTTTCTCCAACGAACTTGAGTCATTATCTAAGAAAGATTCAATTAATTTTACCACTACTTCTGTATCAGTTTCAGAGTAAAACTCATAACCTTTTGAGATTAAGGATTTTTTTAAAGTCGTATAATTCTCAATAATTCCATTATGAACCAACGCTAATTTTCCGGAATTACTAACGTGAGGGTGTGAATTAATATCATTTGGTTCGCCATGAGTTGCCCAACGAGTATGCCCAATTCCAATTTTACCGCTTGCGCCATCAGAAAGAAAGTTTTCAAGCTTCTTAACCTTCCCTTTTCCTTTCTTGATGCTCAATTTACCATTAATGGTAGCTATCCCTGCAGAGTCATACCCTCTATACTCCAACCTCTTTAGCCCTTTAATAATCACTTCGCTTGCACTAACATCTCCTATATAACCAACTATTCCACACATTTTAATCCAATTGTAAAAATTTATTAACTGTCGCCTACTTCAAACGTTTGATTGTAAATAATAGTAACATAAATTTTACTATCTTACTATTCATCATCTTTAAATCATAAGATTCTAATGCAAATTTGCTTTTTTTCAGACTCTATATCATACAACCTTCACCCTCTTACAATAACTCGACCTGTAGATGATCTTAGAGTTGGCATATTAACTATTCGAGAAAAATGGCTATTTCATTTTCAGACTTCGAGTTTTTCTAGGCAAAAAGACTCCAATTTTACAGGCGTTTTTGACACCAACACATTAAACGGAGAGCTACCAACCTATTGGATCAACTCTAGCTTATTACCATCAACTGAGTTGATTAGGCAAATTCGCGAACTTAGCATTGGTGAGGGTATTTATAACGAGGACACCCCTTTAGCATTATTGTTATCTAGCGGAGAAACAAACGAGCTTTTAGAACAAGAATTGGCTATCCCTGATGTTAAAACTAAAGTTTCGGTGAGGTCAGAGATTAAATTTATATGTAATACATGGGATTTACTCAAGTTTAATGCTGATGAAATTAGTAACGATTTACCTCTGTTCAATTATCCCGTTTTAAGAACAGAGGAGTATGCTGGGAAAATATTTTTCTCTAGCCCAAACAATATTTTTGTATCTCCAACCGCCACTATTGAACCTGGTTGTACGATACACGCGAGTCAGGGTCCCGTATTTATTGGGCACAACGCCACCATCGAGTCTGGAAGTATCATAAAAGGGCCTGTAGCAATTTGTGAGGGAGCCGTTACGAAAATGGCTTGCCGGATTTATGAAGGCGCCACTATTGGCCCTGTATGCAAGGTAGGTGGCGAAGTCGCACATTGTATTTTCCATTCTTATTCCAACAAAGCACATGATGGCTTTGCTGGAAATTCAGTTTTCGGACAATGGTGTAACCTCGGGGCTGACACAAACACTTCCAATCTTAACAATAATTACAGCACTGTTAAAATACCTGACTGGGAAACTAAGGAGCTCCTTGAGTCTGGGTTTCAGTTTTTAGGAACAGTTATGGGAGATCATTCAAAAACATCTATAAACACCATGCTTAAAACTGGCACTGTTTGTGGAATTTCATCTAACATTTTCATGAGTGGTTTTCCTCCAAAATACATACCGTCATTTAGCTGGGTTGATTCTGACAACCCTAAAGTGTACCGATTCGGACGAGCTATGGAAACAATGAAAGCAATGATGAAACGACGAAATATTGATTTAACGCCTGCTTATGAAGAAATGATGAGAAAAGTGTTTGAACGCTCTCAGCGTTAAATGAACTATCAACCAATAAAGCCTATTATAATACCTTTAGGTTATTCTAAAGGTATTATGTTATACAGCTATAGGTAGTGAGAAATAAAACGTAGAGCCATTACCAATTATACTTTCTGCCCAAATTTCTCCGCCATGTTTTTCAACTATTCGCTTTACAATAGCTAAACCAACACCTGTTCCTTCAAATTGGCTATTAGAGTGTAGTCGCTGGAAAACACCAAAAAGCTTATCATGATATTTCATGTCAAATCCAGCGCCGTTATCGTTGATTCTATAAATAACGTGCTCTTTTTTAACTTCTGAGCTAATTTTGATTTTAATTATCTCATTTTCACTTGAGTACTTAAAGGCATTAGATAACAAATTAACAAGCACTTGCCTTAATAAAGTAATGTCACCACAAATATTATCTAAGCTATCCATAGCTACTTCATACTTGTGGTCTTTATATTCACTTGAAACCTCATCTTTTACTTCTGTAAATAATTTGGTCATATCAATATTACTTTTCGAAAGCTCCTTTCTACCTAGTCTCGAAAATGCCAAGATATCATCAATGAGTTCTCCCATTTTAAGCCCACTATCTTTGATAATATCCAACAAACGATTTGCTTCCTCATCGAGAACTTCACCGTAATCTTCTTTCAAAATATCGGCAAATCCGTTTACCGATCTAAGTGGTGCTCTTAAATCGTGTGAAATTGAATAACTAAACGACTCTAATTCAAGAATTGCTGTATTCAATGCTTGAGTTCTTTCTTCTACCTTTTCTTCTAATATCTCGTTCAAGTTTTTAAGTTTTTCTTGATACACCACTTGGTCCGTAATGTCAGAGATAAATATAATCATCCCTCCAATAGACCCTGGTTCGTCGTACCACGGAATTAACTTCCTAGTCAACCACTGAACCTTCCCATCTTCACGAACGAGCTTATCTTTAAGATTTGTTACTTCTCTACCACCTAACACTCGGTTATGTAAAGCAACCCACTCTGAATTTTCTTTTATTTCAGGAAACACTTCATAATGAGACTTTCCGATAATATCTTTCCCAACAATATTGTACTCAGAATACCACATGTTACTTACTGTGATGTAATGCATATCTTTATCAAACATGGCAACAGCTACTGGAGCTTGTTCAACAAAAACCTGTAGTTGTGTTTGCTTGGCTTTTAGCTTTTCAAGCATTTCCATTCTCTCAGTGATATCGAGGTTTGTTCCAATTACACGTATGGGATTCCCATGTTCATCGCTAATTATATCACCACGCCCACTCACAAAACGGATATCTCCATTTGTACAGATTACCCTAAATTCTACATAGAAAGCGCCCTTACCTTCCAAACTTTTACCAACCTCAAACTCTAATTTTGCTAAATCGTCAGGATGTACTATTCGAGAAAAATCATCGTATGATTTGTTAAAACTAGACTTATCAACATCCATGATATGGTACATCTGATCATTCCATTCCAAAACATCTGATTTTAAATCCCAGACCCAAATTCCTACTTGTCCGGTATTTACAGACATTTCGAGTTTTTCGGTAGCTTCTTTAAGCTTTATCGCTTTCCGTTTCTCATCGTCTATATCCATAAATAGGCCTCTTAAGCCTATTAACTCACCATTCTCAAACTTAGGATAACCAATTGTACGAACCCAAACCTCTTTTCCCTTTTCTGTAACAATCACACATTCTAAGTCCCAACTACTATTATTAGAAATGGAGTTATCTACTGCGGTCTGAATTTCGTCCCTATAATCTTCTCTATAGTAATTAATTCCGTCTTCAACTTTAATAGACCGTCCTACTGGAACTTCATGGATGCGATGAACTTCATCCGACCAATTAGATGTCATAGTAGCTAAATCAACATCCCAAATACCTATTTTAGCAACCTTTTGGGTTTCTGAGAAATTACTAACGATGTCTTCTAGTTTTCTATTCTGATCCAGAAGTAGGTTTTCTGCACGCCTTCTTTCGCTAATATCTAGTATTGTGCCTACCATTCTTATAGGATTTCCATTCTCATCCCAAGAGGCTTTTCCAACGCTTTCAAACCACTTATACTCGCCAGATTTCATCTTCAACCGGACTTCTATTTTATACGGTAATTGATCTTGAAGATGTTTGTCTACTGCGTCTAGAACAGCTTCTTTATCATCGGGGTGCACTAGATCATTTATAAAAGTACTATACTGGGCAGGAATTTCATTATTAGAATAACCGAGCAAACTGTAAAATTTCTCGCTCCACCATTCTGTATTATCGAGAATAAACCATTCCCAAATACCCGCATTTATTGCTTCTATCGATAAATCAAAGCGTTGAAAAGCTTCAAACATGCGTTTTTTTGTCTCTGATACCCCTTGAATAGCAGTTTCTAACTCTTCATTTTTTGAATGAAGACTGTTTATACGAGGCTTAAAAATAAATACAAATTCAAGTACTATAACTATAGCCGATATGATAATTAATAGTATTTCTAATAGCATAAGATACTGAACTCTACTACTCGACTTCTCCTTAAGCTTTTCTACAATTTCATCCATGATTGATAAAAACTGTGCTTCATTCTCTTTAATCAATTTAGTAGAATTACTCAGTTCATCTAGTGTATTTGCGTTCAATATGGTATTAGAAATAGCACTTTGATAAGGATCAATTTTCGCAAATAGAAGAGTTACTTCCGCATCTCTTGCACTTGAGTATGTGTTCTTTCTGCTATCAACATGGAAGTCATTATGAACTTTTGTCCACGTCTCAACTTCTCTTTTTAGTTTGGATAAGCTTTCCTCGTCTTTGTTAGGATTATATACATCCTTTACAATTTTCTGGCTCAGCATCCTCTGTCTTCCAGCCAGATTAATCACCTCACTCTCAACATTCTGCACAGAAAAAATTCGTTGTACCAAAAATACATTCGCAGAAGCCAATATGACGGCGGTAAGTATACCTACCAATAATAAGCGTTTTGTTTGCGTACTCTTCTTTTCTGTTTGCATCGTTTTTTACCGAATGAATTTTAACATTTATATAACCTTATCATACTTTTAGAATAGTCTTCTTGTAGTTAGATATGCATCAGCCCAATACCGCTCTTCAATCCCAGAAATCATAACCCCTGAACTAGTGGATGCATGCATAAATTCTCCATTACTCACAGCTACCCCTACATGTAAAGTTTTTCGACCAGTTTTAAAAAATATTAAATCACCAATTTCAATTTTATTCCTCTTAATCGACTTACCCACCTTTAATTGTTCGGCTGTAGTTCTTGGTAATTTAGCTCCAAAATAATCCTCAAATACTATCTGCATAAAAGATGAGCAATCAACACCACTATAACTAGAGCCCCCTAATACATATGGAATTCCTTTCCAATCTCTAAAGGCTTCGTCCAACTTTTTTTTGATTTCCTTTTCACTAGACGATAGCTTTTTAGTCGTTTTAACTGTTGTAACCGAAGCGTTGGTTGGTAACGTACTTGTTTGTATAGCCTTTTTTGTTTTAACAATAGGCTTCTGTTCCCAAGGAATCGTACCTCTTTTAAGTACTCCACAGGAAAGTGTAAGTAACATGAATACTATTACAATTCTTACTTCTTTGATCATTATCTTTAGTACTATACCGAAAAGGTATTTTAAAACTAGTTTCTTCTAAAATTAGAATAATTATAGAAATATATAACAAATATAATTCCTGATGAGATTACTTGTTAATATAGACCATGTTGCGACATTAAGGAACGCTCGTGGCGAAAATTATCCAGACCCTGTTAATGCAGCTATAGAATGTGAAAAAGCTGGCGCTGCTGGAATCGTCTTCCATTTGAGAGGCGATCGTAGGCATATAAAAGACCAAGATGCTTTTAATCTTAAGAAAAGTATTACTGGTGCGTTGAACTTCGAAATGGCTGCTACTGAAGAAATGATTTCAATTCTCAAAAAAGTTGAGCCTGATTTCTGCACCCTTGTACCCGAAGGGAGACAAGAGCTAACTACCGAAGGTGGGCTTAATTTGGAAGTTGTGTTCGACGATTTTAAAACCCGAGTTTTCCCATCTCTCAGAGAAACAAATGTTTCTATCACTCTTTTTCTAGATCCAAATCCCAAAGATATAGAACTAGCTCATGAGCTCGGCGCCGATGCTATAGAGCTACATACAGGCACCTTTGCAAATGCAACTTCAGAACAAGAACAACAGGTTGAGCTAGAAAGATTGAAGAAAGCTGCGGTTTTAGCTCATAGCTACGGCATTAATGTAAATGCTGGCCACGGCTTAAATCTTGATAATTTACCTTTACTTTTAAAACATATTCCTCATCTTACCGAAGTAAGTATTGGGCACGCTCTAATCGGCACTTCAATTTTCTGGGGATTAGAAAAAACAGTGACAGCTTACTTAGAAATTTTAAAAGATTACAAGGATACAATTTGACGGAAGAGAAAAAGCCACATAAATCTGGATATGTAGCAATTGTTGGCAAGCCCAATGCAGGTAAGTCTACGCTGATGAACCAAATTTTAGGCACTAAGCTTTCTATTGCAACACATAAAGCACAAACAACTCGACATCAAATTATCGGAATCCATTCTGAAGATGATGCTCAGGTTATTTTTTTAGATACACCAGGTATTATTAACCCGAAGTATGAGCTTCAAAAAGCAATGATGCGTTTTGTTGAAAAAGCAGAAAAAGATGCCGATATCATTCTTTTTATTGTTGAAGCCAATGAAAACAACATTCCGGATTACGCCTTTGATTCGCTCCGTAAATTCCATAAACCTGTAATTCTGGTTATAAACAAAATTGACCAGCATGAACAATCTCAGGTTGAAAAACTCTCATCCGATTTAAACGAACGCTTTAAATTTGAATCAACAGTTTGCGTATCTGCATTAAACGGAATTGGAACTGATACGCTTTTGTCTGCGATTATAGATGGTTTACTCCCAGGACCTCCCTTCTATCCAAAAGATGAACTGAGCGAGCACCCAGTACGCTTTTTTGCTTCTGAACTTATCCGAGAGCAAGTCTTCCTCCAATATCATGAAGAACTTCCCTACTCCACTACTGTTGATATTATCCAATATGAAGAGCGCGAAGACTTGGACTACATCAACGCTGAAGTGATTGTGAACAGAAACTCTCAAAAAGGGATGATTATAGGAAAAGGTGGTAGAGCCATCAAAAATCTAGGTACTGCTTCTCGAGAGTCTATTGAGGAATTTGTTGGACGAAAAGTATTCCTAGATCTACATGTAAAAGTGCGTGAGAAATGGCGCGAAAAAGAAAATATGGTTCGGAATTTCGGCTACTAATATTGAGCATTTAGTTTTGGAGCTACAGTTTGAGCTACGACTCCAAAACTATGAACTTTCATTTCGTGCCATACCCTTCTAGGCACGAGATGTAGTAGATTCCAAAGTCGTAATTCATTAAAAACGGTCTAAAATAGCTTCGCAGGTTGTATTCTTAAATTTTTATGTAGTCCATGTTTACTATTATTTTCATAACACTTACGCCCTTATTTTTTTGTTTTATAAATTCATAAAAAGCGCTTCCTAAAAAATTTATGTTTTTATGTATTGCGCCTTATTTTCTGAAGTCGTAATCTTTGTGCAATGAAATTAACAGGCCAAAATATTATTCGTCGTTTTACCATGTGTTGTATGTGTATGTGCAATACTAACGCATGGGACTGAATATTTAAAAATATTTGAAATAGAAAGTCCTTTGGAGTGCATGACCTAAAGGACTTTTTTTTGGCTCTAGTTTTATTCGTTCTTTTACAACATGCATTCTCATCAAGAAAGGTGGAGGGATCAGGTCCTACGAAGCCTTGGCAACCGCTTAGTTAGTGTGAAAACACAAGCTAAGAAAGGTGCTACATCCTGCTTCTCGCTTAATAGTTAAGTGAGGAGAAAGATGAGTGCGAAGAGCTCAGTTTATAAGCCTCTTTCGGACTCATCCCCGAAAGGGGTTTTTTTTATTAACTGATAATCATATATACAAAACATAATGAGTTCTTCTTATAAATTCGAAACACTACAATTACACGCCGGCCAAGAAGCTGATCCAACTACAGGCTCTCGTGCGGTTCCTATCTACCAAACAACTTCGTTCAACTTTAACAGTTCAGAACACGCAGCAAACTTATTTGCTCTAAGAGAATTCGGTAATATTTATACCCGAATCATGAACCCAACAACCGACGTTTTTGAAAAGCGTCTTGCTGCCCTCGAAGGTGGTGTTGCCGCGGTTGCTACTGCATCTGGTCAAGCTGCTCAATTCTTAGCAATCACCAACTTAGCGCAAGCTGGCGACAACATTATTTCCTCACAAAACCTTTACGGCGGAACTTACAACCAGTTCAAGGTTAGTTTACCTCGTCTTGGTATAGATGTTAAATTCGCTGAAGATGATAATGTAGAAACTTTTGCAAAACTCATCGACGAAAACACTAAAGCTATTTATGTTGAGTCGATTGGTAACCCACGTGGAAATGTTGCTGATTTTGAAAAACTTGGAAAACTAGCTCAAGAAAACGGCATTCCTCTCGTTGTTGATAACACGTTTGGTGCTGGTGGCGCAGTTGTTCAGCCTCTAAAGCATGGTGCTAATATTGTGACTGCATCGGCTACAAAATGGATTGGCGGACACGGAACCACTATTGGTGGTGTAATTGTTGATGGTGGAAACTTCAATTGGGGCAACGGAAAATTCCCTCAATTTAGCGAGCCTTCTCCAGGATATCATGGACTTAACTTTTGGGAAGTTTTTGGTGAAGACGGTCCTTTCGGAAACATCGCATTTGCAATTCGCGCTCGTGTTGAAGGTCTTCGTGACTTCGGTCCATCGCAATCTCCATTTAACAGTTTCTTACTACTTCAAGGTATCGAAACTCTATCTCTTCGTGTAGAACGCCATAACGAAAATGCACTTAAACTTGCTGAGTGGTTAAAAAATCATGACGATGTAGAGTGGATTAACTTCACTGGTTTACCAGAGCATACTTCACACGATTTAGCCAAGAAGTATTTCCAAAAAGGCCTTTTTGGTTCTGTATTTACCTTTGGTGTGAAAGGTGGCTACGATGCTGCTCGTACTTTTATCGAGAGTGTAGAACTTTCTAGCCATTTAGCTAACGTAGGCGATGCTAAAACATTAGTTATCCATCCAGCATCTACAACTCACCAACAGCTAACTGAAAACGAACAAGAAGCAAGCGGCGTAAGCTCTGATTTAGTTCGTGTTTCTGTAGGCATCGAGCATATCGACGATATCATTCAAGATTTCGAAAATGCTTTTGCGAAACTAAAAACTGCAGTTTCTGCTTAATAGGATTGTCATGAGTATTACAAAAACACAGCATTTAAACAGCCCAACACAAATTAAAAATGCAGTTTCCACATTGGTAAACGGTATTGTGGCTGACGAAAGCAAAGCGCACGCAACTTTTACAACCCGTTCTGAACTTAAAGAAGGTTTGTTAGCTAAAATTACTTCTAGAGGATTTGAATATCATTCAGATGAACCTGCTGTTCTTGGTGGTAATGATCTAGCTCCAACACCAGTAGAACTTCTTCTTGGCTCGCTTTGTGCTTGCCAAGAAATTGTAATCAAAGCTTACGCGGCTTCTCTGGGTATTACACTTAAAAGTGTTACCGTAGAAACTAAAGGCGAGCTCGACCTTCGAGGCTTTCTAAATATCAATAAAGATATACGCCCTGGTTTTCACACTGTAAATTTTGAAACAAAAATTGATACTTCAGAAACTGATAAAGAGAAGTTAGACCTGCTGTTAAAACTTGCCGAAGAACAATGTCCTGTATTGGATATTATTCAAAACCCGGTAAAGATAAACGGTTCAATCACATACGAAAATTCTAATAATTAATTTCAAAGAGAGCTTTACAACATTGTAAAGCTCTCTTCTATTTTGTAATGAATACAGAACCAACCGTTTATATTTCTCCCAACTCCTTTACAACTGAAAGTGGATTCACTTTTAGTAAGCCAGAGTTTGCATATCACTCTTGGGGAACATTAAACACAGCTAAAGATAATGTAGTAGTTATTTTCCATGCGCTAACGGGAAATTCTAATGCTGCTGAATGGTTTTCTGGTCCTTTTAAGTCTAACTCTGTTATAGATTTAGATACGCAATTTGTTATCTGTATCAACCAATTAGGAAGCTTTTATGGCTCCACAGGGCCCTGGTCTATTAATCCCGATACCGGCAAAGCATATCAAGCGGATTTCCCACTTATTACTATTCGTGATATGGCTCGTTTCCAACAGCAATTATTAAACGAGCTTGGAATCACAGGGATTGAACTTGCCATCGGTGGTTCAATGGGCGGGATGGTTGCTCTAGAGTTTTCTTTAATCGATAGTCGAATTAAAGCAGCTTGTTTTATTGCAATGGGAAAAGCTCATTCACCTTGGGCAATAGGAATTAGCCATGCACAACGCTTAGCAATTTATGGCGATGGTAATTGGAATGATGGATGGTATACCAAAGAAAATCCACCTATACATGGCTTAAAAGCAGCGCGTTCTTTAGCTATGATTACTTACCGAACTCCTGATAATTACCAACAGAAATTTGATAGAGATTTTAACTCCAAAAAAGACATTTTTGAGGTAGAATCCTACCTAGAATACCAAGGCGACAAACTTGTAGATCGTTTCGATGCTCTTTCTTATGTTCGTTTGTCTCAAGCTATGGATACACACGACGTTTCTCGAGATCGAAATTCATTCAGCGATGCTCTGTCGAAACTTACCATACCAACTCTAGTAATTGGTATTGACTCTGACCTACTATACCCTACAAGAGAACAAAAAGAACTTACTCAACTCATTCCCAATGCAATCTATTCAGAAATCTATTCAGAGTATGGCCATGATGCGTTTCTTATCGAATTTGAGCAAATCAACAGCTCTATCTCTTCTTTCTTAGCAAAATCTGATTCTTCAAAAACTGTATAAATGAGCGCTACAAATTCACCCGCTTTATCTTCCCATTCTATTAAAACTTCTTCACCAAAAAAACATGTTTCTCTTTTCTTAGCCGGAATTGGTGCGGTAGGAGGAACATTACTTCAACAAATCAACGAACTCAAAAATTCACCCTTTAGCATCTCAATTGTTGGAGCTTGCAATAGTAAGAAAGTAGCTTGGAAGCCTGATGTAAACTCTTTAAAAGAATCGATTTCATTATCGAAGCAGGATACGAATTGGGATGAAATTACTGACGAACTCATTCAGCTTAAAAACCAAGGGGTACTGATTTTTGTGGATGCCACAGGAAACGAAAAAGTAGCTCGTCAATACGCTAAATTGCTAGGAAGTGGAGTTCACATTGCCACTCCGAGCAAAAGAGCTAACACTTTTAGCCAAGATTATTTCAATCAGCTTAAAAAACTTACCAAGAATGGGGCTGTGCATTATAAATATGAAACAGCCGTTGGAGCTGGGTTACCCGTTATAAGCACTATCGAAAGTTTATTAGATACTGGTGATGAAGTGACTGAAGTTTCTGGGGTTGTTTCCGGAACAATGACTTTCATCTTCAATCAATTACAACAGGGTGTGGCGTTTAGTGAAATTGTAAAACGTGCTAAAAGTGATGGCTATTCTGAGCCTGATCCACGCGACGATCTTTCAGGTGAAGATGTAGCTCGTAAATTTTTGATTTTGGCAAGAACCTGTGGCTACTCTTTTGAACGAGATCAAATTCGTGTTGATACCTTAGTTCCTGAAAAACTAACCCAGTTAGATTTAAGCGAATTTTTAGATCACCTTCCCAATTATGATAGCCACTGGAAAAACAGAAACTCCCAGGCTTTGGTTAATAATCGTCGTTTACGCTATGTAGGGAAATTTTCTGCTGATGGAATTGAAATTGGCATTAAAGAAGTTCCTTCAGATTCTCCAATTGGTGGTTTAAAAGGAACAGACAATCTCATTCAAATATTTACCCGTCGATACGCCACCTCTCCAATCGTAATTCAAGGCCCTGGCGCTGGTAAAGAAGTAACTGCCGCAGGCATACTTGCCGATATAATTGCCATTGCAAAAGCGGTACACTGAGAACCATTTTTATCTCTAATGGGTTAATGCTAGGCTGGGATTTCCGAAAGGAGCCCAGTCTAGTATACATAAGTGACACAGGCTCGGGCTTGAATGTGGGAAAGACGAACGTGGACCTTTGGAATAATTGAGTCGATGTAATAGAGTTCGCACCAATAATTCTTGTCGAGAGTTTTTGGTATGTGCAAAACCCGAGATTCGGGGGAGGTACAAAAGTACAACCATTAACGAGATGAAGTCTTTTAACCTCCTCGCTTACCATCAACCAAGATTCCTGCCTCCACTGAAATAACAGCGTTGCAACCCCGCTTGTGCCAAATGATGTTTAAGTCTGAACGAAAGCGGAGACTTAAAACTGGCAGCGTCTCTGAACGCATAACTAGGCTCACCTAAACAAGGCATATTCAACCACTAACCTTGTCTCAAGAAGCCTTTTTAAATAATTTATTTTCACCCATTTCAATGTGATGTAAGAATTGATTATGTTTTTGGTGGATTCAATCGCTAATAATAATATACATCTGTTAAATCCATGAGAAACTCTAAAGTACTATCAGTAATATTTCTGTCATTGGCATTGTGTGTTTGCGGTATGACTACTTCTTTTGCTCAGGAAACCACTGAAACTAACACAGAGCAAACGACAGCACTTCTAAAGCAGGTTGAAGTTCGGTTTGTATGTATGCAAAACAACAAAGCTTTCGATAAAGAACAAGTTCCAGTTACCATTGATGGCGTCGTATATTTTGGATGCTGCGACAACTGCAACAAAACCCTGAGTAGTAAGGAAGAAAACAGATATGCGCTTGATCCAGTAAGTAAGAAGAGGATTAATAAAGCAGAAGCGGTAGTTGGGGCTGCAGCTGATAACTCTATCTATTACTTTGAATCTGTGGAAAATCTCAAGGCTTTTGATCCTAAAAAACACCTTTTAGCTGGAAAATAGAGGTATTACCCTCTTTACGTAGCTCTGCTGCGTGATGTAGTTTGGAAGTTTTAACTTCCAATGGTGTTGAGGCTTTCGTTCATTACTAGCTCGTTATCCCACCCTAGCGCAAGCATCTCGCTTGTGCTTTCCCATACCAGTATCACCCCGCCCATGCAAAACCCGAGATTCGGGGGCGGTACAAAAGTACAGATATAAAAGAGATGAATGTGATAACGAGCTGGGAACTAGCCTAACGCTCCTACTAAAAGCTAATCACCAATCCCGAAGAACCTTCAAAACCCCAAAACCAGCAAGGAAGTCAAACCAAATGTATTTGGAGCAGAGCTACAGAATGAGGATAAATAACCTAAAGCCCCAATTCTTAATTCTCAACTCCCACCATCCCTTTTAATCATTTTCCATTCTTGTAATTCCTATCTTTGCCCTTCAAAACTGATAGCAATTCGAATTTTATATCATTTTATTTTCATGGGATTGTACAAGATTTTAAAAAAGCCATTCTTCGGACAGTTCATGGTGAAATGGAAAAACCCACTATCCGAAAACGAAACCGAGACTTGGTCTAAAGCTTGGGTTAAAAGTAAAACAAAAGCCCAACTCAGAGTTTGGTATAAGCCCACGTCCCAAAAAGAAGTAAAAGCTACAATTATATTAGGTCACTCCATGGGAAAACCAGCCAAAGGTGAATTCCTGAAAACGGGCTATGTTGATGAACTAATTACAAATGGCTACAATGTTATCTTGTTCGACTTTAACGGTTTCGGCGAAAGTAGCATGGGGAGTTGGATGTTTCATCACGATGTGCTGGCGGTTAGAGACTTTACCTTAACAACTTTCCCAAATACCGATTTGTATTATCATGGAGTTTCGTTTGGCTCTAATTGGGGAACGGTAGCTATTACAGAGTTAGACAATCCTTTTAAAAAAATCATTCTTGAAAGCTCACCTGTAAATCTTCCAGAGTTTTGGATCCATTTCCCCTTTGCGCACAAAATGCTCAAGTTCTTCTATGTAATTGGTCCATTTTATAAGCGCTACGCTAATTTCGAGGAACACCTCAGGCATACTAAGAATTGTGACCACATTTTGCTTATCACTTCGGATGCCGATATTTACACGCCAGTTTCAATGGCAGAGCGAATGAAAGAAGCGGCGAACACAAAAGCTGAGGTTAAAATCTTTCATGGAAGTAGACATGCACTAGCCATTTTGAAAGATCGTGATACTTATATAAGAACCGTGCTGGATTTTTTTGGTTAGGGAAACAGATTTCTCCTGATTCCAACTATTCATCAAAACCTCCCCACTCTCCCCCACATTTTACACCTTATATATAAGCGATAGGTTTAAAACTTCTATCTCATCATAATTTGATGCTTAAAGCGTGTTTTTAACCCGTTTTTTCTACCCGCCATTTAACTTCATTTAAGACTTTAAAAATATTTAATCCGTCGAGTAACAAAATCCTTGACACATTACAATAGTTTAGGGTACATTGTGGGGTGAAGTGGGAGATAGTGGGGACTTCTTCCAGATTCAAAAATTTTAGCAATCTAAAACCATTTGGTAGAGCCGTGCCTAGCTTTAAAGGACAATACGAGCATAGTATAGACGAAAAAGGTCGTGTAGCCTTCCCTGCCAAACTGCGTAAAAATCTCAGTCCCGACGCACAAGACCGCTTCACAATAGTACGTGGCCAAACCGAACAATGCCTGTATCTATACCCAGAAAACGAATGGGAACTTGTTGAAGACAAGCTTTCTCACATTAATTCTTTCAGTAAAAACGGCCGTTTAGCTAAGCGTTATTTTCTACGTTTTGCAGAAGATGCCTCCCTCGACAAACAGAATCGAATTGCCATCCCCACAGATCATCTTACCTACTCCGGCATAGATTCAAAAGTTGTTTTTATTGGTATGGGAGAATATATCGAAATATGGTCTCCAAAAAAGCTTTATGAAGCAGATGAAAACATGAGTCCTGAATCAATTGAAGAGATTTTTGAGCAGGTTCTAGGTAATAATAATCAAGGAGAAGGAGCTTAAGATGAAAATTTATCATGAGCATTTCCCTGTTATGCTACACGAATGCATGGATGCCCTCATCACTGATGAGAACGGTATTTATGTAGACGGAACCTTAGGCGGCGGCGGACATGCAAAAGAAATTCTTAGCTTAACCGGTCCAGAGGCTACACTTTACGGAGTGGATCAAGATGACGAAGCTCATGCTGCAGCCAAAGCACGCATTGGTGATGATTCCCGTTTTATTCCTATAAAAGGCAACTTTGGATACTTGACTACTCTCCTACCTCCCCAAGCGATTGGTCAAGTTTCTGGAATTTTATTAGACCTAGGTGTATCCACTCATCAAATTAAAGAAGCTGAACGAGGTTTTAGTTTCCAAGAAGATGGCCCATTAGATATGCGTATGGGTAATTTATCGGGTGTTTCTGCATATCAAGTAGTCAATAACTACGAGTATGAAGCCCTACGCGATGTTATTTTCCATTATGGCGAAGAACGTGGAAGCAAGCAAATTGCCAAAGCAATTATTGATGCTAGACCTATAGATACTACTGGCCAACTTGCCAAAGTGATTAAAGGTGTTGTAAGTCCAAAATTTGCGATTAAGTCTTTGGCCAGAGTATTCCAAGGAATACGAATTGAAGTAAATCGTGAATTAGATGTTTTAAAAAGTGTATTAGAGCAATCTCTCGAATTGCTAAAACCAGACGGGCGCATTGTAGTAATGTCGTACCACTCGCTAGAAGACCGGATTGTTAAAAGATTTTTCAAAGCTGGAAATTTAGAAGGCGAGATTGAAAAAGATTTTTATGGAAATGTAATTTCCCCAATTAGAGCTATAAATCGTCAAGTTATAACTCCAAGTGACGAGGAAGTAGCTCGTAATGCAGCGGCTAGAAGCGCTAAACTTCGAATTGCTGAAAAAGTAGATGGAGGTAAATAATGATCGTTCAATCACCACTTCGTAAACGTGAAGCTCGGCCTAACCTTCGTAGAGTTCCTAAGCCAAATGTAGAGTCCCCAACTCCATCCCATACAAGCAAAAGAACTGCTACTAAAGTAAAATCAAGTTCTGTAAAAAGCAGAATCCAAGGCATTAAACCTTGGAAAATAATTTTGGCGTCTATAATAGCTGGCGTGTTCGGGTTTATGTATTTGACACACGTATTTGCTACACAGAGCCTACTAGAAGAAGTCCAAATTCTAGAAGTAGAATTCAATAAAGCACGTAGTAAACACGACGCTTTAAAATTACAGTACGATAAAATGGTAGGGCCTGCAGATATCTACAAAAATGCTGAAAAAGCAGGTTTTGTAAATGGTGGTCCAGCAGATAAAGTAATAACTATAAAAAATTAATGACGGATAGAACAGCCATATTGAGTCGTATGTTTCTTGTGTTTGGGCTACTTTTGCTCATTCCTTGTGTACTTGCGTTTCAGCTTTTCAGGATAAATTACCTGAACGGTGATGAGCTGCGTACGCTTTGGAGCCAACAGGCGATAGATTCTATTCCTATACCTGCTCAACGTGGTAATATCTATGATGTAAACGGTACTTTGCTAGCAACAAACGCTGCCAATTACCAAATTGCATTAGATCCAAAAATTGATGGGTTAACTAAAACCCAGATCAATGAACTTACCAAAACTCTAGCTACGGTAACTAAACAACCTGTTTCAGATTTTAACAAAAAAATTAGAAATGCTCCTTCTCGCTCTAGATACATCATCCTAGCAAAGAACTTGTCACCCATTGCGCGAGATGTTATCAAGAATTTGAATATTAAGGGCGTAATTATTGAAGAGAGTTTCCGTAGAAAATATACTTTTGGAAGTTTAGCAGCGCACACTCTAGGCTTTGTGAACCATAACACTGACGGTAGAATTGGACTTGAAGCTTATTACAATAATGAGTTAAAAGGTGCTGATGGCCTTCAACAAGTACGTCGCGACCCTAGAAATAGAATTTCAGCTTATGTGGGGGCTCCGAAGAAACTTCCAGAAAATGGAAATTCACTTCACACAACTATCGATTCTTATATCCAAGCCATTCTTGAAGATGAACTAAAAAATGGCGTTGAAAAAACATCTTCACAGTATGGAACGGGAATTATTATCGATCCCCGTACTGGAGCTATTAAAGCAATGGCCAATTATCCTACTTACGACCCTAATTTCCCAGGGAATGAGGAAGATATAAACCGTAGAAATTTTGCTATTTCTGATATGGTTGAGCCAGGCTCAACATTCAAATTAATTACCGCTATAGCTGCCGTAGAGCAGAATGTAGTAGACTTTAATGAAATTTTTGAGACACCTGATAATGGCGAAGTTCAAATTCATGGCCTAACATTGAGAGATCATGATCCACTAGGAAATATCAATTTCCAGCAGGTTATTCAGAAGTCTTCAAACGTAGCAACTGCTGAAATAGCAATGCGTTTAAAGCCTAAAGTATTCTATCAATATGTTAGAAATCTTGGTTTTGGCTCTGAGACACAAATAGATTTATCTGGTGAAGTAGCGGGTTCTTTGAAAAAACCATACGACTGGAGTTTAGTTAGTTTACCGTGGATGTCGCATGGCTACGAAGTTCTTGCAACTCCGCTTCAAGTAGCCCAAGCGTATTCAGCTTTTGCAAACAAGGGCATTATGATGCGCCCTTACGTTGTAGATTACATTGAGAATGAAAATGGAGAAGTAATTCTAAAAAATGAGCCTACAGAAATTAGAAGGGTTGCCAAAGAAAGTACGCTAAAGAAATTACTTCCTGTTTTTGAAAGTGTAGTTAGTGACTCGGGTACTGGAGATGCTGCTCAGATTAACGGCCTCAGAATAGCTGGTAAAACAGGAACTGCTAAGAAAGTTGTTGATGGCCGCTATACCAATAGATATTTAGCTTCATTCATAGGATTTTTTCCCGTTGATGATCCAAAGTATGTGTGTTTAATCATGCTTAATGAACCGAAAACAAGTGGCTATGGAGGTGTGGTAGCGGCTCCAATTTTTAGAGAAACCACAAAGAGAATAGCAGGTTTAGATAATGACATTCAACGCAATTTAACCAAAGCTGAGCAAGATGCTGAAGAGATTGTTCGCGTACCGAGTTTAGTTGGTTTAGAAAAAAATCAATCCGAATATTTATTGGGTGAACTCAATATACCATTTCAATTTAAAGGTAAAACTGGTTTGGTAATTAGCCAAAACATTGAAGGCGGAAGCCCAATTGAGAAAGGCCAAAAAATTATTCTAACTCTTTCTGAAACCTATGTTCCTGCTGATAGTGCAAGCACAAATAAAGGTTTGGTTGTAGTTCCTGAATTACGTGGAATGAACATGAGAGCCGCTAATAATTTACTTAGCGAATTGGGCTTTAATACTAAAATGATTGGCTCAGGAACCGTTTATGCTCAATTTCCTCTCAAAGGAGAAAAAATGCGCTTAAACAGCACAATTACTTTACGTGGCAAGGCAAAATCACTTGAATTTATTTCCCAATTGGATAAATAATAATTGAATATTAAAAAACTCATAGAGCTAGTTAATCCACTCGATGTCTCCCGTACTAAACCGGAGGGTGAGATCGGTCCGCTTGTCCAAAACTCACGACAAGTTACCGAAGGAGCCGCTTTTATTGCTATTAGAGGTACCGAAGTAGATGGACATCTGTTTTTAGAAGATGCCATTCATAGAGGTGCTAAAGTTGTTATTTGTGAAGAGTCTTTCTACACCGATGTTCCTGATGTTTGCGTGATAGAAGTTGAAAATACTAGGTCACTTATCGGGCCTTTAGCACAAGAGTTTGAGGGAAATCCTGGTAAAGAATTAACGATAATTGGTATTACAGGAACGAATGGTAAAACAACTACCGCCACCCTTGTATATCAAATACTAACTGCTGTTGGCAAAAAAGCTTCTCTTTTAGGCACAGTGTCTAAAGTAATTATTGAAGAAGTAATAGAGAGCAAACTTACTACATCCGACCCTATTGAGCTTGCCGCTGATTTGCGAGCAATGGTTGAAGCTGGCTCTGAGTATTTAGTAATGGAAGTTTCTTCACATGCCTTACACCAGCAGCGTGTTGGAGGAATCGATTTTTCAATAGCTGCTTTTACGAATATTAGTCATGATCATTTAGACTATCACGAAACGTTAGAAGAATACGCTATTGCCAAAAAACTACTTTTCGATGGTCTTTCAGACTCTGCTACTGCTGTAGTAAATATTGACGATGCTTTTGGAAAGCTTATGCTACGCGATTCTAAGGCTAAAGCAATGCCTTTTGGATTTAATAATAGTAATGCTTCTATCATTTCTAGCACACAAAACGGTTTAGTGTTATCTATTGATGGAACCGAAGTTAGAACGCCACTCATTGGCACTTTCAATGCATATAATGTAGCCCAAACTTATTTGATTGCTTCTTCCCTTGGCATTCCATCTAGTGATATTGTGACAGCATTGAGTACCTCTACTGGAGCTGCAGGGCGAATGGAAAGTATTGAAGTAGATTTTAATGCACCAAAAGTACTTGTTGACTACGCACACACTCCGGATGCTCTTGAAAATGTTCTTAAAACACTTCAAGAACTCAAAAATAAAGACCAACAAATATATGTGGTTTTTGGTGCGGGCGGTGATCGCGATACAACTAAGCGCGCCGAAATGGCTGAAGTATGTGAGCGCTTAGCTGATGAAATTATAGTTACTAGCGACAATCCAAGAAGGGAAGATCCAGAATTAATAATCGCAGATATCCTTCAAGGGTTTTCTGAAACGAAAAACGTAACTAGTTTTACTCTTAGAAAAGATGCTATAAACAAAGCCATTGAAAGAGCTTCGAATAAAGACATTGTCCTAATTGCAGGAAAAGGACATGAAGATTATCAAGAAATTGATGGCGTTCGACATCCTTTCGACGATTGCGTAATAGCTAGAAAAGCACTTCACCTCAAAAATGAAGGGAGCTTCTGATGCTATACGAATTGTTTTATTGGCTAGACCAAACCTACGATGTTCCAGGAACAGGAGCTTTTGCATATATCTCAACAAGAACAGGACTAGCTGCTGTTACTTCTTTGCTTATAAGTTTAATTATTGGGCATAGAATTATTAAGTGGCTAAGTAGTATGCAACTTAAAGAAGTAATTAGAGATGATGTTGGTTTAGATCATCAATCCAAAGCAGGAACACCTTCAATGGGTGGTGTTATCATTATTCTTGCTGTGCTTATTCCAGCTATTCTTTTTATGAAGATGGATAGTGTTTATGCGCTATTAATCGTTTTTGTGACCATTGCGCTTGGCTTGGTAGGCTTTATTGATGACTATATTAAAGTAGTTAAGAAAGACAAAAGCGGTCTTGCAGGACGTTTTAAAATTGCTGGGCAGGTTGTAGTTGGTTTAGTAGTTGGAACAACGCTTTATTTCCATCCAAACTTCGCAGATGTAAATACACTTTCTACTGTGCCATTTGTTAAGAATGTAAACATTGATTATGCATTCTTAGGTGTGGAACTTGGATGGCTTATCTACATCCCTGTAGCCATCTTCGTAATTACAGCAGTTAGCAATGCCACAAATTTAACCGACGGTTTAGATGGACTTGCATCAGGAATCTCCGCGATCTGTGGTTTTGTATTTGCGATTTTTGCATACGTATCTGGGCGTACAGATTTTTCTCAGTTCCTCGACATCATGTATTTACCTGGCGCCGGCGAACTAACTATTTTCTGTGCCGCTTTAGTAGGCGCATGCATGGGCTTTTTATGGTATAACAGTAACCCTGCTTCCGTATTTATGGGAGATACAGGCTCATTAGCTCTTGGTGGAATCTTCGGCGCGTTAGCATTGATGCTTCACAAAGAACTTCTGTTACCTTTTGTTTGTGGAGTTTTCTTTTTCGAAACACTTTCAGTAATTATTCAAACAACTTACTTCAAGTACACCAAAAAGAAGTATGGAGAAGGAAAACGAGTCTTTCTGATGACTCCAATCCATCATCATTTTGAAAAGAAAGGCTGGTCGGAACAAAAAATTGTAGTCCGTTTTTGGATTATAACAGTTATGCTTGCCATTATTAGTCTCCTAACGCTCAAAATACGATGATGAATGTGAAGGGTACACATATCGTTGTGATTGGTGCAGCTAGAAGTGGTGTTGCAGCAGCTATTCTTCTTCAGCAAGAAGGAGCTAACATTTTTGTGTCTGATTTCGGAAAAATTGGAGAGCATCAAAAACTGCGCCTTACTGTTGCTAACATTGAGTTTGAAGAAAACGGCCATAGCCAACGTGCATTTGATGCCGATTTTGCTGTGGTAAGTCCTGGCGTACCCACTGAGGCTCCAATTATTCAGCATTATTTGAATAAGCTGAAAAAAGTGTTTTCTGAAATTGAAGTAGCCAGCTGGTTTACCAACAATGACATTATTGCAATAACTGGAAGTAACGGAAAAACCACTGTTACCTCGTGGATTGCTGACGTTTGGAAACATGACAACCGTGACTATTCACTCGCAGGCAATATCGGTTTTGCTTTCTCAGAGAAGGTTAAAACTGAACACAATGATTTTATACTTGAAGTGAGTTCATTTCAACTCGATCACATAAAGACTTTTAAGCCTACTATAAGCTTGTTACTAAATATTACGCCAGATCATTTAAACCGATATGGAAATAGTTTGGAAGCTTATGCAGCATCAAAATTCAGAATATCTGAGAACCAGGACAAAAACAATTGGTTCATCTTCAACTACGACGACCCACTCATTCGCAATCACGTTGAAGCGCTAAAACAGAAAGAAAACGCACCCAAACTTTGGGCTTTTTCTAATACCACCGAGGTTCCTGAAGGAGCCTTTGTACGCGACGAACAAATTATCTTCAAATTTAACAATAAGGAAGAACCTCTGATGGCAGTGCATGAAATAGGATTAAATGGCCGACATAATCTAAGCAATGGTTTAGCGACTGCACTTGCGGCTCGCGCAGCTGAGATCAAAAATGAAGCTATTAGGGAAAGTTTAAAAACTTTTGTTGGAGTAGAACATCGCTTAGAGATTGTACGCATTGTAGATGGTGTGAAATATATCAATGATAGCAAAGCCACTAATGTCAACGCTGTTTGGTTTGCTCTAGATAGTTTCAACGAACCTATGACATTAATACTTGGTGGACGAGACAAAGGAAATGATTACACCGAATTATTAGATCAGGTTAAGGAAAAGGTTCATACCATTATTGCGATTGGGGAATCTAAGAACAGAATTGAAGAACAACTAGGCGCTGCAGTACCAAACTTTGTTACAGCCGAGAATATGTGGGCCGCAGTAAAAATGGCGAAGAAAGTAGCAAAACGAGGAGAAATTGTATTGTTAAGCCCTGCGTGTTCTTCCTTCGATATGTTTGACGATTACGAGCATCGCGGAAGAGTTTTTAAAGAAGAAGTAAACAAAATCTAAAAGAGTTGAAGTTTTAAAACCATTAAAGCTTCGCAATAAGAATACATGCTACACACCAGTCCAAATAGAAACATTAAGAGCATCTTGGGTACAAGCCCAGAAGATATCGATACAAAAACGCAAGGTAGCGACCGCGTTCTGTTAATGTCGGTTATTATGCTTATGATTTTCGGGATTCTTGCTGTGTATTCATCTATTGCTTACTTCGCAGAGTCTAAATCCACTACAGCGTTTCAGCTAGTTACAGGGCATATCATCAAGCTTGGTATTGCCTTTGTTGTGATGTTGCTTGTATCAAAAATCAATTACCATACTCTAGCTAAATTCAGTCGTTTAGGCATGGTTTTGAGCTGGATATTATTAATTTCAGTACTTGTGTTTGGTACAGCACAGTTTGGTGCCAAACGTTGGCTAAATGTGGGTGGCTTTACATTCCAGCCTTCTACTTTTGCATCGGTTGCTCTCATTCTACACGTTTGTGTGCTCTTAGCCGAAAAGCAGGATTATATCAAAGACTTTAAGAAAACCTTCCTCCCTATCATGTTTTGGGTCATCATCACATGTGGGTTAATCGGTATTCAAGATTTTAGTAGCGCCGGACTACTCATGAGTATTTGTTTGATAGTTATGTTTATTGGTAGAGCAAGTGCGGTACAACTTGGCTCACTCGTTATTATAGCCGTTTTAGGTGGTTCAATTCTTTTAGGTCAATCAGAAGTACGCCAAAGTAGAATTGATGAATATGTTCGTCAGATTAAAGACATAGAGAGTACCGAGATACTTCAAGGAAGAGGTTACCAGGCCCAACAAGCTCAGATTGCCATTGCCAAAGGCGAGCTGATAGGTGTTGGAATTGGGAAAAGTACGCAACGAGATTTTCTACCGGCTCCTTATAATGATTTTATATTTGCAATCATTGCCGAAGAATATGGCATCGTCGGAGCTCTCACCTTAATTTTCTTTTTTACCCTCATTCTATTCCGTGGCGTAGTTTATATCTCTAAACGTGCGGAAGATGATTTAGGAACATTGCTGGCAATGGGTTGTACACTCACCATCGTATTATTCGGCTATGTAAACGCTGGTGTGGCAAGTGGTTTACTGCCTGTAACAGGTTTGCCAATGCCTTTTGTAAGTTATGGTGGTACAAGTATGCTTTTTACTGGATTGATGGTTGGCATCCTTCTCAATATCTCGAAACATAACCGAGACAGGAGGCAATTGTTCTATGCATAATCCAAGAATATTAATTGCAGCAGGTGGAACGGGCGGACATGTTTACCCCGCTATTGCTATCGCTTCGGCTTTAAAAGAACAAAATCCAGATACTGAGATTCTTTTTGTAGGAACAAAAACTCACATGGAGTGGACTGCAGTACCAAAAGCTGGATTTAAGATTGTTAACGTATGGATAAGTGGTTTTCAAAGACGATTGACATTTAAAAATCTCTTGTTCCCTATTAAGTTGATAACAAGCATTTTCCAGAGTTTTAGCATACTTAGCTCATTCAAACCTCAAGTTGTGGTTTCTTGTGGTGGCTATGTTGCTGGACCTATAGGCTGGGTTGCTGCTAAAAAGAATATCAGCCTTGTAATCCAAGAGCAGAATAGTTTCCCTGGCGTTACAAATAGAATGTTGGCGAAATATGCCTCAAAGATATTTATCGCATTTAAAGCTGCGTCTAAATTCTTTCCAAATAGTGAGATTATTGAGACCGGAAATCCAACGCGTAATTCGCTAACCGCTGTTGATAAAGAAATAGGCTTAAAGGCTTTTGATTTCGATAGCACAAAACCTGTGTTATTTGTACTTGGCGGAAGCCTTGGTGCGAAATCTATCAACGCGGCAATGAAAGCGAATTTAAATGCTTTAGCAAGTGTACAGGTTATTTGGCAATGTGGAAGCCAGTACTTCGATACACTTTCTTCTGAAATTGATTTAAACGCATACCCAAATGTACGCTTGCTTTCTTACATAGAAAATATGCCTGAAGCCTACGCCGCTTCAGATTTGATTGTCAGTCGTGCTGGCGCGAGCTCTTGTTCAGAGTTAATGCTAACAGGAAAACCAAGTGTGTTAATTCCATCGCCTAACGTAGCTGGCGATCATCAAACACAAAATGCCAATGCTATGGTTGAGGCTGGTGCTTCGGTATTACTTGTTGATGCTCATGCAACTCGCTCTTTACCGAGTGTAGTACACACGCTTTTACACGACCAAAGAAAACTATCTGCAATGACCAAAGCCGCATTAAAGCACGCAAAGCCTGATGCCGCCAAACAAATTGCTAACGAAATTTTAGAACTCGCAAAATCCCGTTTGAACTGATGGAGCATAGAATAGAAACACAACCCGTTTTTGGACGAACTCGCCACATACATATGGTGGGAATTGGAGGAATTGGAATGAGCGGCATGGCCGAAATCCTACTCCAACGCGGATATAAAATATCTGGGTCGGACGGGGCGCGTAGCGAAACTACCGAACGTTTAGAAAAGCTTGGTGCTACTATTTATCTAGGCCATTCCGAAGAAAATATTGAGGGCGCAGACGTTGTAGTTTATACAAGTGCTGTTAAAGCTTCTGAAAATCCAGAAACAAAAGCTTCGCTCGAAAAACGTATCCCAACTATTAAAAGAGCTGAAATGCTTGCCGAACTCATGAAAATGAAATTCGGGATTGGTGTTGCTGGTACACATGGCAAAACTACAACTACCACAATGGTTGGGCATGTAGCACAAGACGGACACTACGATCCAACAATTATTGTTGGTGGAAAAGTGCACAGCTTCGATAAGACAAATGCTGTTGTTGGAAAAGGTGACTTAATTATTGTAGAAGCAGATGAGTTTGATCGTACTTTCTTACGCCTCACTCCTTCCATTGCTATTATCACAAATATAGAAGCAGACCATCTAGATATCTATGATGATCTCGAAGACGTAAAAAACGCATTTATTGATTATGCAAACAAAGTTCCATTCTATGGCGCTGTAATTGTTTGTTTAGATGATCAAAATGTACGGAGTATTCTACCTCAGCTAGAAAAAAGAATTATTACTTACGGTTTAACTCCGCAAGCTCAAATTCGTGCAGTTGATGTACAAATGAATCAGTTTACTAGCACATTCACTGTTACAAACGACGGTAAAAAACTTGGTGTCATTACATTGAATTCACCTGGTAATCATAATGTGAATAATGCATTAGCCGCTGTGGCAACCGGGATTGAATTAAGTATCGACTTTAAGCTGATTAAAGCTGGTCTTGAGCGATTTTCTGGTGTATTCCGTCGTTTCCAGCGAAAAGCTGAAGAACAAGGCATTATGGTGATTGATGATTACGCACATCACCCAACCGAAGTGCAAGCTACATTAAGTGCTGCCCACAAAGGCTGGCCTGATCGTAGAGTTGTAGCTGTATTTCAACCTCACTTGTATTCAAGAACTCAAGATTTATATAAAGAATTTGGGCTTTCTTTCTTTGATGCTGAAGTACTCATCATTACAGATGTATACCCATCGCGTGAAAAACCAATTGAAGGCGTTACCGGAAAGCTTATCGCTGACACCGCAGAGCAGTACGGCCATAAAAAAGTTATTTATGTAGAGCACAAAGAGGATGTAACTGAAAAACTGAAAGCTATTAGTAGAGCTGGCGATATCATTATAACAATGGGCGCTGGCGACATTTATAAATTCGGTGAAGCCTTTGCAAACGACTTGAAATCTGGAACCTTTAAACCAACTATCGATAGTGAGTGAAACCACTTCACATATTGAAACTGAATCGACTAGACGAAGTCAGCTTCCTATTATCACAGCCATTTTGATGATTGTTGGGCTTGCTATGGTTGCCGCAATCTACTGGAATAGAAATGTGAAGGTAGATAGTGTCGAGTTTGCTGGGAATTATTTCACTGACACGGAACAGCTTAATAAAGCTGCGGCTGTTCCTTTTGGAGTAAATCCAGATAGTATCGATTTAGAAACAATTGTTCTTCGTTTAGAAGCACTACACTATGTGAAAAAAGCGACACCCTATATCGAGCCTAATGGTGATTTGAATATCACCATCACAGAAAGAAATCCGCTTGCTCTGCTGATACAAGATGCAAACCGAGTTTACGTAGATGAAGACGGAGTTCGCCTTCCAATTTTAAAAGGCAAAACAGAAAACCTGCCTTTAGTTTATGGCTTTAATACTTCTTTCTCTAAAGATACATTGAAAAGTACGGCATTTAGACAGGTTAGAGACCTACTGGTTTCAGCTAGAACCAACAAGTTTGGTTGGGCAACTATCAGCGAAGTGGCTTATAGCCAAGAAGAAGGTGTAGTAGCCTTAAGCCAAGAAAATGGAGTAAAGATCCTTTTCGGAGAAAACGATTTTGATACAAAATTTGAAAATTGGAAAGCCTTTTATACCGAAGTAATTCGAGTGAAAGGAATCAACAAAATTCAGCAAGTAGATTTACGATTTTTAAACCAGGTGGTAACTCGTGAAAGTTAATAGAACATTTATAACGCCTGGTAAAAGAACCAATTTAGCAATCAATAAATACACCGGTACTGACATGTCAGAACAAGAAAACATAATGGTAGGGCTGGACATCGGAACTACTAAGATTTGTGCAATCGTAGCTTCAATTGAACACAATCGAATTAATATTCTAGGAGTTGGTAAATCTCCTAGCGAAGGCCTTAATCGCGGTGTTGTAGTAAACATCGATAAAACGGTAAATGCCATAAAAGATGCTGTAGCTCAGGCTGAACTTGCATCAGGCATTCAGGTAAACTCTGTTAATGTAGGTATTGCTGGCGATCACATTCGTAGCATGCGTAGCAAAGGCGTAATTACTATCAATAACAGAGACAACGAAATTACAGCACACGATGTAGAGCGTCTTTTAGAAGATTGTCAGCGCATCATGTTGCCTACCGATCAACAAATTCTACATGTAATTCCTCAGGAGTTTGTAGTAGATGGACAAGACGGTATCAGCGACCCTGTTGGGATGAGCGGCATGCGCATGGAAGCTGAAGTTCACATTATTACGGGCTTAGTTTCAGCAGCAAAAAACATTTACCGATGTGTTGAAAGAGCGGGTTACCAAGTTGCTGATATTATTCTTGAACCACTAGCTTCTTCCTATTCTGTTTTAGACGAAGAAGAAAAAGAAGCAGGCGTTGTTCTCGTTGATATTGGTGGTGGCACAACTGATGTAGCTATTTTCCAAGATAATACGATCCGACATACTGCTGTAATTGCAATTGCAGGACAAAAAGTAACCGATGATATCCGCTTGGGATTAAGCGTACTAGACGACCAAGCAGAATCACTCAAAAGAAAACATGGCGAAAGCTTTGCAGATATGATTCAGGAAGATTCTGTAATTACCGTTCCTGGTATTGCAGGCCGTCCTCCCAAAGAAATTACAAAGAGCATTCTTGCTAAAATTATTCAAGCAAGAATGGAAGAAATCCTCGAAATAGTTGGTATCGAAATTAAGCGCAGTGGCTACTCTGATTCACTAAGTGCTGGTGTAGTACTAACTGGCGGAGGTGCTCTTATTAAAAATATATGCCCATTGGCTAATGAAATCCTAGGAATGGACGCAAAAGTGGGAATTCCACTTGGTCTTACCGGTGGATTAATTGAGGAAGTAAATAGTCCAGTTTATGCCACGGGTGTAGGCTTAGTTGTTCACGCCTTAAAAACAGGCGCAGACAGCAAGAAAAATATTGTATCAACTTCTAATAAAGGCGGAAACAATATGGAACAGGTGATGGGCAAAATTGCCGACCGCATGAAGAGTTGGTTCAAAGAACTTTAGCAATCAGCAATCAAATACAACAAATAATAATCCAGTAAAATAATATAAACAGGAGTTATCATGGCTAACCATAATACTCGTTTCTTTTTTGACGAACAGAGCCAAGAAAACGCTAAGATAAAAGTAATCGGCGTAGGCGGCGGTGGCGGAAACGCTATCAATAATATGATAAATATGGGTCTCGACAGTGTAGAGTATATCGCACTGAATACAGACGCCCAAGCACTAAAAAATAGCAAGGCAAATATCAAAATTCAGGTTGGTACTACACTAACCAACGGATTAGGTGCCGGAGCTCGACCAGAAGTTGGACGAGAAGCTATTGAAGAAAATCGACATGAAATCGAGGAGTCACTCGAAACTGCAGATATGATTTTTGTAACTGCAGGAATGGGCGGTGGAACTGGAACCGGCGGTGCACCCGTTGTTGCTGGCATGGCAAAACGTAAAGGCATTTTAACCGTTGGTATTATTACCACTCCGTTTGAATGTGAAGGTAAAATCCGAAAGCGTTACGCGCTAGAAGGAATCACAGAACTTAAAAAGAACTGCGATACTGTTATCGTTATTCCAAACGAACGTTTGCTCGATATTGCCGACGAAAACACATCTTTAGTTGAAGCTTTTGCCTTAGCAAACGAAGTGCTTTACAATGCCACACGTGGTATCAGCGACCTCATCCTAATGCCAGGCTTAATAAACCTCGATTTTGCAGATGTAAGAACAACCATGACAGACGGTGGTGCTGCAATTATGGGCTCAGCTACAGCTGAAGGTCCTGACCGTGCAGAAATCGCTGCTCGTGCTGCAATTAACTCTCCACTACTCGACGGCGTAAGTATTCGCGGTGCAAGAAGTGTGTTGGTTAACATTTCAGCAGGTTCTGGTTTAGGAATGCGCGAAACAACTACTGCAACAAGTATTGTACAACAAGAAGCTGGCGACAACGCAGAGATTATTCTTGGAACAGTGCTTGATGAGTCTTTTGGTGACGAAATCCGTGTGACTGTAATTGCTACTGGTTTTGAATTAACTGAAGACCGCACTACAGTAAAAGTAGCACCAAACGCTCCTCTTAGAGCTGCTGCTGAAAATGTAGCGCGTACTCAAACAGCTAAAACAGATGAAGTTCCATCTCGTTTTAATCGTACATCAAATGATTATTACAAAGGAGAAGGTAATCTAAAACGATTAGACACTCCTTCTTACTTACGACGTGATTTATCTGCAAAAAATGATGATGTAATTGACCGAAATGAGTCGAATGATTATCAAGAAGATGAATACAAGGCAGAAGAAAGACAAGCACCTCAAGACAATATCGCTCCTTTCCAAAGCCGTACAGAACGCATTAAGAAAGACGATTCTGATCAACCAGCGTTTTTACGCAAGATCATGGATTAAACTTTATAACCAAGATGTACAACTGGTAGTTGTAAGGCGCCTTGGAATAGGAATCTCCAATTGCCAGATTATGAACATTGAATTTACTGGATTATAGCTTATTGTCTGTTTTATACAGATAGGCTATAGATTGCTAACAACAAAAGAAGCCTCCCGATAAGAGGCTTCTTTTTTAATTCCAGTTACTAAACCGATGCTACTACTATCAGCGTATCTTTAAAGCTCGGTACGGCTTCAAACGGTTTAACAAACATATATTTAAGCGAACCTAGAGAAGAAAACAATTTTACATTTGAGAAATTCTTATACACTGCTTTATAAATACTAAAACCACTTTTAGTACACATTCCCGTTAGCTCTTTCATTGTGTACTCTCTGTAATGACCCGGATTCTGGTCAAAAAAGCGAATCTTCTCATACGGATTCCTTCCCAGCATTAAGCGAATTCTTTTATGGAAAGCAGTGGCGTTGGGGGTAGTAATAATCAATTTTCCATTTTCGGCTAATAAACTACGCAACATTAACAATGTAAATTCTGGAGCTATATAAATATGCTCTATAGTTTCAGCATAGACAATAAGGTCGAATTTTGTTTCTGGCTTTGGCCATGAGTCAGCGTCTTTCGAGTTTGTTAAATCAAAGTTTATATGGCCAATTTGTTTTGACTCTTCTTTCTCTCGATGGCCTCCGTCATCAGTATCAAGGGGAAAACCCAAACTCGTAACATTATTGTATTGCTGCGCCAACATTGACGTAAAATAGCTTCTACCAATATCTAACACGTTAGCATCTTTTGATGGAACTGCAGCCTTACAAAGTTCTATAGTTGCATTAAATCGATTCGTATGATCTCTTAAATAATTTTCTTGAGCACCTACGCTACTTGTCGATTCTTTTTCAGTATCTATTAAAGACTGTATCTTCTTTTTGTAATTCATCTATTCTATAAATTTATGCTAAAATGCTTAAAATACACTCAAAATCAATCTGCTAGCCATAATAAACGCAAGGATTGAAAAACCCCATTGAAGTACTTTTCTATTAATTTTATGATTGAGTAAGGCACCGCCAAACCCTCCGATTAAACCACCTATACTAAGTGGTAAAGCCGCTCCAAAATCAATATAACCCAATGTATAATCGCTAATTCCAGCATAATCATGAGTTATAAATGCGTATTGAATCCAACCCGAAAATACCATTATAATCATTGCTAATTGAGAAACACTTACCGCTTTTCGAAAAGGTTGCTTAAAAATGAGATTCATGATTGGCACCATAACTCCTCCGCCACCAACACCTGCCAAAGAAGCTACAAATCCACCAATCCCACCAGTAATAAAGCCTTCTTTAAAACCAATATTTTTGAACTCACGGTCTTCTTCTTTGCTCTTATCTCTACCTCGTTTAAACATCATAGCTGAAGCATAGATTAGCATAAGACTAAAAAATATGGCGAATTCCTGTTGGTTATAATATTCTGAAGTAACCAACATTTTGCCTAAAGTAACTCCAATCACCCCTAATAATCCAAGGGTGATACCTTCCTTCCAAAATGTGTTATTTTGTTGAAACTGACGCAGTGAACTACCAAATGCAGCCACAAAAGTACAAAACAAACCAGACGCTATAGTCCATAGCACAGGATTTTCAACGCCCGCTTCTTCAAATAGAAAAAAGAGCACTGGCGTAAAAATAATTCCGCCACCAACACCCATCAATCCGGCAATAAGCCCTGCAAAAAGTCCGATTGCCAATAAAACTATCAATTCTATCAAAACTCGATTTCCCCTTTTAAGTAAGTAACTGCATTCCCTAAAATTTCTACTCGGTCTCCTTTCAGTCTACTATTCATCTCCCCTACTCTTTTCGAAAGTTGCCGTGCTTCAAATTCAGTTTTATTCAAATTTTTTGCCCAATATGGAACTAGCTTTGTATGTGCTGAGCCCGTAACCGGATCTTCGTTTATTCCCGATTGTGGAGCAAAAAACCTTAATACATAATCAACTGAATTTCCCGGAGCTGTAACAATTACTCCTCGCGCTTCCACTTCAGATAACATACTAAAATTCGGTTCTAAATTAGCAACTTCTTCCTCACTGCCAAGCACAACCATGTAGTCGTCTGATTTATACACCTCACCTTTTGTAACACCCAAACTCTGCATCAAAGAGAGAGGTGCTTCAACTCTCTCCATCTCATCAATAGGGAAGTTCATTTGGATACGCTCGCCCTCTTTCTGTACAATCAATTTTCCACTTTTTGTATAGAAATTGATTTCTTTCTGAGAATATTCTAAATGCTCGAAAAGCACGTGAGCTGTAGCCAATGTTGCATGGCCACATAAACTAACTTCAGTGGTTGGGGTAAACCATCGTAAGCCAAAACCATCTTGCTCTGGAACGAAGAAAGCTGTTTCTGAAAGATTGTTCTCCATCGCTAACTTCTGCATTACATCGTCGGGCAGCCAATCTTGTAAAGGACAAACCACAGCAGGATTGCCGCCAAAAACACGAGAAGAAAAAGCATCAACTTGATAAAGGGTTAATTTCATAGCGTACTTTTTTAGAGTTATCTTTCAGGGCTTAACCTAAGGCAAATTTCTCAAAATTACTGATGAAGCTTTATCCAGAAACAATATTAGAAAAACTTGGCTACGAACAACTTCGGCAAGCTACAAGCAAAGTTGCGCAATCGATTCGAACCCAAGAATTAATCGACGATCTCTTTCCTACAAGTCACTACAACACAGTACTTAGGTTACTCGCTGAAACTGATGAAATGATGCGTATTTTACGTGATCCGGAACCATTTCCATTGGCAGAGCTCCCCGATGTGCGTCCTTATCTTTCGCAAGCTAGAGCTGAAGGCAGCTTAATTCCACTACCCGCTTTTGTAGAAATCCAGTTTCTCATAAAAACCGCTCGATTTGTAAAGAAATTTTTCCGTCAACGCACAGACGATTATGAAAAGCTTTCAAAAATTGCTGAAGAACTCATCCCTTTAAAAGAATTAGAAGATCAAATTAAAGGGAAAGTAACCGAAAATGGAGAGCTCAGAGATGACGCCAGCCCTGAGTTACGAACCATTCGAAGAAAACTGAATGGGAAACGCAACGACTTACGCTCTACCATTAATCGATTAATGCGTACCGCGGTTAAAGATGGAATGGCCTCAGATGAAGGAGCGACGATTAGAAACGGACGTATGGTAATTCCCGTACTTGCAGAGTATAAGCGCCAAATTCAAGGTTTTATACATGATGTATCCTCCACAGGGCAAACAGTATACCTCGAACCTGTTGAAGCCTTACACCTAAATAATGAAATCCGCCAATACGAAGCTGAGGAGCAACAAGAAATTGACCGTATTTTGCGCGAATTAACTAACCACATCCGTACAACCAGCTCACATATCTGGCAAAATTTGGAAAGTTTAGCGAAACTAGATGTCATTGCTGCCAAAGCTAAAGTTTCGATTAAGCTAAATGGTGAAATTCCGATAATTTCTACTAATCAAAGCCTAAAGCTGAAAAAAGCTTTTAACACAAATCTTCTGCTAAAGAATCAACAGCTTCGAAAAGAAGATAAATCCGATGTCATCCCATTGTTTTTGGAGCTCTATCCCAACGAACAATGCCTAATGATTACCGGACCAAATGCTGGTGGTAAATCGGTAGCAATGAAAACCCTCGGTATTTCTGCATTGATGATTCAGTCTGGTTTTGCCATTCCTGCTGATCCAACTTCTGAAATTCCCGTTTTTAATGGAATTTTTGTGGATTTAGGTGATGATCAATCCATAGAAAATGACCTTAGTACATTTTCATCCCGTTTACGTTGGATGCAAGAAACCATCGATAATTTTGAAGAAGGCGCCCTCGTACTTATTGACGAAGCCGCAGCTGGAACCGACCCCGAAGAAGGTGGTTCCTTATTTCAAGCTTTTATAGAACACTTATTAGAGCAACCTTGTAAAGTGATTGTAACTACTCATCACGGTTCGTTGAAGGTTTTTGCCCACGAACATCCATTAGCCGTAAATGGCTCAATGGAATTTGATCAAACTACACTTTCTCCTACGTATCGTTTCAAAAAAGGAATACCTGGAAGTAGTTATGCGTTCGAAATTGCAGAGCGCATGCGTATTAAAAAAGAAGTTCTGACTCGATCTAGAGAATTATTGGGTGAAGCGAAGAATAAAATGGAATCGCTAATCACTGAGTTAGAGAATAAAACTCAACAAGCCCAGGAATTAAAGCAGAAGTTTGAAGGATTAAAAGACAAAGCTGAGATTGATAGAAAGCGATATATAAATAAGCTTGAAGGGCTGAATAACGAGAAGGAAAAAATCCGCCAAAAAGCTCTTACTGAAGCTAAGTCTATTATGGACAGCGCGAACAAACGCATTGAACAAGCAGTTGAGCAAATTGCTGAAAAACAGCTGAGAGATAAAAATCAGATTAAGGAAATACGATCTGGTATTGAGCAGGAAAAAGCCTCTATAACCAACTCTCTAAATGAAATTAAGGATAAGAGAGAAGCCCGTTTTTCGAAAACTGAGAAACCTCCAAAAGTAGGCGACTTTGTCCGCTTTGTGGATGGAAGTATCACTGGGGAACTCGTAGAAGTAAAAGGAAAGCAAGCCGTTGTTCAGGCTGATGGACTTCGATTAAAAACGAAGTACAAGAATTTGATTCAAGTTCAGGTGCAAAAAAAGAAAAAAGAAAAAGTACGAACTAGCGCTTTGATTGGCCAAGACTCTTCCCTTAAAGAAACTGTGAAACCATCCATCGATTTACGCGGCTTCCGGACCGATAAAGCTATCAACGAAGTTACGCATTACCTTGATAGAGCCATCTTCCGTGGATTGCAACAAGTGGATATTATACACGGATTGGGTGATGGGATTCTAAAAGATCAAATTCATAGCTATCTGAACGAGCGTAACGATATAAAGAGCTTTAAGCTAGCCAATGAAGATTTCGGTGGTGCAGGTTGTACTGTTGTTAAGTTGAAGTAATCAGAATTTACTTCAACACACCTTCTTCTTCTAAAAAATCTAGCGTTTCTACAGCGTGACGAAAGTGTGGAATTACGACACTTCCACCTATGATTAAGGCAACATTCATTGCATCTACAATTTCATCTTTGGAATAACCTGCTTTTGCGCATTGCTCTAAATGATAGTCTATACAATCATTGCATCGCAAAACTGCAGAGGCGACTAAACCTAGCAACTCTTTGGTTTTCGATTCTAATGCCCCATCTCTATAGATATTCGAATCCATATTAAAAAATCGCTTAACTCCAAGATGTCCTAAGTCCATCACTTTATCGTTCATAATCGAACGTTTTTCACGATACTGCTGTAAACGGTTTTTTAAATCTGATGAACTCATAGCTATCAAAACTGATTTTATTATTACACTTAAGGCAGTAAATTTTTTATGCCTTCCTTTTTAAACTCTATTAACAAATTACGCCATTTTATTTTTCTTCGCTTTAGTGATTTAGCGGAAAATTCAACAACTTAAATTAGTGTCTTTTTCTATATTTTGACCTCTAAGTACACATTTCTAAAATTGATATTACTATTGGGAATCCCTCTTTAACATGTTTGAAAAGAAAGAAGCAAAACACAAACTTGTAGTTATTGGCGACAGCCTATCCCAAGGTTTTAATAACGGAGGTATTTACCGCACCGATATCAATTTCCCCGCTTTTATTATGCGCTGTTTTGATCCAGAGCCAGCATTCCAACAACCTAGGTTTACAGCCCAAGCAGGCATCCCTCTAAATTTGGAAGTTTTATTACGTGGACTTGCCGATGAGTTTGGGAGCGAAATTGAGTGGAATGAATATATGGGCGTTGCTTCGCATACTTTCAAGACACTTAAGCGGATTAAGAGATATTGGGAAGGAGGAATGAAAAGCCTTAAAGTTGTTCAACCTACACCCTACCACAATCAGTCTGTTTGGGGATTTGCAATCAACGACTCTTGGATTGTGAATGAGTGTAACAGCCGCGAGTATATCCAGAATAACAAAGATCAAAGCTCTGTTTTTGGAATGCTACCAGAACATGCAAAATATACAACAGCTCGCCTTGTTCTAAACCCAACCTTAGGCAACGAATATGCAAAGAATACTCAGCTTAGAAATGCTGAACTTTTAGGCCAAGATGGTGGCATTGAAAATCTCATTGTTTGTTTGGGGCACAACAATGCGCTTGGAGCTGTAGTTAACTTGAAATTTGTTTGGTCCGAACCTGAAGATTTAGACGCTTTTACTGCTAATCGAAAACACTCCATCTACCGTCCAGAGCATTTTGAAAAAGAGTATCGAGAGATGGCTGAGCGAATTTCGAAGGTGAATGCGAAACGTGTTTTTGTCCCAACCATTCCATACCCCACTATTCCTCCCGTGTGCCGTGGTGTAAATTCTAGTCTATCGAGTAAAAGGCTAGGTTATTTCGACTATTACACCCGTTTTTGGATTTGGGATGAAGACTTTAATCCTGAAAAACATCCTCATCTTACAAAAGACGAAGCTATTCAAGTCGACTTCACTGTAGATGCTTACAATGCAATTATTCGTAAGGTAGCCAAAGAATATGGCTGGTTTGTAGTTCCTATGGCAAAGAATGTAGCAGGAATGGCACAACGTCGTTTAGGTGGTGAACTATTACGAAGTTACCCTGCCGACTTTGCGGCTGCATTGAAACGTAATCCAGCAACCGCTCATTTTGTTGATAGTGATGGCCAAGTTACACTAACCACCGATTTTATAAGATCTGATAAAGCTACTGGTAAAATTTATAAAGGAGGTATCTTTAGTTTAGATGGGTTACACCCTACTACGATAGCTTACGGACTTATGGCCAACGTTTATCGAGAAGTAATGCGTCAGGCTGGGGTTAAATTTCAAAAACCCCTCGATTGGGATTACATTATTTCAGAAGACTCCTTAGTTACTCGCCCACCTGTACTACTTGCAGAATTGAGGTTTGTACTACGTTATTTAGCTATGGGGAATCAAGAACGATTTTTTAGTCTTGGTAAAGATGTACTCACTCAAGCACTCGAATTTCTCTCCACCGGAGATCCTGAGTAAGAATTAGATTAGTACTCGATTTAATTCAATAGAAATCTAGCCACAAAAAAACCACGGCAATAAATTACCGTGGCTAGGGGACAAAACTAAGTGGTGTTACTTAGTCAGTTTTAAGCTCTTCAAGTATTTCGTTATACTCTTTTTTAGCGGCGTTCATATTATTAACAAAGGCCATTTTCATCTGCTCCCAATTCTCTTTTCCAGCTTCACTAAGCTCGTTCATATCCTTTTTCAGAGTATCTCTTTTCTCTTTTAAAGCTGCGACTTGCTCTTTAGTCTCTTCTTTGACAGCAGCAGACTGATCTTTAATTTTGTCTTCAAGGTTATCAATTTTCTCATTTAGCTCACTAAACTCCTCTCGTGTTTCTTTCACAAACTCTTCTCTGGTTTCTTGTAAATCGTCTTGAGCAGAGTTGAATGTATCTTCCACTTGGTTGCCTAGCTCTCTAGTCTCAGTTTTACTTTTTTCTGAACATGAAGCGAATGTTAATCCACTTATTAAAAGTATGGTTAGAATATGTCGGGTTTTCATAATGCTTTTTTTTCATTTCGGTTTATCACTTTTAATAGAGTCTACTATCAATAGTTCCAACTTTTAACTCTGATGGAATTAGCGGCTTTTATTCAATTTCTAAGCAGATTCATTTCTTCACATAATCTTCATATTAAAGCGGTAGAATCGTGGCTAAACTTGAAACTAGATTCCATTATGAAATTCTTAGCTCCAGCAATCATTGCTCTTGTATTCTTAAACTGTACTTCTCCGAAGAAGGAAACTGCATATAACCCCGAAGCAGATACATTAAAATATGAGCAGGAAACACACATACGTAATCTTCAACAGCTTACTTTTGGTGGCGATAATGCTGAAGCTTACTGGAGTTATGATAATACAAAGTTAGTTTTTCAATCTAACTCTAAGAAATGGGGCAACGAGTGTGATCAGATTTATTACATGGATGCTACCACTCCAAAAGATCCTGGATTTGAGCCTCCAATTATCAGTACTGGATTAGGTCGTACTACTTGTTCTTACTTCTTGCCTGACGAAACAATTGTTTATGGTTCAACTCACCTTGCTGATGTTAAATGCCCAGAAGAACCAGCTCGTGTACCCGGTGGTGCATATGTTTGGCCTATTTATGACAGCTATGATATTTTCAGAGCTAACAAAGACGGTGAGATTATAGATACGCTTACTAATACTCCTGGTTATGATGCAGAAGCAACAGTATCTCCAAAAGGCGATAAAATTGTGTTTACATCTATGCGTTCTGGTGATTTAGAGCTTTACATTATGGATGTTGATGGTTCTAATGTAATTCAAGTAACCGACGAGCTTGGATATGATGGCGGTGCTTTTTTCTCACCTGATGGAACACAGCTTTTATTTAGAGCATCTCGCCCTAAGACTGAAGAAGAAATTACCAAGTACAAGTCGCTCTTAGCAAAAGGCTTAGTTGAACCAACAAACATGGAATTATTTTTGGTAAATGTTGATGGCTCTAACATGCGCCAAATTACGGATTTAGGCAATGCAAACTGGGCTCCTTTTTTCCATCCTTCTGGAAAGAAAATAATTTTCTCTTCTAATCATAACACTGAGAGAGGATTTCCTTTCAACTTATTTATGATTAACCCTGATGGATCTGAATTAGAGCAAATTACTTATGACGGTGTTTTCGACTCTTTCCCAATGTTTTCTTATGATGGAAAGAAGTTAGTTTTTTCTTCTAACAGAAATAATGGTGGTACTAGAGCTACTAATATTTTTATTGCTGACTGGGTAGAATAGAAACTCAACCACTTTTTCTTTTGATTAAAAAAGGCGACTCCATGGAGTCGCCTTTTTTTTATCTATCTGCAGCTATAGTTTTAAAGCCAAGTTTATTAATTCAGACAACTGATTCTCTGAGATGTATCCAGCCTTCCGATATACCATTTCCAGCTCTGTATTAAATAACACCATTGTTGGATAAGCCAATACTCGATCGATAGTACCAAGTTCTTCAGCAAGCGCGTGAACTCCTGTATTCAGCCCAGTTGCTTTATAGCTATAAGTACGACCTAAAAACGTAATATCTTCCACTGATTCGCCATCTAGTTCGATAAAATAGAAATCGTTATTTAGACTTTTGATGATACTTTTGTCCATTAAAGTCGAATGATCTATTCGCTTACAATATGAACACCAACTTGTTCTAATAAATATGAATGCTGGTTTTGGCTCTTTTGCCATAGCCTCTTCATATTCGTTAAAACTAATACGCTGTAGGGTTTGACCATATACCGAGGCCACCTCAATAAACAATATCACAAAGAACGATAACAGCACTTTACAACTCATACTTATCATCGAATAAAGTATCTTATTCCAACAAACCCTCTTATTCCTTGATTTGGTGCAAACACATAACTTGGATCGAATGTTAATGCATATGGATTATTACTAGTCGCTATTGGATTTCCATTTCCATCAAAGCTCACGTTCCTATCAAAAGGATCATTAGAACGGGAGATACTGTTTTTAGGTGGCGTAAAGTTCAACAAGTTCTTAACACCTCCGTATATTTCCATACTACTTCCTGGTCTACTCCAAGTGGCTTGTATATTCTGAATACTCCACCAAGGTGATTCACCTTCGCGAGGGTCAGTTTCTCCAAGTAATGGCAATTTCATTGGGCCAAATAAATTACCAGTGTAGTCAAGCTTTAAAGCTGTTCCTTCAATCGTATATGTCACCGCCCAAGTACCTGTCCAACGTTCTGTTAAGAGAGGTCGATTTCGTATATCTTTGCCTAATTCATTTTTTTCTATTGTATGTACGTCAATAAACGAGCCGCCACCCATTAATTTTAGCCCATTCAAAAATTCCAAAGTTAGGTTAACAGAGGCACCTTGTGTTACGGCATGACCATCTAGATTATCATATACAATTTGATTCGAATTGGATTCATAATCTGGATATATCTGATTTGTAAAATAAGTATACCAAACGGTGGCATCTAGTCCAAAATACATTCCATCACCACCAAAAATCTTATGCTCGTAATTTATATTTACATTATAACTTTGTTCTGGCTTCAATTCTTCCGTTATAATAACATCTCTAGAGCCTGTTAAGGCGGCATGCTCTTCAGTAAACAGATTTACTACTCTAAAACCAGTTCCTGCATTCAACCTTACTACGTTTCTATCGTTTAGGCTTACTTTATAGGCTATACGAGGAGTCCAGATATTACCATGACTTGTGTTATAGTCATATCTTAAACCCATCAAAAAATTGATAGACTCGTTTATACTGATATTGTCTTGTACAAAAACTCCAGGAAGCCACACTTCATCTGGCTCATTTTTTCCAACATTGGTGCTGGAGGCTGTCGCAGGAGTGTTATCATCGTAATAAGTATATCTAATAGCTGAACCGACTAAAAAGCTGTGTTTTCCTAATTCCTTATCCCAAGTTAGCTGACTAAATCCAATTTTTTGATTAGCGAAATAAGGTACATCTCCGTAATAAGAATCTTGATCGTGTATATTTAATGAAACAGAAAGTAATAGCTTTTCTTGAGTTGGTAATTGATAGTTCCCAATTAGTTCTGCCCTTTTGGTATAAATGCTTTCTCCATAAATTACATCACCACCCCGTGCGCTTTTATTCCAATTTATTTCACCACCCCATCGGTCTTCGTACAAACCTCTTACCGCTAACGTAAACAACCTATTATCTTTTCTATAAAATGACCATTTCTGAAATAGAGACGCTCTTTCTTGTAAAGTTACATCCGTGAAATTATCTCCGTTTGTATCTCTTTTATTCCTGTAACTAAATAGATTTACACCTGTCAGAACATCAAATTTATCGGTTTTACCAAAACGAGCCCTAAGGTCAATATTATTTTCTAACCATGATGTCGACATTGCTTCTACCATAAATTTCGGGGCATTGATAGGTTTTTTAGTAATCACGTTGATAAGTCCTCCAACTGCTTCAGAACCATATAATGATGAAGCAGGTCCTTTTACAATCTCAATTCTTTCAATCATAGAATTTGGAATACCACTTAATCCATATACGGTAGATAAACCGCTAACTATAGGCATTCCGTCTATCAGAATCATTGTATAAGGCCCTTCAAGTCCATTTATATGAATGTCTCCGGTGTTACATACACTACAGTTCAACTGAGGTCTTACTCCATTCACATTCTGCATAGCATCATAAAGAGAAGGTGTAGGGTTCATCTTGAAAAATTTTGGAGTATATAACTCCACAGGAACAGGACTTTTTGCTCTTGTAATTTCTTTCAAGGTACCGGTTACTACCAATTCGTTGCCCATATAAGCCGTCGGTTCCATTTCTAGGTTTAATGCAAGGTTTTCTCCTTTAACAATAAAAATGCTGCTATTTACACTCTTATAGCCCACATACGAGACTTTTACGGTGTATTTACCAGCATTTAAACCAGAAATAGAGTATTCCCCTTTTTGATTAGTTACAGCACCTTTTTCAGCTTCCACGACGTAAACATTTACAAATTCAACGAAGCCATTTGCATCAGTAATGACCCCATTAAGAGTTGATTTTTGAGATATCGCATCCACTTGTATCCCAAATGAAAGCATTAATAGCGTAAAGAAATAATTCATTTTTATATTATTCTAATTTATAATTTAGTCTAGGCTAAATTATAAATTATACAAGACAAATAAAACTTCATTCTAGATTACTTATTTAAGTAAAGAAGTACGATGAGTTATAGATTAGATATAGATAAAGGAACATGCTGGAATCAAGAATTTGGAAGGATTTGCATGGGTATTCCAGAGTTCATGTAGTGTTGCTACAATTCCTTACAACCTCACTATGTACGGTACAGAGAGTACTATACGACAACGTATGAGTGAATATTCTTGTACGGAAAAGGAAATACGTACAAATTCATCCCAATGAAAAGGCAGCACAAATAAGCTGCTAAAATGAAATGGAAGCTATGGCGAATAGAGTTAACCAATAAAAATAAGGATGCAACCTATAGCTATAATATACTTAAACGCTTTCTTCAACTAAGAATACATCTTTGGCAACACCATTTCCGATGGTAGTTTCTTTTCCTTCTAGTAAAATTTTAACTGGGCCTAAGAATGGAGCTTTTTCCAATATGGTTATTTCTACACCAGGTATAATACCCGTTTTTTCAAGATATCTTAAAAGCTCAGGATCCTGATCTTTTACACGTCCAACAATATAAAGTTGATTTTCTTGAGCATCGGTGATTGCTAGAGATGCCATTTCTGGAACCACGCCATCTTTTGATGGGATTGGATCGCCATGAGGATCGTGAGTAGGATGGTTCAATAATTCGGCAATTGTATCCTCAAATTGTTCCGAAATATGATGCTCTAATTTTTCAGCTTCATCGTGGACTTCATCCCAAGAATAGCCAAGCATTTCTTTTAGATAAAGCTCTAATAAACGGTGGTGACGAATAATCTCGAGTGCTATTTTTTCACCAGCTGCAGTTAGTTCTGCCCCTCGGTATGATTTATGGGTAATCAGCTTTAGCGTTGCTAGCCTCTTTAACATATTTGTTACCGAAGCTGATGATACCGAAAGTGCTTCCGCTATGTTTGTGGTGGTTGCACGATTTCCTTCTGTTTCAAGAACGTAAATTGCCTTTAAATAATCTTCAACCGACTGACTTCTACTCATTACTGTTTAATAACGGTATTTTCGGTTTCTTTTAAATACTCTTCGAAACCAATTTTACCAAATTGGTCCGTTCCTATGTAACCCATTAAGGGGCCAAATACTTCTGATGGTAGAAAGCCTGGCTGGGCTCCGATAATTTCACCGTCTGAGCTTAGGAAGTAATGTGTTGGGAATGAGGATAGTCGCATATACTGCGCAAATTCCCACGATTTATATCTCTCTCCATTAAAAACCAATTCTGTCTCAGCTTCAGCATTAACTTGTACGGGAATAAACTGTTCGTATAAACGCTCTCTCACTTTTTCGTCGGTATATGTTTCGCGACGCATTTTCATACAGTAGGTACACCAATCTGCATAACCAAAAACAAGTACCTTTTTGCCTGTTTCTTTGGCTTGTTTTTGAGCTTCTTCTAATCCTACCCACTTAATACCAGAAGGGTCATTAGCTGCCTCTCCTTTTAAAGCTGCATTGTTTTTTTCTGCAACATTTGAGCCATTTTCTTTCTTCTCTTGAGCGCAACTAGCAGCACTAGCTAATAAGAATATTAAAGAAAAAAGTAACCCTATCTTATTTGAAAATCTCATTATTATATTTTTAAAATCTAAATTAGGCCTTTATAACGACCAAAGTCATGTCATCGTATTGAGTTGCGTCACCATAAAAAACTTTAACATCCTTCACTATGAAGTTAAGAAGTTCTGATGAATTTTGGGTCTTTTCATTTTTCAATATTCTAAAGAGCCTTTCTTCACCATAAAATTTCCCTTCTTTATTTTGCGCTTCTGTTACACCATCAGTATAAAGCACTAAAACATCACCCTTTTCCAATTGTAATATCACCTCATCACTACCATTTTTAAAGCTGTCGTCCTGCGTCATCCCCAGGGCAAGACCTTTAGGCTGAAGCCAAGATACCTGACCATTTGCTTTTTTGTGAAGCATAGGATTATGCCCTGCTCTCACATAAGTAAAGGTATTATTTTCGGAGTCAAGTACTCCATAAATCATTGAGATGAAAGTACCTCTAGTAGCATTACTGTTAAACAACCGATTAGCTTGTACTAGCAACTCTTTTGGTGAAGTTAATATAGTACTTAAACTATGTATAACTCCTTTTATAAATGTCATATAAAAAGCAGCTTGAATCCCCTTGCCACTTACGTCTCCAATAGCTACTCCAGCTTTAGAATTGTCGATGCGAATGATATCGTAATAATCACCACCTGCTTCCATTGCAGGATCACAAAACGCTGCTGTATCAAAACCAGAAATTTCGGGAGTAGTATTTGGAAGAAATGTTTGCTGTACAATTCTTGCAATATCTAACTCTTGCTGTACCCGTTGTTCTTTGGCAAGTTCTTCTATATATACGGGAATATAATCGGGTAACTCATCCTTTTCATTCCCCTTGTAAATAAAGTAAAGCCCAAAGCCGGCTAAACTCACACATATTAGCAGAAATACATAAAATACGTTGATATCGGGGGAGTTTGTAATAGCCCAGCCCGTAGTTGTACTTAGAATATTCAGAAATATAAAGTACGCTAGTGCTAGTGTTACAAAATCAAATTTCAGATAAAAAACACCCAGTATTACCCCTAGCACAAAGCTAACTCCTAAACTCATTTCTGAAGGGAAAATAGAGAGTGTTATAGGGTTTAATAACATCGAGCAAAAGCCTGTTAAAATAGGAATTACCCATTTTTTGTTCCACAAACCATACACTTGATTCGCAAGAATTAAAAAGGTTGGGACAATCACTAATAAGCTTAAACAAACATGGATTAGCTGGTTCGCAATAGAACCGAATAAGTACTCTCTACTAACAAATTGAATGGTGCTATCAAGAAATATATTTGGGGTAAACTCTATCAAGGCTATGTATGTACCTGCAAGAATACCTCCAATTGAAAGTCCTCTTAGAATAGCCCAACCAACAGGCTTATTGTTAAACATACCGCGCCGGACTAGGTCCCACGTTTTCAATTTTTCCGGCCAATACTGCCTAGTAATAGAATCGCTAACAGATGTAATAAGAAAAAAGCCAACTGAACTTACGGCACCAATAATGCCTAAGAAAAACAACTGATTGGCAAGAACACCGTTAAAATTAATTTCTGAAATCACAAATTCATTCAACATTCTCAATGCTATAAAGCCTGGAACCAGAAACCCAGCTAACACCGCCACTACTAAAGCAGGTCTAGTATCTATCGCTCTCGCTTTTATTCTCAGGTAGAATACGATCAAAAGCCATACGCCAAAACAGAGAATAATTACTTGCCCTAAGACGCCTATATTATTATTAAAAAGACCTTTTCTGTCGTTTTTTGGCTGAGTGAAATAGCTTGATTCTATTTTACGAAGACTACCCGCCGGCAGGATTTCGACTTTCAGCTTGGGCAGAATCCCCATAACCTCTTCTTTTGCCGTCAGAAATGCACGAGCAATTTTAAAGCCATCTTCCTCATCAAATATTAATGTGTCTTGCGTAAACTCGAATCTTTCCCAGTAAGAATTTTCTAAGTAGTAATTCACTCCATCCCAAATATTACGGGAATTTAGATACTCACGAAAAGCTCCTTGGTCACCTTTTCTCAATCGAATTAACACGTTTCTCATATTACTAAAGTTCTGAGAATTTTCGTGATTATGTTGGTAGTCGACCATCCCTCCAATCAATGAGTCTATGACTTCTGGAGAAAGCTCTTCCTCAATACCTTGCTGAAATGAGCTTGCCATCAAAGCTTTGTTAAATGGAGTTTGCTCGTTAATAATTTTAGATGAAACCGAGAAGTTTACGATAGATCCATCTTCAGCAAAATCCATATTCAAGTCTCTTCCACTTCTACTGTCAGTAGAAAAAACTGAAACATTGGTTTTAAAATAAGGGAGCCTAAGTCCGCTTATTCCTTCTCTTCTCATTTTTTTGATTAAAGCGGTACTACCGTATTTACGTTGTAGTGAGTCTACATATACTCCCGTTATAATCGGAGTTACAACCTTTTTTAAGCTAATAGGCTGGTAATTCCAACTTTTTAACGTAGAATCGGCTTTAATTAAAGCGGTATCGTCATCCATTTTCATACTAATGGTTGATGGTACCCAGTGATTTTGGAAATCGGCATAAAACCAGAAAACTCCCAAAAAACCTAAGCAAAGAAGTAAAATATCCCTAAAGCGTTGATCGTGTGACAAAAACATGTGAGTTCTATACGGTAAACCTGAAAATGGTTGCAGGAATATGCTTAGATTCGTGGGAATAATAAAACCAATTTTTAAAAAGCTTTATGTGCTTAATTACCTTCGCGTATAAAAGTCATCCAACCTATGCACTTATTCTCGCCGCAAATCGTGATGAGTTTTATGCTAGACCAACTAGAAAAGCTCAGTTTTGGATTGAAGAGGGTTATCCTAATATTATTGCCGGTAAAGATCTTGAAGCGGGTGGAACTTGGATGGGAGTTCACAAGAATAAAAAGTGGGCTGCACTTACTAACTATAGAGACTTAACTAAACTGAAAAACGCCCCTCCTTCTCGTGGTGATTTGGCTTTGAATTATTTAAAATCTGAGCAAACGGCTCGCCAATACTTAGCTGAGATTCAACAGAAAGCAGATCTCTATAATGGCTTTAATCTATTAATTGGTGAAGAAAGCGGCATATTCCATTTCTCTAATCAAACAAACATTATCACTGAAATTTCATCAGGTATTCACGGGCTTAGTAACGCTCTTTTAAATACGCCTTGGCCTAAACTCGAACTAGCCAAATCTGGATTAAGAGAAATTGTTCAACAAGGTAAGATTGCCCCCAATATGCTGTTCGATATTCTAAAAAATGAAACAAAAGCTGAAGATGACAAGCTTCCACAAACAGGATTATCTGTTGATTTAGAAAAAGCTATTTCATCGGTTTTCATAAATACAGAACGTTACGGCACTCGTTGTTCATCGTTACTTTTAATTCATAACAATGGAACTGTTGAATTTCTTGAGAGACGTTATAAACCTTCATCTAATGAAATTTTTGATGAACAACACTTTAGTATTTAGAACGAAATTCCACTTAGACTTCAACAAATTTTCAATAAATAGCCGACTTAGTAATTAATTACTATCTTGAAGTGCTAAAACTGTGAACTAACTGTTTCAAATGACCTATAAATACGCTAAGCCAACTCTTTTTCAGGCTTTTATTCCCATCATATTTCTTATCGTCGCTCTTTTCATTAATGTTCGAGTTTTTGGCGACGATGCCCTTTCAGGCTCAAACCAAATAATACTTATGCTCTCTGCTGGCATTGCTTCGCTGGTAGCTTATAAGTTTGGATTTAAGTGGCCTGAAATTAGAACGGGTATTGTAAAAAGTATAAGCTCAGCGATGTCTTCTATGATTATTTTATTGCTGATTGGCTCACTTGCAGGAACTTGGCTACTTAGTGGTATTGTGCCAGCCATGATTTATTACGGGTTACAGATTTTAAATCCCACCATTTTCTTAGTTGCGGCTTGTGCGGTTTGTGCAATCGTCTCGGTAGCTACAGGTTCGTCTTGGACCACTTCGGCAACCGTTGGGATAGCTTTAATAGGAATTGGTACTGCTTTAGGCTTGTCACAAGGAATGGTTGCTGGAGCAATTATTTCGGGCGCTTATTTTGGGGACAAGATGTCACCACTTTCTGATACTACCAACTTGGCTCCTGCAATGGCTGGAACGGATCTTTTTACACACATCAGATATATGGCATATACCACAGTACCATCTATAAGCATAGCTTTAGTTTTATTTCTCATACTAGGATTTATGAACGGAGGAAGTTCACAAGCTGTAGAAACTCAAGAGATTCTGAATGCCATTTCAAGTCAATTCAATATTAACGGTTGGCTTTTTATCGTTCCTGCGATACTAATTTTCTTGATTGTGAAGAAAGTTCCTGCAATCCCAGCAATTACTGTTGGCGCATTATTAGGTGGTGTTTTTGCATTGATTTTCCAACCTGACATTGTGCATCAAGTTTCAGGTTATGCTGAGTCATCCATAGAATCAAAATATGTGGGTGTAATGCTCGCTCTTTACGGCGATATCAGTATTGCCACTGGAAATCCCATTGTTGACGATTTGTTGAGTTCTAGCGGGATGTATGGAATGCTGGGAACCGTTTGGCTAATTATCTCTGCCATGATTTTTGGTGGTGTGATGGAAACGAGTGGGATGCTAAAGCGCATTGCTGAAGCGGTAATTTCAGTTGTAAATTCTACGGGCTCGTTGGTTGCCTCAACAGTAGGAACTTGTGTTTTCTTCAATATTACAGCCTCAGATCAGTATTTAGCCATCGTAGTCCCTGGCCGTATGTATGGTGAAACTTACAGAGAAAAAGGGCTTGCTCCTGAGAATTTAAGTCGTTCTTTAGAAGATTCAGGAACGGTAACTTCTGTACTCGTGCCTTGGAACACTTGTGGAGCTTATCATTCAAAAGTACTTGGGGTAGACACTATGGCTTACCTTCCTTACGCATTCTTTAATATGATTAGCCCATTCATGTCTATCTTCTTTGCTTATATGAATATCAAAATCCGAAAATTGGATAGTATTCCTTCTAGCGATAATGAAGACTTTGAACTTCAAAAAGAAAGTGTTTGATCAACATAAAAAAAGCTCCAAAGTAATACTTTGGAGCTTTTTTTTAGAAGTTAGTATGGACAAACCAAAGAATATCTTCCATTTGGTTTTGCACTTCTCTAGTCGAGATAACGTAGTTGTTATTCATAAAGCTAAAAATAAGTTTTCTTCCACTTTCGGTAATCACATAACCACTTAAGCAGTGGTTGTTACTTAGTGTGCCTGTTTTTGCGAAAACATACGCAGGACCGCCATCACGCGCTTTATATAATCTGCGGATAGTTCCTTGTTTTCCACCTTGAGGTAACGAATCGAATAGTAACTCATCGTTATTCACTTTCTCATCAATCTTTTTTAGAAGTCCAACTACACTACGTGGAGTAAATAAGTTATAGCGTGAAAGACCTGAACCATCTCTCCAGTTTGGAGAGTCTGGTAAATCAGATAAGTAATTCTCAATTACGTGATTAATGCCTTTTCTCACATTTAAATCGCCACCAAGTGTTCCTGAAATCATCATCATAATTTGCTCAGCAACGTGATTGTCGCTTGGTAGCAACATTCTCTTATACAAACTATCTGATTCCATTCCATAAAGTGTTTCAAACTCTTTGGGCATTTTGTAATCGCCTAGATACTCAACTTTTTTATTTAGCGTATCAGCCAACAGTTCTACAACAAGTTCAGGAGTATAATGGAAAGGTTTATCTACTTCATATCGTGAGGTATCGCTTTTGAACAAGTAATTGTAAGTATTGCCAACTCTATCTCTAGAAAGTGATAAACGACCTTCCTCATTCAATCCGTCATTTTTTACATAATCACTGAAAAATTTTGGGCTTACTAAATACTCACCGTTCTCTTCTGCAATACGCTCTTGCTCAATATGCTCTAAGGTGAATCGAGCTATATTTCCATAAATCGGAAGTGGACTTTTTTCTGCTGAATAATAAGAATTATAATCACCCCAAGACCAACCCGGACCTAAAGGTTCATCATCAAAATTACTGTCCGAGAAATATATATTTCCGTCAAATTCATTCAATAAATCATATACATCTGAAGTGCCGAAGTCGGGATGAAGAAATGAAGGATCTCCTGTTCCCCAAAAAATGAGTGAATCTCCTTTAATAATATAATAAAGTGCAGGAATACGATCGCCCAACATATTCAAGCCAGCGTAATAGGTAAACAACTTTGTGTTTGAGGCTGGAGTCATATATTTATCTTCATTTACTCCATAAAGCAAAGAATCTGTCTCTGGATCGTACAAAGCAAAGCCTGTTATGGTTTTAGAAAAAATGGGTGATGACTCTACTTTATTTGCGAGTTCTTGAATCTCTGAATTAGAAGTTATAGGTGCCTTAACAATCTCTTTTTGAGCTACTTGTGTTGTTTTACAACTAATCAGGACCAATAACGACCCAATGATATATTTCTTCATTCTTATCTATCTAACTTTTTGCTTTGAACTATTTAACTCGTCACGATAAAAGATATAGCTGTTAATTTCCATACGTGATTATTTATTTACTCAATTTTTACCCATTCCGTCCTATTCCCTTATAATCTTTTTACAGCTGTAATTTTGAAATGCTCTTCTAAGTAAAGACTTTTATGCATCTTAAAATTTAAATGGTTTCAACAATGAATATATCCGTCAAAGTTTTGAGCCTGTTCTGCTTAGTGGGCCTCCTTTCGGTTTCAACTAGTACACAAGCTCAAAATAATACTGACTATCGCTCTTATTCAGAGATTACAGCTAAAATGAAAGCTTTGAATAACGCGCATAAAAACATTACTGAGCTCAAATCAGTAGCAAAAACAAAAGGTGGAAAAGATGTTTGGTTGCTCACCATTGGTTCAGGTGATGTTCAAAATCATCCCGCAATTGCAGTTCTAGGTGGTGCAAAAGCATCTCATATACTAGGAAGCGAGCTAACTCTAAGATTTGCTGAGAAACTTCTATCTAAAGCGAATACAGAAGAGACTAAAGCTCTTTTAGCTTCAACCACTTTTTATGTATTCCCTCAAATTAATCCAGATGCCTCCTCTCAATATTTTGCTTCTTTAAAGTATGAGCGTGATGGGAACATGAGTTCTACGGATGCCGACAGAGATGGCTTTTTTGATGAAGACGGCTTCGAAGATTTGAATGGCGACAAACTCATAACTATGATGCGAGTTGAAGACCAAACTGGAAACTATACGGCGCACAAAGATGACGCCAGAGTTATGGCAAAAGCGGATGTTAGTAATGGCGAAAAAGGCCGTTATAAAATCTATACTGAAGGCTTTGATAACGATAAAGACGGCAAGTTCAACGAAGATGGTGAAGGTGGTGTTAATATTAACCAAAACTTCTCGTACGACTTTCCATACTTCAAGCCTGGTTCTAGCGAAAATCCCGTTTCAGAAAATGAAACTCGCGGTGTTCTTGATTTTCTGTTTGAAGAAGCACGCAACACCTTTGCTGTAATTTCTTTTGGTCCAGAAAACAACCTATCTACTCCACTCAAGTTCAACCGTGGTGCAGCATCAAAGCGAGTTGTTTCAGGATGGCTTTCGGGCGACATCGATGTAAACAAAATGGTTTCTGAACTTTATAATAAGAAAACGAAACTAGGTAAAGCTCCTGCTGGAAATCCTCAACAAGGAGATCTTTTTCAGTGGGCTTATTACCATTATGGCCGCTATAGTTTTAGCACTCCCGCTTGGTGGACTCCAGAAGTTAAAGGCGAAGATGGAAAAACTAAAAAATTCGATCATGCTGAAGCTCAGTATTTAGCTTGGGCAGATAAGGAAGGCCACGATGTGTTTGTTGATTGGACCGAGGTCAAACACCCAGACTTCCCAAATCAAAAAGTAGAAGTTGGTGGTTTAAAGCCATTCACTATGCATACGCCTCCTTCAGATATTCTTGATTCATTAGCACAAAGCCACACCGACTTCATACTTGAACTTGCTTCGATGAAGCCAAGTGTTAAGCTTGTGAATTTCAAATCTGAAAAGGCTGGGAAAAACCTAACTCGCATTTCTGTTGATGTTTATAATGATGGAAGCTTACCTACCGCTTCTGATCTTGGTGTACGCAACAATTGGGTACGAAGAGTAATCACACAAATTCAACTAGATAAAGGTATGAATCTATTAAGTGGGGAAGTTCAAAGCTTTGAACGTTCAATCCCTGGTGATGGATATGTAACTAAAACTTGGCTTGTTCAAGGCTCTGGAAAAATAACGGTAAAATCAGGTTCACCAATGACCGGATTTGTAACCAAAGAACAAACCATTAAGTAATCGAATTATGAAAACTATTAAACATATCCTAATTACGGCTTTTATTTTTGGTTTAATGTTAACCTCAAATCTGTTAAAAGCACAGCTAACTGAGGGCGTTTTTCCTGCTGCGGGAACTCCCGCAAATCCTAAAGTAGAAGCTACTTGGAATCATTATTACAACTATGACGGGATTAGCGAGCTTACAGAACGCATCGCAAAAGCATATCCTAACCTTGCTAAGAGAACTTCCATTGGCAAGTCTTACGAAGGTAAAGACATCTGGATGCTGACAGTTTCTAATTTCAAGAATGGCGACCCTTCTCGTAAACCTGCAATTTATATTGATGGAAATATTCATTCCAATGAAATTCAGGGAGCTGAAATGGCAATGTATACCGCTTGGTATTTAACAGAGTCTTTCGGTGATGTAAAGTTCATAACAGAGCTGTTGAATGAAAAAACACTCTACATTGTGCCTACTATTAATCCTGATGCACGCGAGCATTTTATGAATGAGCCTAATAACGCCAGTACTCCTCGTTCGGGCTTAAAACCCATTGATGATGATGGTGACGGTCTGATTGATGAAGATCAGCCTGACGATCTTGATGGAGACGGTAGCATCACTCAAATGCGTCGTAAAAATCCTAGAGGGAAATATCGAGTTCATCCAACTTATCCAAATATGATGGTTCGAGTGCCCGATAATGAATTTGGTGATTACGAACTACTTGGTTCTGAAGGGATTGACAACGACAATGATGGGCGTATAAACGAAGATAGAGTTGGCTATTACGATCCGAATCGTGATTGGGGCTGGAATTGGCAACCAAATCACATTCAAAGAGGTGCTCATAAATATCCATTTTCGTTACCAGAATCTCGTGCAGTATTAGATTTTGTAATGAAACATCCAAACATCGCAGCAGCTCAAAGTTATCATAATTCAGGTGGGATGATTCTTCGCGGCCCCGGTGTGGAAGAAGACAAAGCAACATATACACGTGAAGATGCCCGAGTTTACGATGCTATTGGTGAAGTCGGTGAACGCTTGCTCCCAGGTTACCGATATATGGTCGTTTATGCCGATTTGTACGATGTATTTGGAGGTGAATTGGATTGGTTCTACGGAGTTCGAGGTGTATTCACTTACACTAACGAGCTATGGACTAGTTATGAAATGTTCCAGAGTAAAGAGCGCAATGCTACAGATTCTTATGAATTCAACAAGCGTCTTCTATTTGGTGATGCCATGGCGGAATGGAAATCATACAATCACCCACAATACGGTGAAATCGAAATTGGTGGATTTGAAAAGAATTTCGGTCGTGCTCATCCTGGATTTTTGTTAGAACAAGATGCACATCGTAATATGGCATTTACTATCTATCATTTATACCAAACACCTAAACTCACTATTGACGAGATTTCTGAAAGAAATTTAGGTGGTGGACTACGTGAAGTTACAGCTGTTGTCACCAACGAGCGTTTAATGCCAACACACGCAAGTATTGATGTGAAAAATCGCATTATGCCTCCTGATATCATCAGCATAGAAGGCGCTACGGTAGAAGCTGGTATGATTGTTACAAATCGCGATTTGAACCAGACTACAGAGCAAAAGAACCGCCCTGAGCGACTTGAAGTTGATAACATCCCAGGAATGAGTTCTGTAACTGTTCGATGGATTATCAGCGGTGGAAAAAACTACACGGTAACAGTAGACAGCCAGAAAGGTGGTTTAGTTTCTAAGAAGAAATAAACCCTTCATATTTCAAGCATAAAAAAAGCTTTCGGTTATTAATCGAAAGCTTTTTTTGTGAAATAGAGTTTTGGTATCAAACGCTTAGCTTAATCTTTCTAAGCAAACCGCTATTCTTTCCAATACTTCTTCTTTGCCTAGCATTTCTAGCGAAGCAAATAAATCAGGTCCGAAACCTTGTCCTGTTGTGGCAATACGAAGTGGCATCATCAGCTTACCAAAACCAACTTCATTTTCTGCAACGGTTTCTTCTAGTTTAGTTTTAAGGGTTGCAGCTACAAACTCATCTGCACTTAGAGACTCAATTTTTGCTCTGTAGGCAGTTACTAAAGGCGCACTGTCATCTTTCCACTTCTTAAGCGCATTTGCATCGTACTCTTTAGGAGCTTCAAAAAAGAACGCGCCCATGCTTACAAATTCATCTACTTTAGAAACACGTTCGTGAATGAGTTCGATAACTTGAGTTAAATACTCGTCGCTTTTAGTATCGTAATTTGCGGCTTCAGCAGAGGCTTTCACTCTTGGCAATAAATCAGCAACTGCCGTCGCACGTATGTAGTGTTCGTTGTACCACATCAACTTCTTGAAGTTGAATACTGCTCCGCCTTTACTCACTCGATCGAGCGTAAACAGCTTACACATTTCTTCAACACTATGGATTTCGGAATCGTCACCAGGACTCCAACCCATATACGCCAAGAAATTCACCAAAGCTTCTGGCTCATAATTACCCGCAATATAATCTTTTGTATTTACAGGGATGCCTTCGGTCTCAGCTTTACGTTTAGAAAGTTTCCCTCCCGTTGGCGACATAATAAGCGGTAAATGTGCCATTGTTGGTGGCTCCCAACCAAATGCTTTATACAACAACAAATGCTTTGGGGTTGAACTTAACCACTCTTCACCACGGATAACATGAGTAATTTCCATTGTGTGGTCATCAACTACGTTTGCGAGGTGATAGGTTGGCATTCCGTCAGATTTCATCAACACTTGATCATCGAGCCCTGCAGTTTCAAACGAAACAATCCCGCGTACTAAATCTTCAAACTTCACGGTTTCTCTACGAGGTACTTTCAATCGAATTACATAATCATCGCCAGCTTTAAGTCTGCGCTCCGTCTCTTCTTGAGGAAGGGTGAGGCTATTTTTCATCGATTGGCGAGTAATAGAATCGTAGCTTGGAGAAGGATTTCCAGAAGCTTTTAAACGCTCACGCATTTCATCAATTTCTTCAGGTGTATCGAATGCGTAATATGCATTTCCGCTATCTATTAACTGCTTTGCGTAGCCTAAATACATTTCTTTGCGCTCACTTTGGCGGTACGGACCAAACTTACCTGGGTTTTTTGGACCTTCGTCAATGGTCATTCCTGCCCACTCTAGAGAATCTATAATATCCTGCTCTGCATCTTCTACATACCTATTTTGGTCGGTATCTTCAATACGAAGAACAAAAGTTCCACCATGATGGCGGGCGAATAAATAATTGTAAAGGGCAGTACGAAGACCGCCAATGTGTAAAAATCCAGTTGGGGATGGAGCAAAACGTACGCGAACGCTCATGTATAATACTTTTTGTGATTGTAAATTTAAGAAAGGTAAGATAAGAAATTTTAAAGGCTGAATTTTGAATTATGATTTTTGTTATGTTCTTATTTTCAAACCGTACTTAATTTCTCCTATTTCATTTCCTCAATCTGATATTGTGACATTAACGCTTTTAACACCCCAATTTGCTCCAAATATTTACGATTTAGTTTCTATGCTGAAGGCTGACCGTGTTATTTTGCAAGATGTAGAGAAATGGTCGCGCAAAGGTCGAACACATCGTGCCGAAATTTGTTCTGAGGAAGGGACACAATGGTTGAACTTGCCCATTTTAAGTGAAGATAGGAAAAAGGCGATTAAAGATGTTCGCCTAGATCACTCACAGCGTTGGTTTGATCCATTTTGGAATGCGATAGCCCATAACTATAAGAATGCTACTTACTTCGATTATTTTGAAGATGAGATTCGCCACGATATACAGATGGTTAATGAATTTGAGAAACTGCTCGATTTCAACCTTTATTTTTTTAAGCGGTTACTTCGCTATTTAGAAATCGAAATATCTTTCGAGTTAGCGAGTGATGTGAAAGGATATAGTACTTTTCCAGACGAGTGTCTGATAAATTTAGGCTACGAAACACTTTATTTGGAGCATCAATCCAAAAATTATCAACGGCAAAGTAGAAAAGCAGAGTTAGCTTTAATCACACATCCAATCTACAAACAAGCGTATCCTGGTTTTCAACCAAACTGTTCGGTGTTGGATTTATTGCTAAACAAAGGGGTTGAAAGCTTCATGCTTATCAACCCTTTGCGTTAAGTCGTTTGATTTTTTTATTATCCTAACTTGGCCCATTCAGGAAGCACACCAAGTTCTATTCCGAATACCCAACTTATGAGTGTGTAAGAGGCCATAGTCAGTATTACAATAAATACAAGATTCAGCCATAACCCAGCTTTCGACATTTCTGGTATGGTAATTTTACCACTTCCATAAACAATGGCGTTTGGAGGAGTTGCTACAGGTAACATAAACGCACAACTTGCGCCTAATACTGTTGGAATTGCAAACAATAGAGGATTTTCGCCTAAGCCAATTGCAACAGAAGCTAGTATTGGCAAAAAGGCTGCTGTTGATGCTGTGTTACTCGTCATTTCTGTTAAGAAAACGATAAGTGCGATAACAATAAAAATAAGTAAGAGTATTGGCCACGTATTTAAACTTCCAATTCCGGAACCAATCCAGGTAGCTAGCCCTGTTTTACTGATTGCTGAGGCCATACTTAAACCACCACCAAAAAGGATAAGAACACCCCATGGTAATTTTTTAGTGTCAGACCATTTCAATAAAAATGTATTTTCTTCTTTATTAGCTGGAATCATGAAGAAAATAACAGCCGCTCCTATAGCAATGCCAGCATCTGAAAGTCCAGGAAGGAAGTCGGCTAGTAAAGGTCTGAAAATCCACATCAAGGCTGCTGTTACGAATACAAAAGCCACTTTAATTTCTTGAGAGGTAATACTACCAAGTTCTTTAAGCTGATTTTTTATTAAATCCTCACCACCTGGTAGAACTTTAAGTTTTACAGGATAAACAACTTTAGTGAGTATAAAATACATTACAGGAAGTGATATAAGCATGATAGGCACACCCACCATCATCCAATCAAAAAAGGTAATCTCGATACCATAATTTTCTAGTACAAAACCTGCTAGTAGTGCATTTGGAGGTGTACCAATTAAGGTTCCCATTCCGCCAATATTACAAGCATAAGCGATGCTTAGAATAAGTACAATTTCAAAGTTAATCTTGCTTTCACCTTCTTCTCTTTCAATAAGATCGAGAATAGACATCGCAATAGGCAACATCATAATAGCTGTTGCTGTATTACTAACCCACATACTTAAGAAAGATGCGGCTATAATAAACCCAATAATTATTGAGGATGGTTTTATACCTACAAAGCTTACAATACTTATAGCAATACGCCGATGTAGGTTCCATTTTTCCATTGCTAGAGCAATTATAAAACCGCCCATAAAAAGAAAAATAAGAGGGTTAGCATATGGAGATGTAGCATCTCCAATGCTGAAAACCCCTAAAACCGGAAATAGAACAATGGGTACAAGCGCTGTAGCTGAAATGGGAATGGCTTCAGTAATCCACCAAATTCCCATTAAAATTGTTACAGCAGCTGTTTTCCAAGCGGCATCTGTCAAGCCCTCAGGAGCTGGAATGATTAACAACGTTATGAATACAATCAACCCAGCAAAAAAACCTGAGCGCTTACCAAAAGCTAGCATAGATCCCATAGAAATATATTAATTACTTGTCAGCTGGATAGTTTTCTTTTTCCAACCAATAATTTAAATAAGGCACATTATAAATACTTGTCCAACCAAATACTCGTAGGCCATTTGTGATTTGCCAAATTGGTGGACGGCGCGCACCTGGGTCTTTTGGAAAATGACTAGCTTCTTCTAGAGCATCCGCAAGTATTCTTTGGTTTTCATATGATTCGAACTTTTGTGCAAGTTCATCCGTTTTCAAATACTGAGCACGGTCTACTGCTTCTTCTAATAAACTTTTCTCGCCTGAGTATTCGTAACCAAGAATTAAACTACTTATTGATGATAAGTAAGATTCCATGTCATGATTTAGTGGTGGTACGTCTCTTAATCGGCGAGCATGGTCAACCATAGCTGTTTTAGCTCTCTCATCTTCGGTTAATTGATAGTACTTACGTAAACCATTGGTTATATACACTTGAGAATATCCATAACGGTTGATAGCAATCTCACCACCTTGATCTGGGTGATTTTGGAGCTCAAGCATGATGTCTACACGTTCTTTAAGCTCGTCACCGTATTTCGCCATTTTAGTAGCGTCATAGATTTCTGACAAGTTCCAAACAGATAGATATAAACGACGACCGCGTAAACCGTGATCTCCGAAAATTCTGCGTACATAATAGTCACCAGTTTCCATAGCTACTTCAAGACCACGGTGGTTAGCATCTAGGTAATAAGAAGAAATCCAACCTGGAACCCAAACGTGAGCACTTAGTAATGAAGTGTAATGCTGAGCTGCATGACGACGACCCATACCTACATATGGAGAACCTTTTGGCATATCTTCATATTGGAATGCATGAATTGATTCGTTGGTGCCACCAATGTAAACAGGAGTTTTTGGCCAATGGATATTATCTACATCCATAGTGTGCATACTTGCTGCTTGTGCCATTTTGTAATAGTCTGGATTTCCAGTTCTAATGAACTGTAACCACCACATGTAATCGTTACCTGGTTCGTTATTTGTCCATTGAGTCCAGTTGTAGCCGTAGTAGTACGTTAAGTTATCACCGTAATTTAACATGCCGTACCAAGGCTCCCATTCTTGGTTGAACATCATCCAGTTCATTTTGTAATCTAAACCACGTTCGTATGTCGCATACTTTTCATTACTTGCAGCCATTTTACCGAATGCTTCACTTTTAGCATACCAATCCGGAGAAGCATGAGTTACTGGAGAATCCATAAAGCTCTTTGCAACTTTTTCAACTTGCTCATTGGTGCTTTTTTTATGGAAATTGAAAACCATCTCAGTAGTTTTAGCTAAACCTTGAGCAAAGTTTCCAATCATTCCGCTATCATTTTGATTGTCTTTTTTAGCGAAACTCATCGGCTCCACAGATGGAGTCCAAATATAGGCTACAAGTCTGTCCTGACCCTCTTCTACCTTAATTTCTTTTGGATATTCTTCAAAGAAACTTTTGAAACCAACTGTAACTCCCCATTTGTTATCAGATACATCCAACCAACCTGGAGCACGTTCAGTGTCTACAGTCTTACTACCACTTACAGTAACGGTTGACTTAAACACGCCATCTAATCTTTCGTCTGGAGATGAATTGTCAAGAGGTGGAATCTGTGACTCATTAGGACCAGTTTGTAAAACTGAAGCATCACCCGTTAGCGGAGATTGTACAATTGTACTACCATCTTCGTTCCACCATTTGCCGTTATAATAAGCCGTTGTAACTGTTTTATCCTTAGCCATGTTATACTTCAATGAAAGCCCTGTAGCTGCAATTCTGTCGTTTGGTTGCATAAAACCAGGATCTTTAGCGTAAACACTTTCATCCATAACCTCGCCATTCTGTGTAGCAATAACTTCGTACTCACCAGGAAGTACTTTATGCTTATCAGGAATACCTGTGTAAACAAAAGAATGCTGAACTTTTACATAGCTTTTACCAGCATAGGCATGAATTCTTGTAACAAAAGGAGCGATATTATTATCGTCACGGCCATAATGGTAATCACCTTCAACTCTGATAATTGCATATAATGGCCCAGTACCTAGTTCTTTTACTGTTCTAGTTACCACTGCTTTTGAGCGATCTAAGCCTGCGTCATCTAATAAATCTAAGAATGAACTTCTACCAGCTTCACCTACGGCAATAATATCCTCTTCACCAAAGCCATCACCTTCCAAATCTAGTTCTACTTTATCCATAAAACCACTACCAGCAGGAGCATTAAAAAAGCCTCCACCTTCACCTTTTTCAACGGTAAATCTAAGCGGGCCTGTATTTACGATAACTTCACCTGTCGGCCTTTGATTATTACGAACCGTAAGAGTTTGCTCATAGTTGCGAGCATTAATTACTGATTTACCATACTCAACTTCATAGTTGCTTTCATCTTCAGTAAAGAAAAATACCCATATCCACTTGATGCTATTATCAGCAGGAGCCCAAGTACTAACTTTGGTGATTTGAGATGGTATTTCTTTACCATCAGAGCCAAGAACACGAACATGATCGGGGGAGAATAACTCACCCTTCGGAATTGGAATACCGAAAACCTGCGGAGTTCCAGGAACATTTCCTTCCACAGTAATTGGAATTTTAGTACTCGTTCCACTACTCCCACATCCAACTACTAGTACTAGTATTCCTAGAATCATTAGAGTGAATTTTGTGTGTTTTTTCAAATATGCATACATAACATTTATTTCCTATTTGGTTGGGATTTGTTGGTCTAGAGCGAGAGCAGCCGCACCCAAAACAGCTACCTGATCTAACTCTGAGACACTTATTATTAATTTCTCTAACGACTTTGGATACGCGAAGTCTGACATTGCTTCTAACATATCCTTTTCAAAAAACGGATAAGCTTTGCTTGCACTTCCACCTAATACTATGAACTCTGGATCATAGGCATAGACAACAGCTTTTATGGCGTTACCAACATGAGTACCAAAGTCCTTGTAATCTTGAAGGGCTTCGGCATCGCCTAATTGCGCCTTTTTAAAAGTTTCTACTCCATTATTTTTTTTATGGATCTCGAAGAATTGTCCACAACAGTAGTGTTCAAAAATGGAATCTTTATATGGAAGCATTCCCATTTCACCGGCACCACAATTTGCGCCTGAGAAAAGGCGCCCATTTATGATTAAACCTGAGCCAAAACCTGTTCCTAAAATCAAACCAACTACAGACGAATATGCTTGAGCTTTTCCAAAATATTTTTCTCCAAGTACAAAGCAATTCGCGTCGTTGTTTATAAAAACAGGCTTATTAAATTTTTTCTCCAGTATGTCTTTTAAAGGAACTGCCTTCCAAGAAGGGATATTTTGTACATCATATACAATTCCTTTTTCTACATCTACAACACTCGGAACACCGATACCAATTGCAGAAACCTCTGGTGAAATCTGTTCTTCTATCATGCTTATAATTTGACTTATAAGCTCATTATAGTCTTCGGATTGGACTATTGGTTGGGAAGAAATTGCCGTTATTTCCTGGTTGATAACTCTAGCAACACGAACATTCGTTGCCCCTAAGTCTATCCCTATAAGACTTCTATTATCCAATTTTATCTCTTTTTAAACGTCTTGTTTTCTGTGTTTTATTAAGATTTGTCCTTAGCCCCAAAATCAATGGTCTTATTGCTGATAAGCGGTTTTGCCCAAAAGCTAATACTCAAAATGTAACCGAGAGTAACAAAGATGAACATCATACCAACTTTTAGAGAGGTAATGTCACTTAATCCACCGATAAGAATTTGTACAACTGCACCACCAGCAATACCTGTCATAAGTATTCCAGCAAATGAGCCGTGATGTTTAGTTACAGAGTTTAATCCCAATGAAACGATAACTGGATACATCACTGATAAGAAAAATCCTGAAATAGGGAATGCCCATAAAGAAAGTTGTTCGCCACCGAATAGCCCAAGTAAAACACAGACAATTGCAGCAGTAGTAAACCATCTTAGGATTTTTTTACTATCAAAAAGTTTCATGAATATTAAGCCGAATACACCACCAATAGTCATTAACCCCCAAAAATAGGATACGGCGTTTGCGCCAATGGTATCTGGGTCTATTCCATGATAGTTACTAAGGAACTTAGACATCCAAAACGAAATACCTTGTTCAGTACCTACGTAAGCAAATATTCCGAGGAAATACAGGATTACATATTTGTTTTTAAAGAGTTCCAAATAACTGGCTTTAGATCCAACTTTTTCATCTTCATGAAGTTCAACTTGTGGGAATTTTACAAAAACAATAACTGCAACCATTATTAAACTTAATGCTGCAAATACCCAATACACCGATACCCATGACATAAACTCAGGCACTAAACCTGATAAAGTGCTGATAAAAGGCGCATCCATATTGCCTTGATCAATATTCTTAACTAGGTAAGAATACATTTGAGGACTTACAAAAGAAGCTGCGCCAAATACCAACTGTGCCATCACGGAAGTAAAAGCGAAATTATCTTCACCGCCAGAAACACGGAGTAGTGGATTAATTACAACCTGTAAGGCGGCCATACCTGCGCCAATAGTAAATAACGAAACTACATATACATTAAAGCTTGGGAAAATTGCGAAAAGTAATGCACCAGAAAATGCAAATAGGAAAGCAAGAATCATCATTCTTTTCTCTCCCCACTTTTCAACTAAGAACCCAGATGGGATAGACATAACGCCGTATGCGATGAAGAATGCGAATGGTAGAAACCCTACCATTGTATCGGACAACACAAAACTTTCTGTCACTTTAGGATTAAGGGCACCCAGAATATTGGTAAGAAATGATATAACAAAAAATACCAATAATATTAAGCCAACTATAAGATAATTTCGTTTCATGAAATTGATTATTTACTAATGAATGATTTATTCGCAGTTCAGGCGATTACTTTTTAAACATTGGAAATAGTTTTCTTATTTCCTCTTCTGTAGGTTGCTTTCCATATTCGCAAATCTCGAAAGATTCTGCGTACTTAAATTTGGAGCCTTCAGCTTTACCATACCATTTTTCTAAAGCCATTTTCTTTTCTGCTGAAAGAGAACCTCTTTCTACATAGCCTCTTTTCACCATTTCTTTTCTAAGCTTTTTGTCTTTAGGCACTTGGTCTAATCTTCCGCTTACCCATGGTAACCACTCATACATCTGTGATTCATGAGCATCTAAGCCAGCAATTTTCTTGTCAATCACATTATCAATTCCCACAACGATATCTGGGCTAAATGGATTTGGCTTTTGGAAACCATCTTCCATATAAAGGAATACTGGGTTTTTTGTTAAAGGTGGAGTATCTGGCGTTACATTTGGCACTACAACTAAATAGGCTGCATCCTGTACTAATACACCTGCATATCTGTGGTCAGGGTGGTAATCGTTTGGTCTTAAACCAAGTACGATATCAGCATTCCACGTTCTAATTTCTCTTATAACCTGCTGGCGAACATGTAATTCTGGTAGAAGTTCACCGTCGTGGTTATCTAATACTTTGTATTCATCAATTCCTAATCTTCGTGCTGATTCTTGAGCTTCTGCACGTCTTCTTTTAGCTAATGCTCCGCCGCCTTCTGTTTGATGACCTGCATCACCATTTGTGATAGCAACAAATTTTACTGCATAGCCTAACTCAGCTAATAATGCTGCAGTTCCACCCATTTTAGCATCACCGTCATCTGGGTGAGCGAAAATAGCTATTACTCTTATCCTATCGTCTTCAGGAGTATTAGTTTGTGCAAATAACGAAACCGTTGAAAAGCACAAGATCATAAAAAGTACAATCGAATTATTTTTCATTTACTTAGAATTATTTGTTAAAAAAAATAACTGGGCTAGCTGTCTAGCTAGCCCAGCAAAGAGCTACTACTATTTATTAATTGTGTTCTGAATTTTGGTCCATCTCTGTAGGAGATACATCAATAACTCCTTGAGGTATAGGGAAAAGTAGTGTTACATCCGCTTCTGGAATTGCCAAATGAGCAGACATAACTGATTTAGCTACACCAAATCTCAATAAGTCTGGCCATCTTTTATTTTCAAAAGCGAACTCAAACCTTCTCTCGTTGAGTAACTTTTCTTCAAAAGTTCCTCCAAGCGCAGTACGATCAATAGGGCCTAGGTTCGTACGAGCTCTAACTTGATCAATAAGATCATAAGCTTCGCCACCTTCACCTAATGCTTCTGCAAGGTTTAACAATACTTCAGCATAACGTATTTCAACCCAATTGTTTGCGCCATCGAAAGCTGTAGTTGGAGCACTGTTGAATTTACCAACCCAGTAGTTACCAGGTCCTTGTCCAACAGTATCTAATGTACCTTCAAATCTTTTGTCATTAACATCGAATGCATTAACAAGATCGTCAGTAACACTTTGAGGGGCTACGCCACCACCAACACCGCCACCTTTACCGTTCGGCGTATACATGTCTGTGTATGCGCTACCTTCGCCAACATTACCTGAGATGTATTCAATCTCAAAAATGGTTTCGATATTACCTTCGTTACCTGGTCCCCAAAGATCTGCATAATTAGGAACTAAGTCGTATTGATTTGAAGCAATAACTCTACGCAGAGGATCTTCTGCACCAGAAGGATTACCATTAGCAAGCTGTATACGGCCATTTAAAGCTGCTGCAGCCCATTTAGTAATTCGTCCAGTTGTAGGTAATAAACCTTCAGCTGTATCAAGGTCAGTAATTGCTTGAGCGTAGATTGTTGCTGCATCTACTTGATTAACTACAACATCTGGAGTAGTAACTTCTTCTAACTGAAGAGGTACATTTCCGAAAATAACGGCCATATGGTAGTATAGTAATGATCTGATGAAGAGTGCTTCTCCTTTAATCTGATCTTTTACTGCAGCATTGTCGAATTCGACACCGTCAATTCTTGCCAAGATATTATTAGTACTTGCAATCACATTGTATACAGCGTCATACGTAGAAGCAATTTCGCCACCACTTGGTAAGTCGCTAAATGTGTCTAGTTGCTGTAAGCTTGCAGCAAGCCCAGACTCACCGCCACCATTGGCGCCATTATCTGCTCTCATTTCCATGAAAAGCACAAAGTTCACACCAAATAAGGCGTTGCTTTGTAACCCGTCTAATGATCCTCTAATTGCCAGTTCAAAATCTGTCTGGTTGTTATAGAAATTATTGACGTTTCTCTGAGTTAACGGACCTAGGTTCGTAAAATCATCCCCGCAAGAAATAAATAAAAGCGGGATAAACAGTGTTATAATTAGTTTCTTCATAGTGTTTCCTGTTATAATTGTGCCTTTAAAATTCAAGGTTAATACCTATTTGAATGGTTCTTGCAAGAGGATAAGCTCCATAATCTTCACCTGGAGTTAAACTACTTGATGACTGAAGATTCACTTCTGGATTAAACCCGATGTAATCTGTAAACAATGCTAGGTTTGTTGCAGAAGCATAAATTCTTGCTTTCTTTGCAAAATTACCCAGTTTTTCAACAGGGAAATTGTAACCAAACTGCACGTTTTTAAGGCTTATATAGCTACCATCTTGTACTTGGTAAGATGATTCACGGTTGTTATTACCATGCGCATTTGAGTTTCTATCTGCACGTGGGTGCTCACCATTACCTGGCTGACTTTCTGAAACCCAACGGTCGTTAAGAGCAGCATAAGCATTAAAGTTAGCTTCACCGTTAAGCATGTGACGAGATGTCAAGTTCATTACATCTCTACCTACAACACCTTGAATAAATATACGTAAGTCAAAGTTTTTGTAGTTGAATCGGTTTGAGATTCCATAGATGAAATCTGGCTGATAGCTACCCAATACAGTTCTATCATCAGAATCAACTACGCCATCACCGTTCACATCTTCAAATCTGAAATCGCCCGGTGCAGGGTTGCTAGCTAATAGATCATAGTCACCACCTGGTGCATTTGCGTTATCCGCATCAATCTCAGCTTGGTTCTGGTAAATGCGATCCACTTTGTATCCATAATAGCTACCTACGGTAGAACCTATTTGGGTAATATGTCTCACACCAGCAGCACCAGGCACAAGTATTGGATCACCATTTGGTCCAAGCTTGGTTACTTTATTGTCATTTGCTGAAATATTGAAATCAGTAGACCATTCGAATTCACCAACCATATTTCTTGACGTGATTGAGAATTCGAAACCTTTGTTTTCAACTTCACCAATGTTTGTTAACACACTATTGAAACCAGTTGAAGGAGGTACGTTCACTGATAATAATAGATCTTTAGTGGTAGTAAAGTAGTAATCAACACTACCGTAAATTCTATCATTTAAAATAGCATAGTCTAAACCAAAGTTAGATTGGTAACTAGTTTCCCAAGTTAACTCACTATCACCTAAAGTAGATAAAGAAGATCCTGGATAAACTGTTCCGTTTTCACTGTAGTTTACAGAAGAAAGTAGGCTAATAGCACTGTAATTTCCGATTTCGAAATTACCAGCAACACCATAACTAGCTCTTAACTTTAGCTCATTAAATACATCTAAAGATTCCATAAATGATTCTTCAGTTAGTCTCCATCCTAATGAGAAAGAAGGGAAAACACCAGTTTGGTTATCTTGGCCAAATCTAGAAGCTCTATCAGATCTTATAGTTACACTTGCTAGATATTTACTCTTATAAGAGTAGTTTAATCTTGCTAGCGCTGAAGCTAAAGTCCATTCTGATTTGTTAACACCACCACCAGTAACAATACCGCCAGCAACGTTAGGCACTTGGTCATCAACAAAGCCATTTGCAGTAACGAGGTTTACCTCATTTTCTTGCTTCTGAGCTGTGTAACCTATTAATACACCTACTCTATGATCTTCATTAAATGTGTCTTCATAGTTTACAGTATTTTCCCAAAGCCAGTTAAATCCAAGAGCACCACTTGATTGTGCAAATGGTTGTGGAGTTGTATTGTCTCTATAAAGAAACTGAGTTCCTTGATAAAATGATGATTGATAATTATCAACATCATATCCAACCAATGATTTGAACACAATTTTATCAGTGATATCAAAAGTTCCGTACAAGCTTCCGTATAAACGGTTGTTGTTTATTTCTTCGCTTATATACTTTTGGATAGCTAATGGGTTACTAGCTGTTGTAGTAGCACCACCTAAGTGTGATTGATTGTTCAGCTGATTGATTGTTCCATCTGAGTTATAAGGAGCAACAACTGGAGAATGCACTAAAGCAGAATAAATAATACCAGGAGGTGTACCAAAGTAAGGTGAGTTTGCAGCCAATCTATCATGGTTTGCAAGAGCTGCATTTGTAACAGAACCTACTTGAATTCTATCATTGATGTCGTAAGTCAAGTTTGCTCTAAAGGTGTATCTAGTAAAAGATGAACCGTCGATAATGCCTTCTTGATCTAAATAACCAGCTGATAAGAAGTACGTTGCGTTGTCGCTTCCACCACTTGCTGAGAAATGATAATTCTGCTGTGCTGATGAGCTAAGAACTACGTCTAACCAATCAGTATCAGTTCCATTCCAGTTAACATACTGCTCTGGAATAAGGTAGTTACCACTATAGCCTGGATCACCAACATCTGGTCTTCCATTATTATTATCTGGGCTATAACTTGGATTCGCTGGAGTTTTTCCATCAGCAATATCTTGTAGATAAGTATTGTTACGAGAATCTTTTGTATAAGCAATTAATTCTTCAGAGTTCATCAAGTCTGGCTTGTTTACCACAGATGAAACACCACCGTACATACTTAAAGTAACTCTAGCACGATCAGCACTACCTTTTTTTGTAGTTACTAGGATTACTCCACCAGCCCCTCTCGATCCGTAAATCGCTGCAGAAGCAGCATCTTTAAGAACATCGATAGACTCAATATCATTAGGATTTAGAGAACTAAATGCATTTGACTTAGGAGCTTGGAAAGAAGCTCTTTGAGATTGAACATCAACTTGTAAGTCTGAGTTTCTTGACATCGGAATCCCATCAATTACATATAGAGGTCCGTTACTTGCTGTAATTGAACCACCACCACGAATAGTAATTTCTGGGCTAGCACCAGGCTCACCAGTTGGTTCTACTACATTTACACCTGCAAGACGACCTTGTAATGCATTTTCAAAACTAGATACTGGAATATTTTCTAATACTTCAGTTCTTATTGAGGAAACTGATCCTGTTATTTCTTCTCTTTGCTGAGTACCATAACCAACAACAACTAAGTCTTCAAAAGAAACCAAGTCTGGCTCTAAGCTTACTGCATAATAGTTTTGATTGTCTACAATTGGCACTTCTAGATTTTTGTACCCTACAAAACGAAACACTAAAATAGCAGCATCGTCAGGAACTGTAAGTTTAAACTCACCATTTCCATCTGTACTAGTACCTATGCTTGTTCCTTTAACAAAAACGTTAACCGCAGGAATTGTTTCCTCGTTAGAAGCATCCATAACCACACCGGTCAGAACTTTTTCTATAACGGCTACTGGCTTTTCAACCACAGGTTTTTTGATTAGGAGAATTTCGCGAGTCTTTGAAATTGCAGCTTCATAACCTGTTCCAAGAAGAACATATTGAAGAGCATCTCCAGTTGAGATATCCATTAAATTAACGGTAACTCTTTTATCGAGAATTTCAATTTCGGAATTTATGGCAATGCCTAAACTCGATTTTTGCGCGATATCTTTTAATACTTCCCCTAAAAGCGCGTTATCCTTTTTAACTGAAATAACATTCTTAAGTTCAGGAATACTGTTGGAGTATAACTCAACGGAATAGTATTTAGTTTGTAGGTTATTTGATAGGGAAGTTATTAACTGTGCATTGGCACTAGATGCATTTCCGACATGGAGTGTTAACACTCCCAGCAAGAAAAAGCATACAGCAATCCGTATCGTTTGTGTAACTTTTGTTCTCATACGTGTCCTCTATAACTAGTTATTATTTAGTATTTCGTCTAGCTCTTTGTAAAAGCGCTTCCAAAAATGCAATTCCATTCCTGTATTTTGGGCTTAACTTAATTAGACCCACTTTCTAGGCTGAAATCAACACGATCTTGGTTTAGCTTGTATTGAAGTCCTAGCGACGTGGCAATAGTTTGAAGCACATTATTAATAGACCGGCTTTTTAATTCGGCTGTTAAATGCAATTCAGCGATATCTTTTGAGACGAAATTCACCTCGATATCATATTTACGCTCTAGTTGTTGCGCCACTTCTTTCATTGACGCATCATTAAACTTCAAATAACCTTCTTTCCAACTCAAGTAGAGTTCTAAATCCTCTACTTGCTCTTTTACAATTACTTTATCCTCTAAATTCAATCTTCCAAGCTTACCTGCTGTAAGTATAACACCCTCACTTAACGCCTCATCTTCTGCTCGGAATGAGACAACACCTTCTTCTACTACTGTTTGTACCGTTTTGTCGCCTAAATAATTTCTAACAGATAAAGAAGTCCCTAAAACTTGTACAATTGCGCCATTTGTTTTGATTATAAATGGTCTATTAGGGTTTTTTGCTACGTCAAAATAAGCTTCACCTTCTAAGTAAACTTCTCTTAAGTCTTTTTCAAAAACACTTGGTAATACGATTTTACTATCTGAGTTTAAGTAAACCTTAGTACCGTCTGAAAGTGTTACGCCACCACGCTGGCCTTTAGCCATAGAAATTTCTCTAAAAGCAATCTCTAAAGCGGCTGGCTCTTGCACATAAAAAGATTTGTAGGTATACGTACCTACTAAAGCCGCTAGTAGAAAAATTGCAGCTACACGAATTGCAACAGACCATGATGAGTTAAGCGAAAACATACCACCTCTCGCACCATTACGTGAATTAGGTGCCAAGTACTCGTCTTCAATTCTACTTTGCAATACAGCCCAGTCTAGTTCCGTATTAAAGATATTATCAAGCTGATTCTCTTTTCCAGAAGCTTCCCATATTCTTTCAATCTCTTTCATGCGAGCTGCATTATCAGAGTTCTCTGAAAGCCACGCCTCAAGGGTTGCTTTTTCTTCGTTTGTACACTCTTTAGCTAAATATTTAGCTACAAGCTTGATATCCAATTTCGTGATTTTAGTGGTGTATATTTCTTGTTAGACAGGAGAGATTTGAACTACCCCTAATAAAATTATTAAAAATCGTTAGCGTCAATATTGTCCCGTAAAAATTGCAATGCTTGAGCTACATGGTTCTCAACTGTTTTACGAGCTATATCTAATATTTTCGCAATTTCTTTATAGCTTAGCCCATGCTTACGGTGCAACTCAAATACTAATCTTCGCCTTTCTGGCATTAACTCTACAACTTCCCAGATTTTCTTTAGAAGCTTTACTTCCCTTTCACTTAATGAACTGGGGTAATTATCACCCTCATAATAGCGATTAACATAACTACTCTGATCTAATTGTAGTTTTTCATTTAATCGCTGCCGCGTTTTTTGCTTTTCGAGCAAATTTAGAGATTGATTTCTGACCGATTGATAGAGATATACTTTTATTGATACATGTATTTCCCAATTTGCTCTGTTTCTCCAGATTTTCAAAAATACATCTTGAACAGTATCTCGAGCAAATTCTCTTGATCTAGTAATTGTATTTGCAAAGCGACTTAACTGATTATAGTATTCAAAGAAAAGCTCTTCGAATGCCTTTTCGTCTCCATTGCGTATTTTGGCTACACGCTCAAAGTCGTTATTCGAATCTTCCTTAGTTTTTTTGTTCTCTAGATATGCAAATAGTAGCATTTCGCTATATACCTAGTCCTCTTAAAAAGATCATCGCCTTTATGTTTTCTACCAGTCCGCTTAGTTATAGAATCCGTCCTACTAATTACGGCATTATATCTCTAATAAGCACTCTTATCTACAATAATTTTATTTTATAAAAACACAAAAAGCAGCAAGCCTTTTGGGCTTACTGCTTATTTATGTTTTTATTGAATCAAGAAATAAATATTTTCTTAATTTCTTCTTGAACCTGCTCCATCTGGTGCACCTTTGTAGTATCTAAAGCTCTCACTTGGCTTACCATCTACGAGACCACGTTCGAATACTCTTTGTCTCATTCTTTCAACAAATTCTTTTCCTTCGTTACCTGGTAAGTCAGAAGGATTTGGACCTACATAGTTGTTAAAAGCAGAAGAACTAAACTGACTGATATACTTTGATAATGAACGTACTTTATTTTCTGCATAGTCAGAAATGTCTACCGTCGTATTTTTTGCATTTGCAGTAGTGCTGTAAAATAGGTAATCGGTTACACTGTGTCTTTCTAAGCCTTCATTAATGATCTGACCTGGGAAAACCAATCTCCACTCTGCTGCTCTAGCTGCATCAACCGCTAAATAAGAAGCTGAACGGTGATCAGCTTTATGCCATTGTTGGTAGCCATAACCAGGATCAAAAGCCATCAAAGTTGTTGGTTTTAGCTTACGAATCCATCTAGCAATCTGCTTAACAACTTCTTCTTTGTCAGCAAATTCTAGCATACCATCGGTATAACCTAAGTTGATATAATGATCTTCTGGGATACCTAATTCTTTTAAAGCATCAACTTCTTCTTGACGTCTAATTTGAGCAAGTTTATAACGGCTCATTTCTGGGTCACCAGTACCTACGTTACCCATAGTTAAAAGCATTACATATACTTCATTTCCATTGTTTTGCAACATGGACATTGTTCCGTGCGACCCGCCATCATCATCAGCGTGAGCACCTATAAATAGAATAGTTCTTCCTGTCCACTCTTCTACAGGTACTTCTGGCTGAGCAAAAAGTACACTTGGCACTACCAAGAAGGCAGCAAGCATTAACGTTATTATTTTTTTCATTATAACTCCTTTGTTTTTGTTAGGATATTTTGTCTTCATTTTGTTCGACATTCTTTTTAATCTAAATCTAAGAGTGACGCAGCTTCAGCATCTAACACAACACTTACATTTGGATGCTCTTGTAAAAACGTTGCTGGTCTAGAGCTGGTAATTTCTCCGTATAAGCATTGCTTAATGATTTCGGCTTTTCTTTTTCCCCACGCCAAAATTAAAATCTCTTTTGCTTGTAAAATGGTATCAATACCCATTGAAATAGCTTTTTGTGGCACATTTTCAATACCATTAAAAGTGGGTGCGGCATCTTTTCTTGTTTGCTCATCTAGCGTTACTAACCTTGTAGTTGATTCTCTTTCTGAGCCAGGTTCATTAAAACCAATGTGACCATTAGTTCCAATTCCTAAAACTTGAATGTCAACTCCTCCAAATTCAGCAATTTTAGCATCGTATTGTTCGCAATATTTAGCAACGTCCTGCTCAAGAATTTCACCATTTGGGATGAAAGTATTACTCGGCTGAATATCAACTCCCCCAAATAAATTCTGCTGCATAAAATAATGGTAACTCTGAACATCATCAGGCGCCATTGGATAATACTCGTCTAGATTAAATGTAACTACATCTTTAAAGCTCAGTCCTTCGTCACGATGCTTCTTAATAAGCTCATCATAAACTTCTATAGGTGTACTACCAGTAGCCAGACCTAAAACTGTAGGCTTGGAAGTTAAATTACGTTCGGCTAAAACTTTCCCAATCCGGTTAGCTACAAATTGGCTACCTAATCTAGAATTTTCAAATATGTTTATATTCATATAAATAAAGGTTGTATCAATCCTTTCTTTGGAAATAACTACTCACTATCTTTGGTGTTAGACGGTTCGCAAAGTCTTTACCCCTAATAATCTGAACGATGGGAATGAATTTTACATTCTAGGTTCAGTTTACTTTTAGTCTCCTTGTAAAATTTCCAATGCCAAAAACGTCCAAATCACTTTCAAAAACCTACATTCTTGTCTTGTTATCAGGTGTGATTTATATCCTGCTTTTTTATTGGTTCACTTCAACATTCAACTTACCGTAAATCATGCATTGGATTGATTGGGGCGTTCTGTTCCTATTCTTAATTTATATTGTTTGGGACGGAATAAAACAAGGCAAAGACTCTCATAACATCGAAGGCTTTCTACTAGCCAACCGTTCTATGCCTTGGTGGGCTGCCGGACTTTCGATTATGGCAACTCAAGCTTCTGCCATTACTTTTATTGGAACAACCGGATTGGCTTATGTAGAAGACATGCGCTTTGTTCAAGTTTATCTCGCCATCCCTTTTGCCATGGTTATTATTTGTGTAACTGTAGTTCCTTTCTTTCACAAGGTAAAAGCATTTACTGCCTACCAAGTTTTGGAAGAACGCTTTGGTTTAAAAACACGTCTTACCACTAGCGGGTTGTTTTTAATTTCTCGTGGACTCGCTTTGGGAGCAGTAATTGCTGCTCCCTCTTATGTATTAGCACTATTATTAAATCTTCCACTTTCCGCAACCATTCTTATAATCGGGGTTTTAGCTACTAGTTATACCATGGTTGGTGGGGTTGCAGGGGTTATTTCTACCGATGTAAAGCAAATGGCCATCATGATGTTTGGTCTCATATTTTGTTTCGTTCTTATTCTGATTGAACTTCCTGACAATGTTAATTTTGGCGATGCTCTTTACCTAGCTGGAAGCGTGAACAAACTTACTGCTTTAGATTTAGAGTTCGACCTCAGTGAAAAATATAATGTATGGAGCGGTGTATTTGCAGCCTTATTTTTAATGCTTTCATATTTTGGGACTGATCAAACTCAGGTTCAACGCTATTTAACCACTTCCTCCCTCAAAGACGCTCAGAAGTCGCTACTGCTTTCAGCTTATGCTAAAGTTCCAATGCAGTTCTTCATCTTACTACTTGGAGTAATGTTATATGTGTTTTTCATATTCCAGCCCACACCCATTTCTTTTAGAACTACAGACATTTCTGCCCAAACTCAGCAACATATTGACGCTGAACGAGAGATTTCTAAGGAATATCAAACTGCACTTAAGCTACGAGAAGAGACTGCACTAAACGCAGTTTCTAATCGTAATGAAGAAAGTAAAAATGCTTTTATTAACGCCGATAAAAGGCTGAACCTAGCACGTGATAAAGAACTTGCTTTGCAAGCCGAAATCACTCAGTCAGACGTTAATGATACGAACTATATTTTTCCTTACTTCATTTTAAAACACATCCCCATTGGCTTGGTTGGTTTGATTGTAGCCGGTATTTTTGCTGCAGCAATGAGTTCTATTGACAGTGAATTGAATGCCCTTACCACTGTTAGTATTGTAGATTGGTATCAACGTTTGGGTTCAAGTAGCAAGTCTGAAATCCATTATCTTAACTCATCACGCGTAGCTACACTATTTTGGGGACTTGTAGCAACTGGATCTGCTTTGATTCTGGGCGAGACAAAATCAATTATTGAGTTGATTAACCAAATAGGTAGTTATTTTTACGGTTCCATTTTGGGCGTTTTTATTCTTCTGCTTTGGGTCAAGAGTGCAAATGGTCGTGGTGCCCTAACAGGCTTACTTTCTGGAATGCTTGCTGTTTTTACTTTTGATAGACTTTTCTATAATGCTGTTTCCGGTGATTACTCCTTCTTTCTACCATGGACTCAAGTTCCAAGTTCTTATTCTAAAGCCATCGAATTTCTCTGGCTAAATCCTTTAGGCACATTCGTTGTTCTTGTTGTTGGTATATCCGTTAGCTGGGTTTGGAAAAAAGACTCCTAAATAGTTTCCAACTGGTTTTTTAGTTAAAATTTTAGTCACTCCAAACCAAACCCTCTAATATCATGAAATACGAACGTTTAGTTGGCTTAAATGTAACCAACGAAGAAATGTATCAACAGTATCGAGCTTCTATGAAACCAATATTAGAAAGTTATAGGGGCGATTTCGGCTATGATTTCAGAGTTTCGGAAGTTCTTACCCCAGAGGCTGAAAAATCCATAAACAGGGTTTTCACTATCCACTTCCCCAATCAAAAAGCGATGACGGAGTTTTTCTCTAACTCAGAGTACAAACAAGTTAGAGAGCTTTACTTTAAACCCTCTGTAGCAGAAACATTTCTACTTGCGAGTTATGAAAGAGAAATCTGACTCTAAAAGCATTCAAAATATAGACTTTATTGAACACCTTTTTACTTAATCAGAGATTTTAGCAATAGCGTAATCAGCTTCAATAATATATATTGGCACCTTACACTTTAACAATTCAAACTATATAGAATGAAGCTACTACTACGGAAAACTACTTTTCGTCTGTTAACACTTCTTCCAATGTTGTTTCTATCTTTGAGCTTATTAGCTCAAAGCGATCCAACTGGGAAATCTCCCGCTACGCGTACTTATGCAATCACTAATGCAACTATTGTACAAGCTCCAGGGAAAGTTATTGAAGGTGCTACTATTATATTCAACAACGGACTAATCAGTTCGGTTGGAGCTAATACTACCATTCCAAATAACGCTGAAGTAATAGACGGCACAGACCTATTTATTTACCCAGGATTTATTGATGGAATGTCATATACAGGTGCAGATCGTCCTGAACAAATGAAACGTCCTGATAACTTATTCACTCCTAATCCTCCAAACGATTATGCAGGAATAACCCCTGAACTTCATGTTACTCAGCAAATCAAAGTTGATGAGAAGAGCATAGACGCTATGCGAAAAGCTGGGTTCACCATCTCCCATTCCGTGCCTTATGGAAGAATGCTTCCGGGCTCAGGTTCTATCATCACTCTTAAAGATGCCACTCATGCAGATGAGTTGATACTTTCTGAAGATGTGTCAATGTTCACACAGTTTGTTGGAGCTCCTGGTGCTTATCCTGGTAATACACTTGGTATTATGGCCAAGTGGAGAGATTTATACAAAAATGCAGAGTACTCTAAACAACACTCTGAGATGTATGCTTCTAACCCTGCGGGGATGGAACGCCCAACACGCGACCGTACACTCGAAGCTTTTTATCCTGTTGTAAGCAAGCAAAAACCAGTGTTCTATAACGCTTCTTCTTCTCTCGAAGCTCGTCGCGCAATGCGGCTTCAAAAAGAACTAGGCTTTAACCTTGTACTCGGTAATCTAAAAGAAGGTTGGGATCTTAGCAGCGCTATTAAAGAAAGTAATGCAAAGGTGTTTTTATCTCTCGATTTGCCCAAAGAACCAAAAGCTTCAAAAGACAAAAAGAAAACGGACGAAGTTAAGCAGCTTGAAGAACGAAGAATGGAATTCTACAAAAAGTACCTAACTCAGTTTTCTGATATGGAAAAAGCCGGTATCAAATACGGAATTTCCACTATGGAGACTTCAGGAAGTAAAATTAAAGACAATTTCCTCACTCTGATTGAAAATGGACTAAGTGAAGATGCTTTACTAGCCTCCCTAACTATCAATGCGGCTCAACTTCTTGGTATAGATAACATTGCAGGAACTCTTGAATCAGGTAAACTAGCTAACGCTGTTATTACAAATGGACCGCTTTTCGATGAAAAGTCGCAAATTAAATACGTTTTTGTAGATGGTGACAGATATGAATACGATTTAAAAGCGAAAAAAGCTGCTAACGGTTCTAAAGACAGCGCAACGGGTATCAATGCTGTCGTTGGGGTTTGGGAATACACTGTTTCATCTCCACAAGGCGTAGAAACTGGCACCATGACTATCACCAATGAAAACGGAGAATTAGCTGGCACTCTTTCAGGAATGCAAGGCGGACCAGATAACGACTTAAATAACCTTACTTTTCTTGATGGTTCATTAAGTTTTGACTTCTCTTTTGATGGCGGCGGGCAATCCATCGAGATTGTGGTTGTAGGAACAGTTACCGATAATGAGTTTGATGCCGAAGCCTCGATAGCCGCATTCAATGTCTCATTTCCGTTCACAGCAACAAAAGATGAGGCTAAATAAGATGAAAGGATTAAATATGAATAAAATTAGCTTAATCACCGTTTTATTTCTTCTTGTAGCTACTGTTACACAAGCTCAAGTTAAGAAAGGAGATGTTCTTATTAAGAACGGTACTTTACTTACTATAACTGACGGGACTCTTGAAAACACCGACATTCTAGTACAGAACGGAAAGATTTCAAAGATTGGTAAAAACATAAAAGCACCAAAAGGTGTTGATGTAATAGATGCTGATGGGAAATTTGTAATGCCTGGCATTATAGATGCACATTCTCATATTGCAGGAACTTCTATTAACGAAGGCACAAGCCAAGTTACAGCCGAAGTAAGCATGGAAGATGTGGTTAACCCATTTGACATCTCTATCTATAGAGCATTGGCCGGTGGCGTAACTACTATCAATCTAATGCACGGTTCTGCGAACGTAATTGGTGGTAGAAACGAAACGCTTAAACTTCGTTATGGAACAAGTAATCCTGATGATCTTCGTTTTGAAGACGCTCCTCGTACCATAAAATTTGCTCTAGGTGAAAACCCAACTCGTGGTGGTCGTTCTCGCGGAATTCAGCCTCAAAGTAGAATGGGTGTAGAAGCAATGCTACGTAATTCATTCTCAGAAGCTTTAGTGTATAAAAAAGCTTGGGATAATTATCGTTCTGATAAGAACAAGCGCAAAGTAGCACCAGAATACAGCTTAAGAATGGAAACGTTAGTAGACATTCTTGATGGTAAAATATTAGTTCATTGTCACTCTTACCGTGCTGATGAAATCTATATGTTGATGAAGGTTTTCACCGACTTCGGCATCAAAAAATTAACGTTCCAGCATGCTAACGAAGCATTTAAGGTAGCACCTGAACTTGCTGCTTTTGGTGCATCTGCTTCTGTTTTTGCTGATTGGTGGGCATATAAGTTGGAAGTGTATTACTCAACGGCTTACAACGCTGCTATCTTAACAAAGAATGGCGTAACTACTTCTATCAACTCTGATTCGGGAGAGCTAATCCGTCACCTTTTCCATGAAGCTGCAAAAACGCAAAAATATGGAGAACTAAGTGATAACGAGGCGCTAGCGTTAATTACGTTAAACCCAGCCAAACAACTAGGTATTGACAACAGAGTTGGATCGTTAGAAAAAGGGAAAGATGCTGACATCACTATTTTTGATAAACATCCTCTTTCTACCTACACAATCCCACAGATGACCTTCGTTGATGGTGTTAAATACTTTGATAAAGCAACCGATGCAAAAGACCAGCGTATTTTCATTAATCCAGAGTCTTCTATCGATGTAGTTCAAATATTTGACCGTGAAGAGCAACACCAGTGCATGCAAGATGCAGAAATGGTTGACTTCAACGTTCTCTTTAACAACAAATAGGAATGATCATGAATAAATTTATAAAACTATTAGTACTTGTATTCACCTTCGCTCCTATTTCTGCTACTGCTCAGAATAACGACGCGAACAAAGCGCGTGGTGGAAAGTTTGCCCTAACCAATGCTAAAATTTATACTGTTACAAATGGTATAATCGAAAACGGTACTATCATTATTAATAATGGTGTAATTGAAGCTGTTGGCGCTAATATAAAAATCCCAGCTGATGCTGAAGTATTTGATTACCAAGGTAGAGAGATTTACCCTGGCATGATTGATTCAGGTACTCAACTTGGTTTAAAAGAAATAGGAAGTATTTCTGAAGCTCAGGATTTCCGTGAATTCGGCGATGTGACACCGCAAATGCAAGCTCTCACCGCTGTAAATCCTAATTCGGTAGCCATTCCTGTAACTCGTGTAAGTGGTGTTACAACTACTTTAACAATGCCTGACGGTGGCGTTTTACCTGGAACTGCAGCTACTATTAACCTTTTCGGATATACTCCCGACCAGATGTACGCAGGTTCTAAAGGTGTTGTGATGAACTTCCCTTCTGACCAACGTAGACGTCGACAAACCGAAGAACAAGCCAAAAAAGCACGTGATAATGCTTTAAAAACTGTGAATGAAGCGTGGGATAAAGCAGAAGTATATGCTAAAATCCAAAACTCTCCTGATACTCGATACTATCCAGAAATGGAAGCACTTACTGAAGTTGTTAATGGTGACATGTTACTTTATATCGAAGTAAATACAGCTAAAGACATTATCAGCGCTTTGGATTGGGTAAAAGAAAGAGGCTACAAAAAAGTGGTTTTCACTGGTGTTGCGGAAGGATGGAGAGTAGCTGATAAGTTAGCTAAAGCTGGCATTCCTGTTATTACAGGTCCAGTTCAAGCTATTCCTACTCGTCAATCTGACGCTTATGATGCTGCTTACGCAAATCCTGGTATTATGCAAAAAGCTGGCGTAAAAGTAGCGCTTAAAACAGGCGATACTGAGAATTCGAGAAACCTTCCCTACCATGCTGGCTTTGCCGCTGCTTATGGAATGGGACGTGAAGAAGCTCTTAAAGCAATAACTATTAATGCCGCAGAAATTATGGGTGTTGGAAATGAAATCGGCTCTATCGAAGTAGGTAAAAAAGCGAACCTGTTCGTTTCTACTGGCGATCCTTTCGAAACTTCATCCCAAATATTGAATGTGTTTATTGATGGTTATCTCGTACCAATGACGAGCCGCCAAACAGAGTTGTATGATGAGTTCTTACATCGTGTGCCTGGAACACAGAAAGAAAAAGTAGAAACCGACGGTTAATACTAATCCTACTGGATTTTCATTTATAAAAAAAGGCAACTCAGTATGAGTTGCCTTTTTTGTTCCAATCAGATTTCTTTGGGATTATTAATCCACTTTAAAAGTAGATGTACAGCCTATTCCCCCTCTCTTTTAACATCTTCAGGAGAACGATATTTCTGAAAAGGAATTTTTAGCAAGTTTATCACATCCTCATTTTCTTTAGGATCCATGTGAGTGTCAATGCCGTATTTGAGTTCCTTCGTGTCTTCCACTTCAGCAAAGGTTCCAAAAACTCGATCCCAAATAGCAAAAATATTTCCATAGTTGGTGTCGGTAAGGGGCAATTCATAGTGATGATGAACTTTGTGCATATACGGTGTCACAAAAACATACGATAGCGCTCTATCCAACTTCTTGGGCATTTGAATGTTTGCGTGATTGAAGTGCGTAAATAGCGCAGATAAACTTTGGTAAAGGAATACAATCCAGATTGGGGCACCAACAATTACCACTCCTAGAATCGTGAAAATCATTCTAAAAATGGCTTCTCCTGGATGGTGACGTAGGCCCGTTGTAACGTCTACGGTTGTATCACTATGATGCACTAAATGGAATTTCCAAAGCATAGTAACTTTATGCTCTATCCAATGGATGAGGTAAGCACCAAAAAAGTCTAACAACATCACTCCGATTATGATTTGAACCCAAACTGGCATCTCAATCACATTTATCAGACCGATGTTGTTAGCTGTAACATAGCTTGATGCCCACAATAGTGCCCCCGCAAATCCCAACCCAATAATCACAAAAATGGCTGTTAACACTGCGTTAATCAGCGCGTGACGAACTTTTTTATACCCAAATTCAAACAGTGGAAAAACTCCTTCAATTACCCAAAAAAAGAAGATTCCACCAATTAAAATCCCAGCACGAAAAACTGTCGGAATATTTTCAAAAAAATCTATAAACCCTTCCATAAACCCATCCTATTGTTTTAGTCTTACATCAAAATATCGTGTTTTTATTCATAACAAAAAAAAGCCTCGTTATTAATAATAACGAGGCTTTTTTGATTAACTAAATGCTAGCAATTTATTTAGTCCAAACTTTTGAATGGGCTTAGTTTAGCTTCTTCAATTGTTTTTTGATATGCAGGCCAATCTTTAGCTACAAAATCTTCAATGTTTGCAATAGCTTCATCAACCGCTTCTTTTGCAAGCCTTAAAAGATTTCTTTCGTTAGAACTTGGGCCGTCGAAATCGTTTCTCATATAGCGTAGCGGGCCAGAAAGTTGATTCATCACCGTAGGCTCAGGATTACGAGTGATACCTTGTCGATCATCTCGTTTTCCGAAGATACTATCTAGTAACTCGTCAATCTTCTTTCCTGTTGCTTTGTTTGCTTCATTAACAGCTTTTAGCTCTTCTTTAGAACGGCTATCAGCTTTAGCAAGGTTCTCTGCTACCTCTACTATTTCTTTAGCCTCAACGAGCTTTGCAGTTGATTTAGCTAATTTTTCACGAAGAGCATTCACTTCATTTGAAAGTTCCATATTTGCTCTTAAAGCAGACATTGGAATATCAATTCTTGGATCTGATTCTACCACAACTGAAGTGGAATCGGAATAGGAACCGTAGTTTATTTTAACCTTATAAGTGCCTGGAAGAACTGTAGAACCTCTTGGCTCCTGCGCATTTGGACGAGGTTTATTTCTACTCGGGTTTGAAACTCCTTTCATTTCTAATCCCCAAGTTGTTCGGTTTATACCATCTTGGCTAGGAGTTCGTTCAAAAGTTCTGATTAATTCTCCAGAAGCATCAAAAATTTCAAACTTTACTTTTTCCTTTTCTTTTTTCTTCTCATCAGACTCTTTCTTATCTGATTTTAGTGCTGAACTATTCACAGAATAGGTAATACGAGCCCCACCTTCTCTATTTTCGCCAGAATACATCGCATCTGCGGCAAAACGAGAACCTGCAGCTTGTCTCCAGCTAACATCGTAAGCCGTTGGCATTGAGTATATCCTTACTGCTTTCTCTAGCTCTTTTGCACCATTTTTAGCTAAATCTCTAAGTGGACGCAAATCATCTAACACCCAAAACGAGCGACCAAAAGTTGCAATAACTAAATCAGCTTCTCTAGGTTGGATTACCATATCGTACGTTGATACAGTTGGATATTTATTTGTCCATTTCGTCCATTTTTTACCGCCATCAATGGTTACATAAAGGCCTAGCTCAGTTCCTGCAAACATAAGACTTGGTTCAACAGGATCTTGGACAAATGAAAGTGCATAGCCTTCCATTCCTTTATCTTTAGCGATATTCGTCCATTTCTTACCATAATCGGTAGTGTGCATGATATAAGCTCCCCAATCGTCACGGCGATAGTTGTTAATCACTGCAACTGCTTCGCCTGCTTTATAGGTAGAAGCTTTTATTTGAGCGACCCAACTTCCTGTAGGAATACCTTTTATATTTTTGGTAAGGTCAGTCCAATTTTTACCGCCATCTCTTGTAATATGGACATTGCCATCATCAGTACCAGCCCAAATCAACCCTCTTTCGAGAGTACTTGGCTCAATAGCTAATACCGTAGTAAAGTTCTCAGCGCCGGTGGCGTCCATTGTTATTCCACCACTTTCGTGCTGTTTTTGTTTTTCAGGGTCGTTAGTGGTTAGATCTGGAGATATGATTTCCCAGCTTTCGCCTCTATCTATACTTTTATGAACAAATTGACTGCCGAAATAAATGGTTTTGGAATCGAAAGGATCAAAGTTAACTGCCGAGTTCCAATTGAAACGAAGTGCTTCTCCATCAGGATGAGTAGGACGAACATATCTTGAAACACCAGTTTCTAAATCTACACGTCCAATACTTCCTTGTTGAGACATCGCATAAGCATATCTAGAATCGCTACGATCCATCACCACATCGAAACCATCTCCGAAGTAAAGTTCTTCCCAATATGCATTTCTGATTCCACCTGAGCGCCACACATAAGCAGGACCTTGCCAAGAACCATTATCCTGCATTCCGCCATATACGTTATAAGGAATGTTATCATCTACAGCTACATGATAGAACTGGCCTACAGGAATGTTATCGATAAAGCGCCAGTTTTTACCGCCATCAAATGTGATATTCAAACCACCATCGTTGCCATCTAACATCATCCCGGGGCTTTTTGAGCTTAACCAAAAAGCGTGATGATCAGGGTGAACCCAGTTATAGTATGGGTATAGACTCTCGAATGATTTTCCACCGTCTTCACTTTTAGTGATGTAGGTATGAATACTAAAAACTCTGTTCTCGTTAAACGGGTCTACATAAATTTCTGCATAGTAAAACGGACGTCCACCAACGTTTCCATCTTTTTCTACTGTTTGCTGAAGCTTCCATGTGTAACCACCATCTTCACTTCTATAAATTCCATTCTTTTCAGACTCAACAATTGCATAAACAATATTCGTATTGCTTGGCGCTATAGCTACTCCCATTCTTCCTAGTTCACCTTCAGGGAAACCATCTTCAGGAGTCACTTTTTTCCAGTTATCACCACCATCTAAGGTCATGTATAATCCAGAACCCTCTCCACCTGAATTAAAAAACCACGGCCAACGTCTAAATTCCCACATTGCGGCAAATAGTTTGTTTGGATTACTTGGATCCATTACTAAATCGCCAATTCCAGTTCTTGAGTTATTGTATAAAATCTTGTTCCAAGTCTTTCCTCCATCAGTGGTTTTATAAACACCACGAGTTTCACTATCACCCCAAGCCGAACCTTGAGCCCCTACATACACAACCTCTGGGTTGTTTGGGTCAATGATTACACGGTGAATATTACGGGTTTCTTCTAATCCCATCAGCTGCCATGTTCTACCAGCATCAATACTCTTGTAAATGCCTGCACCACTACTTTGGCTATTTCTCGGGTTTCCTTCTCCTGTTCCTGCCCAAATAATACTCGGATTTTTTTGATAGATGTCGATTGCACCTATTGATGCCGCACCATATTCATCAAAAATTGGCTCCCATTTAACTCCACCACTTATTGATTTCCAAATTCCTCCAGAAGCAGAACCAGCATACATTATGTCATTGTCGGATTCCACTACATCAATTGCAGTAATACGGCCACTCATCCCTGCTGGGCCAATATTTCTAGGTTCCATTCCTTTCAACAAATTCATATCCAACTGCTGGCTATAGGAAGAGCTTATTCCAAGAAACAGCGTTAAAATGAATACTAAACTTACTCTGTAGTATTGTTTCATAGTTATAATAATTAGGTTAAAAAAAAAGGGTAGCTCAACGGCTACCCTTTAAAACAAATAATAAAGATTTATTTTTTATTATCTAAAATCTCGTCTATTCTACTTCTTGCATCTTCGAGATGAATTCGAGTAGCGCGATCAATACCGCCACCGCCAATTGAACTATTGATATCTTTTTTGAGTATTTCTAGCTCATTTCTAACAATAGGACGAATATCTGATTGAGTTACATTCACTGTAGATCCACCAAATCTTCTTACAGGTGGTTCGTTATTCATCAAATATTCCATTCTTTCTAAGTATGCTCTTTGTAAGTGACGTCTATGAACATTAATGCTCTTTTTGCCACGTGCTTCAGACCAAACACCATTTCTCACATCATCCATCATTTCAATAAGTGTATAAACAGCGCCATCTGTACGGCTTTCTGAGTCTATTAAACGACCAAGTCTTGATGGGTCTAATAAGTTATTAAGCACACTTGATTGAGCTCTTCTGAATGTTTCAACAGCAGTAGACTGATTGATTCTGTTTAAAATATCTTGATTATAAGCCCAAGTTGGTGCAGAAAATGCATGCTTATTCAAGAAATCCATGGCTCTTTTTTGATCTTTTTCAGAAACAGCTTCGTATACGTCGCCTTCCTGTTCATAGGTTTTGTAGGTTTGGTAAACGCCACCTACATAAGTAGTAACGTGCCCCATGTATCTACTCCATTGACCTATAACTTGACCGTAAAGTTCTTCTAAGTCATCATAATTTTCGCCGTCTTTTTCAATCCAGTCGATTAAATTATTTGTAATAACCTGAAGGTTTGCAAGACCAAGCTCACTAGCTTTCATTGCATCGTCGCCAATAGCTTCTGTTTGCGACCGTGGATCCGCACCAGTTGCAAAACCGAACCAATACAATGGATCATCGCCATTTTCTAAAATCCACTCATTAAGAGTTTCTTTTTCGTCATCTGGTTTTTCAACATCTGGTATCCAGCTATATCCCCACTTAACAGCCCATTTATCATATTCACCAATTTGCGGATAGTACTGAGTCACGCCATCACCTGGTTGGGCGATATAATTGAATCGAGCATAATCCATAATTGAAGGAGCTGTTCCGTGTGTGGAAGTAAATTCAGGATCTCTTAACTGATCAACTGTGTAACCTACACTTGAACCCATGTTATGAGGGAAGCCTAAAGTATGGCCAAGCTCATGAGCCATTACGAAGCGAAGCATTTCGCCCATAATCTCATCAGACATCTTTACATTGCGAGCATCAGGATTTGAGGCCGCTGTTTGAATAAAGAACCAGTTACGTAATAAGTTCTGGATGTTGTGGTACCATAAGATATCACTTTCAAGAATTTGACCTGTACGTGGATCATGTACGTGTGGGCCTTGAGCATTCTGAATTGGATTCGTGATGTAACGCATTACAGAATAACGCACATCTTCAGGAGAAAACTCTGGATCTTCTTCTGGTGTTGGTGCTACTTTACCAATAATAGCGTTTTTAAAACCAGCTTCTTCAAAAGCTACTTGCCAGTCATTAATACCTTGCACTAAATATTTTTTCCACTTATCAGGTGTAGCAGGGTCTAAATAGTATACAATAGGCTCAACTGGCTCTACTAGTTCACCTCTTAAGTAAGCTTCTTTGTCTTTAGGAACAAGTTTGTAACGAGTGATAAAGCGATTTGTAGCCGCTTTGTGCTCATCTGAGCTATAGTCAAATTGGTCAATTGAGAAATATCCAACTCTTTCGTCCCAATTTCTAGGAATCATAGGCTCTGCTGGTAATAGAATCATAGACTGATTCACTTCCAGAGAAATGGTTCCTGTTTCTCTGTTATCTGGAGGATTACTTGATTCGTAAGTTAGAACATGACGAACTTCTAAGTTTTCAGGATAGCTGTTCACTCTTTCTATAAAACTTCTACTTCCATCTAAACGACGAACTTGAAAGTTTTTTCTTTGTCCATCAGTTAAACCGCTTAGAAGATTTACATCCGTGGTATAAAGCTTAGTTACATCAATAACTACACCTGAAGTATCTTTATTAAGCGCTTCAATTTTGAAGCTAAAAACCACAGGCTCGAAATTGTTATTACGAACTGATGTATAAATCGGATCATCGGCATCAGCTACACTAGAGTATGAAACATGACGAAGCAAAATGTTGTCGTCTTTTCTCTCCCACCGTAGTACTTGTTGGCCACGAACTTTCTGACCAGCTCCACCAAAGCTAAGATTTTGTACCGAACCTGCAACTCGCGTTACAAGTAACATTTCTCTATCTAATAGTTCATTAGGAATTTCGAAATAGTACGATTCGTCCACTTTGTGAACATCAAATAAACCATCATCACTTACAGCGTCTTTAGTAATAATTTCACTGTATTTTTTCATTCCCCCTTTAGAGGAAGCGGCACGTTTTGCTGCCATAGAAGCTGCTGCTTTGCTATTAGTTGCAGAGTCGGTAGTTTTGCAACCACTAACTACTAATACAAAACAGAGCGAAAAAGCAAGAGTCTTGCCAATCATCTTTATTCCGTAGCTCATTATTCTTTATTTTATGAAAATTAAAAGTAAGTTAAGGTGAGGTAAAGTGAAATGGGAGTCAAGAAAAATTATAGTACTTGGTGTTAAAAATATTAAAAACAGAAGGTCTTGTTTTAACGTAAGTATTCCCTAAACCAACTAGTTGTAGAATCTACTAATTCTTTAAACGGAGGTGGAAAAAAATCTTCTTCAAAGGGATGAGCAGCAGCAAAAGTATGACCTGCATTAGCTATAAACCTCAACTCCTTGTCTTTGGCTGCACAACCTATATGAAGCTGTTCTGAACTTGTATGTGGTACAGCCTCATCTTCTCGACCATGAATGAATAACGAGGGAACTCGCAAATCTTTCACGCGTCTTTGCGCTATCAATAAATCTGCATTCGCCACTAAATCGTCGTAAAAAGCACGGTTAACCTTCATCATTTGGTTTGTACGTGAGTTTTTATACTCCGTAAAACCTTTTTCTTCCCAATCTTTTTTCTCTTTATCAGAAACTCTATTTAAATAATCTGAAACCGAAGCCCAAGTAACTAAACACCTAATCGCTTCAAATTCTGCAGCTGCTACAATGGCGGTATGTCCACCTCTTGAATGTCCAACTATTCCGATTTCATCAGTGTTTAAATGAGCATGTGAGTTATTTACTTCGCCCGATTGCAGGGCGTCAATCATTACCCTTACATCTTCTAAATCTTTGGAAAGCGTATTCTGTTCGAATAAATCTAAACGTTCGTACTGAGTTCTTCCGTTGCCAATGCCATTATGTGAGTGATTCATTGCCAAAACTCCGAAACCAACGCGAGCGAGCTCTTCACATGCATCAGGAAATGGACCCCAGTCTTTAAAGCCCTTAAATCCATGGAGGAATATAACTACAGGAAAATTTCTATTAGTACCACTTATTGGCACATATAAATCGTACTTAATAGGTAGACCTTCGCTACTAAGTACACTTCCTGATGAAACTGCTATATTATCAAACTCCATAAACTGTTACTTTTTAAAATCGAGAGCTTCTAATTTCACCAACTTTCTTAGGTTATTCACTTCTTTTTGTCTTAGAAATCTCCATCGCCCCATCTTCACATCTTTTAAGTTAAGGCCCGCATATTCTACACGCTTCAGTTTCACAACTTCTGTTCCAAAATGAGCTACCATTCTACGAATAAGATGATTTCTGCCTTCATATACTGAAATTAGAATTGTTTTTGGAATATCTGCATATCGTTGAATGTTATGCCCTTTTGCTATTCCATCTTCAAGTTCAACACCCTTTCTAAGTTGAGCAAGTTCAGTGTCGGTTAACTCTCGTTGAGATTCAACCTCATAGGTTTTTCGAACTTTATAGCTAGGATGCATTAAACGGTGTGTTAAATCTCCATCATTTGTGAGCAATAAAAGCCCCGTGGTATTTCTATCCAATCTTCCAACAGGATATACTCGTGAGCCTGTAGCATTCTCAACTTCATCTAACACCGTATTTCTTCCACGTTCATCATCAGTAGTAGTAATGGTGTTGCGAGGCTTGTTCAGTAAAAGGTAAACAAACGACTCTAAGCTAATTCGTTGGCCATCTACCTCAACCTTATCGGTACGCCGAACTGAAACACCAAGCTCACTTACTGTTTTTCCATTTATCTTAACTTTTCCAGCAGCTATAAGTTTATCAGCTTCTCTTCTACTGCATAACCCTGCATGGGCGATATATTTGTTCAACCTAATTTCATCGGTATCAGAGTAATTCTGATCAACTTTTATCGGATTCTTGTCAATCTTCACATTCAGTTTTAAAGGCGTTTTCTTTGCTGTGCCTTTAGATGACTTCTGATTATTATCAGTTTTTTGATTTCGGTTTCTAGAACTGGGTGTACTTCTCGGTTTTTTCATATTACTAAGATAACAAATCGTATAGCTAGTTTATTCATATTTCTAACTATTCTTCTTCTGATTCTGACTCTTCGTTTTCTGGGGTTTCGGAGTCTTCAAATATATTTTTTTCGATGAATGTTCTTTTTTCTTCTGGGTTTTCCTTCTCGTCATCCAAAATCATAGATTGCTCCAATAACAACTGGCGATGCTCTGCCATGTCATCATCTTTCAAAATCTCTTCTATTTCTCGAGGTTTAGGTAACTCATTTACCGAGTTGATTCCAAAGTGACGTAAAAAATGCTTTGTTGTGCGATAGAGCAGAGGTTTCCCTGGTCTATCTGCTCTACCAGCTACTTCTATCAGAGCTTTTTCCATAAGCTGACGAAGGATATATCCAGAATCTACACCACGTATTTGATCTACTTCGGGTTTTGTAATCGGCTGCTTGTAAGCTACTATTGCAAGGCTTTCTATTGCAGATTGCGATAGTTTTCGATATGCATTTTCATGCTGAAAAACACTTAACCAAAAATGAAATTTCTTGTGTGTGAGGAAAGTATAGCCTCCCGCCATTTTTTCTATTCGGAAACTAAGCGCTTGTTCTTCATATCGAGCATTCAGTTTATCTACAAAATCTTCAACCGTTTCTTCAGAAATTTCAATCTGCTCTTCGTTGTCTGTGATAATGGTTCTGATTTTATCACCAGAAATAGGCTCTTCACTCGCAAATATCAGTGCTTCTATTACAGACGATAGCCTAGTGCCATCTATAAACTGGTAATCATTTAAATTCTTATTCACTATATGTCATTTTCAGTTTCAAAGTACTTTCTTAAAATAAGCCTCTTGTAATAATAAACACTACAGTTGGAATTACGCTCTAATCCGCCTCATTCACAATCTCTTACAATAAAAAAACCATCATTGCCCTGTTTCTGGTAAAGTGGCATCAGTACGTAACCGTCTGATAGAGCACGTATCTCTCCATTTCCATCATTAGCTAGCAACTCACCTTTCTTGATGGAGTCAAAATTCTTAAATCCTGACAACATCTCAAAATTATCTCCTTCCTCAATAATATGCTTATATACATATTCTACTTTATGCGGATATTGTTCAACTTTTTCCATCAAGTAGTCATAATATTTATCAAAGTCTTGAAGCCTAGTGGCAGAAATAAGTCCTGAGCTTGCTAACAAAATAAGTAGCCCTGCATACGCATTATCTTCCGCTACCTTAGTACCGTGTGTTCCTGTTTCAAAGGCAAACCCAATATGGCCTGCATCATCCACATACTCCATTGAAGTACCTTGCAATGCTTGCTCAATTCCAAAAATAAGAGGGATTTTGAGCTGACTTAATACTTCTATATTGCGCTCTTTGCGTGGCGTAATACAAAACATTCCACCTTTTCCCGAGAATGTATGCAAATCAATAAAAATAATTTCTTCACCACTTTCAGAATAGACAATAGGGTCTAAAACTTTTAACAACTCTTTTATCTCTGCTCTATCTATCGAGGATAGTTTTTCCGTCGACGTTCTCCTAATTTTATCCAAAATGGATGCAACCCATAAACGGTTCATGTCTTCAGTATTAAAGCGCATTCCTTTCCGTAGTGCCGAAATATTTCCTTGTACACCTACAAACCGCCCTTTCATTTCTTTTTGTTGAGGGGCTAAAAGTTCCAATGCTCGACGAATTGCCGTAATACTTGTAGCTTCATTTCCGTGCATCCCGCCCATCGCAATTATAGTTGGACCGGGATTTGCCCCTTTTATGTCACCCAGCAAGTGAGCTGACACCTTTTCATCGTCGCCTTCAGCAATCTCTAATGCAGTTTTCAATTAACTATCCTTATCGTTGGCTAGTGCTTTCAACAAGCGCCGACTTATATTCATAAAATTCTCTTCCGTTATAACCCCAACTAGTCTACTGTTCTTTACAACTGGCAAACAGCCTATTTTTTGCTCTTGCATAATCGTCATCGCCTCCATTATGCTAGCTTCTGGATGAATAGTAATTGGATTTGTTATCATAATATCTTCTACAGAATGCTCGGAGTTTTCTTCTTCGTGAATAATTTTAGAGTATTCTCTTAAAATCATTCGCATAGAAATTAATCCCACTAAATGTTTCTGATCGTCCTCTACGGGAACGTATCTAATTCGTCGCCAATCCAATAAATTTGCAGCAAATTCGATGAGGTCATCTTTCCGAGCAGTAAACAAGTCCGTAGTCATAAATTCTTCTACTAGTAAGCTTGTTGGTCTGCCATGCTCTACATCTTCAACTCTCGCAAGTCCCCATTTATGCACTGGTTCACCTTTCTTCTGGTTCATAGCCATAGCTTTGGTTATGGTAGAAAGAGTCTGCTCTCGATTGGAATCTTTAATCAGATTGCTATATGATTTCACAACCCAATACGCGCCTGTTTTAGACGACTCAACTCTATCTTGTATAACACCTAAATAAGTATCTAAATCAGATTTATTAATCCCAGCCTTTTCTAAACCATGTTTTGCAATAGGTAGCAGTTCGTCTTTAATAAGATTTCTAGCAGATACTTTTCGGTCTTTTGTCCAAACAAATTTGGTATCCATTCCTAGCTTTGAAGCAGCAAAAAAGTTCATCTTTGCATCATCAAAATCTAATTCTTTTGTGATGTCTGCATATTCATCTTCAAAACCATTTAGTAGACCTAACCAAAAGGCCGTATTTGCGATTTCATCCACAACTGTTGGGCCAGAAGGAAATACGCGGTTTTCAATTCTTAGATGAGGAACACCACCTGCAACACCATAACAAGGCCTATTCCATCGATAAACCGTTCCGTTATGAACTTTAAGCGCCATCAACTCGGGTGGAATACCTTTCTTCATTAGCTCATCTACATTTTCTACCACATCAGAACTGAGCATTACTCGATATCTAGAAATATCTTCTTTGTAAATATCCAAGATGCTATCCTTCAACCATGCATTTCCAAAAGTAACTCGTGGACTACTATCTCTTAAATGCTCGCCGACCGACCGAGTATCAACGGATTGATGAAAAAGTGCAATTCTTGTTTCTGCCCAGAGTCGTTTCCCAAATAGAACGGGAGAATTTACCGCGCTTGCCAAAACGGGAGCTGTTACTGCTTGGGCTATGTTATACTTTGAAACAAATTCTTTAGGTTTTACCTGCAAATGAACTTGATATCCGGTGTTGCAGCCTTCAAGTAAAGGTGTATCAAATTTCATTAATAGCTCGTCCATTCCTTGAATTCGTAATTCGAATTCCTTTCCGCGCTGTTTGTCTATTGCATCACATATTGCTTGGTAGCGGGGGAGCGGAGTAAGGCTTTCAATACTTACATCTGACTTTCGGATGGTAGGTAGAATTCCCGTAAGCAAAATATCCCCACCTAAACTCTGGATGGTTTTACGCACATATTCTACTTCAGTCTGTAAATTATTTTCTAATTCTGAAAGACAATTTCCTGTAAACTCTAAAGGATCTAAGTTAATTTCTAGATTGAATTGAGCGAGTTCTGTGGTGTAATTTCCTTCACCAAGAGCATCCATTGCCTTCATCGCAATATTTAGTGGCTTGGCATTCTTATCTATAATGCACAACTCTTGTTCTGCTCCAATCCGAATGGTATCTGTCTCAAACCATTCTTCGTCTAACATTTTTTTAAGCGCACGCAAATCTTTAAGCACATACTTCATAAAGCTTTGCATCTGCTCATTACTGTCGGCCAACTTTACCCGTTCTTCACCCATAAGTATTACTAATTTATATTCGGATTCTAAATAGCAATTTTATTCTCCTTATTGCAAGTAGTTAAATAGATTCTATATTTTTTGCGCTTTAGAAAATTAATTATACTTTAATATCATTCTTAGAGTTATTTATAAGTGATTAATTTTAAAGTTGTGTAGCTATTCCATCTTTTGGATCAGGTTGGTGATGCTTGAATCATATAAAACCTTAAAACAGTCGGAAAACCATGATTAAGATTTCATCTCTGATTCTATTGTTTTTACTTCCTGCTAGCTCTCAGCTATATGCCCAGGATTCAGGTACACCTACTACACGGGTTGAAACTGAGTTCCAAAAACATTCCATCTACTTAGAATTGCTGGGGAATGGTCTTTCGTATTCCATCAATTATGAAAGATTACTTAAACAAGGGTTATCGATACGAATGGGAGCTGGATATTTTCCTGATTTAGATGGCTTTTTTACCAACACTCGTCATATTAGTCTCCCAATTCTACTTAATTCTCTGATTGACATAAATAGAACCACACAATTTGAGGCAGGATTAGGGGCTACTTTATTGTTTCTAAATCCAAACGAAAATTTTTATATAACCTCGTCTTTGGGGATTAAGTCTGTAGACCCCAAAACGGGAAAATTCTTTAAAATCAGCTTTACGCCCTTCACAAATAATATAACAGAGCGTATATATTTTAGCGGTGGACTTTCGTTAGGAAAGACTTTTTAATAGATAGAGAGGCGATAGAAAGTCATACTCAACAAGTTTATACTACTTGCCATACTACCTTAAAACCTAGCGAATGGAATCTACATTGATATTAATTCGCACTTTTGCTTCGCTTATTGGAGTTTCATATCTGTAAACTTCCATCACCTTGTCCAATAGCTTTTCGATATAATTGTCTCCTTTTTCTGGAGATATTTTCACCATTACTTCCCAAAAATAATTTCTATTCATCCATGCAATAGCAGATGGAGATGGTCCCAAAGTATTTAGATCTGGCACTACTCGATTTATAACATCTACCAATAAATGGGCGGAATTACTCACTTCGTTGTCTTCTTTTCCTTTAAGAACAAACTGTATTAACCTTGAATAAGGTGGATAATTTAGCGGCTTTCTAAACCCCATTTCTTCTTTCGAAAAGCCTTCATGATCGTGCCTTTTAGCAAATTGGATGGCACTATTTTCTGGTGCTCGCGTTTGGATATACACTTTCCCTAGCTTTTCACCACGGCCTGAACGCCCTGAAACCTGGCTCAGTAGTTGATACATCCGCTCTGTAGATTGAAAAGATGGAAAGGCAAGCTCTGTGTCTGCATCAATCACACCAACAACGGTTACATTTGGGAAATCGAGTCCTTTGGCAACCAACTGTGTGCCTACCATGATATCCGCTTCTCCCTCACCAAAGGTGTTTAGTATTTTGGCATGGGCACCTTTTCTTGTTGTGCTGTCTCTATCAAACCGAAGTAATCTTGCCTCTGGAAATAGTTCTGCAATTTCTTCCTCCACTTTTTGAGTACCCGAACCTTGAACTACCAAATTTCCTGATCCACAATTCTCACAATGAGTATCTGCCCGCCTTGAATATCCAGAATAATGGCACAGCAACATGTTCTTTCTTTTATGATAAGTGAGGCTCACCGAACATTCTGGGCTTTGAGGAATATGTCCGCAATCTTCGCACTGCAAGTAGTTTGCAAAACCTCGACGATTATATAACAATATAATCTGCTCTTTTTTGGATAATGCATCCTCAATTGCCGTGTACAAAGCCATTGAAAGATCTCCTTTCATAGCTCCTTTGTATTGCTTTAAATCGATTATTTTAACTTCTGGCAAGGTTGCTTCAGCATGACGTTCTTTAAGTTCCAACAATCCACACTTGCCCTTCGCAGCCATGCTCAATGCCTGCATACTTGGCGTTGCTGAGCCCATTATAACTACAGCCTTGTTCAGATTGGCTCGCATTATTGCAGTTTCTCTGGCATGATATCGAGGTGCTGGATCTATTTGCTTGTAGGAAGCATCGTGCTCTTCATCTAATATTATCAACCCTAAATTTTGAACGGGTGCAAACACCGCAGATCGTGGTCCAATGGCAATTTTCTTGGCTCCACTTTTTAAATCGTTCCAAGCTAACAGTCGTTCTCTACTTGTCATTCTACTATGGAGAACAGCAACCTCTTCACCAAATATTTTATAAAATCGAGAGACCGTTTGTGGTGTAAGTGCAATTTCGGGAACAAGAACAATACCGCCTTTTCCTGATTCTACTACCTGTTTAAGCGCATGAATGTACACTTCTGTTTTTCCACTTCCTGTAATGCCGTAAAGCAAATAGTTGGCAAACTCACCTTTTTCCAAGCCCGTTTGAATTACCGAAAAAGCTTTACTCTGTTCTTTATTTAAGGATTTAATTGAATCAGGTGCGAAATCAAGAAGACTTTTATCTGGTAGAGCTTCCATTTCAATAGGCTTAATCCATTTCTCATCTTTTAATCTATTGAGAGAATATGAGCTCACCTTTTCAGATGTTGCCAGCTCTGAATTTCTTATTGGCAACTCCCTCTCTGCAAAAAATTCTAGAGCTTCCTTCCACTTGGCGCCTTTGCTTTTTGTCTCTTCAAGAAATGCTTTTGCAGATTCAGCTGATTTCCCATCCGCCCAATCCCAAGCGCGCTCTGTTTTGGCTGTAACTTTTAAATCTGGTTCTTCCCAGATTTCTATCGCGCCCAACTTTAAAAGTTCATTTAATGCTTTATTCGCTGAAGTCCCAACCCATCTTTTTTTGGCTTCATTAAACTCAAAATCAGCCTGTTTCTTTATCTCACCAAGTACTTCTTTTTGTAACTCAGTTAAGGAATGTTCTTGATTAGTATTGGCAACTCTGATGTACTTTTTTGAAACAAAATTAAGACCTGCAGGAAGTGCTGCCTGAATAACTTCTCCCAAGCTACTATAGTAAAAACGATGAATCCATCGAGTAAGCTTTAGTATCTCGTCATCAAGAATAGGTTCTTCATCAAGAATTTGACGGATTTCTTTGGTCTGAAATGTAGGCTTTTCATCGTGGAGCTTTATCACTACACCAATGGCGTTATAATTCCGAAGCGGAGCCCAAACTCTCATTCCAACACGAATATCTTTCTGCTGATTTGAGGTAAGTTGATAAGTAAAAAGTTGGCGTACAGCAGTAGGAAATGCTATCTCGGCGAATTTAGGCAACTGTTTGAACTATATTATGATTAAGAACTAAAAGCTTATCCAAATATACAGCTCTAGTCAACCTTTTATTGAGTGAGAATGAGATATACCACAATTATTAGTATTGGTAAAACAAATACTAGCCCACTTGGCAAATAAGTAGATGATGATTTTTTCATAACAATGCCCTCCTGTCTATTTGTTTACACTTAAGATGAAGCCTTAGGTTCCCTCTATTTATAGAATAATGAATACGCGTACAGTTATGCACCGCATGAAGATGCGGAGAGTTCATTAATAGATATCCATAGTACCTCTGTTGTATTATTTTCAACCTAGCCACCCCTCTCTATCCAAACTTCGGTATTGTATTGCTTCTGCAACATGATGAGATTGAATATTCTCTGACTTTTCTAAATCAGCAATTGTTCTACCTACTTTCAAAATTCTATCATAAGCCCGTGCTGAAAGACCCAGTGTTGTTATCGCTTTTTTCAGAATATTTGAGCTCACTTCATCTAATTGGCATACTTTTCGTACCATCCGTGTATTCATTTGTGCATTTCCATACACTCCTTTCACACCTAAAAATCGTTGTGTTTGAATTTCGCGAGCTTCCATAACTCGTTTCCGAATTATTTCAGACGACTCTCCCTTTGCCTTTCCTGAAAGCTCATCATAACTCACTTTATTTACTTCTATATGTAAATCAATTCGATCTAGGAGTGGACCACTGATTTTGCTTAAATAGCGTTGCATCTGAAGGTTCGAACCTCCTCCCATTTCTTTTGGATCGTACCAGTCGCCTGATGGAGATGGATTCATTGAAGCTACCAACATCGCTCTACTTGGATAGGTAACACTCATTCTTGCTCGTGCAATTGATACAAACCCATCCTCTAATGGTTGGCGCATAACCTCCAAAGCACTTCGTTTAAACTCAGGAAGTTCGTCTAGAAAAAGCACTCCATTATGAGCCATCGAAATTTCGCCGGGCATAGGCATGCTTCCTCCTCCAACTAGTGCAACATCGGAAACTGTGTGGTGAGGCGCTCGAAAAGGACGTTGAGTAATAAGGGCCTTTTTTGCATCTAATATCCCAGAAACAGAATGTATTTTAGTTGTTTCAAGTGATTCATCTAACGATAATGGTGGGAGAATAGTTGGTATTCGTCGAGCCATCATTGTTTTACCTGAACCTGGTGGACCGACCATAATAACATTATGTCCTCCCGAGGCGGCAATTTCGAGTGCTCGTTTAACATTTTCTTGCCCACGAACATCACTAAAATCCATTAAATCATCCTTACCATTTTGTCCAAAAAAAGCCTGTACATCAATCTCTAATGGATCCATCGAGCCCCGGTTTTCTAACCAATCCGTAACTTGATTTAAATGCTCAAATGGGAAAATTTTAATCCCTTCTACTACCGCAGCTTCAGGGCCATTCTCCTTAGGTACTACCAAGTATTCAAAACCACGCTTTTTTGCCTCTACAGCAACTGGTAGCACTCCTTTTATTGGACGGATTTGTCCATCTAACGCAAGTTCACCCATCAGTACAGTTTTGTCTAGCTTATCAGTATGCAACTGTCCAGACATCATCAGTAAACCAACGGCTAGTGGAAGATCAAATGCATTTCCTTCTTTGGGAAGATCGGCAGGCGCAAGGTTCACCGTAACTCTACCCAATGGATAAAATGAACCTGTGTTTCTGATGGCTGCCTCCACTCGATCACGAGATTCACTTACAGCCCGATCTGGCAAACCTACTAAGAAAAATTTGGGCAGACCATTAGTGTGGTGGGTTTCTACATCGATGATACGCGCATCAACACCTACCGTTGATGCGCAATAAACTCGAGCTAACATTTTTTATACCGAATCTTTTTATTATGCTTTACGTAGTTAGACCCTGACGGAGGAAACTCCTTACAAAAAATTTCATAAATCGCACATATCATGAATAAAGAAGACGCAAAATCTAAAGCGAAAAGCATCTACGAAGAAGTACAAGGTGGTGTGAATGAAGTCATCAGCAAAATCCGAGAGATTATAAAAGAGGGTGGCGCACGTAGACTTATCATCAAAAACAAAAAAGGAGAGGTTGTCTTCCAGACTCAACTTGCTGTTGGTGTTGGCGGCGCAGCTTTAGTTGGTGCGATGGTACCTGTTATTTCAGCAATTGGGATGTTCGCGATGTTTATTAACGACTACCAAATTCTTGTTGAGCGTGAAGTAGATGGAGATGAGGACGAATACTCTGTAGAAGCTGAAATCATCGAAATTAATGAAGATGATGACGACAGTAGTACCACTGAAAATAATGCTACTGAAGAAGGCGATGATAAAGATGAGAAAACTATCGGCAAGAAGAAAAAATAATAGTCTTATTTAGTATAGTTTTATACCACTAAGACATATTCATAGCTAGGTTTTATAATAATTTAAATCAAAAAAAGCTCCTTCAGTTAAGAAGGAGCTTTTTACGTTAAACGCTTTTTTTAAATAATCAGCTACTTTGAGGCTTCAAACCCTGCACTAATCAGTGTTGAATACCCACCTATATTATAGACATTCGTAAATCCGTTTGCTTTCATAATAGATGCAGCTTTCCCACTTCGGTTACCGGAGCGACAGTATAAATAGTACGTTTTAGATTTGTCGAGCGAGTTAAGCTTTGATTCAAACTCACCCGTGGTTACATCATACTGAAAATCACTTTTAGCTAAATGGCCTGCATTATATTCGTCTTTTGTTCGAACGTCAATAATTACTCCAGGTTCTTCAACAATTTGAGCGATAGCCTGCTTTGCAGATATAGTTTTTATTGTATCGTCCTTTTTCATGGCTTTACTCAAAAACACAAATGCTATTACAACGCCAACTACTATTAAAAATACAGTCATTTTATTCATTATATATGGTTTGATGTTGCTTCTAATATTAAAGTAACAGCTTATTCACCCAAATCGTTGCTTAGGTAATGTTCTGCATCAAGGGCTGCTTTACAACCTGTTCCAGCTGCTGTTACAGCTTGACGATAGAAAGAGTCCATGGCATCACCACAGGCGAAAATTCCTGGCAAATCAGTTTTAGTAGATTGACCTTTAGTTTGGATATAACCTACGTCATCCATAGTGATTACGCCTTTAAACAAATCGGTATTCGGCTTGTGGCCAATGGCTACGAAGACACCAGTTACATCCTCTAAAGTTGTAACCTCACCAGATTGCAGATTTTTTATTTTCACACCTTCAACTACGTTATCTCCTAGTACTTCCTCTACCCCGCTATTCCACATAAATTCGATTTTCTCGTTATCGAAAGCACGTTTTTGCATAGCTTTGGAAGCTCTAAGTTCTTCACGACGATGAATTACAGTTACCTTACGAGCAAATTTGGTTAGGAAGGTTGCTTCTTCCATTGCAGTATCTCCACCACCAACGATAATTACATGCTCATTTCTGAAGAAAGCACCATCACATGTTGCACAGGCTGATACACCTTTTCCACGTAATTTTTGTTCACTTTCGAGCCCAAGCCACATAGCCGATGCACCTGTTGAAATAATTATGGTATCAGCAAAGACTTCTGTTTTCTCATCAACAGTAAGTTTATAAGGGCGCTTATCAAAGTCGACATTTGTTATGTATCCATACCTGCAATCGGCACCAAAGCGAGTTGCTTGGTTGCGTAAGTCATCCATCATCTGTGGGCCAGTAACACCTTCTGGGTATCCCGGGAAATTCTCAACGTCGGTGGTGGTCATTAGCTGGCCTCCTGGTTCCGGTCCCTCAAAAACGATAGGGTTTAAATCTGCACGAGCAGCATAAAGTGCCGCAGTTAATCCTGCAGGGCCACTTCCAATTATTACAACTTTAAATCTTTTTCCTACAATGTCTTCCATAATACTCTTTTAAAAATTTTGGTCGCCCAATAATACAAAAATTCAGCTTTTGGATTGAGACTTTAATTCTATCAACCTAATAAGCGTTGTAAATATGATTACAGTAGAAGAAGTAAAAAAAGTCTTGTAAAATCTTATACACAAGCAGTACTCTTTAGTAGTAATTCTGCGAAAAATAACTTTAATTTAAATGGTAGTTCGCACAGAAATTTTACAAAGAAAGAATTCTCTTTTGTGATGTGTATTTAAAATTTTAGAAAAGCGCTCCCAGTTATATTTGGCATATTCGCCGATTTGATTATGTTGTTTTAAACAAATGTTGGAGGATTATTTTGATCATTGCAGTACTAAAAGAAACCGCTGAACACGAAAAGCGAGTAGCATTATCGCCGGAAGTTGCGGGCCAGTTCGTAAAAAAAGAGCTTGAAGTTTGGGTCGAAAATAATGCCGGACTTTCATCCAACTTTCTAGACCCTCAGTATGAAGCTATTGGTGCGAAAGTAGTAACTAGAGAGGAGGCATTAAGTAAAGCCGATGTTGTATTAGCTGTACAAACTCCTGAACTTGAGGATTTAAAGAAACTCAAAAAAGACGCAACTTTAGTTTGCTTCATCTGGGCGCTACAACATGCAGACTTAGTAGCTTCTCTCAAGGAGTTAGGAATTTCTGCATTAGGCATGGATGCTATTCCCAGAATTTCTCGGGCTCAAAACATGGATGCACTTTCATCGATGAGTTCCATTGCCGGATATAAGGCTTCGCTAATTGCTGCCAATGAATTAGATAAATACATGCCAATGATGATGACTGCTGCGGGCACTATTCCTCCGTCCAAAGCTTTGATTCTTGGCGCAGGTGTTGCTGGATTACAAGCAATAGCCACTTGCCGTAAACTTGGTGCAGTAGTTGAAGCTTTTGATGTACGACCTGCTGTAAAAGAACAAGTTGAAAGTTTAGGTGGGAAATTTGTTGAAGTTCCTCTTGAAGAAGAGAATACAGAAACAAAAGGTGGATATGCCAAAGAGCTTTCGAAAGATAATCAAGATCGCCAGCGACAAGTTATACATGAACATGTTAAGAAATCAGATATCGTAATAACTACCGCATTAATTCCTGGACGACCAGCTCCACTTCTTATTACTAAGGAAATGGTACACGATATGAAGCCTGGTTCTGTAATTGTTGATCTTGCTGCTGAAAATGGTGGTAATTGTGAGTTAACCCAAGCAGGAACCACACAAGTTGTTAACGAAGTGAAGATTGTTGGACCTATTAACCTGCCAAGTCAGTTAGCAAACCATGCAAGTTTACTGTATGCTAAAAACATACTAGCTCTTTTAAACCTATTGATTAAAGATGGTGCACTGAATTTCAATTTTGAAGACGAAATTCTGCTAAATACCACCATCACACATCAAGGGGAAATAATTTCACCAATAGTTAAGAAAAACTGAATACGGGATTAAGAATAGTTCGCTGTTCCTAGTTCTGATGTTCCTAATTGAATCTTATGTCAGTCTTAATATTTTCATTATTCATTTTTGTTCTAGCCTGTTTTATTGGCTTTGAACTCATTTCAAAAGTACCACCAACCTTGCACACACCTCTTATGAGTGGTGCAAATGCTATTTCAGGTATTACCATAGTTGGAGCACTTATTGTTTCCGGTAGTGTAGGTGGGCCAATGGCAAAATGGATTGGCTTTATTGCCATTGTATTTGCGATGATAAACGTAGTTGGTGGTTTTATGGTTACCGACCGAATGCTTGAGATGTTCAAGAAAAAAGGAGATGACAAATGAACCAGTTTTTACCAGAGTCTTTCGCTACTTGGCTACCAGATGCCATCCAGATTATTTATTTAGTTGCTACTGCTTTCTTTATCCGTGGGATAAAATTACTCGGTTCGCCAGCAACTGCTCGTAAAGGAAATCAACTTGCCGCCATTGGTATGTTAATTGGGATTGTAGTCACACTATTTGATAGAGAAATTGTTTCTTTTGAATGGATAATCGCTGGAGTTGTGTTAGGTAGCTTAATTGGCGCCGTTGCAGCTAAAAGAGTAGCGATGACTGCCATGCCCGAATTAGTTGCTGTATTTAATGGTTTTGGTGGTGCTGCTTCTGCACTTGTTGCCTGGGGAGAATTAGCCAGAACACCAGATCTTATTGCACTTGACACCGCTGTTTTGGTTACGGTTGGTTTAAGTATTTTTATTGGCTCGCTAACATTTACAGGAAGTTTTGTCGCTTTCGGTAAGCTGAAAGGTTTTATTTCTGGCAATGCGATTACCTTTCCAGGTTTAAACTATATCAATATTGGCTCAATGATTGCTGTATTGGCTTTAGTAGGCGTGTTCACTTACGACCCGACTAATATGATGTTATTTTGGGTGATTTTAGGCATCTCATTACTCATTGGTATCACCTCTGTGATTCCGATTGGTGGAGCAGATATGCCCGTAGTTATTTCACTTTTGAACTCGTATTCAGGGTTGGCAGCTTCGCTAGCAGGTTTCGCACTTGGCAACAGTCTGCTTATTGTATCAGGAGCTTTAGTTGGCGCAGCAGGTTTAATACTTACCAATATTATGTGTAAAGCAATGAATCGCTCTTTATTCAATGTAATATTTGGTTCCTTTGGTGGAGATAGTGTTAGTTCTGGCGGCGGCGGCGCCGATGGTGATAAAACAGTTCGTGAAACTTCTGCAGATGACTTAGCTATCCAAATTGCTTATGCATCTAAAGTAGTAATTGTTCCTGGTTATGGACTTGCAGTAGCCCAAGCACAGCACGTTGTTAAAGAGGTTGCTTCAAAACTAGAAGCCAAAGGTGTTCAAGTTAAATACGGAATTCACCCTGTAGCTGGACGTATGCCTGGTCACATGAACGTTTTACTTGCTGAAGCAGATGTACCTTACGATTTATTGTACGATTTGGATCAAATAAACGCTGAGTTTGCTTCAACAGATGTGGTTCTGATTATTGGTGCAAATGATGTGGTTAACCCAATGGCAAAAACATCTCCAGGCAGCCCAATTTATGGCATGCCTATTCTTAATGTTGATGAGGCAAAACGCACTATTGTCTTCAAGCGTAGTTTAAGCGTTGGGTATGCTGGAATCGACAATCCGCTATTTTATGACGAAAAGAATCAGATGTTCTTTGGTGATGCAAAGAAAAGCCTACAAGCATTAAATGAAGCGCTAAACGAAGTGTAGTTTTTTGCTTATTTATTTTAAGCTTTAAAAGCTCCGATACTACAATATCGGGGCTTTTTTATTTATTTCAATTCATCCCAGATATCAGACTCTTCTTCACGAAATCCCTTATACACAGCAGACGGATACACCGAATTATAGATTAGAAGCTTTTCTCCTCGTAGATAAAAATTATCAATATTTGCTGTTGCCGTGGGGAAATTTTCTTCCAACTCATCAGCAATTTCAAGATTCACATATATATCACGGCTTGTTCTTCGAGCCCAAATGTTTCCTCCAATTAGTATATACTCAATCCCATTATCTTCAATTGCTTTAAATACGCCTCTGCTCGGCAAAGTAGAAGTAAACCACGTGTCACCATTATCCTCACTTACAAACGCATACCTTGTGCCATAGGCCAAAATATCTCCATTCTCCTTTACCAATAATTGAGAAATATGATCTTCATGACTTGGTATTAAATCTGAAACTCGGTCCCAATTTTCGCCCTCATCCAGTGATCTATATATTCCATGATGAGTACCGGCAATTACACTTCCATCTTTAGACTCTACCAAATGACTAATCTTATTTGGGTTAGAAATGCTATTTCCTGCAAAAAAGAATCTTTTGTTAGTCCACTCCGTTTCTTCAGGGTCTTTATAATACACACCTTCGAAGCTACCAATAACAATTCGACCACTTTTCAAAACTACATAGTCATAAATAGATTCCCTCAACCTCACTACTTCAGTCCAGGTTTTACCATCTGCTGATGATATCAGAGATTTATCACCAACCCGTGCGTAATAAAGCCCGTACATTTCCTTAATACGAGCAGCTTTACTTGTCAAGTCTCTATCTAGATAGCTAAAAATACCTAATCTATAATCTAATGTGATTCCTTCCCAGGTGCCGACATAGTTGGTTCCTTCGCTGTCAATATATACCCCTGTGATTGGACGTCTTGCAAAATGAGGTTCTTCAATGAGATTAAAAGAAGGATAACTCTCCTTTTTATTTTCCTCCGTAGATAAAGCACAACTACAAAGAAAAAGTACTAGAGTAACTGCTATTAATAAAGGGTGCCTCATATCATCTCCATTTATTGTCTAAATTTTACTCATATCATATCATAAAATCAACACTTAGCATACATACACTAATATTATCAATAAAACAGTTCATAATGGTTTCGCGCTAATAAACTTCGTCTAGCACTTTACTATTTTTGATGGCTATATTTAACAATCAAATTCAGACAAAAACTTATCTCAACTATTTTGAAAAGATCTTTCTCCACTATTTCATGCTGCGTGGTTCTATTAATTTTTACTTTTAGTGGATGTGACAAAAATGAAGGCTGTTCATCAGAACCAAATTTGTCGGTTTCACAAGACCAGCTTGCCTTAGATCTCGCTGCCATTGATGCTTATCTCACTGAAAATGAAATAACTGCTCAAGTTGACGAAACGGGAATTAGATATGTAATAAATGAAGAAGGCACAGGTAGCAAAGCTGACTTATGTAGCATTGCTACAGTAACTTATCATGGAACCTTGATGAGTAATGGAGCAATTTTTGACTCGAGAGACACTCCAATCAGCTTTCCTCTTAGAAACTTGATTGTTGGTTGGCAAATTGGAATTCCAAAAGTAAATGCAGGTGGTACAATTACGCTATACTTACCATCAGTTTATGCTTATGGCTCTCGTGCCAATGGAAATATTCCAGCCAATTCGAACTTAATCTTCGAAATTACATTGATGGGTGTTAATTAGGATATCCGATTTCTTGAGTTTAAAGTCTCTAACTTCATACTTAAAGAAGCTTTTGCCTTATCCTCTGACTATAAAAATCAGCTCCGGGTGAAAGTCTTACAATCTACCGCTCCACTATTCAGATAAAATCGAATACTCTCGTAAATTCAACCTAAGCAATAATTTAGTTAGCTAGATTATTCACTTACTTTATCAGTATGGTAGGTTTTCATGGCTATCCAAAAAGCGATGGTAGCCAATACTCCACACACCGTAAATACTAAAAACAATGCTTGTGATGGTGCATATAATCCCGAAAAAACGTTATCCATTAGCCAACCCGTAACTGGTGGCCCAATACCAAAGCCAACGATACTAATTACAAATAAGTAAATAGCGCCGGCCATACCGCGCATATCAGAGCCTACAAAGTATTGAATCAGAGCTGCAGCAACGCCGTTATATGACGATGCAATTACGTTTCCTATCCCAATCAAAAAGAAAGCTGCTGTTGCCGACTCCGAAAACAATCCAAAATAGAAAAAAGGAATTCCACCTAAAGCAGCTACAATTCCCATTACAAATCGTTTCTCTTCACCCCATTTAACTGCAACTTTATCAGCCAACCAGCCTGAGATATTGATCCCAACTCCAGTCAAGAACATAAACCAACCATATTGGGAAACTCTGTTCGATGCATCAAATACATCGGTAAGCACAGTACTTATAAAAGCGAGCAAAGTATATCCACTTAGTGAAAGCAACGAGAATCCGATTAAATAGTACCACACTGTTTTCTTTTTCAGGATAAATTTCAAAACTTCAATGAAGGAAACCCCTACAATTGTGCCTTCCGTTTTTTTACGAACTGGTTCTCTCAAGACAAAAGCTCCAAGTAAAGCTATTCCGATACCTGGTAGCCCAACCGCTTTTAATGCCACTCGCCAATCATATGCTTGCGCTACGGTACCTCCTATAAGAAATGATAGCCCTACCCCGATAAAAATTCCTGAGGCGTATAAAGAGAAAACTGTTGCTCGTTGAGATGGCTTGAAATAATCCGCTAATAATGAGTACACCGCTGGGCTTAAGGCGCTTTGGCTTATCCCAACAAATAAACGAGCAGTAATCAAAAATGATAGGGAGCTTGCAAAGCCACTCGCCAAAGTCATTAAACTCCAAACGGTAAGACCTACTAAGATTATTCTTTTTCTGGAAAATTGATCGGCAATCCTCCCCATAAAAATTCCAAAAAAAGCATACACCAAAGAAAAAGCGGGGCCATACAACACTCCAATCTGTGTGTTACTCAGACTTAATTCGGTTTTTATTTGCGTTGCTAAAACTGCAATAATCTGTCGATCTACAAAGCTAGAGACATAAATAATTATTAGGATACCAAGTGATAGCCAAGGAAATAATCTTCTAAATGTAGAGGGAGAATCGGGTGTAGCAGATTGCATGGGCTAATGTACCAAAGATGAACTACAGATTGATGCTAATCGTAATTTTTATTTCTTAACACCAAACCAAGTCATAAACATTTCCTGCATAGATTGAAGTGTTACTGGTTTAGAGAGAAAATCTTTCATCCCTGCATCTAAACATCTTTTCTGATCTTCTGCCATTGCATTGGCAGTCATTGCAATTATTAATGGAAATTTATTGAGCTCATTTTTAATCTTTGTCAACTCTTTTGTTGCTTCTAATCCATCCATAACGGGCATTTCCATGTCCATGAGAAGTATATCGTAATCAATCATTCTACACATTTCTATTGCTTCGGCACCATTTGCTGCTACATCATAAACATGCCCAAGGCGCTCTAACATTTTCCCCGCTACTTTTTGATTGATGATGTTGTCCTCAGCAACCAATACTCTCAATTTTTTACCAACACCAAGATCCGAATATTTTTCTTTTTCTTCGGATCTTAAAACACCACTTACATTCCCAAAAACACGAGCTAGGTTATTTAAAAGATGGGTTTGCTTAATCGGTTTTGTTAAATACAAATTGAATTGATGCCGTTGCTCGTTGTTCGCCATCTCCATAATAGAGCTCAACAACACCAAAGGAAGTTCAGTCTTGGAATATGTTTTCCTTAAGACCTCAGCAACTTCAGCTCCATTTTTATTAGGCATTTGCATATCTAAAATGCCTAAGTCGTACATCTTTAATTCATCAAGATCGTCTATCACATCCAGCGGATTATTGTAGGTTGTAACGTCCATCCCTGCTTTTTCGCATTGAGCTTTTAAGATGTATAAGTTGGTGGAATTATCGTCGAGAATAAAAACTTTTTTGCCCAGTAAGCTTTCAGGGTTGAGTGTTAACTGTTGTTTATCACTCTTCTTTACATCAATACTAAATGTAAATGCACTTCCAATGCCTATTTCGCTACTAACAATGATAGTTCCCCCCATGAGCTCAACCAACTTCTTACAAATTGCTAAACCTAGTCCTGTTCCCCCATATCTACGAGTAGTGCTAGCATCAACTTGAGAAAATTTCTCAAATAAATCATCCAATTTATCTTCAGGAATACCAATACCCGTATCCCTCACTTCAAAAACAAGTCTCTGTACTTCTTCTGTATTCTTTTCACAATCAACTGAAATCACAATCTCGCCTTCTTCAGTAAACTTAATCGCATTCCGTACTAAGTTTACCAGTACTTGTTGAATACGCGTAGTATCTCCGATTATAAAGGCAGGCACGTTTTCATGGATTTTATAAAGTAACTCTACATTATAGTCCACATTCGTAGCCGAGACTATATCCAATACATCTTCTATTAGAAAGGCAATGGAAAGCTCTACTTCTTCTAGTTCTAATTTTCCAGACTCTATTTTTGCGTAATCAAGAATGTTATTGATTATACCTAGTAAGTTTTCACCACTCTTATTTATAGTACTTACAAATTCTGATTGCTCATTGTTTAGCTTTGTATCAACTAACAAGCCGGAAAGGCCAATTACAGCATTTAGAGGTGTTCTAATTTCGTGACTCATTGTAGATAGAAATTGAGTCTTTGCCCTAGCAGCTTCCTCTGCTACTTCTTTAGCTTTAACAAGTTCAATCTCTGTTCTTTTTCGATTCTCAATCTCACTCTTCAGCAAATCATTTTTGCTCTCAAGGCGCTTTGTTCTTTGGGCTACTTTTTGCTCCAATTCTCTATTACTAGCTTCAATTTCATCTTTTCGATAACCCGCTAGTGCCGACAATAAACCTAGAAAAATAGGTGCCGAATCAATAATCCAATGCAAAGGATTTGTAAGTTGAACCTTCGAAATAGAAGCTATAGTAAAGGGAAGGTCTTTTAAACTTATATCAAAAAGTGTAGCAGCAATTGGAAATACAAAACCAAAGAGTATTCCATATAAGGTGTATGTGAATGTATTTCTATATTTTTCGTTGGTTGAAGAAAATTTCATCAAGTAATTAGCCCATTCTTTACATTATAACTAGTAAAAAGCATCTTGTTCGCTTTTTGATGTTTTTACTATTCGACTTTATTATACGAATCGTTTTTAAACTGCTCATTCTCAAATTAAATACTAAAGATCCCATAATTTTGGCCAAGGTATGAAACTTCCTCGCAAAACTAAGCAACAAAAAGCTCGTGCATCTGAAATTCTAAAAGAGCTTTACAAAAATTATCCTAATCCTCATTGCGAACTCAATCATCGTAATCCTTTTGAACTACTCATCGCAACTATTCTTAGTGCACAATGTACGGATGTACGCGTTAATTTAGTAACACCAGCTCTTTTTGATACTTATCCAACACCAGAATTAATGGCCGAGGCTCCCCTTGAGGAGCTTGAAGAACTTGTAAAAACAACCGGATTTTATAGAAATAAAGCCAAATCGCTTAAAGAAACCTCTATTACCCTTGTAGAAAATTTTGGAGGGGAAGTTCCAAGAACTATGGATGAACTACTCACTCTTCGAGGGGCTGCTCGTAAAACCGCCAATGTTGTTCTAGGTAACGCATTTGGCATAAACCACGGGGTAGTAGTAGATACGCACGTAAAAAGATTCTCAAATAGATTCGGCCTCACAAAAGAAAAAAACAACACAGATAAAATTGAACGTGATTTAATGGCGTTATTTCCTCAAGAAAGCTGGACCGATCTTTCTCACTTAATGATTCATCATGGCCGAGGACCTTGCAAAGCTCGCTTTTCAAAGGCTCCAGACCACCCCCTCTGTATAAATTATGGTATAAAATGTGAGTGCCAAAAGATGAGAGAGAAAGAATCCTAATAATTGTAGATATTCCAATCAAATCTGAACAACATATTAATTACACTATGAAAAAATATACGGTCGAATTTATTGGCACTTTCTTTCTTTTACTAGCAATTGTTACCTCGGTAGCTAATGCTGGTGCTTTTGCTCCAATTGCCATTGGTAGCACATTAATGGTAATGATTTTTGCAGGTGGACCAATTTCTGGTGGTCACTTCAACCCTGCAGTTACATTAGGCGTATGGATTCGTGGCAAATGTGACACAAAAGATGTTCCGGGCTACATGATTGCACAAGTTCTTGGTGGTGCACTTGCCGCACTTGTTGGAAACTTCATTCTTGGATCTGAAGGCGGATCAGGTATGGCTGTACAAACTATGCCAGCTTTATTAGCTGAGTTTGTAGGAACTTTTGCACTTGTTTATGTAGTACTGAATGTAGCAACTGCTGATCGCTCAGCAGGTAATTCTTACTTCGGTTTGGCTATTGGTTTTACCGTAACAGCAATGGCTTTCTCTTTAGGAAGTGTTTCTGGTGGTGCTTTCAACCCAGCAGTAGCTATTGGGGGAAGTATAGCAGGACTCCTTTCTTGGGCTAATCTATGGATTTACCTAGTTGCCAGCCTTGCTGCAGGTGCCGCAGCTGCATTTACTTTCAAGTTTGTTGATGCTGAGTAAGTAGCACTTCATTCGACTTCTTTTATAATTTGTGAATGGGTTTTGAAGCCCATTCACCTTTTTTGGATTTTCTTCAATGAATGAACAAATTTTCAATTCATTTACCCTACCCATTCCGCCCTTACGATTTGACCTCCAACGGATCACTGTTGAACAAAACGGGCAAACTCTTATTCATTTTTACGACAGTTTAGGCTACACTACCTCCGATTTCGCACTACCGATTGAAGCAGAAGCTATTCTTTCTCTTTTCGATGGAAACAGAAGTGTAAATAATATTCTAGCTTATAGCTCTGATGAAGTTACTAAAGAAGAAATTCTGAGCTACGCACAGTTTTTAGACGAGCATCGCCTGCTCGACTCCCCATACTTTGCTGAACAAGCTGAAGCAACCGAACGTAATTATGAGACCTCAAATACTCACACTCCTGTCACAGCTGGCAATTCATATCCAGAGGACGCTCATGAACTAAAAGCTTTTCTCGATGAAGATTTCATCAGCAACGAGCAAACAACACCCGTAGAAAACGCAAAAGCTTTATTTGCACCTCATATAGACCCAAGAGTTGGGATGAAGAGTTATATAAAGGCTTTTTCTGCTATTAAGAATCTGAAACCAAAAAGAGTGGTTATACTCGCCACTTCTCACTACTCAGGTTTGTATGGTGATTTGTATGAAGAAACTCCCTTCATCATTTCTGACAAAACTTTTACTCTGCCAAATGGTGATGTTAAAGGCGACTCAGAAAGCATCGCTCAGCTAAAACGCATCGCAGACGAGAAAATGCACGGCGTTTCCTTTCAAGATCGCGCATTCCGGATTGAACATAGCGTTGAGCTACATCTTCTTTTTTTGAACCATATCTGGAATCATGATTTCAGCATTATCCCAATTCTTGTTGGTGGTTTTGATGAATTACTCTATATGGAAAAAGGATTTCGTACCCAACAAGTTGATGAGTTTAGTCGCCTACTTAACAAACAGTTTGGGAATGATGACGATACTTTTTTCTTGATAAGTGGAGATTTATCCCATTTTGGAAAAAAATTCGGGGATGCAAAACCTGCTCGTGAATTAGTAAAATCCATTCGAGAATTTGATCACCAATTCATCCAAAAGGCAATTACAGGTAATGCCGATGGAATGAGAGCTCTATTAAAAAGAGACTACGACGCCACACGTATTTGCGGGTTTCCGCCACTTCTCTCATTTTTGCGAACCATGCCTAATTTAAAAGGAACCCAACTTTCTTACGATCTTTGGGATGAAACAGAACGAGAAAGCGCTGTTAGTTTTGGAAGTATAATTTATTCTTAAAACATCTCAATCACAGTAATCAAAGAAAGAATACTTATTATTACCCAAAGTATTACGCCAAGGATAAAAGGTTTTATCCCAATCGATTTAACCTCCGACAGCGGTAATCCAGTTCCTATTAAGAACAATGTAACTACCATTCCCTTCTTACCTAATCCGTCTAGAAAACCGAAAATATCTTCCCCAAATGGAACAAAATAATTCACACTCATTGCCACAATAAAAAGTGCAATGAACCAAGGAATTCTGACTTTACTGACTTTTTTAGAGCCATAAATTAATGCCACAGCTATTGAAACTGGGATAATCCATAAAGCACGGATTAACTTCACCGTTGTAGCAATTCGCAAAGCTTCTTCTCCATACGCAGCACTTGCCCCAACTACCGAACTGGTATCATGAATGGCGATGGCTGCCCAATAACCAAATTGTGTTTGGCTTAAATCAAACCAAGTTCCAAGTATTGGAAACAGAATTAGTGCCACTGCATTAAGTAGAAATACTACGCCCAATCCGAAAGATAATTGGCGTTCTTTAGCTCCCAAAACAGGACTTACTGCAGCAATCGCACTTCCCCCACAAATAGCGGTCCCAATAGTTATTAAAGTTGAAATTATCTTATCGACTTTTAAAACATACCCCAGAAGAAGCCCTAATGATATAGTTATTCCTATAAAAACCGCACTTACAACAAATCCCGATTTTGAAGTTTGAATGGCTTGTGAAATATTGATTCCGAATCCCATCAAAACGATGGAAATTTTCAATAGATGGGTAGCTATTTTTGAAGTGTTGAACCCAACTGGTACAATTTTAATTGCTGATATGAGAACACCTAACCCCAACGCAATTGGCGGGGAAACAAATGGGAAAAAACATAGAATTATAAAGCCTATAAACACCCAAAACTTCCATAACTCTTGGTGTTTAGGTAAAGAAATTCCATTAAACATTTCTGTTCTAAAAAAACTCATCGTACTAAATTTCTGATTCTTTCTAGCTGATGCTATTTTTTGCCATCAATGGGGCTTTGATAATAACCATTGTGCCAATCTTTTTATAAAGATCGCCCTTTACTTAATAACTATACAATATAGATTTAATATAACCTATAACTACACGTTATACGTTTCTTTAGCTTGTTTTTTGAAAGCATGGACAAAACTTGGAAGCTCTTCTCCTTTTCGTGTCACAAAATAGAAATGCCTTGGGAAAGTAAGTCCTTGTATATCTACTCTTTTTAAGAGTTCTTTTTCTAGCTCTTCTTGAACCGCAACTTTTGAAAGGAATCCAATTTCATCACTTTCAATCAGATATCTTTTTAGAGGATCCGTCCCTCCTAATCGAGCTGTTATCTGCAAATCGCCTAATTTGATATTACTCCCTTCAAACTCTTTCATCAAAACAGAGAGTGTTCCCGAGCCACGTTCTCTCATTGCTAATGGAATTTTTTTGAGCTCTTCAAGTGAAATTACGGATTGCACGAAAGCACTTCGAGGTGAACAAACAGGGATAATTTCATCCTCCATAAATATGCTATACTGCACACCGTTCATCTCGTATTTCGACTCTACAACAGCAATATCGATTTCCTTTTTTACAAGCGCCTCAAGAACATGTTCTGTATTCCTATTTATCAACATAAGTTGAATGCGAGGATACTTCTTATGAAAAGCTGACAGCACTTTGGGTAAAATATGTAGTGATATTGTAGTGCTAGCACCTATTTTGAGTTCGCCAACAATCTCTCTTTGATTCTTTACAATATCGACATCTGCCTGGGCCATTTGGGCCACATGACGTGCTTGGTGTACATGTTCTAGAAGCTTCACCCCGGGTTGAGTGAGTGAAATAGAGTTTCCCTTTCGTTCAAAAAGAGGAACTCCTAACTCAGCTTCTAGCTTTTTGATGTGATTGCTCACGGCAGGTTGCGAAATAAATAATAACTCCGCAGCTTTGGTAAAACTTAAGGTGGTAGCAACCTCAAAAAAAACTTTGTATTGAAATGAGATCATTAAACCACCTTAGTCTAGTTTTGCAATATCCGACTTAGGCTTTAATTTCCATTTTTTCAGCAAAGTAATCACAAAAGTCCATCATATCGCCGGTGATACGCTCGTCGTTCGTAGCTCGGTTCAGTGTATCTGCCATGGTAACTAGTGTTTGATGAAAGAAGATTTTCATCTCATCAACAGTCATATCTCGAGTCCATAAATCGAGTTTTAACGTGTCTTTTCTTTTGGCATCCCATAGCGAAAGTAACATGGCTCTACATTCAGCCTCATGTGTTCCTTCTAAATCGGTTGCATTCCAAATTATATTGGATGGAATGTTCTCTTCGTCTAGTTCTACAGTGATATTAATATCTTTTTTCTTCATGATCTTTATTCTGTTGTATCTATAAAAAGCGCCCTCAATATGATGGGCACATCTTCTAATTCTAAAATTTTGCGACTAACAATAGATGGAGCTTAATACTCTGCCAAGCAGTTTTTTCTGAGGGTTTCTAACACATGGTTAAAATCTTCGGGTAGTTCTGAATCGAAACTAACCATTTCTTTTGTCCTAGGATGTTCAAAACCCAAGGTTTTAGCGTGTAGAGCTTGTCTTCCTAATCCAGTAATTAACTTGTGGAACATTGTTTTTCGGGTTCCAGTATTTGGACCATAACGCACAGAAGTTCCACCATAAGTTGGATCTCCAAAAACATGATGTCCATGATGTGCTAAATGAACACGAATTTGATGTGTTCTTCCTGTTTCAAGCTTTATTTCTAACAAGCTGAGGTAATCGAACTGTTCAATAACTTTGTAGTGAGTTACTGCATGTTTCCCTTTACCACTTGGGACGATAGTCATTAATTTCCGATCGTGTCTGGAGCGTCCAATATCGCCTTCAATTGTTCCCTCTGCATCTGGCATTCCCCAAACTATTGCCCAGTATGTTCTTTCGACGTCTTTCTTGGCAAATTTTGCAGATAGTGCGGCTAGTGTTTCTTCATTTTTCGCAACTACTAGAAGTCCACTCGTATCTTTATCTAAACGATGTACAATGCCCGGACGCAGGTCGTTGTCTTCATTATCAGCTAATTCATCCACATGATGCATCAAGCCGTTTACAAGCGTTCCTGTCCAATTTCCATAAGCGGGATGAACTACCATTCCAGCTTCTTTATTCACAATGATTATATCATCATCTTCAAATACGATATTTAAATCTAAAGCTTCGGCAGTTGCGGCCGGTGGTGGTGCTTTTGGCAGCTCGATATAAATTTTATCGTTAGGCTGCATCTTGTAAGAAACCTTCTCATTCTTACCGTTAACAAACACATGACCATCTTTTATAGCCTGCTGAACTTTGTTCCGTGTTGCGTTTTCTACAAACGAAGTGATATAAGTATCAAGGCGAATTAACTCTTGTTGTCCGGCAGGTACTTCAAACTCGTAAATTGTTTTTTTCTGTTCTTCCATGCTTTAAGATAATCAGTTTGTAAGGAATTTGCTTCGAAACTGTCATACTTAAGGAATTAATAATTTAGAGCTAATAATTCAGAATTATTTCGCTCAAGAGTAGCTCTTAATCCAATACGAAATTCTCCGCTTTCTATTCACGCTTTTGTAAGGATTGTGATTCTTAGCTGTCTAACTAAAGGGAATTAGAAATTTTGAATTCTAAATTTTGAATTTTGTCTAAAGATAATCTTGTCCAACAGAAAAGTTTTGCTTTCTCTTTAATGATAATTGAGTTGTATATAAAACTAAAAGCTGAAAGAGAATATGTTATTTCCACACAATTACTTAAGTGCGGAACTAGTATTGGGGCTAATATCGAAGAAGCAATTGCTGCTCAATCTAGAAAAGACTTCATCCATAAAATGTCAATCTCTTCAAAAGAAGCGAGGGAAACTAGATATTGGCTTAAACTACTTCAAGAAAGTAATTTATCTACTATTGATGTATCATTATATTTATCTGAAATTGAACAGATAATCAGTATTCTTACTTCGATTGTGAAAACGTCTCAAAACCGAATTCATAATTTATAATCCAAAATTTATAATTTCGTGATTCAATCACTCTACATAAAAGATTTTGCTTTAATTAACGAACTAGAAGTTAATTTCGAAGAAGGGTTTAACATTCTTACGGGGCAAACTGGCGCCGGTAAATCGATTATTATTGGCGCATTGAATATGATTCTTGGAGAACGTGCCGATACTGATGTTATCCGCCGTGGAGCAGATAAAGCTATTTCTGAAGCCACTATTATAATCTCCCAAAATGCTGAATTACTGAGCTTACTTTCTGAAAATGATATTGAACATTCTGATTATTTAATCCTTCGTAGAGAAATTCGCCAAACAGGTAGCCGAGCATTTATAAACGATAGCCCTGTGAATATCGGTGTTCTAAAAACCATAGGCGATTTACTAGTAGATTTACACGGACAGCACGATCATCAGCTATTATTAAAAGAAGAAAACCATCGTTCGGTAATTGATGGTTTTGGAGAAATTGAACCGATTCTAAAGACCTACCAAAAAGAGTTTTCAGCAATGCGAAAGCTCCAAAAAGAGCTTTCTGACTTTAAAAAGAGAGAGTCTGAGCTCATTGAAAAAACGGAACTTTACCGTTTTCAGGTTAAGGAATTAGAACAAGCGCGATTAAGTGATGAAGAAGAAGGCGAACTTATCGCTGAAATGAACTTGCTGGACAATGCCGAAGTTCTAGATCAAAAAGCGGCTGCGATTTCTGAAATGGCAGAACATGACGATGCGAATATTCTTCAACTGCTGAACTTTTTAAAACTGAATTTAGAAGATTTAGCCCGTATTGAGCCAGAGTTTGAAACCTATTTAGCTGAAATTAATACCGCCCGGGTGAGTATTAACGAAGCCGTACAGTTTGCTGAACGCTATAGAAATAATATTGAATTTAATCCGCAACGGCTTGAAGATCTACGTCAGCGCCAAGCTGAATTAAATCGACTTCAAAAGAAATACCAGCGAGATATTCCCAAGCTAATCGAGTATTTAAACGAGATTACAAATGAACTCTCCATCGCTGATAATTTTGACTTAGAAATAGAAAAGATTGAGGCAGCGGTTGCCAATCAAGAAAAGGTTTTGAGCTCGTCAGCTGTTAAACTTCATGAAACTCGTGTTTCTGTTGGAAAGAAATTAGGCACGCAAATTCAGCATGAACTAGCTCAACTTGGTATCCCAAATTCGCAATTAGCCGTTCGTATAGATTGGTTATTCACCAATAAAGGCTGGATTTCTATAGACGAGCAACCAGTAGAGTGCACAGAGTTTGGATGCGATAATGTTTCCATCTTCATTTCTACAAACAAAGGCGAAGAACCGAAACCATTAGCTAAAATTGCTTCTGGTGGAGAAATTAGCCGTGTTATGCTTGCCTTGAAGTCCATCTTGGCCAAAGAGCAAAGCCTACCTGTTATGATTTTTGATGAAATTGATACCGGTATTAGTGGCGAAGTTTCTGAGAAAGTAGGTAGAGCAATGCGTCAACTTTCAGAACATTGCCAGATCATTGCAATAACACATCAGCCTCAAATTGCGAGCCAAGCTCATAAACATTACAAAGTAGATAAGGCCGAAGAAGCGGAACGTACAATTACGACCATCATTCCACTTTCGGATGAGGAACACATTCACGAAGTGGCCAGCTTAATGAGCGGTTCTGAAATCACTGAATCAGCCTTAGCCAGCGCCAAGGAACTGATTCAACGAAATACATTTCAGAATTAATTTAATCTCCAGCCAACTCAGAGATTATAAAGCTAGTTGTTCTGCAATCATAACGGCAGGATGTTTCGCATCCATTCCAACTCCATCATGAATTTGGTGACGACAAGAAAATCCTGGTGCGCACACTTCCTTTCCTTTGGCATCAGCTCTTAGTTGAGGAAAAAGACGCTGGTTTCCGATCTTCATTGATACTTCGTAGTGATCTTTTTCGTAGCCAAAGCTACCTGCCATTCCACAACATCCAGTGTCCATTGCTTCCACTTGGTAACCAACTGCTTTAAGCGCTTCAACTGTAGCCCCATTTCCTGTTAACGACTTAGTATGACAATGTCCGTGTAGTTTAACTTGGCTACCTGGTTTTGGGGCTGGTAAAACATCTTTATGCTTAACCACAAACTCTTCGATTGTATAAGAATTTTCTGCAAGAACTTTTGCTAATTCAAGCTGACTGTCTTCACATAAATCCAAAAACTCATCACGCATAGTCAGAATTTCGGAAGGCTCTAAACCAATTACAGGAATACCTTGCTCTGCCAATGGACCAAGGATTAAAATTGCTTTAATTGCCACATTTTTGGCATCGTCTAGTAAGCCTTTTGAAAGTTGAGGTCTACCTGCTTGGTTAACTTTTGGCACAATCACTTCAAAGCCCAACCTTTCCATAATCTTTAATGCACTAATCGCAATTTCAGGATCATGATGATCTGTGAATAAATCCACAAAAAGTGCTGCTTTGGGTTTACCTTCCGATTTTACGTCAGCTCTGTTCTTTTTAAACCAATCTCTAAAGCTGTGCTTTGCAAACATCGGCATGGTTCGCTCTTTGGAGATTCCCACTACGTTTTCAAGCAATCTTTTTGCAATCTGAGTTCCTAAGAACCAATTCGAAATTCCTGGTAATTTTGAAGCCAATGGATACGCTTTCCCTGCATCTGCAAAGAATCGTTCCGAAAGTTTAACACCATTCTGTTTGTGCCAGCCGTTCAAAAATTCGGCCTTCATCTTAGCCATATCCACGTTGGCTGGACATTCGCTCTTACAAGCCTTACAACTTAAACAAAGGTCGAGTGCTTCCTTTAAATCTTCCGAAGAATAGGTTTCTGGATTATCTCCTGAAAACACATGGCGGAAAACATTAGCCCGGCCACGCGTGCTATCTTTCTCATCATTCGTTGCCATGTACGAGGGACACATCGTTCCACCACTAGCGGCAAGTTTTCTACAAACTCCGGCACCATTACAAAGTTCAATAGCATCGTTAAAGCTACCCTCTTTTCTGTATTTAAATACCGATTCAACTTTAGCTCCTTTGTATTCGGGAGAAAAGCGAAGATCCACATCCATCGGCTTGGCGTTTACAATTTTACCCGGATTGAAAATATACTGTGGATCCCAGATTTCTTTTATTTGTTGAAGAAGCGGCATCATTTCAGCTCCTAAAACTTGCTCAATAAATGGTGCTCTTGCTCGTCCATCGCCATGTTCACCTGAAAGAGAGCCTCTATACTTTCGAACTAAATCGGCGATTTCTGAAGCCATTTTTTTCATTTTATCTACGCCAGCTTGTTTAGTGGTATCGATAAGTGGACGCAAATGTAATTCCCCAACAGATGCATGGGCATAAAACACACAATTCGAATTATTGCGAGCTAATAGTTCTTCAAAATCAGCAATATATGCTGGTAAATCTTGCACTCGAACGGCCGTATCTTCGCAAAAAGTTGGAGAACGAGAATCTTTACTCAGCCCCATCAAAAGACCAAGTCCAGCTCTTCGAAGCTCCCAAACTCGATTTTGTTTTTCGACATCTGAAAGATCGGTGTAAGAATACCCGAAACCTTTTTCGGCAAGCACAGCAGCTAGATGTTTAGTTTTTTCTGCTAGTTCTGCTTCATCATTTCCTTCAAACTGAATAATCAGAATACACTTTGGCTCACCTTCCAAAAAGAACCGATTCTTAGAATGCTCAATATTTCCTTTGGTGGCATTCAAGATGATATCATCCACAAGCTCTACTGCTGATGGATTCAACTTAACAGCCTCTACCGTTGCCTTCATCGCATTCTCGATGGTTTTAAACTGAGGAATGAGCACGCGCTGATATCTATCCTTAGGGACCAAATTTAGCTTAGCGGAAACTGTGAGTGCTAGTGTCCCTTCACTTCCACATAAAAGCTCACACATGTTAAAAGGTCGGCCGTTCGGATCGATGGGATACATCGTGCAAAGTTTATCTAATGCGTATCCCGTATTTCGGCGAATAATCTCTGCGTGAGGGAAATTTGCGATGATTGCTTCTTTGTTTCGAGAAGCTAAATTTATCATCGAACGATAGATATGCCCTTCTAATGAATCGAGCTTTAATTTTTCGTCCAACTCATCATTCGTTAGAACTTTAAATGTAGCAAGAGAGCCATCACTCAAAACTACATCCATTTCTAGAACATGCTCTCGAGTAGATTTATGCTTAATCGAGTATGATCCAGAAGAGTTATTACCAATCATCCCACCGATCATACAACGATTAGTTGTGGAGGTATCAGGACCAAATAACAAATCAAAAGGAGCTGCTTCACGATTTAGGGTATCACGAATCACCCCAGGTTGAGCGCGAGCGTATCGTTCTTCGGCATTCAATTCGAGCAAGGATGTCATGTGTTTTGAGACATCCATGATAACGCCATTACCAGTGGTTTGGCCCGCCAAACTCGTACCAGCTCCACGTGCTGTAATCGTAAAATTCTGTTTGTAAGCGCTTTTTACCAGCTTCTGTATATCCTCAACCGTTTTAGGGAATGAAACCCCAAATGGTATTTCTTGATACATGGAAGCATCGGTAGCGTATAATTTTTTGGCGAGTGTATCTGTCCGAATCAAAGTAAAAACTCCTTCTAATTTTAGGACAGAAGTTTGTAATTATTTATGCTAAATATCAATTATAAGACTAATAAACCTTGATAATTTCTACAGCCTTATTTCCTTCCAAACTCTTCATAAATCCATCGGTAACTTTTTTCAACTTGTGAGTTGTGGAAATTGCGAAGGGATTAAGAAAACAAGATTATTTACAGCTTAAAGGAAGAAATGGCTTTCTGAACAATTTCATCCCCAATAGCTAACCCAGCCGTAGCTGCAGGACTTGGAGCATTTAGCACATGAATTTGTCGGTCGGTAATCTCAAAATGAAAGTCATCCAGAATTTCACCATTTCGTAAGAGAGCCATAGCACGTACACCAGCTGGTGCCGGTTTTAGATGTTCTTCTCGTACTGAAGGAATTAACTTCTGAAGCCCACGGACAAATGCTTTTTTAGAAAATGAGCGATGGTATTCATCAAGTCCCATACGCCAGTGTTTTGCCGATAATTTCCAAAAACCAGGAAAATTCATCATTTCTAATGTATCTCGAAAATCGAAAGACAGCTTATCGTACCCTTCTCTTTTAAAAGCAGGAACGGCATTTGGTCCACATTCAATTCCACCAAGTGCCATCCGTGTAAAATGCACTCCTAGAAATGGAAAGTCTTTATGAGGAAGTGGATACACCAAATTCTTAACTAAATATTCGGCACCGTATTCTAACTCGTAATACTCTCCTTTAAAAGGAACAATTTGAATTGGTGACTCTATACCTGCAAGTTTAGCAATTCTATCGCAATGTAAACCTGCACAATTTATCAGGTAAGAAGCTTTAAAGGAATTTGTTGAAGTTGAAACAGTTATACTATCCCCATTCTGCTTGATATCTCTAACTTCTTCGCCAAATAGAACTTTCCCGTTCTTAGATTCAAGGAGCTCTTTTAATTTCTCGCAAACGCCACCAAAATCTACAATACCAGCGCATGGTACTTTTATTGCGGCAATACCCTTTACGTGAGGTTCTAACTCCGCAAGCTCTTCAATACTAATTTTAGCAATACCTTCAATTTCGTTTTCCAAACCGCGCTTGTAGATAGCGTCTAAGCGATCGAGTTCTTCTTCTTGTGTGGCTACAATTACTTTGCCACACACATCTATTGCAACATCGTTTTCTTGGCAAAACTTTACTAGTTGATGGCGACCATCTATACAGTTCTTCGCCTTATAGCTTCCAGGTTTGTAATAAATTCCAGAATGTATAACTCCAGAGTTTTTACCTGTTTGATGTGCTGCTACATGTTGCTCTTTTTCTAGCACCAAAATATTCGCATCAGGTAGGGATAAGCTTAGTTTATATGCCGTAGACAGCCCAACAATTCCAGCTCCTACTATTATAAAGTCGTAGTGATAATCTTTTTCTGTAGATGTTTCCATGGTTAAAGATAAGCCATAGCGCAAAAAAAAGCCCCATACTTTAAAAAAGTATGGGGCTTTAGAATCACTTAATTACGGAAATTAATTACCGTTTGCATAAGCTTCCCAATCAGACTCACCTTGTGGGCGAGCAATTTGGGTAACAACTCTACCACCGTCAAGCGAAGTATCGATGTCATCTAGACGGTCATAACGACGCATGTCAACCCAGCGATGTCCTTCACCCCAAAGTGAATATCTTCTTTGGTTAAGCATTTCGTCAATTAAAGCTGCTTTTGTTACTGCACCAGCATACACAGGAAGACCCCAAGTAGTTCTGATCGTATTAAGAGCTGCAACTGCATCCACTAAATCTGTACCAGTAGCTCTTTGGATTTTTGCCTCAGCATAAATCAAAATTAACTCTTCGTTACGAATAAATGGAACAGGATCGCTTTGACCATATCGGCCTTCTTGCCAGTCAGCTGATACTAACGGAAGATCTGCTACTTCAGCAGGAGAATCACGTAGATCTAACTTATCGTCAACTCTACCATCACCAGGTTCTGCTTGGTTTACCCATAGTGGGCTTCCAACAATAATTCTGTCAGCAGAACCATTTGGAACGTAGTAGAATGGATTGTTTATGTCATCTCCACCTGCATATACGTGCTGTGGCCCAACTTTAAGGTCAGCTACGCTAGCAGCATTTAAGTTTAGGAAAGAACCATTCAATGCAGTTAATGCACCATCCCAATCTTCTGCGTATAAAGCAAAACGTGCAGCAATTGCTCTATTCACTTTTTGCATGTTGCTTGGAGTGTTAAAGCCATCAAAACCAGCTGAAAGCTCAAATGCAAACGAAGAGCCTGCAGCTCCTAATGTAGTATTTGCATCATCCAAGATTGCACGAATTTTTGTAAGTGCTTCAGCTTGACCTAAGAAAGCTCCTGGATTTAACGGATCATTGTAATCAAAGTCTACACGGATTCCGTTTGTACCTTGATGTAACCAAGGCCAGATAAGCTGGTAAGCTTTAATAGTGTTAGAGAAACCTAAAGCACCATTTTTCTCTGCATCGCTAAGCAACTCTGTGTTATTAACTGCTTCGTTTAAGAAAGCTGTTTGTCTAATTGCTCCGTAAGGGCTTTCGTAAGCTGAACCATCACCAAAGAACGTAGTATGCTGTTCTGCATCAGGAGATGTTTTTGTTGGCAGCTGTAGCCATTGAGTAAAGAAATTAGGATCTGATGTTCCGAAGAAATACAAATCACGTCCGAAAGCTCCGAAAAGCGTCCAAACACCGTTATAATCTCTATGCTCTGATTCCAAACCTGTTACCAAGTTTTGGATATCAGATTTCGTTGCATTTACAAGAACTGCGTTCTCACTAGGACTGTTAGGATCCGTAACTGCATCTGGGTCAAGTAAATTACAAGATGCCAATGAAAGCCCCAGTCCCGCAATTACTAAATATTTAGATAATTTTTTCATGTTATAAGTCTTTTAAAATTAATTAATATCAAACTTGATATTGAAAAGGATTTTTCTTGAACTAGGGTACGGAGTAATGTCAACTTGACGACCAATATTAGATCTACCAAGAGCACTTACTTCTGGATCGTATCCGCCGTAGTCAGTGAACATAAGCAAGTTAGTACCTGACACACCTAGCTTAATTCTACTAAATACATTGCCCATTTTTTCAGATAAGATTTCTCTTGGTACTGTATAGTACAAAGAAGCTTCTCTTAACTTCACGTAAGAACCATCGTCTACATAACGAGCTGTACCCGCTGGACGTACTGTTCTGGTAGTTCCACTAGAGTAAAAATCATCCGTGTTACCTCTACCGTCAGAAAGTAAATCAGATAGGTTTGTTAGTTCAGAACCTTTGTTCCAATGTAACATGAAGCTTGCATCAAAATTCTTGAAGAAATTGAATGTGTTAGCAAGAGACATTTGAAAGTCTGGCTGATAGTTACCAAAAATTACTTCATCGCCATCACCATTAAATCCGAAGATTGTTGTTGGTGAAACACCTTCTTCAATTTTCGCAAAACCAAAGCTTGTTGAGAATGCTCCACTTATACTTGCTGGTACATTAAGCTCAGTAATGTTTGATTCGTTTTTCCACCATAATAGAGATGATGTCCAATTTAGATTGGTACTCTGTACTGGGATTACTGTTAATCCAAGTTCGATACCTTTATTTTCTAATGTAGCTGCGTTAGTTGATACGCCACCTAAACCTGTTGAAGGAGCTGGATTCAAGTCTAGAATCAAATCTTCAACTGTTTTATTGTAGAAAGTACCTTCAAATGCAATACGGCCATCTAACATCGCGATGTCTAAACCATACTCTAATTCATTTGCGCTTTCTGGTTTTAGATCAGGATCTACAGTGCTACCACCAGCAGAAATACCTACAGATGAACCAATGTTTTCACTATTAGCACTAGTAAAGATGTTACCAAAGTTTGGTAGACCACCAGTTACACCGTAAGCCATTCTTAATTTAAACTGGCTTATTTTTTCAAAGCTCCAGAAATCAAAATTAGTTAGGTTAGCAGCAATAGATGCTTTTGGATAAAAATAAAGTTGATCGTATTGTACGTTAAGTGTAGATCTATCTAGTCTACCACCTACTGTACCAATTACTTTATCACCCCAGTTAACTTCTTGCTGTGCGAAGTATCCAAGATCTGTAATTTCAGTAAATGATTGGTTAGCGCTAACTTTAGCTGCGTTACCTACATTAGTTTGTCCTGGAAGCAATCCACGGCCACGAATGTCATCACTAGAAATTCTCTGGTCAAAGCGAGTTAAACCTGCTTGAGTAGACAAGTAGAATGTTCCAGCATCAGAACTTACTTCAGTGTTAAACACCAAAGAACTTTGGAAGTTTATGTTCATAACTTCGCTAGTTGAATGTAATACATCACCTGGATCAGTTGCTGCAGTACGTTGGTATTGCATGTATTCAGGGAAATAAACAAATCCATCAGAAGCTAGGTAATCAACTCCACCTTGTATAGAGAAAGATAGACGAGATACGCCTTGAGTAATTAAATCTGCATCCAATCTTAAAGACTGAATAATACGATTTACTTCTTGCTCATTTTTAGCATCTTCAATCAATCTGAAAGGGTTTTCAGTGAAATAAGGGTTGTCATTAAACGTTCCGTCAGCATTCTGCTTAAGAATGTTATATGCATAGTTTGGAATGTTTGCTAGAGAGTAACCAATTGAACCTCCAGTGTTATTTTGGTTACCAGTAAACCCTCTTTTTGAATCAGAATTTATAAAAGTTGAGCTAGAAGAGATTCTAACTGTTTTAGAAATACTGTGATCAAGGTTTGCACGAACAGTTTTTCTTTCAAAACCTGTTTTCTCAACAATACCATCTTCTTTACTAGTTCCTGCAGAAATATAGAATCTTGTATCAGAGTTACCACCAGAAACACTCACTTGAGTACTCGCGATTGCTCCTTGGTTGCCGTAAAGTTCTTTTTCGACGTCCTTAATATTTCCAGCAGCTTTTGCATCATTATACCTTTGAAGTTCTAAAACGCCTCTAGCGCCAGTTCCCCAGAAATCTGTAATTCGGTCTTCATCCCAATCAGTTCGCCCTAAAAGATTAAGAGCGCTACTGAATCCAATATCTTGGCTTACAGAGATTTTAGTATCACCTGCTTTACCACGCTTAGTTTTAATGATAATTACACCAGCGTTTGCTCTCTGGCCGTAAATTGCAGCAGCAGAAGAACCTTTTAATACCTCAATACTTTCGATATCGTCTGGGTTTAAATCAGCAAGTCGGTTTGCAGTATCATCTTGACTAGATCCACCCGCGCCACTAACTGAAGAACGGCCTGTTGAAACAGTTTCGTTATTTACGTAAACACCATCAACAATATATAACGGCTGAGAACCACTGGCTCCAAAAGTAGAAACACCACGCATTTGAACGTTAAAACCACCGCCAGGGGCGCCACTATACGACTGAATCTGAACGCCAGGAATTTTTCCTTGAAGTGCAGCATCTAAAGTAGGAGGATCGCTTTTCCCAGAAATATTATCCGCATTAATAGAAGAAACAGAGTTTGCTAAATTGGTACGTTTTGTACTTGAAGCTAGCCCCGTTACAATTAATTCATCAAGGTTCGCAATATCTGATTTAAGAACTACGTTCAACTCAACAGTTTCGCCGTTAGTACCAGAAACGGTAATGTTTTGAGTTAAGTAACCGATGTATGAAAATCGGAGTGTTGATTCGCCTGCAGGAATACTAAGTGAGTATTCTCCATCAAGATTTGTTGTTATACCACCGCCTGTTCCTGGGTCAAAAATTGTTACTCCGACTAGCAGATTCCCTGAAGCCTCGTCTGTAACAGTTCCAGTAACGGTGTACTGTGCTATTGCTAATTGAGTGCCCATCAGCAGCACAAAAAGCGTTGTTAATAGTTTAGCATGATATTTCTGTCTCATAAGTTGTCCATGTTAGTTAGTATTGCCATTACTTAATTGCGGCTTATTATATTAAATTAATGTTACTTTCCATATCATTTATACAAAAGAGTACACATCATCGCGAATTATTACATTTTTTATAATAATTTTTTTTCAAAAAAGCGTTTACGAAACAGATATATAGGCCTCCCGAAAGCTTTTTAAAGAATCTCACTTTTTAATGAACTATCCCTTATCTTTTCTGTGTTTATAAGGTGAATCCAAACTCTATTTTTTAAATGAAAACAACACGTTATTTCTTACTCCTTTTTTTTGGTGTTTTAATCATTTCTGCCTGCGGAAGTGAGCCTAAAAAAAATCCTCGCCAACTTAGCGACGAACTTATTAAAACTGATCAAATTATCTCAGAGGCCACTTTCAAAGATCTTGATGGCAACGATGTTACTATCGCCGATTTCAAAGGCAAAGTGGTACTCATTGACTTTTGGGAGACTTGGTGTGGTCCTTGCCGCGCAGTTTTCCCTGCAATGGACTCTCTAAGAGGAGAATATCCTGATGATTTTGCAGTACTAGCAGTTAACCTTCAAGATTCTGACACCCCAGAAGATGTAAATAGCTTTATGGAAGAGTTTGGATACGATTTCGACTGGGTGCTTGACTCAAACGGAATTGGACCAGAAGTGATTACTTTCGGTATTCCCTTTAAAGTTTTTATCGATCCTGATGGGTTTCTAATAAAAACTGAAGTTGGTACTCGAGGCCCTGAAGGTGATTACGAGAAGACAAAAGTAATCATTGAAGACTATAAAAAATCTTAGACCGAACACAATACATATATGGAAAAAGTAGACGCAAAATTAGCCTACAAAGTAAAAGACATTAATTTAGCTCATTACGGGCGCCAAGAAATTGAATTAGCGGAAGCTGAAATGCCAGGACTTATGGCACTTCGTGAAGAGTACGGAGCAGAGCAACCACTAAAAGGAGCTCGTATTGCTGGCTGTTTGCATATGACTATTCAAACGGCTGTGCTTATCGAAACATTAGTTGCCCTAGGCGCTGAAGTAACGTGGTCATCATGTAACATATATTCTACTCAAGACCACGCCGCTGCCGCAATTGCAGATGCTGGCATTCCTGTTTACGCTTGGAAAGGCATGACCGAAGAAGAATTTGATTGGTGTATTGAACAAACACTTTTCTTCCCTGACGGCCAACCACTAAATATGATTTTAGATGACGGTGGCGATTTAACCAACATGGTTTTAGATCGTTTCCCTGATCTTGTTGACGGAATCAATGGAATTTCTGAAGAAACTACAACAGGTGTTCTTCGCCTTATCGAAAGAGAACGTAACGGTACACTTACTCTTCCAGCTATCAATGTGAACGACTCGGTTACAAAATCGAAGTTTGACAACAAGTACGGCTGTAAAGAATCCGCTGTAGATGCTATCCGTAGAGCCACCGATGTAATGATGGCAGGTAAAGTTGCAGTAGTAGCTGGTTATGGCGATGTAGGCAAAGGAACTTCAGCTTCACTTAGAGGCGCTGGTGCTCGTGTTATTGTTACTGAAATTGATCCAATTTGCGCACTTCAAGCAGCGATGGACGGTTTTGCTGTTAAGAAAATGGACGATGCTGTAAAAGAAGGCGATATCATTGTTACTGCAACCGGAAACAAAGACATCGTAAAACCTCACCATTTTGAGAGCATGAAAGACAAAGTTATTGTTGGAAACATTGGTCACTTTGATAACGAAATTGCTGTTTCTTGGTTAAAAGAAAACGCTAAAGAAGAGAATATTAAACCACAAGTTGATATTTTCACACTCAAGTCTGGTAAGCAAGTTGTATTGCTGTCTCAAGGTCGTTTAATGAACCTTGGTAACGCAACTGGTCACCCATCCTTTGTGATGAGTAACAGCTTCACCAACCAAACGTTAGCACAGATTGCGCTCTGGAATCGACCTGATGAATTTGAGCCAGGCGTTCACGTACTTCCAAAATCATTAGATGAGAAAGTAGCTCGACTTCATCTTGCTAAAATTGGTGTTGAATTAGAGACTTTAAGCGAAGAACAAGCGGCTTATATTGGTGTTCCAATCACTGGTCCATACAAATCTGATCAATATCGATATTAATTAGAAAATTAATATTGAAGTAAGTCTCCGAAGTTCCTATCTTTGGAATCTTGCCGATTGGCAAAATGCACCCGTAGCTCAATTGGATAGAGTACCTGACTACGAATCAGGCGGTTACAGGTTCGACTCCTGTCGGGTGTACTACTAAAAAGCCCTCAGACAACTTCTGAAGGGCTTTTTTTATGTCCATTATTTTCTCAGCATATATTTAATTCCCTAATCTCCCAAATTTGGGGTACATTTTGGGGTACATAAATTTATCTTAATTATGGCACACATATATAAAAGGAAGAGCTCTAAATATTACAACATTCGCTTTAGGAGAATGGAGAACGGGATAGTTGAAGAGAAACAGTTCTCATTAAAAACTTCTAATAAAAGAATTGCACAACAGTTAGAAACTCGACTTTTAGCTGACCAACAACTTGGCAAAATTAATGTGTATCAAAGCTTTAACTTTGATTCTTGGAAGAATCAAGATACTGAGACATCTTCAAATAGGTTATTGTCCCATCTCATTCAGCAATTTCTTGATGAGGCTACTCACATAGTTGATAAGACTAAAAAGCACTACAAAATGGTTTTGAATCTTTTCAATGAGTCAGTAGGTTCAACTATGATGACTGATCTTTTACGAATTGAAGACATTACTAAGTTTGTATTTAAACCAACATATTCAATAGCTACACAGAATAACTACCTTCGTCATTTAAAAACATTTTTTAAGTGGTTAGAAAAACAAGAACACGGAAAGAACCTAACTGCTGATATTAAACCTAAAAAGGTTCCAGAAACGTTAAAGGATCAAATTATATCGGAAGATGAACTTAATCATGTTGTTAAAACTAACAGAGATTACATCTTGGTTCAAGAGAGTAAGAAACTTGTAAACTACGATAAGCAACGTCAACTTTGGTTTGAGCCACTCATAACAACGGCATTTTATACTGGACTAAGACAAAGTGAACTACTAGACCTGAAATGGAAGCATATAGATTTTGATGGTCGCCAAGTTAGTGTTGTTAGTGGAAAAGGTGGTAAATCTAGAACAACGGTATTATTAAACCCTGCACTTAAAGTATTAAAAGAATGGGACGAGATAAGTACTTCTGGAAAAGAACGATTCGTTTTTGAGTCTGTTAAATCCATGCCTAATAATTCAATAAGAATGACGAACCGTACCGTATCTAGAGTATTTAAAGATTTCGTTACCCTCGCAGAGCTTTCTGATTCAATACATTTTCATAGTTTAAGACACTCTTGCGCTACCTATTTATTAAAAGTAGGTTTTAGTGTTCATGAAGTCCAAAAAATGTTAGGTCACTCATCCATTTCGGTTACAGAAAGATACTTGCACTTAGTACCTGAGGATTTAACTGAGAAGGCAAGGAAATTAGGGTTAATATAAATTCAGATGGATATAACTAACTATCGTCGTTCTTTTGATAAGCCTGTAGAGCAGTTGCACGATCTATTCTTTCAAATTCTTTTACACGAATTTAACAGCTATAAATTCTCAATAAATGACTGGAGCGATTTTACACTTTCATATGGTCAGCTCTTTTTCCGATTTGAGTCTATTTGGACATTTAAGGCTACTAGATTTATTGGTCAAACAAGAACAGAAATTTCAGAATTCTTAACATCTAATCCGATTGAATTCTACAATAAAAGATTTGAGGATAATTACCATCAACTTTCGAAACTATTTCATGATTTCAAATATAATTTAGATGAAGGTTATCCTGACTTAATAGACTTAGATACATTTACTATTATTAATGATACCCAATCCTCTATTACTGATATTTTTACTTCATTAAAAGGAGGCTTTCCTGTAATAAACCCTGCCCCAAGTCTTTGGGCTTTTAATGCGATAGATATTGAATTACATTTAGAACTCTTTACAGAAATCTCTGAATCTCTTTTTATTCACTTTATAGAATTAGAATTAACTATGTTTTTAAATTCATTTGTTGAATATGGGGAAACCGAAAATTTTCAATTATATCATAGCATCAAGGGGGAAAAAGAGGCTGTGATTAAAGAGCTCTCCCTGAATCCAGCTTTACTAAGCTCGCCAATAGATAGAATTATATACCTAATTGATCTAAAATATAGAAAACAGGATGACTCAAGTTTAAACAAAGAAACTATACGGCGCACTGTGAACCGTATGAAATCAACACCTGGAAAATGATTGGCCTTGAAAAGATACATAGCTTTAGAAATTACGTTTCACGTTTTCGCTGGGAAAATTATCAGCGAGAGTACCGAAAACTAACTGATATAAAGTATCTCTATTGGCATATCGTCATTTTAGACTACCTAGATTCAACCTATGATCATCAAGATCATAGAACCTATAGTACCTTTAGTAGTAGAGTATTTAAATCATATATGGGAGTTTTTTATAAACCCCACGAGATTCGTCTGAAGTTTGAATCCAATCTTGATGGGTTTTCTAAGCTATATATTAATAATAATTACGAGGAATGGACTACTTGGACAAAAAACCTTAAAGATGAGTTTAGTAAACAGTTTTCGGTAGCTCGTGAGATAATGCATATTAATCTAGAGCATAAAAATGAATCAGAAACTCCAGATAACACAATTGATCTGGCAGAATTTGATACGCTTCACAAAAATATTGAACAAGTTATTTCTAGTATTCTTAACGAACATTTAGTGCATACTAGATATCAGCGATTTCCATATTCAACCGTGCTGGAAAACTTCCCTATCTCTATTTCGAAAGAGCTTATCGATGAAATCCATACCTATGCTGATGACTACTTTAGATCTCGGTTTACTTTCATGTTTTTGAATAAATTTGAGGCCAAACTTCCCACAGACCGACCTTTTACCTTAGTTAAATTTGATTCTATCCAAGATGCTTTCGACAGTCTACTTAGTCGATTTCCAGAATTTAAAAGTTTGAGGATAGGCACACTTGTTGAGATGATGGATTTGTACTCACAAGATCTGGATGGAAAAAAGTTTAATAAAGCCTCTGTTAGGGCTTATTTAACACGTAATGGGTATAATTAATAATTTACCATTTCACACAAAATAATTCTTCCTCCCTTTCCTTCATTTCCCAATACCATTAATTCATTCAAAATCCCCCTCCTTAAGTAGCTGTTATTTTTTATTAAGACAAGAATTGCAAATACCGTTACTGAAATCCTAAAGGGCTGATTCTTCTGGTAAGTTTTATGCGTGGTAATTAAGCCACATTAATAAAACTTAAATCAATTGACGAAAACTCAAAAAATAAAAACTAAAACTAAGTTCATCACCGCCCAGCAGGCCGAGATGATCTACGGAGTCAAAGCCAAGACTCTGTTAAACCGTGGCGGACTACCCGCTTCCGATGTACGATACATCCCATCACTTAAGTTGAAAGGTGGAAGACGAAAATATTTCGAACGGAAGTTGCTTGATCGACTTTTCATCGTTGCCAAAAAAAAAGACACCGAGGGCAACCATGAATGAAACTATCAGAAAAGGGCTCCGGCTCAATGCCGTTACTGGTCCAAAAGTAACCAACCCCGCTGTATCGCCTGATACCTTGCGGGAATTGGATCATGAGTACTACGGATTTCTCCAGATCTATACCTTAAAAAGTAACAAAGGGGTATGGCACGGACAATTATCCAACATTGGAATGCAATACACCATCCCATTTGCCATTCTCATGCCTCCAAGTCTTACTGAGCACCTTCAGTTAAACAACAATGACACCATTGTACTAAAGCCATCCCTGCTGAGTGAGGCTTACTCTATATACTATAACGTGATTTGGGAGGTAACGACAGAGGATGAAAAACTACCCCAGTTATATAGGGGAGCTGAAATCGGAGCGCACACTCGCTACCTATTTCACGGACAAGTCATCGACCTATTAACATGGGAACCAGAAGGCTGCTTTTACGGACCTGGGACAACCATGATCAAAACCGATCATATTCCCAGCCTTTCTTTTACCCCTGAAAATCAAGCCGAACAAGTCGTAACCGATCTAGAGATAACGGAACCTGTAAACTCCAATCAAAAGGGTAACAACAATGAAACACCAAACTAAACCAAATCAAGAGACAACTCAAATGAACTATGATATCTTTTATAACAAATACCTAGCAATCGTTAACGATATGTCAGTCTTAACAACCGGAACATATACCGCCCCGTCACCATTTGGTGACGGGGTTATTGAAGTCACCTCTGATGGTCACTTTAAATGTCAGGTAACCGGACTATCTGGAACCCCGGTTGATTTCATCAATGCCTTATATCCAAGCGTGTCCGATTCTGGAGCCAAACTCATAATCAGTGAAGACAACCGGTTAACGTATCATACTGTCTCTAATGCCGATGATCTGTTGCGAGATTTTCGCAAGGATCATGATCTAGTAGAAGTTGCAGCTTACAAGCTTGGGATTACCCCAAAAAAGCTTTCCAACTATGACCTGTTCATGGATAAGCGTGGCTTTCATTTTCATGTCATAGATGGACGATCACCCGCTGAAAAACCATTAAGCGTCTCTACCTTTAGTCCAACGAACATACTGCGCATCACACAAGGTATCCAACGACCACCAGAAAAAATCACTCAGCGAGTTTGGGTTACCGAAAACCCACTTATAGCGCAAGTACTCTCGCGGTTGACCGGCGACACGGCTTTCTGTTGGCCGAAGAAAAGAGAGCTCGAATTATTCGATTATAAAAGCCTGTTGAAGGCAAAGGACGTCGTTGCTCTTCATGGGGAACTTACCTACACCTATGAAGAAAGCTTTTACCCCTTCTTTGAAAACATGCGTCAGGTTGTGAATACTTTTGCTGATGTACGTTATGAAGCATTATGTAAGGGCGAGCATTTTCTGAGCTGGGTTCAAAAGGCTAATAATCTCTCAACGCTTGATGAACATGCTATGCTTTCTCAACATCTCCAACCCATACAGCGAATCCATTACGAGAATTCCATTCGTAAGGATGACACAATCGAGGCGCAGTATCCTCAAGCCTCGGCACGAGGATACTTTTTTTATGGAACTCAAGAGGGACTTATTGCTCAATCATGGCCACTTTCCATTGACAGTGTTGCAATGACTGAACGCAATTATCGACTCCGTTTCATTCAACCAACCCGGTTCAGTGAGAATATCAAACTCACTACAGATCGGGTACTCAGTATCGGACAATCCCTAACCCAGTTAACACCATGTAACACCTTTGATCTCATCAAGGGGCTTATCCAGGACCACATCTATTTTGAAGAGTCGGAAATGGAAACTTTGGTGAGCTTATGGATCATGGGGACCTATGTGTACTCCTTGTTTCCTGCTTATCCTTATCTGCACATCAATGCGGATAAAGGATCTGGAAAAACAACCTTGCTTGAACTAATCGTACAGTGCTCTTTTAACGGTGTTCAGGCCTCTAGAATAACCTCCGCTAACCTCATTCAAACAGTCAGTGACACCGGGTGCGCCCTTTGTCTAGATGAGTTTGAGAAGAATTCCGGAGGTCAAGGAGACTCTCATGGACAGGTACTCAATTCGGGGTATAAGCGAGGGGGCAACTACCGTCGACTACGAGGAAGTAATACCGATTCTATGAATCTCTACTCCCCGAAAGCCTATGCGAGTATTGATTCTATTAAAATCGGTGCATTGGCTTCCCGAACTCTAAAGATATCGATGGTCCGAAAACCTACTCATAAGAGTTTACTTGGGTGGGATACCGAAGATCAACGTGTTTTGAAACGTGTCAATGAAATCTTGAGTGGTGGCTATGCCATTGGGCTCTTCCATCATTACAAGATTGAATACTTAATGGCACGTATGAAACGTCAAATCGAACTACCTAGTGGGTTGTCTGTGGATGGCCGCGAGCGAGAACTCATAGCTCCTTTGGTCATCATGGCTCAGCTTCTTGACATGAACAAACAACAGGGCACCCCATCGATAGAGTCCGAGTTGTATGTAGTCTTAGAGCAGCTACTATTCCCTGAACGAGAGGAAGAACTGCAACGCATCAAAATCTTAAGTAATCAACTCAAGGAATGGAGTAATTCCCCTGAAAATGTACTCTATACCATCAAAGAAGAGATCTGCTGGATTTCTAATAAAATGTGGAATAATTCCGGGTTATTGAAGCATTTCGATGACAAAAGAAATGACATGCTAGACTGGCTAAAAGGCCTGAGTGATCGGATGAATACGAGAGGGGTTCATATCCCCAGAGTCGGGACCGAAAGCTGCATTGGGTTTCCGCTGAATCTAAAACTGAATTCGAAGGAATTTAGGGATTGGTTTAGCCCCAAAACAACCTCAGAAGCAGCATAACAATAACATCTAAATTTCTAAAGGCTCTAACTCCCCACTGGGGTTAGGGCTCATTTTTCACTTTACCTTGTACTAAGAGACTTCTTGATACTCAATATGCATTTAGAGTATTTAGAAAATAATTTTTCACTGAATCTGCCCTTTCACATAGCATACACAATGCTTTCAATCTAAAAATGAATCTAAATTTTATTCGCGCCGCTTTTTTTCACACGTAGATTTGACTATTCACATCTATTAGCATAGAATATATATAAAGACGTGTGAAAACATATCTACAAATAAAACTCAAAAACTTTAATAGGAGAACATTCTATGAAAAAAATCATCAAAATTAATGAAATACATTCGGGGCCAAGAGGCTGAACAAAAAAGCTAATCGAAATCCATGGAGAGCAAGTAGTATTTGACTACTGGTATATTCACGGTAACCGAAAGAGCGCTGAATACTTTGGGGTAACCCCTTGGACTATTTCACACTGCGTGAAAAAGTTTGGCTGAACTCGGCCCATGGAACTTGCCCCTCATATTCTTTTGGGCGTTGCACGAGGCAAAACCCGTCCTAAAGATTACCCACATCTCGAATTCAAGGTCGCTAATTCGACGATGTTAGTTCCTCAAGACGAGGACATCCAACGACACGCCTACTACATGATGAAAAAAGGAACCTTTATTGGTTGGTGCCTGCTAAATAATGGGTACACCTATTGTGATAATATCTATAGATGGTTCGAAGGCGACCCAAAGATGGACTGGGTAGAATCCTATGAGGATTTAATCAAGGCCATGAAAGACGATAAATCGGGATACTTCCTGCTTAGACATTTCAACAAAGTTGAAACCGTCTATAAGCACTATACGGAGCGAACATCGGGATTTCTTTTTGAGGACTAGGGTGAAAGCCGAATGTTCCAAATGAAGTTCCGTTTTCTATAATGAGCTAACCTTCCTTTTGGAAGGTTAGTATTTACTACAAAGAAAGTAGAATCGATTATTCTCCAATTATCCGGATACAAACACAAAAAATAAAACAACTAATTACTACGAATGAAATACAAATTCACCGCAAATACTACTACTTTCCAAGCTAAGCCCAACAAAGGGGAAGCCGCTCAAATCAATTCTGGGTTCGAAACTGCTACTATCAATAGTATCGAAGGCTTTATTGAGGATATTGAGCAAGGAATTACTTGAAGCCCCTCTATTTTTAAAGGTTCACGCTCGAACAAGAATTGAATTGCAGCCTGTATCATGGCGCTAGATTTCGACGGCGGACTTTCCCCTGATCTTGCCATTGAACGAATGCAATCCTATAATATCACCCCAAACGCATGGTATCCTACCTTCAGTGACACTCCTGAGATAAGAAAGTTTCGCCTCATCTTTTTTCTAGATACTCTTATTACCGATATAAATGCCCGAAACTACCTCATGGATGGGCTTTTTGCGATGTATCCTGAAGCCGATTCAGCATGTAAAAATCCCGCGCATTTTTTCTACGGAACGAATAAACACGGTGAGGTTCTAAATCCTAAAGCACTTTCATTGGATCTATTTCTATCCGTTCTGGAGTCTGATAAGATTAAAGATGGCGGTCGGCTTCGAAAAATAGACACTGGAAAGGCCGAAGCAGCGTTTTTACGGAAAGATGGCTTTTCTCAGGTCTCCTATAGTAATAGTATAGGAGACCTGTCAAAAGCCAATAATAGCGACAAAATTGATTATTACGAGTGGCTGAAGAAAAATAAAAACAACAAGGTGTTAGATTGGGATAAACTACAATCTAGAGTCCGCTTGTTTTCCGACTTCATGCATGGTCAGGAGCGATTATCGTATGCTCAGCTCTTGGGGCTAGCGCAAAGCTTAGCATGAATGAATGGTGGACAAAAAATCTATGAAGAGAGACTCCAAGAATTTAATGATAGCCACACAGGGAGCAATCCATATCCGAGAGATGGTCGTTTTGAGCTAATTCGATCTATAAACAAATATAATAAGCGCGTTGACACTGCCTATTTCCCCCAACGCCTTGAAAATTTTTCTCCGTATCTGAGTGATCATTCTTACAGGAACCTTATAACCGCTGAGCGAGATTTACTAGATGGTATTGAGCAAACTGAGCCCATCCAGAGAATGTCTCTTGCTCACGCCGAGCAACTCCTTGAGTATAAATTTACTGAAGCCATGGATTGCTTAAGCGATGATATATTCATTTTTAGGCTACCTACAGGAATTGGCAAAACTAGACGAATAAAAGACTTGGATGACATTACACTAGCCTTTCCTACCAATGAGCTGAAACACGAAGTCTTTCAAGAACGAAATGAGCCCGATTCTGCAATGATGACCCCAGAGTTTCCAATTTTTACCGATAAAGTCCTAAATGAGGGTATACAAAGACTCTTTAGAGCAGGCTTTGTAAAACAAGTTCACCAGCTCCTATGGGATCTTGCAAAAGGAGGCAAAGGTAGCTCAAAAGATCAAAGGCTAGCTCAGGACTATATCGATAAGAACCAAGCGGTCCAACATTCCATCGATAGCATTTTTACTACGCATAGTCGTGCTATCCATACCTCATTTGGTCATGACACCATCATATTTGATGAAGATCCTCTATCATTACTCTTACAGGTTGACTCATTGAAAATTTCGGATTTAAAGAAAATTAAAAAGAAGAGTAAATCAAGATTGTTTGGCCATTATACCACCCGTCTTCTTTCCCTCGAACGCTATCTAGAAAGCATAGAAGAGGGAGAAATTCTTACCCTATCCGAAGAATTCAAAGTTGATATTTCTAACGAGTGACTGTTTATTATGCAGACTGAAGGCATCGACAGTAACATCATCAAATTTTTGAATTGTAGATACTTCTACAAAGACGAATCAGATAGAGATATAATCTACTTTGTACATAAGGAGGATCTCCCGACTGACAAAAAAATTATCATTATGAGCGCTACTATTCCTGTTGAAATATATAAAGATCTCTACGGAGAGCGTGTAACCGTTATAGATATTACGGATGTAACTCACCGTGGGCACATTACTCAGCACACCAAATATTCATATTCCAGAAATTCATTAGCGCAACGATTAGACCAGGCCAACGCAAAACTAAATGACCGGCCTACCATTACCTTTAAGAGCTTCAACGAGCAGATAGACAATTCTGCCCCTGATATGTGATTTGGAAACTGCTCTGGATACAATCAGTATACCGGGAAGTCCATCAATGTTCTTGGATGCCCACATAAAAATAATGCGGTGTACTTACTAATTGGTAAAGTACTAGGGATAAATGTGGATGCATTTAATCGAGGCTTTAGAATGCAAATGGTCGAGTGAGGCGGGTTCCGGTTTAACTTTAATACCTTTGATAATAAACGTCTTCAATACATTCAGCTGAGCCTCATTGAGGCCGAATTATTGCAAGCTTCTGGGCGAGCTCGTGCTCTAAGAGAGGATGTTGACGTCGATATTTATGCCAATTTACCCCTACGAATTACTCAAACGTTTGTGGATGATTAACTATAGTAAGCCTACTTCCTTCAGGAGGTTAGGCTGAATTCTCGAGTTAATTTCGATCTTGCGGATTTAGGTACCATAACCCACCCCCCTTTTTTTAACCTACCCCCCCCCGGTATCGGATTCTGAATTTTTTTTGTCCGAAATATTAAAGACCTAATAGGGTTTCGTGCAAATACCTAAATTATGTTTATGATATTTAATCATTGAGCATTTTAGCCCCGAAATAATTCTTTATCAAACCTTTTAAGAATCCAAAGATTTTTAAAGTATAAAAGACTAGGGACACTAGAGACCCACCAACACCGACTCCTAAAAATGTAAGAATTTTTGAATCAGCTAGAGCGGGATCCCAATAGAATTTGTATATGACTATAAGTGATACAGTAATCACTGAGCTTATCAAAGCGGAAAAAAATACAGCTAGATATTCTGCCCGTCTATTGAAAACTCCCAAAAATCTTTCCAATTTTCTCTTCCTATCAAGACTTGGAACTTCACTTTTACTTAGAATTATTTGAAGAGCCCTAATATCGATCAACTTCCACAGAGGGGATTCAAAGTATTCATTCTTTTGTGAGACGATTTGCTTGTAGGAAGTCTCCAATAGATTAATATCTGAGAATTGGACACCTGAAAAATGCATGAGAACAAGCTGTAGTGGTAAATAATTGGCAAGATTAGAATAATTACCTTGAAGAAAGTCCTTGGTCGTGCCAAGGAATCTTTTATGTTGTACTGAAGAGTTTGAACTTGAGACATAAATGCACTTTATAAGCCATGAGAAATCTTGATTAAATTTTTTGCAACCTATGGATACAGAGAAGAATAAAAGCGGATTGTTAATCCAGTCAGAACCTTGTTTAGGAGTTCTCCTACTTGCTTTACCATAAGCATTACTAAAACCTTTCTCATCGTTATTCTTAATGCAAAGCAAACAATTTACTAGAATGTCTTTTAGGTCGGTTTCTTTTGTTTCAAAACCAATCGTTATTTGATCTTCAAAAAGAAAATCTCGTAAAAAACTTAGATAACGGTCGGCCTCTATATTTTCGATATCTACTTTTTCAAATATCAAAGGAACCACTTTTCTTTTTTCATCTTTGTATTCACTATTTCAGGATTCCAATAGTCAATCTTTTTCAACTGAGTTAGTTTTCTAACTATATCCTGTGAGTATAAGATTGTAACTGGCTGATGAGTTGTAAAAAATCCTTTCCAAGATAGATTTGTGAAATAGTACACCTGCTTTACGATGTAAAAAAGATCGGTAAATGTTGAGTGATCATGAATCTTTATCTGAATGGGGTGACTAAATCCATGGGCTACAGATTTTATGTCTTTTGGACCTTTTAGCTGAAGTAGGCAAGTATAGTCATCAATCTTTAGGTTTGTACCTCTTTTGGGTACAAACTCACCTTTTCCTTTGCTACCAAATTCTTGAGTGTCAAAAAGTATAAAGGGATGAAACTCAGATATCGTAATAAATGAGAATTTTATATCGAATTGAGGATACTCTGCAATTAGTTCCTCAACAACTTCGGCCTCAACATTTTTTATTGGCTTAAAAACATGGAAGACGATTCGCACAACATCATTATCTGTCCATCCATATTCATCAGATAAATGATTTATTGCTTGACGAAGTTTCTTTAAGAGTTCATCAAAATACTCCTCGTAAGGAACATCCTGAAAAGTATTGCCAAGTAAATACTTTCCGTCACCACTAAAGAATGTTGTAATTCCAACAATTCTGGATTTTTCATTTGAGGCGAAATGATTATTTCTCTGAATGCTACTTCCAATGCCGACAATTATTTCATGATCAATTGAGGTACTAGCAGGGAGTAACCACGGAATCCCCCCAAGTTTAGCATAGATTTGAAGAGCGATAGAATCACAAACATATTGTAACGAATAGTCATTTCTCAGATTCTCTGTTTTAACAAACTGAGAAGTTATGCTCATTGATAATAAATAGGCTTTGAGAGTATAGTAAGGGTTCTGCCTAGTTTCCCACCTTTTAACCTGTTCTGAGGTTTCTGCTATTACAAAGTCAGGAGTACCATTCTGTTCAATATATTCCTTTGCTGCTTTTAAGTACAGATCACTATTTATTGAATCAGTCTCAATAGTATGAAAGTTAATCTCATGTAAGCTATACTTTTTCTGCATTCCACCATTGAAATTATTCCAATTTGGTGCCCCATTTTGAAGTTTCGCTAAGAAACTTGTGAAGACCCCTCTATTCTGAGATGTACAAATCACCAATATCTGCAAAGATTTTCTTTCAAAAATATTTGAGTCATAAGGCCCATATTCTTTCAAGCCGTAGGTTGCAAACTTATGACCTTTTCCAGGGAGCTGATCAAAAATGAGACTTGGATCTTCAATTTCATAAGAATTCGTAAAGGTGTGAGAAGCCGAATTAATTTTAAAGTAAAAACGATCCTTATTGATAAACTCGATTTTTGAAAGAAGTGCAACTATTTTATCAATCTCTTCTTTATAATGCTTGGCATTACGGCGAGAATAGTCTTTCCTTTTCATATTCTCGATAATGGTTTCCTTTTTCTCTTCTCCGTATTTAAAGGACAAATACTGGTCAATATTCGAAGTACTTTTATGTAGGTATAAATCTACTAGCTGATATTTTTTTGTACCCTCATTAGTTTCTAATAGTGCGGTTCCATCTTCATTGATATCCAAAACTGTACCAACAAGAGATTCGTCAGGTGCAATGATATCCTCTAATCCTTCAAGAGTTTCTCTTTCAAGTACTTCTGTACCAATAAGGTTATACCCCTCTTTTATCAATTCATCACAACTAATATCAAATAGCCATTTATATTTGATGTTTATAGTTGCACCAAAGACTACCTCATCTCCTTGATCAATTTTCCTAAATTGAATTTCAATCATTTTTTTTCTTGCAAGCCTTCTTTGTAAATCAGAATCTAAAAAATCATGAACGATATCATCTTTCTGATTACTAGAAAAAAACCTAAACGGATAGAACGATTGAACTTCTCGATCATTAAAACTAGCGCGAAACTTTCTAAAAAAAATGTGTCTAATTAAACCTAAAACAACGTCAGGGTTTTTACTTGTTTCCAATCTTACATAATCACCGATTTCTACATCTTCTAGCATTGGCGATATATAAATCCAATCTTCGTGTCTAAAAAAAGAATGAGTACTATTATGCTCTGTTCGGAGTGAGTTTAAAGTTTCTTCGCTATATGGAGTTCTTTTAACATTGAACTCCTGAGGAATCATATTGAGGTCATAGAAATTTGTTGCTAAAGCCAAAATGAAAAATTTATGTGATTAGAAAGCATTTGTTAGGTAACGATTCATATTACAAATTGCAAGTCAGTATAAAACAGTTTGTAAGGCATATAATTAGAGTGTATTTAGATAGATTGGGATGAAATTTCTATAAAAAAAAGATTCCTTTAATCACATATCAAGATGGTGAAGACGATGTCTATAATTTCACCTCTTATACCTAATACAAGCTATTATTTTGGTATAAGAACAATAGCACTAATGCTATGAACTCTTAATCCCAAACCAATGAAATTAGAACCTTTCTGTTTCCCTGTTACTGAGCGAACAGTAGCTGTAGACGACTTTAAATCGCCAATCATTAACCTTGAAAATACCGATACTTTTCTGCCTAATGGCTATAAAGCTATTGTGCGAGAAGACACTAATGAAGTTATCTCCATTGTGAAAAACTCCTACAAGGTTGTGAAGAATTCGGATCTGATTGATAAATTACTTCGTGAGCTTGCAACGTGCGGGCAATCTTTTAGAATTGACCCTTCGCATTCCTTTGTGAGTAATGAACGAATGCGCTTACAGATTACTTTTCCTGAACTCAAGCTGAGAGATCGTGAATCTGATATTGCCTTATCAGCATTCATTCACAATTCGTATGATCAGTCGGAAGGCGTTCGCTTCTATTTTGGGGCTATTCGTGCTATCTGCACAAACGGTATGGTATTCGGGAAAATACTTTCCAAATATTATTCCCGTCACACCTCTGGTTTCTCCTTCGAGAATCTTGGCGAAAAGCTTGCTGAGGCAAGAGAATACTTCCCTGAAATTCAGGAGCGTATTAATCGATTGGAACTGCTTCGCGTGGACGAACAACTCGTAGAGAGCGTATCTACCAAGATATCCAAACGCCTTGCCGAGCAGTGTATCGCAGAAGAAGAAGTTGGGCGCATAACTCAATGGAAACTCCTCAACAGGCTGACCAATCACATTTCTCACGAAATGGAGCCTCGTCTTCAGGCTAAATACCAAGAAAATGTGAGTAAGGTATTTGCCCTATGAGTTTACCAAAACTAATCCTTCAAATTGTGATAATTGTGATCACCGGAGGTAAGAAAAAATGAAAGAACTAGTAGATGCCGTATCCGAACTCTTTCGAGTAATTTTAAAGGTAGTACTACTACCCGACAAACCAGACTCTTCCAACGAAGATCAACCTAACAAGCCTTCCGAGTAACATCGGAGGGCTTTTTTATTTCTAACACCATAACAAAAAAACTATGTCAACAAAACTATTAGACAACATCCCTTCGGCTGAATGGGTAAAAAATCGAAGAACTTTTTTGGGCGGAAGTGAGCTTGCATCAGCGTTTGGAAAATCCAAATTTCAAACACCGTTACAGCTCTGGATGATTAAAACAGGACGAATGGAACCTCAGGGTTCAACGCCAATTACAGAAATGGGACATATTTTAGAACCAGTGATTGCGGAAAAATTCACTCTATCAACTGGATTAAAAGTCCGAAATATTTCTGATGCTTATGAATGTGAGGGTTTCCCATTTCTAAAAGGTAATATCGATAGACAAATTGTTTCTTCGGGATTGCATAAGGGGCCTGGCGTACTTGAAATAAAAAGCACGTCTTCTCAAATGTTGAAAAATGAAGAGAATTCTCATTCTTTGAGCTGGGAATTTCAACTGCAATGGTATTTATTCCTAACAGGATATGAATATGGATATTTAGCAATCATGGAAAGAGATTCTGGAATATTCCATGAACCTATTCTTATTAATCGGAATCAAGAGCTTATTGATGACCTATTCGTAAAAGCCGTTGAATGGTGGACAAAACATATTATTAATGATATTCGCCCCGAGCCTATAAACGGGGAGGATTGTCTAATTCTATATCCGGACTCAGAGGACGGCACGACAAAAGAGGTGACTCCAGCTCAATATGAACTTTACTCAGAGCTACTCGAAATTCGAGATCGCAAAGAGCAGATTGAAAAGAGCGAAGAGTATCTCAAGACGCTGTTAAAAGAAGTGCTGGGTGAGTCCGAGCAGCTAGTTTGTGCAGGAAAACCACTTATAAAGTGGAAATCGACCTCGCAGAACCGTCTGGATACGACCGCTATCCGCAAAGCACACCCAGAGCTGTGTAAATCTTTTATCAAACAAACATCAACCCGACGGTTTACCGTCCATTAAAACAGGAGGCAATCATGCCCTTAATTATAAAAGACGAAGAAAAAGAGTTTCCACTCTGTCCAGATGGGTTACACAGCGCAGTCCTTGTTGACGCTGTTGACCTTGGACATCAAGAGTCGAAATTCGGCACCAAACATAAGCTTTCTCTAGTCTTTGAAACACAACTTCAGGATGAGGAAGGAAACCATTATATCTTAGCAAAAAGATATACATGGAGCCTCCATGAGAAATCAAATCTACGCAAGGATCTAGAACGCTTCCGAGGACACAAACTAGAAGCTAGCGAGCTCAAAGAAGGCGTAGATTTAGAAGCCTACATCGGGATGAGCTGTAATATTCTTGTGGTTCACAATGAAGTAGAAGATGGGAAGGTATACGCCAACATCGAATCCGTTCTTCCATATAAGGACGCTAAGAATCAGGTAGCGTACTTTGAGCTAAAACCTTCTGGAACCTATCAAAGGGTTGTCGAACGCGAAGGATACAAGACTCCAACTGAGTTTGCATTGAATGGAGCTTAGGCTCCGAAGGAGAAGTGTATGCTTCTTCTTTAGGTTGAATAGAAGTATTAATAGTGCTTCTAAGTATTTTGATTTACCCGCATTGGTATTGATTTATTAATTGGAAGTATTAACTTGTAAGAGAGTTGAGGAATTAATTCCTTACACTTATCAATGGATTTTATACGAACAGCTTATCCGAACTCTTGTTCGTATAATGTCCCAAATAAACCGAAAAGATGATTCTACGGGCGCTGAATAGGGTTTATCCCCATTCGCCCTAATAAACCGTCGTTCGGATAATATTATGTTATAGAGCTATACTTAATTCCATTTTTAAATGAGTACTATTTTTTGGGTAATATTTTTATTGATGTTTTTCTTCTATATAATTAAGAAGGTTTTTTCATTTAATAAAAGTAATGATTTAAAATTCAGAACAGCCCCTCTACCAGACCACGATTTTGATAAGGAAATAAAAGATTTTTTGGATAAAAAGTATTCCCCACGGTCAGGCCAGCTCGTATTAGAAATTCCATTAAAGAAAAAAATAAAATTAGATAAGGCTGGTAGTTTTAATTTAATTTTCAGAGAAAAAGCTTCATACTATCAAGATATGTTTTGGTCTGTTGGTGTGACTTATAACAACAACTTAGTTGGTATTGCAGAAGAAATATATGACTCAAAAAAACCACTTATTAGAATAGTTAGAGCATATTATTCTGGTTTCGATATTAATGTATCATTAAATAAACTAGGCAGAAACTCACTTGAATTAAATGTTGAGCTTATAAGAGATGGGAATATTGTAGAAACGAAAGCAAAAAGAGGTAAATCGAAAAAAATTAAAGGTGAATTTAATGTTGCAGGTTATGCCCATTTAGATGATGATGTAAAAAGAATCGTTTGGAAAGAACTTATTGTAGGTGCTCCATTAAAATTATATCCTGATCCAGATAATAAATATGACACCAATGCTGTAAAAGTCTTTTATAAAGAACATTTTATCGGTTGGGTTCCGAAAGATTACGTTAAAAAAAATGTTATTTATGATAACCTTATTTCGAAAAATGAAATACATAGCTACTGTTTAAAAAATGATAGAAGACCTTCACATCAGGGTATGGCTCAATATGTAATTGTCAAATTTGAGATGGATAATAATTTGTAATATTAATAGGTACGCTCTATAACAAGCGCATCAACTGGGGACGCGGACGTGCCGTTGGTTTCTGAAGTTCCTTGTTTTAAATTTTTAGCCCTTTATTAACTCATAATCCCCGCGCCCGTTATGCGCTGGGTCGTTATACAGCTTGTAAATACTTTAGTCGTGAATAAAATAATTTCAAAATGGGCTGTTTTTCCGGGACTCATCCTTTCACTTATAATTGCTATACTTTTTTTAAGTGAATGGATAAACATTGGTGTGATTGCTAATCCAGAAACCATCGATAAATACTATTTTGGTTCAGATTCTATGGTGGGTAAATACTGGTATTACGAAAGTGCTACTATCTATGCCTTGACAGCTTTAGTTCAAGGAATAATTTCTGCTGGTATTACAGCCCTTTTTGTTTTTTCTTTAAATCGTAATTCAAAGAAGTTACTTGTGATCAGTTATTCATTGTTAGGTATTGGTGTAATTGCAACATTAATCAGGGTAGCTGTATAACAAGCGTTTTAAGTCGGACTCGGGTATTGGCTCCGCATAATTTAATTTTCAGGTAACTAATTAATTCTGTTACTTTCACAAAAACCGAAAACCCTTCGCCGCTTAAACGCAGGGTCGATAGGTTAACCAAAGTTTATTTCATGTTTCCAGCAAAGGAAGAGTTTGATAGTCTTATAAGCCAGCTAGAAGATTTAGACCTAGCAAATGACTCAGCAGAAAGAGAGATATACAATATATTCAAAAGACTTAATACATTTCCTGTGGTTTCATATCCGATTCCAGAAGACTTTCCAATTACAAGAGCTCGGCTAAATGAAAACAATAAACGATTCGTAAAAACACAAGAAGTATGGTATAAACCAGAAGAATATAATACTGGTTTTGGAAGAGCTAGCAATCCACATTTAAATATAATGTATGGAGTATTTGATCCCTACCCTGCTAATGATGACACCGATAAACCAGTAGAGAGATTTACGGCCATGTGTGAAATAAGCAATATTTATTTTTCCGAGCCTGAAGAAATTAAAACAGAGACTGTTACTTTTGCTCGCTTCTATCCCGGCAAACAATTAAACCTTATATGTCCTTTTGATTTCTCTAAATTAAGTTCTGAGAGCCCAATTCTTGCTGATATGAATGATGTATTCGATAAACTAGTAAGTGAAAAAAAAGAATATGGTGACCAGATTCTTAGATTTAACAAATTTATTTCAAATCAATTTTCTAAGTATCCGATAGAAAATGAGAGTGAGTATAAGATAACAGCGCTTTTTACAGAATGCATCATTAACATGGGGTTTGACGGTGTTATTTATCCAAGTGTCAAAACTGATTTACGTGGTTTCAATGTAGCTGTAAATAGCGCAGTTGTAGAAGAGTATTTTCAATTATTTGCGGTTTGTGAATGTACACACTATCAAAAAAGAAAGTACAGCATTTTAAACAATGATTTATTGACATATGAAATAAATGAAGATGGAACCTTTGAACTCTCCCCAGATCATCCATACAAGAAATCAGAAAAAGAATTACTAGAAGATATTGCAAGAAACGCAGGTTAATCTAGATTCAAGTTTGAAGTGCAACAAATTTAGATTTTTCTCCACAGTGGCTAAGTGACGAGGATTCGCTAAAACTTTTCCTAGAAAGATTATTTCTTCGGCAATTCATAAAAATAACTTTTTCTCAAAGAAGAGTTGGGATATTTGCCCACTTAACCACTGAATTTGGTATAAGAATAATGAAGCCTAGAGATTAGACCCTTCTATTACTTCTTACTTAACTCTTCTTCCAGCTCTTTCATCAAGCTGCTAGGAGAAGTATCTAAGGCTTCTGCAATCTTTAAAAAAGAGTGAATAGTCGGCATTCTTTTTCTGCGTTCGATGAACTCAATCATCGTTCTATGAAGATCGCTTCCAACCGCTAAATCAAATTGAGATATCCCTTTCTTATCTCTTTGGCGCTTAATCACAACTGATAGAGCATTCTGTATTTCTTCCTTTGTATTCATGAAGGAACATGCAGTAAAAAACATCTTGACTATCCATACTATAGTATGGATATTAATTTCAATCAAAATCTAATACAAATGAAATACCTGTTAATTATACCATTACTAATAACACTCTCATGTAATTCAAGCAAAGAGGAACAACCTTCAATTGAAGCCAGTCAAAAAATCGAAACCAATTTAGATCCCACTTCTAAGGTTGAAAGAACTGATCTCCAAGAAATAACAATCCCATTACCAGAAACTTTTGAGTTTACCACAGGTGGGGAGACGTTCTTCTATGATAATATTTACGAAGAATTCACCATATATATAAAAGAAGATGGAATCGCTATCGGCCTTTCCCATACAAATGAACGCATTTCCTTATATTTCGTAAAAGAGAATGGGGTGGAAAAATGGGTGAATCCAAATGGATTTCCTGTAACTGTGTACTATACATATTCAGCTACGGAGCCAGATAATGATTGCGTTTTTAGCCTCATGGATGAATCAGCTAACCCGAGGTACTTGAGTTTTATATGCGACTCTCCAGCTAATGTAATTGTAAAATTTAAGATATAACTGATGTTAACTATTAAAATCTCAATTATTATAGCATTTCTTTTCTTTATCTCTCCAATGGTTCATGCACAGGGGCAAATAGATGTAACATCTGAGCACAAAAAACTAGCGAGTAAATTTGCTCACCAAGTATGGAGTACTTCTAATGGAAGCGTAATAAGTCTACCTACAATTAAATTATTATCTACAGGTAATACAATTCAACAAATAAAACTCACCTTTCCTACTCCTATTAGTAGCTCGACGTTTCGCTCAAAAGTGAATCTAATCGTCAATAATCATTTAGATATAGTAAATGTAACTGGCGGATGGACGGATGAAAATGGCACGGTAATGACCTTTATCGTTCTAAACGGATTTGATCAAAATCAGAGAGCAGGTTGTTTAGTTGCCTACAATGAAAAAACAGGTGTTGCCGTGTTCCATACTATGAGCAGTAATCTTTAAATCACATGAATATGAAAAAACACATCTATAAAATCATTTTCACTATCATTTGGACAATAATTGGTCTATGGCTCACCATTCCTGTAGATAATGGCCGTGAAATCGGGGACATGTGGATGGATGGTGGAGATTTGCTTGTAAAGACAGGTGAAGGATCTTTCGATCTTGCTTTTTTTGCCATTATGATGATTCCCGTTATTGGAATTTGGCTTTGGTCTCTTTTTAAAGATGACACTAAAAAGGGAACGGTAAAACGTAGAAGCCGAATGATGTAAGAGAAGCGAGAGCTTCTCTTTTAAATTGAGATTAACAACCCATTAGCAATTCCACTTAATTTTTATCACATTAAGGTTTAAATGCTCATAAACCTTCTTTTCTATGTGTGGACGTTACGCCTTATTTAAACTGCTAGATGAAATAGATCACTTTCTTGGTACGTTGGAAAGAGATAGGACTATCGAGCCCAATTATAACGTAGCTCCTACCCATCGGATGCCTGTCGCTTATGCTAATGGTGATGGCGCTCGAGTTCTTGAAGATATGAGTTGGGGATTTGTTGGCTGGAAACCTAAACCAGGGCAAAAGGCTTTTACTCCCGTTAATACTCGAGATGATAGCATCGGCCCAAAACCTATGTGGACTCGAGCTTTTAAATCAAAGCGCTGCATTATTCCTATGAATGGCTTCTTTGAATGGAAAGGTTCGAAGGGGAATAAAACTCCGTTTCTCATTAAGCCCAAAGATGGTGGGTTACTTGGGGCAGCTGGAATCTATTCCGAACTTAGTCTCGATGATGATTCACAGATTAAAACCTATTCTATCATCACGACTTCACCCAATAATCTAATGAAGGATATTCATGATCGTATGCCGGCCTTCCTGCATCCTACTGAGTTTAGTGATTGGCTGAACCCTAATCACTCCAATGAATACCTTAAAGACTTATTACGGCCATACCCTGATGATGCGCTAGAGGCTTTTATCGTCTCAAAAGAAGTCGGAAATGTCAGGAATAACAATCCAAGCTTGATTGAGCCTGCAAGTTTATTCTAGCCTACCTCACAAATAAATACTCTTTATCTACCTCTTGCATAAAGCGCCAGTCCATTTGGTCTAAGGTGTACACGAGATGATAGAATCGTTCGTCGGTGTCTTCTGTTACGTAGTGGAGATGCTTTGTAATCATCGTATTTTCCATATGAGCGCTTTCAATCCTGCTTACCTGTATAGAGTTGTGTTTTCCTCTTAGAAAGCGGTACGGCCTTAATCTGTCGATGAGTGCCATCTCAATCGGACTCTTTCTTTCTACGGCTTCTTTGTCAATGATCTCGAAGCGTAATGGCACCATTCGATGCGCATCCGATGGCAGGTACTTGTGTCGCTTCACTTGCACCAGTACTCTATCCACAAGTAGATCTTTTTGCTCGTCCGTCTTCAGTAGCGACCATAATAGTTCTTCTTGGTCAAACTCAAGTTCATAGATCGTGCCTTCCTTGGTTTCTATGGTATAAAAAGACTTTCGAATACCGCCTTCTACCTTGCTGTAGCAACTGCGAATGCGTTTTAAGTGCTTCACATACTTTGGTCTCCATGTAGGTTTGTCGAGCCTACTGTGCCTGCAAAAGAATACTAAGATTTCTACTAAAGGATACTTATTCATGACCAAATTGGGTTGGTCGTTTTAAACTATACACATATATTATACATATCAACACATGAGCGAAATAAATGCCCACTAAAAAAGACTTTTCTTACCAGCCAGAGAACGATGTACATAGAATCACCCTCTATAACACCGTGTATCCTGAGCATCAACACCGGTCTAAAAAAGAGCGGTTGTATCTTCATTTCGACTTCGCCTGTTTTTACGCTCAAGTAGAACAGCTACGAAATCGGATGTATGGATTGCCTTTGATTATCGGAGGATGGAGAAAAGAGAATGGTCAAGTAAAAGGGATTGTAGCGACCTCTTCCTATGAAGCTAGAGCCTTTGGTATTAAGACGGGAATGAGCGCTTTAGAAGCCTATAAAATTTGTCCGTTCGTGTGCATGAAACAAGTGGATTACACTACCTACACGGCTATTTCGAAACAAGTGCATTACATCTTTAGGCAATGCTCGCATACCGTAGAGCGCTATTCCATGGATGAGTACTTTATGGATATTTCTTTCCTTCTGGGTAAGCCTGAATCGAAGATCCGAGACTTTGCAAAAAGTGTCCAAGACAAAGTGTTCGAGGCAACCAACTTGTATGGCTCTATTGGTATAGCTCGGAGTAAAACCTATGCGAAACTATCCAGTAGTCTAGACAAGCCCAAAGGCATTACTTCTATTATTACCGAAGAAGATGAACGAGCCTATATCTATCCATTAGATGTTGATGAAGTCTGGGGAGTGGGTGGTAGAAGATATGAGCATATACTCGCAGAAGGATTTCGTACGATTGGAGATGTGGTAGATAAGGGGAACGAGAAAACGTTTATGCGTCTTTTTGGAGCCAACTTTGGAAAGATGCTCTATCAAACCATTACGGGACAAGACCAAGCCAGAGTGCTCGAAGAGAATGACAGCTACACACCCAAATGGGGAGTGAGTTATGGTCATACTTTTTCTGAAGGTTCTTGTGATGTGGAGCAAATCAAAGGAGAGTTTGCGATAGCCGTAGAACAAGTGTGCTATCGACTCAGAGCCTACGAAATTAAAGCGAGCTCCTTTAGTGGGATGTTCGGATTCAATAATACCGATCAACCAGGAGTAGGTTTTCGTTTTGCCGTAGATGGCTATACTAATATTGACAAGCTTGTCTTTGAAGCTCTTATGGACAGAATACTTCCAGCCATTGTAGCAGCGTGTAAAGCAGGAATGGAGATTCGGAATATTATCATCGGCACTAAAGAGATTGACAAGACCGATCAACTTAATCTATTCTTTACCGATGAAGCCAAAGAACTAGAACGCTTCAAAGCCATTGATCAAATTAACAACCGCTACGGAAAAGGAACCCTAACCAAAGCACACACCTTAGAAAGAGTACGAGGTAATACTCACTTTTTGGAAAGGAATGGGTGAGTTGTTAGTTAAAGAAAGATTGCAAACCGAAGACTGAAAACACGGCACCAGGATATTGATCCAGTAGAAATCGCTTGCCTTGTGGAAGTAATGATAGTTCCGCCACTGAATCCCGATATGCGTTAAAATTAGCCCCAGTTATAGCCGATAGAGGATTATAGTTCAATTAATGAATTATTCTCTAATACCTAAAGCGCTAAACTTTTCATCGGATAAATTATCAATCTTACTTTTAGTTAACCAACATTCGCGGTCACACGCTCTCCTACTGTACTTTAAGGGAGTAAACTAAACCAGACATCACATATACTCAAACGAAAAAGATACTTATATAGAGCCTGATTCAGGGGAAACAGCTATTCTAGAAATAGGCAATAAGAACGATCATGCGTACCATGTGTATCAAGTTGGAGAAACTACCTTCATTTACGATATGCTTGTCAAAGTGGTTAGGTATACTTAGCTAGAACCGTTAGGTTTTTGCCAAGGTCATCGGGCAAGGATTTCTATTATGAGGGTTTAGAGTAAAAATAATTTAACTAGCTTAGTTATTTAAAATAACAATGATAGCATCCTTTATTTTTACGATTTATCATTATTACAAACTTTGATAGTAGATGAAATTTATTCATTTTACTTCTATCATATATACATAAATGAAGTGATTAAGAAATAAGAATTACAAGGTCTTAGAAGTTCAGATATGAGAAACTTCATTGTTAAATACAAAATCATCGACAAACGAGACTACAATTTTGATTGAATTTGCTCAAAATATGGGCATTTATTCTAAAGATTAGGCAATAAGCACAACAGAAATTAAATGAACCAATCCGTACACAATAGATTAATAAGCTTCATCTGGTCAATCGCAGACGATTGCCTGAGAGATGTTTATGTAAGAGGAAAATACCGAGATGTAATTCTTCCAATGGTGGTATTGCGCAGGCTAGACGCTTTGCTCGAACCAACCAAAGAAGCCGTGATGGAAGAATTGGCTTTCCAAAGAGATGAGGCAGGATTTACTGAATGGGATGAGAATGGATTGAAAGACGCAAGTGGATATGTATTCTACAATACCAGCGAATGGACATTACAACGCCTTTACGATACTGCCACAAACAGTCAGCAGATACTACAAGCCAATTTTGAAGATTATCTTAATGGCTTTAGCCCTAATGTGAAAGAGATCATTGATAAGTTCAAACTGAAAAGCCAAATCCGACATATGTCATCCAAAGACGTGTTGTTGGACGTATTGGAAAAATTCACTTCGCCTCACATCAACCTCACTCCTTTTGAAAAGGAAGACCCAGACGGTAGAAAGCTACCGCCACTTTCAAATTTGGGAATGGGTTATGTGTTTGAAGAGCTGATTCGAAAATTTAACGAAGAAAACAACGAAGAAGCTGGAGAGCATTTTACCCCTCGTGAGGTAATTGACCTCATGACACACATCGTTTTTGACCCCATCAAAGACCAATTGCCACCTGTAATGACTATATATGATCCAGCTTGTGGTTCGGGCGGAATGTTAACCGAATCACAGAATTTCATCAAAGATGAAGAAGGTGAAATAAGGGCAATTGGTGATGTGTACTTGTACGGTAAAGAAATCAATGACGAGACTTACGCCATTTGTAAGTCCGACATGATGATTAAGGAGAACAATCCCGAGAATATTCGTGTTGGCTCTACCCTTTCGACTGATGAATTTTCTGGAAACACGTTTGATTTTATGCTTTCCAATCCTCCATACGGAAAATCATGGAGCAGTGAACTGAAATACATCAAAGACGGCAAAGACATCATTGATCCTCGTTTTGTAATCTCCTTAAAAGATTATTGGGGAACTGAAGAAGAAGCTGATGCCACCCCTCGTTCATCTGATGGCCAATTACTTTTCTTGATGGAAATGGTCAATAAAATGAAATCTACGAGCCAGAGTCCGTTGGGATCACGAATTGCCTCTGTGCATAATGGTTCTAGCTTATTTACGGGTGATGCAGGTGGTGGTGAAAGCAATATCCGTAGGCATATCATTGAAAACGATTGGTTGGACTGCATCATTCAATTGCCCAACAACCTGTTTTACAATACGGGCATTACCACCTATATCTGGTTGTTGCATAACAACAAAGAAGCGAAACGAAAAGGAAAAGTATTACTCATTGATGCTTCACAGCGATTTGCCAAACTGCGCAAGAATCTGGGCAACAAGAACTGTGAACTGACAGCTGACCACATCAAAGAAATTCAGCAGGCTTATGCCAATTTCGAAACGGTCGAACGGCAAGGCGAAGATGGTTTGGCAGCCAAAGTTTTTGACAACTCTGATTTTGGATATTACAAAGTAACCATTGACCGTCCTGCTAGACTGAAAGCTCAATTTTCTGCTGAACGTATTGCGGAATTAAGGTTTGACAAATCCATTCGAGAGCCTATGGAATGGGCTTATGAGACTTTTGGGGAGGAAGTTTATACTAACCTGAAGGATCATGTTAAAGCGATTTTGGAATGGGCTGAAGCGAACGATTTGAATTTGAGTTCTAAACATAGAACTGAACTTACTAAACCCGAACATTGGACAAAATACCGTGATATACTTAACATAGCTAAGCAGCTTATGCAGGAAATCGGTTTAGGGGAATTTAATGACTTCAATGTGTTTAGAAATCTGGTATTGAATTTCCTTAAAAAAGAAGGGATAAAGATATCTGCTGCAAAGATCAATGTAATTCTTAACGCTGTAAGCTGGTATGATGAAGCAGCCGAAAAAGTCATCAAGAAAACACAAAAGCTCCAAGGCGACAAGCTCGACCAATTGCTGCATCATTTGGATTGTACTAAAGAACAGCTACCCGACTACGGCTATTACCCTAGTGGAAAGCCAAATGAATACATCATTTACGAAAACCAAACCGACCTGCGTGATAGCGAAAGCGTGCCCTTGGCAGAAAACATTCACGAGTATTTCTTACGAGAAGTAAAACCGCATGTGGAGGAAGCTTGGATTGATCTAGACAAGACCAAAATTGGTTATGAAATCAGCTTTAATAAGTATTTCTATCAACACAAGCCACTAAGACCTATTGAAGAAGTAAGTTCGGAAATACTGGAATTGGAAGAATTAAATGAAGGTCTAATCAAAGAAATTTTGGCATTGCAATGATTAACGCGAATAAAGAAAAACTGCAGTCCTTCTATCAAGGCAGCTTACAATATGAAATCCCATTTTTCCAACGAGCTTATGTATGGTCAGAAGAGAATTGGTTGATTTTCTGGGAACATTTACTCAGCGAACTGGAAGCCTACGAAAAGGGGGACAACAGCGAACATTTTATTGGTACAATCATCACCAAACAAAAGGAAAGCAGAAACTTAAGTGAGAATGTGGTGGAATTAATTGATGGTCAACAGCGATTGACAACCATTTCCATTTTCTTAAAAGCACTTGCCGATACAGTTTCAGGTGAACTACCTAATCTAAAAAATAGCTTAGAGAGTTTGTTGTGGTTTGAAGATAGCTATGGCAAACGCCATTATAGAATGCGTCACAGCCGTATTGACGCCCCAAATTTCTCAAAAGTGATGGAAGCCCCAGAAACCATTACCAAGGAAGATTCCAGTTCTATTCTTCAAGCGTACAGCTATTTTCATGAAAAACTAACAGATATCAATGACCAGAAGCGAGAAATGCTCAAACAGGTGCTATTGCACAAAATTCCTGTCATTAGTATGCTTCTCGATAAAGGTGATGACGAACAGGAAATATTTGACACTATCAACTCTTTAGGCGTTAGGCTCACTATTGGTGAACTGCTCAAGAACTACATGTTCAAAGAACCTTCATTGGTAGAACTTTATGACAGCAAATGGTTGGCAGTATTTGAAAATGACGAAGAACAAGTTGAGTATTGGAGCACTGAGCGTTCATCAGGTAGAGTGAAGCGTGATAACATGGAATTGTTGCTCTACTGCTTTTTAATTATCGAAACCAAAAAAGAGATACGCCTCGACCGTTTGTTTAAGGAATACAAACTGTACTTAAAGGATAAAACAGTAGAAGAGAAAAAGGACTTTTTGTTGCGCCTGAGCAACTTGGCTACTATTTATTCAAAAATGCCGCAAGAAAAAGAACTGGTAGAAATCAAGTTCAGCGATTCGGAAAAACGATTTTTTCACTTACTGGAAAACCTTGAAATCACGACTATTTTTCCATTGGTATTGTACCTGTACAAGAACATTACAGACCAAAAAGATTTGCTCAAAGCATTTGCCTTGTTAGAATCCTTCTTGGCATTAAGGCAGATTTGCAAATTCACTACTAAGAACTACAATAACCTCTTTATCCAAATCATCAGAGCTTTAGAGAAGCCCACTGATAAAGAAGACCCTACTTCGGTTGACATTAGCAGTGCTCATTTGCGAGAAATATTAGCCTCATTCACAGAGTTTGGAAACCGATTCCCTACAGAACTTGAAATAAAAGAAGCGTTTAAAAGTAGTGTGCTTTCCAATAAGCAAGCGGGTGAACTGCTGTTTATTATTGCTTTGAAAGACTTGGATTCTGAATATTCCGACTCTAAAACGCTTTCATCTAAATCGTTTTCTGTAGAACATATGATGCCCAAAAAATGGGAAGAAAATTGGGGAGAACCAGACTTTGACGAATTGGAAAAATATAAACGCAAGCAGAAGCTACTGACCTTTGGTAATCTTACTCTTATTACCAAAAACTTGAATAGTAAGCTACGGAACCAAGCTTGGGATGACAAAAAGAAAACGCTAAAAGAGTACTCTTCTTTGAAAATGACCACTGCATTTTTGGATAAGGAACAGTGGAACGAAAACACCATTGAAGAACGAGCTGATTTATTGGCTACTAAAGCAATTGATATATGGACATGGTAGCAACAAAAGCAACATTTCAAAAATACTCCGCCTATAAAGATTCTGGTGTTGAATGGTTGGGAGAAATTCCTGAAGGGTGGTCGCTTGGAAAGCTTGGAACCTTACTGAAGCCAATATCAATCAAAGATCATCCAGATTTACCATTACTTTCTATCACTCGAGAGCTTGGAGTAATTGAAAGAAACTTAGATGATGACGAAGGCAATCATAATTTCATACCTGATGACCTGTCTGGTTATAAGGTTGTTCGTGAAGGCCAGTTTGGAATGAACAAAATGAAAGCTTGGCAAGGATCATATGGTATTTCACCGGTGACAGGCATTGTGAGTCCTGCTTATTATGTTTTTGATTTCACTAGTGAAATTGATCCAAGATTTTTTCACCTAGCCATTAGGAGCAAAAATTATGTTGCATTTTTTGGTAGAGCCTCGGATGGGGTAAGAATTGGGCAATGGGACTTATCTAAAAGTCGAATGAAGGAAATTCCATTTTTCATTCCACCAGCCTACGAACAAACCGCAATTGCCAATTTCTTAGACGACAAAACCGCCAAAATAGACCGAGTCATTGCCCAAAAAGAAAAAATGATTGAACTGCTCAAAGAACGCAAGCAAATCATCATTCAAAATGCGGTAACGGGGAAATTGAAAATGGACAATGGACAATGGATAATGCGCCATAAATCTGAAATGAAGGATAGTGGCGTGGAATGGATTGGAGAGATTCCGGAGCATTGGGAGGTGAAGAATTTAAGATATGCTTTTTACTTCTTAAATCATCGAAGGATTCCACTAAGTGCAGTTGAAAGAGAATCAATGCAAGGTGAACATCCTTATTACGGTGCAAGTGGAATTATAGACTATGTAAACGAATACATTTTTGATGAAAAGACTATCCTAATCGCAGAAGATGGTGCTAATTTATTAAGCAAATCAACTCCTCTTGCATTTGAAGCAGAAGGTAAGTATTGGGTTAATAATCATGCACATATTTTAAAGCCAAAATATACAGGCTTCAGGTATTGGGCAGAATTACTGAGTTTGATTGACTATACAGTCTATATTTCAGGAGCAGCTCAACCGAAACTTTCACGAGAAAATTTGGGTGGTGTTAAAATCTTAGTTCCTCCAAAAAATGAAATTGAAGAAATTATTTCCTATATCGAAACCCAATCCGCCAAAATCGACCAAGCCATTTTTTTGCAGCAAACCCAAATCGAAAAGCTGAAAGAATACAAAACCACGTTGATAGACAGTGCAGTAACGGGTAAAATAAAAGTGTGTTAATATGGTAAGTAAAACGAACGAACAGGCACTGGAAGCTGCCATTGAAAAAGCCTTAACAGGTACTTGCTTAGAAGATTTAAAAGCAGCTGGAAATACCGTACAAGAAGTACAAGCCTTGTACCGTTCAGGCAATGGCTATTACATTGGGGATACTAATGATTTTAATGCTAAATACGCCTTAGACGAAAACCGATTTTGGCACTTTTTAGAAGAAACCCAAAAAGAAGAGCTTGAAAAGCTACAGCGTTCAGCTGATTGGAAGTTAAAAATATTGGAACGCTACGACCGTATGGTTAAAAAATACGGCATCCTGCGTTTGCTTCGTAAAGGTTTAGAAGTAGAAGATGCCCATTTCACTTTGCTGTATCAATTGCCTATGGCAAGCAGCAGCCAATCGGTGAAGGATAATTTTGCCAAAAATGAGTTTAGCGTTACCCGTCAAATTCGGTATAACCTAGAAAATACTCGTGAAGAAATTGACATGGTGGTATTTGTCAATGGTTTGGCTATTGCCACCTTAGAGCTTAAAAACCAATGGACAGGTCAGAATGCCAAAGTACACGGCATCAAACAATACAAATACGACCGAGACATTCGCCAGCCTTTGCTGAATTTTGGTCGAGCTATAGTACATTTTGCAGTAGACACAGATGAAGTGTACATGTGTGCTAAACTTGATGGTAGTAAATCTTTCTTCCTCCCGTTTAACAAAGGGCATAACAATGGAAAAGGCAATCCTCCAAATCCATTCGGACATAAATCAGCCTACTTATGGGAAGAAGTGTTCACTAAGGAAAGTTTAGCCAATATCATTCAGCATTTTGTTCGGTTTGACGGCAAAGCAAAAGATTCTTTAAGCAAACGCACCCTATTCTTCCCTCGGTACCATCAAATGGATGTGGTACGTAAAATAATCAATCATGCTTCTAAAAATGGCGTAGGTCACACCTACTTAATTCAGCATTCCGCGGGTTCAGGAAAATCTAATTCCATTACTTGGGCTAGTTATCAATTGATAGAAACCTACCCAGAACGTGAAGGATTACCTGGTTCAAAAGGCATCCAAAATCCTCTATTCGATTCGGTAATTGTTGTAACCGATAGAAGGTTATTGGATAAACAGCTTCGAGAGAATATCAAGGATTTTTCAGAAGTGAAAAACATTGTTGCCCCAGCATTTTCATCCAAAGAGTTAAAAGACAGTTTGGAACAAGGCAAAAAGATCATCATTACAACTATTCAGAAATTCCCATTCATAGTAGATGGCATTGCCGATTTAAGCGACAAACGTTTTGCAGTGGTGATTGATGAAGCACATAGTTCGCAAAGCGGAACAGCAGCAGGTAAAATGAACCAAGCTATGGGAATGAGTGCTAATGAAGAAGAGGAAGAAGACACCCAAGACAAGATATTAAAGGCCATGAAAGCCCGAAAAATGAAAGGCAATGCTTCGTATTTGGCTTTTACGGCTACTCCAAAAAATGCTACCCTTGAACGTTTCGGGAGTAAACAGGAAGATGGTTCGTTTAAACCATTCCACTTGTATTCCATGAAGCAAGCCATTGAAGAAGGCTTTATTCTGGATGTATTGGCTAATTATACTACGTATAAAAGCTACTATGAAATTGAAAAGTCTATTGAAGACAATCCACTCTTTGATACCAAAAAAGCACAGAAAAAATTACGTGCTTATGTGGAACGAGATAAGCGCACCATTGCCACCAAGGCAGAAATTATGATGGAGCACTTTATTAGCAAAGTGTACAATACCAAAAAGCTGAAAGGGAAAGCCAAAGGTATGGTGGTCACACAAAATATTGAATCAGCGATTCGCTACTATTTAGCCATCAAACGCATTTTAGCAGATAAAGGTACTCCCTTTAAAATAGCTGTAGCATTTTCAGGCAAGAAAACAGTAGATGGTGTTGAATACACTGAAAGTGAATTAAACGGATTTGCGGAAAAGGATACACGAGATAAATTCGATTCAGATGAGTATCGCATATTGGTTGTGGCTAATAAATACCTCACAGGTTTTGATCAACCCAAGCTTTGTACCATGTATGTGGATAAGAAACTACAAGGTGTATTAGCTGTTCAGGCTCTAAGCAGGTTAAATCGTTCCGCCGATAAACTAGGTAAGAGAACAGAAGATTTGTTCATTCTGGATTTTTTCAATCAAGTAGACGACATCAAAGCTTCTTTTGATCCTTTTTACACTTCTACTTCATTAAGTGGCGCAACAGACATCAATGTGCTGCACGAATTGAAAGGCACATTAGATGATGCAGCAGTTTACGAATGGTCGGAAGTAGAAACCTTTTTAGAGAAGTATCTTGAAAATGTAGACGCTCAACAACTAAGTCCAATCATTGATGTTGCCGCTAATCGTTTCAATCAAGAACTAGAATTAGAAGATGACGATAAAGCAGACTTTAAAATCAAAGCTAAACAGTTTGTGAAAATCTATGGCCAAATGGCTTCCATTATGCCTTATGAGGTTATAGTGTGGGAAAAACTGTTTTGGTTCTTGAAATTCCTTATTCCCAAATTAATTGTGAAAACCAAAGAAGAGGAATTGATCGATGAACTACTCGAATCAGTTGATTTATCTACATATGGGTTAGAACGAACCAAACTTAACTATTCCATTGGTTTAGATGATTCAAAATCCGAATTAGATCCTCAAAACCCAAATCCAAGAGGTGCTCATGGTGGTACAGAAGAAGAAGATCCTCTGGATGAAATCATCAGAACATTCAATGAAAGATGGTTTCATGGTTGGGATGCAACACCAGAAGACCAGCGTATGAAGTTTGTGACATTGAGTAAGCATATCCAAGCTCACCCGGACTATCAATCGAAAGTAGCAGACAACAAAGATTCACAAAACAGCGATTTAGCATTTAAGAAAATACTAGATGAAGTTATGAGCCAACAACGGAAAAAAGAGTTGGATTTGTATAAACTCTATGCAAAAGACGATTCCTTCTATCAGGCCTTTTTTGACACTATGAAACGAATGATTGATAATCCTAGCTTAGGGCAGATGAAATAAAGAGTAATCTAACGAGATTCAAAGTGCATATCTCGATTCTAAATAATTTATATATGATTCAGCAATAGACCCTTCTTTAATCTCAGCCAGTAATTGTTGATAGGTGATCGCCTTAAAATTCAATTCCGAGTCTTGACCAAATAAAGGACAGGAGCTCAAGTGTAAAACTATTTTATGAAAAGTAGTTAGCACTTTTACTTTGTTCTACCTATATATTTCATGTACTTTCAGTTCATACTACAATATTATCCCTAAGCACATTATTATACTATACAATAAAGTTATATTACTAAAATGAGTAGATCCCGGATTGAAGATGTGTTGGATGTATTGAAAGCGATGAAGGATAAATTCATCGACTCAGGGAAGACAGCCAGGATAAGTGAACTTCGTCAGTATGCTATTAACGAAATTGCACACCATGAATTGAAATCAAATCGATTTAAGAACAAAGATTCTGCAGAAAAATCTATTCATGATGCCTGTACCCGCCGTTTACGAAAAATCAATGATATATATAACTTTGAACACGCAGCTAAAGATTGGTTAAATGGAAATTCTAACCCTATTATTAGAGCATTAGAGTTCGAGATACGAACAAGTCATGAACGCTTACTCATTGACAAGTTTTTTGGCCAATCTGTTTCAAATGAGGAGATACAGATTGAGGAAAAAATTATAACAAAACTGAAACCACTTATTTCTACACCTATTGCTTCTGATATTGAAGAGCCTGGGCACCCCGAAAGAGTGAAGCAGGAAACATATCGTATTCTTCGAGACACAAATTTAGCTCGAAATCTAAAAATAGAAAAACAATTTAAGTGCGAAATTTGCCAAAAAAAACTCCATTTGGGAATAGATAGACCATACGCTGAAGTGCATCATATAAAACCTTTAGGCTCACCTCACAACGGGCCTGATATTCGCGATAATATTCTCTGTGTTTGCCCAAATTGCCATGTCCTTTTGGATTACGGAGCTATTATGTTAGATGCAGAGAAATTTAAACATATTAATAGTGATTATATTGAATATCACAACACACTTATATATAAACGATCATGACAGGATTCTTTACAAATTGCATCTCATTTTTCATGCTTTTCTTCCTACTATCTTCTTGCGGTACGGAAACCACTACATATATATTAGATGTTGATGCTGCACCTATTGAAGGAGGAACAGTATCCCCTTCAATAGGTCAATTTGAGGAAGGTGAAACAGTCTCGATTATACCTACTCCAAATGAAGACTGGGTTTTTGATAGTTGGTCGGGTGATATAGTGAGCACTTCTAACCCTCTGGAAGTTGTAATCGACTCTGATATGTCAGTATTAGCAAATTTTGTTAGAAAAAAACACCCTCTAAATCTCACTATCATTGGCGAAGGATCGGTAGATGAAAGTTTAATATCTACCCTAAAACAAACAGATTATTTACTTGGATCTATAATAGAGCTTACTCCTAGGCCATCTGCTGGCTGGGGGTTTGTAAGTTGGAGTGGTGATGTTGAATCAACTGATAGAACAATTAGAGTTACAGTTCAAGGTGCTACTAATATAACAATCACTTTTGAAGAACGAACTTTTTATCTAGGTAGTAATGGAGTCACTGTAATGTGTCCTGAGGCTGAAGTAGGTGATAAAGGTTCAATTTATGGAGTAGAGTATGAAGCAATGGATAGAAACACATTTAAAGAAAGACAGTATGAATTTAACGAGAATACCAGAATTTGCACCTCATTAATAACCAACATGAGTCAATTGTTTGGAATAAATCATAGTTTTTCAATTGCTGATTGGGATGTTTCAAATGTAACTCGCACAGATGCAATGTTTAGAAATATAGCTGTCCCTCTCAACGAATCATTGAACCATTGGGATGTATCAAATGTTACAAATATGAATCAAATGTTTTTAGGATCAACTTACAATTATCCTCTTGACAATTGGGATGTAAGCAATGTAACGGGGATGTATAAGATGTTCAATTCAAGTGGATTTAACCAACCGATAAGTTCATGGTGTGTTAAAAATATATCATCCGAGCCTGAAGGTTTTTCAATGGATAGTCCTCTAACAGATGAAAACAAACCAGTATGGGGGTCGTGCCCAGAAAACTAAAAGCCCTCCTAGTTTGTCCCTAAATATCCATATTCAATAAATCTGCCTAGCGGTACATAGTCTTAACAAAAGATTGGCGAAGACAGTATTATAGGTTGTAAATTGGAACACCTTTTTGAAGCAGATCTTTACTGTAATAATTCCATGCATTTTTTCTGTAATTGAAATAATTTAATTCAGAATTTAGATTTTCCCTAAAGTCCCAAGATTCCCATAACTAGGGTGTGTTTTAGGGTGCATATTTTCTAATTATTAACCCTATAGCCCTCAATACCTAACTTAACTCATGACTACGAATCAGGCGGTTACAAGTTCGACTCTTGTCGGGTGTACTTAGATAACACAATAAAGCCCAATGACTTATAGTCGTTGGGCTTTTTTTGTAGGGGTGATTTAAATTCTAATTTATCTAGATTTGGGTAGCAAAATTGTTCATGTCCCTTACGAAATCATAGCTCTGTCAAGTTAATGCTGTATTTAACAACTTTGGTTTCCCAGTTTTCTATACCACCGTTGCCCTGGGGGTTAAAATATTTTGCGTAAAGGTACCCGTTTTGAATATCACAGATTGTTTCATTATTGGGGAGGACAGTCTTGGCAAGCAGCTCACCTGACTCTCCAAGTATCCACCACTCGTCTGACTCCCTATCTACCATTATCTTAACCCAAATTCTGTTTTCATCATCGACTCTCATACCGCGCAAAACTGGGGCCGTTTTAGGAATCTCCGTATCCACGGCCTTCAACGCACTTTTAGCGACACTTTTAAAAGAATCCATCATATTCAGATCAGAATCTAAATCAAACGGAGGCCCCATTTCTGGGTAATAAAATGCGTATTGGTAGTTACCCTCCGCATCATATTTCTTGATCAAAAAATCTTCGGTCTCGGGAGCCGTATATATTGCATCATCATCAGATAGAGCATACAACGAAAGTTCCTTAAATGCCATATGGAACCCCACCGAAGAGAACATTGCAACGCTCTGATTCTGACCCACAATGTAGTATGGCGATGGCAATTCTATTAGTGGCTCTGTGTTTAACACGTTTCCCTCGGTGTCAACCAACATAAATTTTGTATTCGAAGTTCTGCCAGAACTAATGGGGTGACTCTTGAATATGACCAATAGATTGCCGTCGTTTCTAGCACGAAAATCACTCAATTTCATGTGGCGGACCGACTCAAGATCTCTGACGTTCCAATCCTGAATTACGGAAGATCCTACAAACGAGTAATCTGTGGTGCTAAACATACTAAGACGCCCGGTTATTTGGTCATACATAAAAAACTTACCTGCCTGCATTTGAAAAAGTGATACGGATTCGTATTCACCAGGCCCCCTGCCGAATCGGCCGATTTTGCTGTGGTACGTCCCATCGGGATTATAGACATGAAACTCGCTTATAATACCGTTTAAGTGTCCCTTGATAATCAGCCTACCGCTGTCATCTGCAAAACAGCCGTCAATAACCGACCAATAGGGCTCAACAGAGTCACCAAAAGTCTGCATTGGTAAAAGCTTCATCGAATAGGCTGGCTCGGAATCGGCTGGATAAACCGTAAGGTTGTCGAGCTCCTTAATATAATCTGTTTTTTTTGATGTAGAATTATTGGAGCATTGAACAAGGAACAGGCATAGTAGTATGTTCAATAATAATTTTTGTGAATATTGCATAGCATCAATTAGATAGCTTAAAAATAAAAGGGTTGTAGATACAACCCCAGAGACTTTCAGGTTTGTAATTTGAAAGTATTACTATGGAAGTTTCCTGACTTCCATTACCTGCCATTTTTAACAACGTGATTGTTTTGCCATAATAACGATACTACAATGCAAGTTACAAACTTGCTATTCTATCAACATTAAGTCATAGATTTAAGGTATCAAGGGACTAGATGGAGACTTTTCAGGCAACCTTTATTCTTTAGACCGAATACAAAACTTTACTCATGTCTCTCAAACCTCAACCTGGGTAAAACTATTTTATATTCTTTCTCATCATTTTTATCATACCAGTAGACTAGATACTCAACTCTGCCACTAACCAAATCATATCCCTTGGATTTAAAAGGCTCTAGCTTTTTGTTTACAAAATCTTTTGAAAATAAAAGCATATTACCGCTCCCATTCTTTGCTAGCCCATAAGCTTCATCATCTCCAAATCTCATTACGTCTGGAGCTAAACCTTCACCAGTTCTTAAACCTTTGATTATATTACTTGCCCTTGGAAATTTCTGAGAACCAAGATTCACATCCTTGTGCCTTAGAATTAACTCATAATAAGACGGAGGAAAAGTCTCCTCACTACAGCTGAATTCTTTTAAATCCTCTACTTTAATACCCTCAAAAAAAGAACTATTTGTGAGAATATTTAGAGAGTCCTTGGCCCTTGAACAAGCTACATAAACCAATCTTTTGGCATCAGGCTCTGAGAAATTGTAATCCTCTAATAGTAACCATACATGATTAAACTCTTTTCCTTTTGCTTTATGCATTGTAGACACAACTATTGATGATGAATCAATGTGAATTGCATCCTCCATCTTTATCTCACGGATGTACTCATACCATTCGACAATTAACTTCCTTTCTGGGTACTCATTTTCGAATTTCTTAAAAATTTCTATACATGTATTGTAATGGGGTGTACCAAGAAACCCCTTGCTAAATTGTTCTACAGAGTCATGCCAATCATCTTCAAAGATCAACCCTGACTCATTCACTTTTTGTTTAAGCGAAGCTGTCATTGATCTAATCTCATCGAGAAAGGCTAATGAGAATCCATCAAAACCAGCTATTAGTCTAGTTTTATGACCAAGCTCCTCAAGTTGTGAACTTACAATAAGAGCCTCATAATTTGTTCGAACCAAAACAGCTTTTGAATCATTTAACTCTGTTTTCGAGATAGATTTAACCAGAGGCTCAACCAAATCTTTACCTTTATATCTAGTTAAATTAATGACAGCCTTATTGGTTCTCTTTGCTGCAATTAATTCCTGTGACTTCAAGCGGTTTGGAATTCTATTCAAAAGCTGATTATTAAAACGAATGATGCCAGACCTACTACGATAATTTTTAACAAGACTATACTGTGTAGCATTAAAATCTTCTTTAAACTTCGTCATGTATGTATTTGACGAGCCTCTAAAACCATATATGTTCTGGTCATCATCGCCTACAGCAATGACTCTGATATTACCAGCCACCTCTATTATTGCTTTAATTAATTCCCATTCATCATGGTTGATATCTTGGAATTCATCTAATAATAAAACACTTTTATTGGATAATAATGTTGTGTCTATTGTTCCATTTTTAATTCCGTTTACACACTCAGTTATTATGTTCTTTGACTTTACGAGATCTCCAAGTTGACCAACCAGCTCAAAACAGAAACCATGAAATGTTGTAATCTTTATAAGACCTGCAAATTCAGGGACAAGACTTCGAGTCCTAGACTTGAATTCCATAGAAGCTGACTTAGAAAAGGTCAACATTAGAAATTGCTCTGGCTTTATATCCTCGAGTAAAAGCAAGCTTGCTATCTTATGAACAAGTAATTTAGTTTTTCCAGCCCCAGGGCCTGCCAACACCAAGATGTTATTTGATTTGTTATCATTTAATACACTTGCTTGGTCTGTATCTAGATCTCTAATTATTTCTTTGAATCGATCTGGGGTTAGTGGTCTCCTGATTTCTGATTTTCTCTTGGGAAAATAGCGCGCTAAGAACTCATCGTATTCTAAGGTAAAGTAGTCGTTTACATAAGCCAACGCTGCTTCATAATTTTCAACATGTTTCTTTGCGTACTCACCCACAATATGGATTTGTTCTGTTTTATGTTGATAATACTCATCCATTTTGGCATAATTCTCAACCTTAAAATATGGTTTCTCCTTAGCCTTAATATCCTCGATATTTAATCTATTGTAAGAGACCATAAAGCCACCTTCCAACTTGATGGCTTTAATTTGATTTAGAAATAATAGTGTTTTTTCATAACGCCAAGTACTTTCTTCAATAACTTGCCCCATAAATCTATTCTTATCTCTTACTTCAATTAATGAAAATTTAACAGGAACCTGATCCTTATTTTTATCCTGCCCATTTTGATTATGAGCCAGCTTTATTAGTAACTGTATAGTAGATCCTGAAAGGTCATGACGCCATCTAACATCTTCGTTAAGTTCATCATACTTTTTGACCGTGATCTCGTATATCTCCTTTTCTCGGTCAACTCTACGTTTTGATATGAATCTTCTAATTTCCCAATAATTCATAATTCGCAGAATACCATCTATTGAAGAATCTTCAATTTTGGCATCGATTAAATTTTGGTTCAATTGCCGTAGGGAAATCTTTACTTTTTCCTTTGTTGATATCCAGGTTAACATGCTATTTTCAATCTGAATATGTCGCTTCAAAATAGCGTTTGAACTATTTTTAGACCTGAGTAGGTTAACAAAAGCTGTAAGATCTTTTGCATCTCCTAAAATTTTAAGCTCTCTTAACATGCGTATACAATCTTGAACCCGATTAATACTCAAGTCTGTATGATCAGCTAGATATTCTAATCTAGACTCCTTATCTGTAATAATCCTCTTTAATACCCTTTCACAATCTCGTTTATTTTCTCTCGAAATCGTTTGAGAACGCACAATTAGCTCTTGACCTCTTACAAAATTCTTCACCATAAGACTATCTGCGAAAACACGTGGTGAATTTTGATCTCGTTTTAAAAACCCTTGGTCTTCTAGAGTTGAAATTGCAGTTTTTACTCTAGTTTCTAATTCACGAATTTCTGTATCCCATCCCGCTGATTTTGCTATCTCAAGAGCGGATTGACTAATTTTTGACCTAACTTTAGATTGTAATTTTAGTGATTTCCAAATCTCTTCAATTTCTTTCTTATTAAGCTTTGCTTGCTGAAGTAGGCTAAAATGCTTGTTTAAATCGGACTCATTGTAAAGTATATAACACTTTGCTTGTATTGATTCTTTTCTACCTGCACGACCAGCCTCCTGAACATAATTTTCCAATGAGTCAGATATGTTATAGTGAATAACTGTTCTAACATCCTCCTTGTCAACCCCCATACCAAATGCCGAAGTCGCCACAATAATTGGCGTTTTATCCGACATAAATGAATCCATATTCTTCTTCTTCTCATCTTTATCTAACTTCCCGTGGAAAAAAGTCGTTGACAAACCTACTTTCTTTAAATCATTGGCTACTTTTTCTACAAGTTTAGTTCTTGACGCATATATAATTACTGGTTTTTCACAATCTCGCACTAGAGATAATAATTGCTGCTGTTTATTTTCAGGATTTTCAACATTAATTACCTCATACGATAAATTTGTTCTTCCTTTCTGTGTGATAAATTTTTTTAGATTTAACCCAAGTCGGGACTGAAAGTAGTTTGTAATATCTTCAATTACCTGTGGTTTTGCAGTAGCAGTAAAACAGGAAATTGGAATTGATTGATTGCCTTTTTTAGACTGAAGTTTCTTTATGAACTCAGCTATATACAAATAGTCTACTCTAAAGTCTTGGCCCCAACTTGAAAAGCAATGAGCTTCATCAATAACAAATCTTGCAATCGATCTAGATGAGATAAGCCTCAATATGCTTGGAGATCTAAGTGACTCAGGAGAGACATACAGAATATGAGCGCTACCTTTCTCTACACGTTCAAATGCCTCCTTACGTTCCAATGGTGATAAAAGTCCATTTATAGCCACCGCTTTGGTTATCTGGAATCTTTCCTGGAGATTATCAACCTGATCCTTCATTAGAGAAACTAAAGGAGAAATCACTACAGAAAGATGTCCTGTAGAATCTCCTCGCATAAGAGCTGGTAATTGAAATGTCAATGATTTCCCACCCCCTGTTGGAAACACTGCTAAAAATGACTGTTGTTGTAGACCTGCCCTAACCGTGCCTTCCTGAAGGCTAATTTCTCTAGAACTATCAAATTTTCTAAAGCCTGGATATCCAAAATAGCTGAGTAACGCTTCCTCTGGATCTAGTTTTGTTGTACAGTATTTACAGCTTGAATTAGAACAATTTGTAAATCTCAGTTTATCCATAATTCGATCACATTCTGGAAACTGATGCTTAACCCAATATGGCAATATGGATTCATTATTATCTAACCTAATAACAGATAATAAGTAAGCCAACTCAACTGGCTTCTCGTTTATGAGTAGTTCTAAGTCAACGGATTCACAAATTTTATTCTCTAATAAACTACGAACTAGATAAACACTAACCGGTTCCGAACTTACGTAAGATCCTAAATTGAGAAAGCATTTAAACTCATTTGTACTAGAGAGTAGAGCCCCTATTACCTTCTGATAGTTCTGATCCAATTTCTTAAAAGAAGCAAGTTCATCAAAAAGTAATTCCTTTGTTAGTTTACAATCTGAAAGAGGATTATTCGCATCTGAATCATTGACAATCTTATATCCTTTGACCAGATGATGATATGGATTTTCCGAAAAAATTAATGGAGACCAAAGCAGTGTATCAAGAAACTCTTTGCCTTGAAATATTTGAGCCCCTAGTATTTTTTCTAATTCTGGAATATCATGTTTAAGTATATTATGGCCGCAAATAATATTGGCTTCTTCAATCCATTTTTCTAATCGAGAAGCATTTCTTTCATGTAGCTCTTTACCTCCAAAAAGTGCCCCAAAATCTTGGATCTTTCCATTACGGTCTGTCTCTATATCAATGAATAAAATATCTTTCATTCTTATTAAAAAGTAATTAATTCGATTATTCGAGTCACTTTTGCAAGGTTTACATCATAGCTAAATTTTCCAATAATGAACTCATTTACTATTCTTTATATCATCGTTAATTATAAAGGAAAATTGCTGATACAATGGATTTTCATATCAACCACATTCTATTAAAAATAATAGAAATTCTTTTGATATAGTTGTCTAATTTATTATCCCAAAACTTATAAGAGTTACACCCATTACTTCCATTCTCGATGAGCTTCATTAAATGAATGCTGATGCATCTTCAATGCATCTATTGAGGGTAAAAAGTCTGAATTGGTTGGTAGGTATAGTTTTCCGCCTTTCTTAACATTAGATCCTGTAATTACATTTGGAAAGGCATTTAAATGCTTCGAGAGTTTTAATGTATAGTCATCTTTCACTGTTATCATAAAATTATCGAACATCCAATGATGTGATTTGCACAGTGACAAACCATTTCTAGGGTCATCATTTTTATACGTATTCCACGGAATAATGTGAGCAGCGTCTACTAGTGATTTCCCTTCTGGAGTTACCACTTTATTTCTACACACTGCACAACAATGGTCAAAATTATTTCTAACTATATTCGAGAATGCTCTATCTCTTTCCTGAATGGTTTTAGTTACTTTTTTAAAATTCAAAATTTCCGAATGGTCAAAAATAAAAGGCTCAGCAGCAAGTGATCTTAAGCTTTCAGATTGTAAATATATACGCTTATTAGAAGCTCCAATCTGTCCAACTTTAACAGCTGTAATATCATCAAAGTACGTTTCCATCAAAAAACCTCTAATCATTTGACGCATACTCCTATTATTCATTGCTACAAACAAATCCTCATTTATACGAGCAAATTCAACTCTATCTTTTAGTGCTCCCCAAGAAGGTGAATACGAAAATATATTTTTTCCAGGCTTGTAAACTAAATCCCAAAACGATTCTGAATCCATATGGTAATATGGTAGAGCAATAGTAGTAGTTCTATCTTCCCCCATAATGTTATCCCAATAGATAAAGAAATTATCTACAAGATTTTGGCTAGGGTATATAATTGAATCCGAAATCCAACCTTGTTCGATTCCATCTAATATTGAAAGTAACAAAAACGCTTTATGAGGGGCTCTACCTTTAATTTTTTCATTCCAAAGTTTTGAATTTCTATCAGTGTTTAAATTCCCTAAAGAGCTGTAAATATGTTCAGGTAAATTTTTCATCAAGCGATAATAGTAAACTTAAGTTCGAAAATGAAGGGTCGGATAACATTAGATTGCGGAATACACTTAGAACACCCCCCAACAAACCAAAATCACTTCCCCAATTATTCGAAACAGGATTTACCTGATTTTCTTGATGTGTAGGATTATACTTGTCCCCACATTTATCCTAAAGCAATAATCCAGTCCTGAAAATCTTGCTCATCCTATAAATCCTGTTTCAAAAACTATACTCTAGATTCCTGCCTTCGCAGGAATGACCATATCTTTGTTGAGACGATGGAATCAAAAAATCTCCACACTCCACACTTGTTCCCCATCGTATATTTCTTTTCCTTTAGGAAAAATTTTTAATGACTATTATCTCTTCTTTTCATGAAAACGATACTTCTTTTGTTGGTGGGTTTAACTCTTTCTCTTTTCCCAAAAAATGAACCTCAACTGCTCCTCCGTTTTGACGATATCGGGATGTCGCATGCGGTAAATATGGGCATCAAAGAAATCGTCGACCTCGATATTCCTTTTTCGGCTTCTATTATGGTTGCCTGCCCTTGGTATCAGGAAGCCGTGGATATTCTGAAGAATCAACCTCAAGTTACTGTGGGTATCCATCTTACCTTAAATGCGGAGTGGAAGAACTTCCGTTGGGGACCTGTTGCCGGAAAAGATGCTGTGCCTAGTTTAGTGGATGAGCATGGATTCTTTTTCCCATCACGAGCTACGCTTTATGCAAATAATCCAACACTTGCCGATATCGAAACGGAATTGCGTGCCCAAATTGAACGAGCCCTTAAAAGTGGTGCTAACATCGAGTATGTAGATTACCATATGGGAACAGCAGTCGACAAACCAGAATATCGAGCAATTCTTGAAAAACTAGCCGTAGAGTACGATTTAGCTATTTCTCGATATTTTGGCGAAGTAGATGTTGAAATGATGTACCGTGCTGACATTCCAGCAAAAAAGGACTCACTATTAGCCACACTTAACAATTTGAAAACGGGACAGTATAACTTGTTTGTATCTCATGTTGGTAAAGACACTCCAGAACTTGCAGCCATGATTGACCTTAACCCTTTTGGCCCTGAGTTTATGAGTAAGCATCGAAATGCAGAGCTAGAAGCATTTAAGTCGCCAGAATTTCTTACCGCACTTAAAGAGAATAATATTCAACTACTGAATTATTCTGATTTGATAAAAGCGCACGGCCTTAAAGGAATGGAAAGTCCCGAAAAGCCAGGCTATATGATTTATGATAAGTAGGTTTTTGAGGAAGCCCCCTGCGCTTCTAGTTATTTGAAACAGGATTTACCTGATTTACTGGATGTGCAGGATTAGATTCGCCCTCAAGTTTATAAAGAGCAAAGATTCAATCCTGAAAATCTTGCCCATCCTGATAATCCTGTTTCTAAAAGATGAATTTGAGAATTGTAGATGCTAAGAAATTCGTTGACACAAATATTTTTTTGATTTCCCTCATAGTGTCAACACGCCCACCAAACCACATCGACGTTTAGAATTATTGGCGGAGGAAGAACGCAATGGAATCGACGTCTCCGGCAGGAGCAATTATTCCACACAGGCTCGGGCTTGAATGTGGCAAAAGATGAACGAAGACCTTTGGAATGATTTAGTCGGTGCAATGAAGTTCGCGCCAATTATTCTTGTCGAGAGCTTTTGGTACGTGCTAAACCCGAGATTCGGGGGCGGAACAAAAGTACAAGCATCAATGAGAGGAATGTATTAGCGAGCGCGGAAATAATATGAAGGTAAGATCAGCTATCACCTGCGAACAAAACCATTGCTTCTTAATGACTGGGAAGATCCTTCAGAGGTATCTTCAGGATTGTAGATGTTAGATAATTCGTTGTTGGAGTACTCATCTTGCCCCTAAACTAATCCTCAGTTGTTTGAATCAGGATTTTCTTGATTTACGGGATGTGCAGGATTAGGTTCGCTCTCAAGTTTATAAAGAGCAAAGATTCAATCCAGAAAATCTTGCCCATCCTGATAATCCTGTTTCAAAAAGATGGATTTGAGAATGACCCCGTTTTTTTCTGATTCTACAGCGGTAGATTATCGTGTTTTTTCTTAGGTACAGATACTGATTTATGCTGACAAATTTCGAGTGCCTTGATAAGCTTGGTTCTCGTTTCTGAAGGCAAAATCACATCATCAATAAAGCCACGTGCTGCAGCTCGGTAAGGATGTGCAAACTCTTTGGCGTATTCCGCTTCAAGTTCTAGTTCTTTTGCAACAGGATCATCAGCTTTGGAAATCTCGCCTCTGAATATAATTTCCACAGCGCCCTTACTTCCCATTACGGCAATCTCAGAAGTTGGCCAAGCTACGTTGTAATCAGCGCGAATGTGCTTCGAGTTCATCACATCATACGCTCCACCGTAAGCTTTGCGAGTAATAACTGTCATTTTTGGTACACTTGCTTCACAGAAAGCATAAAGCAATTTTGCACCTTCAGATATAATTCCATTCCATTCTTGGTCGGTGCCTGGTAAAAATCCAGGAACATCTTCAAACACCACTAACGGGATGTTAAACGCATCACAAAAACGAACAAAACGCGCACCTTTTTTGGATGATCTAATATCAAGAACGCCCGCCAATTGTAACGGCTGATTCGCAACAATCCCTATACTTCTTCCGCCCAAACGTGCAAAACCTACAACAATGTTCTCTGCAAAGTCTTTGTGTACTTCGTAAAACGAATCTTTATCAACCACACCCTGAATAACGTCGTGGATATCGTACGGCTTGTTCGCGTTCTGAGGCACAATATCATCTAGAGCTTTTGCTTTAGCAGCATCTGGCTCTTTTGATTCAATGAGTGGAACTTTCTCTTCACAATTCTGAGGTATGTAAGACATCAACTTGCGAATTTCTTGCAAACACACGGCATCATTGGCGGTTGCAAAATGCGCCACCCCTGATTTTGAATTGTGTGTACTTGCTCCGCCTAGTTCTTCGGAGGTCACTTCTTCGTGTGTTACGGTTTTCACCACATTTGGCCCCGTAACGAACATATAACTAGTATGTTCTACCATAAAAATAAAATCGGTTAGCGCCGGACTGTAAACCGCGCCACCTGCACAGGGTCCCATAATTGCTGAAATCTGAGGTACAACACCTGACGCCATGCTATTGCGCCAAAATACTTCTGCGTAGCCACCTAACGATGAAACGCCTTCCTGAATCCGCGCCCCGCCAGAGTCGTTCAACCCAATTACAGGAACGCCATTCTTGAGTGCCAAATCCATCACTTTACAAATCTTTTCGGCATGTGTTTCTGAAAGAGACCCTCCAAAAACAGTAAAATCTTGGCTGAATACATAAACTGGTTTACCGTGAATTTTGCCGTATCCCGTAATTACGCCGTCACCTAAAAATTTTTGATTTTCTAGTCCGAAGTTGGTGCTACGGTGAGTCACGAATGCGTCAATTTCTTCGAAAGAACCTTTATCAAGGAGAAGGTTAACACGCTCACGAGCGGTAAGTTTTCCTTTTTGATGTTGCTTTTCAATCCGATCTACACCGCCGCCAAGTTTCGACTCTTCACGCAGTTTTAATAGACGCTCAACTTTCTCGTTAGATTCCATCGTTACTCATCTCCATTTATGATCTCTAAAATAGCTTTGCAGGCGATCGGTGAACTCTACCGCAACCTCCGAAAACATATCTGTGTTATTACGGGTAAAAATTTCTTCTTGAATATACTTTACAGCATCGTCCCATTCATCTAATTGTTCTAAATGCTCAAGAGCCTCGCCATATTCCCAAACGGCACCGTCAAAAATACCATCTATAAACTCTTTTGCTTTATCACTCAGATGTATTTTCAATTTAAAAACGGAAGCTTCTACACTGTCATTTTCATCAATAATAAGGTCTTCATCTTCTACAAGAATTTCGGATTCGTCGTCTTCTACTTCCTCTACATCTTCAGTCTGTGTTGGTTCTTCGTCGCCATCGGTTTCATCTTCACCGTTGCTAGAACCCATTACAACTGCCATCTGTTCTGGACTTAAAAACTGTGCCCACATTGGTTTTGCTTCGCCTTCAGGAAGAATCTCCTCTTCTGTTTCCCCTTCACTTGGCGCAATGAGATCGCTAAACGAATCCACTTCGTCTTCTACTTCAATACTTTCCTCTTTCGGTTCTTCGATAACAGGCTCTGAGGCGGTCTTTTGGGCTTTTTGTTGCTCTTCTTCGGGAACTCCAACTACGCCTGCAAAAGAATCCTTAGCTTCATCTAAAATAGAGGTTAGGTTTACTCGAAACTCCTGCATTTCTTCATTTTGATTAGAGTCTTCTCTCGTTTCTGCTTCCTCTTCTTTTTGTTCAGCCAGCGCAAACAACGCATTAAGGGACTCTGAATCATCGAAGCTATCAACTTCAATAACGCCCCCAAGCGCTATATCACTTAGTATATCGTCCATCTCCACTTCTGTAATTTTAGGATCGGGTGCACTTGTGAACTGATCTACCAGACTTATGGGGTTGTCTTTCTTAGTCTCTTTTTTCGACTTGAGAGGAGCGGATTTCTCTTCAGCTTCTTTTGCAAGAGCTTGCTGTTTTTGAGCTTCCGCTCTCGCAATATTTTCAGCTTCTACTTTCTCTTCTTTTTCCTTTTCAACCAACATGCTTATCCCATCTCGAGTAAGCATTTCAATAAAAGAGCTTTTGGTGAGCGGAACATCAATTTCCCTAAAAACCTTGGCAGCTCGAGTTAACCCTTTATCTTCAAAAAAGATGGTGAATAGTTTCGGCTCAACTTTCCCTCCAGATAATCCAAAAAGCATTTCAAGCTTTTGTGCCCAGTCGTCTGCTGTATAATTTGCTACTAAACGCTCGTCTAAATTGTGGATTAGTTGCTGGCAACGCTCTCTGGTAATCTCATCAAGGCTCCTCTTTTTCATATAGAGAGGAATAGCTGTACCGAAATGTTTGTAAATCGTCAATCGTTTACAGCGTTTGCTCATCTCTGCAAAGCTGAGCACATCGTCCTCTCTAAATAGATAATTGGTAACTCTTTTACGTGGCTCTAGGAACACTAGAATTACATCTTCAACCACTAGTTGTATCAGTTTGTACAACTCTTGATGCGGAACGTGTGCGTTACTGAGAATGCTATTTATGAGATTATCCCAAACTCGCTCTACCGCTTCTATATCTAAATCTGCCCATTTCGTATCTGGTCGCTTAACTTCTTCACGTATCCGATCTTCCAGAACCAACTTGATTCTTTCAATTATATACGGAGGAATACCCGCTTTAAGTAGCTCTTTAGGGGTATAAACGGCTCGGTCTGTTTTAACGAGCCCAACTAATTGATCGGATATTTGGTCAATGACCTTTTGCATGGAATTGGATAAAATTTGTTACCGAAAATAAAACCTCTTTCGTGGCATTACAACCTGAATTATTCAACATTTAAACTTATTTTAATAAAAGCATAACAAGCTAGGTGATTACGATTATTTTATACTGACATTTTAATATAAATGGTATGATTACTCTTAAAGTCGACGGGTTAACCAAAAAGTACAATAGAAAACTCATTTTGAGCCAACTTTCTTTTGAACATAATTCCGGAGTTCTGGGTATTTCTGGAGCTAATGGTAGTGGAAAATCAACTTTGTTAAAATGCTTAGCATATTTGTTACGTCCTAATTCTGGTTCTTTTTCTTGGGAAAAAGGTGGCGAGCCTTTTGGCAAGGTTTCTGCACGTACCTCGCTTGGCTACGCAGCACCATACCTTAACTTATATGATGAACTTACATTGCTCGAAAATTTGGAATTTTTGGGAGAGGTGAGTCGTTGTCATCACCCGGAGGAATATTATCCTGCCCTACTTGCGAGAGTGGAAATGCTGGATTACAAAGACCGGCTTTTCAAATCATTATCAACGGGACAGCAACAGCGCGTGAAACTTGCAGCTGCGTTAGTTCGCAACCCCGAAATACTTTTTTTGGATGAACCTGGTTCTAATTTGGACACCAAAGGCCATCATTTAGTGAAACGCATCGTTGAGGAGCAAGCAAAAGCCAACAAGCTGGTTATACTCGCCACAAACGACCCCAATGAGCTAAAACTTTGTGATAACATCGTTGAGTTAGGTGTTGTCAACTAGCTTCATTTATTAAACTTTTTTTATTCAAACTTTAAAACATTCTATTCCGTGATTTCTCAAAACGATCAAGATTTAGCCACCCTAATTTTAGAACATAGTACCAAACTGCAAAAAGGCGAAAACGTGATGGTGCAGCTTATAGGTTTAAACGGTATTAGTTTATTAAGGGCACTTGTAGAGCAGATTCGTGAAAAAGACGCTCACCCTTTTGTACAGATTGAAGACTCTGAGACGCAACGTATCCTCATCCAGAATGGCGATACCGACTTTTGGAAAAACCAAGCCTCGGTAGACCAACTACCTTTGATGAAACAAATGGACGTTTTTATTGGTATCCGGGCGGCAGAAAATATTTACGAAAACTCACAAGCTAGTAAAGAAGCGAACAAAGCGTATTCTGAGCATTTCCTAAAACCAGTACATTTCGACGAACGTGTAAACAATACAAAATGGTGTATTATGCGTTATCCATCGCCTTCATTTGCGATGAACGCAAAGCTCCCAACTCGTGAGTTTACCAAATTCTATTACGATGCTTGCCTCGTTGATTACGCTAAACTAAAAACAGCTATGGAGCCGTTGGAAGCTCGTCTTCGCAAAACAGATATCATTCATTTAAAAGGTGAAGGAACCGATATCAGCTTTTCCGTAAAAGGCCAAAATTGGGTTCCTTGCTACGGCTCTCATAATATCCCAGATGGTGAATTGTTTACTTCTCCAGTTCTTGAATCTGTAAACGGAACTATCACTTACGCCCCTTCGGTATATCAAGGTAAACCGTTTGAATTTGTGAAATTAGTGGTAGAAAACGGTGTTGTAGTAGATTTCGACTCTTCTAATAACGAAGCTCTTAAAGATATTTTAGATACCGATGAAGGCGCTCGACGTTTTGGTGAGTTCAGCTTTGGAACGAATCCTGTGATTGAAAGCCCTATGTATGATATTCTTTTTGATGAAAAGATTTACGGTTCTAATCACCTTACTCTCGGTAAAGATTATGAAATCGCACCAAACGGAAACTCTAGTAATATCCATTGGGATCTAGTATGCATAGGCGCTGATGTATATTTAGATGGTGTGCTTATCCGTAAAGGCCGTGAGTTTGTGAAGGATGACTTAAAAGGATTGAATCCCGATAATTTGCTGGGAAATAGTTAACTATTAGCACTCAATTTATTTTTTTAGAAATTATCTAGAAATTTTTTTTAAATAGCTCAAGTCAATACTTGGGCTATTTTCATTTCCTGGACTTTTTAAAAATATAGCTTTACGAATAGGTTTTTGCTAGTTACTGACTCGAAACACACAAATACTATTGAATAATAATTTCATTTTTTTGGGTTTACAAATTCCTTCCCTTTAGTTACGTTATCTGAATATTATATATTAGATAAACTACGGCTACACTTGAAAAAGACAATTATCACCTATGGGCTATCATTAGCTTTACTCGCTTTTGTACTGAAATTAATTGAGTATAACCTCCTAGCCCGTGATGTTTCTAGCAGAGGCTACATCACCATAATCGCTATCGTTTCTGTGATTCTAGGAGTTTGGCTGGGGCGAAAACTCAGCACTCCAAAAATGTTTTCTTTCTCAAAATTCCGGATGAATGTACAAGCGGCTTACTTTCTAGAGATATCCCGCGAGGAACTAGAGATATTAGCTTTGGTTGCCGAAGGTCTTACTTATAAAGAAATTGCTACAAAACTTCTTATTTCTAAAAAAACAGTTAAAGATACACTTGCACAAGTGTATGTAAAGCTTGATGTAGAGAAAAAAGATCAAGCCATAGAGAAAGCAAAGGTCCTTAGTATTATCTATTGATTATTGGGAAATTTATATTATTTATATAAGAGCTTAGCATAATAATCATGCTAATCAAGCCCTCTACAATAATCAACAATTACAAAGGCTTTATTATGGAATTAGGAACTCATTCGACCTCACTTGCAGTAAAAGATATTAAAGCATCTAAGGCTTTTTACGAAAAGTTAGGCTTTCAAAAACTTGAAGGCCTAGGTTCAGTAGAAGATAAATGGCTCATTATGATAAATGGGGATGTGAAAATCGGACTTTTTGAAGGTATGTTCGAAAACAACATCATTACTTTTAATCCTGAAAATGCACGTGCTAATTACAAAATATTGAAAGAAGACGGTGTCACATTTTCGATGGAATCTGATTCCATTCATCAAGAAAAAGGACCGTGCCACTTTTCCATCTCAGATCCTGACGGAAACCAGATTTTATTTGATCAGCACGCGGATTAAGCTATGGATTCGTTTGTGACAGAGTTAACACTCGCCGACCAAAAAATAGTTGAATCTTTTAGAAAATGCATCTTATCAACTGACACAACAGTTGTTGAAAGTACAGGCTCAGTTATGAACTGCCAAGGTGCGCTTGTGTACAATCAAGAAGGTGTTTTTAAGTACGCATTAGCTAGAACAAAAAATCATTTCACTCTCCATTCCATGGTGATGTACGCCTTTCCAGAAACGGTAATATCACTCAAAAAAAATGCAGGGAAACTGAAGTTCATGAAGGGCTGTATCAACTTTAAATCGTTGGACGATTTTCCTCTTTCTGAGTTTTCTGCACTCATTCAACTATTCGCCGAAAAAGATTTCACTCCCATCCTCCAACATTATAAAAACAAACGATAATGAAGAAACGAGTTACTGGTATTGGCGGTGTATTTCTGAAAGCAGAAGATCCAAAAGCAACCACCTCTTGGTACGAAAAGCACTTGGGAATTAAATCTGGGCAATGGGGAGGTTCCTTTATTTGGCGACATGCTGAAAACAAAGACAAAAAAGGCTACACAGCTTGGAGCATCTTCAAAAACGATACTACTTATACTGATCCTAGCCAGAAAGACGCAATGATTAACTACCGCGTTGAAGACTTGGAAGAATTGCTGAAAGTATTAAAGGCTGAAGGTGTAGAAATTGTTGGCGAAATGGAATCTCATGAATACGGAAAGTTTGGGTGGATTATGGATCCAAATGGCTACAAAATTGAACTTTGGGAGCCCGTTGATGAAGCCTATGATACCATGCTTACCGATGATAGTACCAATAATATGGAATGATTTGAGGCTTTATTTATGAAATGTTAATTCTGGTTTCTCTCGTTACAAACGTCCTCGTTCGTGTCAAAGATAAATACACTAATCAACTCACAAGCCTTTCCATAAGATCCTGAAATAAATTCGGGATTGTATAAGTCAGATAATTCGTTGACAGAAGTAACTATTTGATTCCTCACAAAGCACCTAGTTATTTTTAAAACCCAGAGTGTCAATACGCCCACCAAACCACATCGACGTT
>JBLWXP010000004.1:0-368049 GCA_048267405.1 Balneola sp. | reverse complement strand
AACGTCGATGTGGTTTGGTGGGCGTATTGACACTCTGGGTTTTAAAAATAACTAGGTGCTTTGTGAGGAATCAAATAATTACTTCTGTCAGCGAATTACCTGACATCTACAAGGGTGAACGAGATTCTATCCTTGGTCTCAAACAGTCAACAAATTAACTAGCATCTACAAGGATGACTGTATTAGTTTTTTAAATAAAACTGAACAACCTAGTCTCAATCAGCTAAAACTTCGTTATTGAACAGACGAGATAAACTCAAGAAATACCTCCAAAATTTTAAGAGTTAAATTTTCCATCAAAACACAGAAGAAATTTTATGGATGAAAGATTAATTTCGTTTACTTAATAAGTAATAGTCTCTTAAATAGATTATTTGTTTAGTATTTTGGAACAAAATTCAAGCTATTTGACATGTCTGTATAGACCTGAGTAGATAATTTTACGCCCAAATATCAAAAAATATCTAAGGACTATTGTGGCTAAAATTACTAATTCAGTTATTCGACTATTAACATTATTGACAGGAAAAAGTCGATATAAATCGGATTTTTATAGAATCGGTTTTCTTTCGATCCTGTTAATCAGCATGAGTACTTCTCTTGCTGCTCAGTTTTCAGGTGGAGATGGCACTGTTGCAGATCCCTATCAAATTTCAACTGCTTCAGACCTGAATAATATTCGAAATTATCTGGATAAGCATTATATCTTAGTTAACAATATCAATATGGATGTTGCTCCTTACAACTCAAGCTGGGGTTGGGATCCTATAGGTTCAATTGCTAGTAATGAACGTTTTTCTGGTTCAATTGATGGAGCGGGATATACTATAGATGGATTGTATGTTGGGCGGCCTAATGAAGATAATGTAGGTTTAATTTCAGCAACAAATTACGGAGAGATTAAGAATTTAGGTCTGAGATTTATAGATATATCAGGGTATAATAGTACGGGGGGATTAATTGGTTTTAACGGAGGTACAACAATAACTAACTGTTTTGTAACTGGTACCATTAATTCTGCTGGTAGTGCAGTTGGAGGTTTAACTGGTAACGATTGGTTCGGGCATATTAAGGATTCTTATTCCGCTGTTACTTTGAACGCTGGTTTTACTGGGGGAGGGCTTGTTGGAACTCTTTTTCGTGGAGTGATTGAATATAGTTTTGCGGAAGGGGCGGTTACTGTTGATGACGCGCGTGGTGGTGGCTTGGTTGGATCGTTAAGTGAATCAGAAATTGAGTACAGTTACGCATTGGGAGCTATTACTGGAACCAGAGAGCTTGGTGGTTTAGTCGGGTTTTTAAGTGGTAGTACAATTTCTAATACCTACGCCAGAGGATCTGTGTCAGGTGATTATAACCTTGCTGGATTAGTTGGGAGAATTGGCTACAACACAAACAACCCTATACTGGCTACCATTGAAAAAAGTTATTCATCTGGTTTCGTAACTGGCAATCATAGTTTAGGTGGAGTTGGAGGTCTAGTAGGTGATTCTGAATTTGAACATTATCTGCAAGGGGATAATAATTTTTGGGATACACAATCTAGCGGTCAAACCGTGAATGAAGATGGAATAGGAACGGCTATTGGAAAGACAACTTCTGAGATGAAAACTCTCAGCACTTTTACAGGTGATAACTGGGATTTTAGTGTAATCTGGGCAATGGATAGTGGAACAAACAACGGTTATCCCTATTTACGTCCTTCTCCTCCTTTTGGGAATGGTTTCGGCACCGAATCAGAACCATTTGAAATTGCAACGTTAGAACACTTAAACGAAGTTCGTAATTATCTTGCTAATCATTTTATTATGGTAAATGATATAGATATGGGTGCTGGAACCAATAATTCAGGTGAAGACTTTTGGAATAGTGGCGAAGGCTGGGTGCCCATTGGCAATAGTTCGGATAAATTTACTGGTGTATTTAATGGAGATGGTCATACGTTGGAAGGCATGATGATTAATCGTCCGTCGGCGAGCAATCAAGGACTATTTGGATATGTGAATGGAGGAACTATCAAAAATGTGGGCCTTGTTGATGTTGATATCACTTTTGGAGGAACTTCGGGCGGGATTGTCGCAATCTTAGATAACTCCTCGACCATCGATCAAGTATATATTACAGGCTCCATTGATGGAGGCTCTATTACAGGTGGAGTTGCTGGTTATTCTATCGAAAATAGCGTGATTTCAAATAGTTATTCCATTGTTGAATTAAGTGGAGAAGACGGCTCTGGTGGCCTGGTAGGCTATTTACGATACGGAGCAGAAATTCAACAATCATTTGCCGCCGGACTTATTACCCAAGAAGGTAGTGAGTCACGAGTTGGAGGATTGGTTGGCCTAGTTCGTGATGGTGCATCGGTATCGGAAAGCTATTATGATATAGAAACAACCGGTCAAAGCGGAAATGAGAGTGGAGTAGTAGGGTTAACGCATCCTCAAATGGTACTAGCAACAAATTTTGCTAATTGGGATTTTGCCGAAATATGGGATATTGGAGAGCGGAATTATGATGGTTACTTAAGCTACCCATATTTGCGAAATATAGATGCTGAAGAGATTCCTGGTAAAACTCGAAACTCAATCCCTTTTGCAACAAATGTAACTATTAAAGGTGTGTTTGTACTAAATGAGACACTGCAAGGAACCTATACTTATGGTGATTTAGATGATGATGAGGAAGTAGGCACAACCTTTAAATGGTACCGTTCTGATGATGCATCGGGTGCTAACAAAGCAGGGATTCCTGGGGTAAGTCAACAGGAGTACAGAGTACAAGCCGCTGATATAGGTAAGTATTTAAGTTTCGAGGTTACCATTGGAGATGTCTATGGACTTGCAGATTCTTTTGAAAGTAGTCTGTTGAGCGAAGAACCGCCAACTCCAGCCATAGGAGTGTTTGACACAGGTACAGGAACTATCGGTAATCCGTACCAAATTTCAACGGCTGAACAACTAAACGAGGTGAGAAATTACCTATCTAGTTACTTTGTACTTATGGCGGACATTGATTTAGACATTGCACCATATAATTCAGGTTCTGGCTGGTTACCAATTGGTACAGAGGAAGAACCTTTTACCGGTACATTCGATGGTAATGGTTATGTTGTTGATGGGTTATTTATTGACCGATTGATACATGTTGGATTATTTGGGTTTACTGTAAATTCAGAAATAAAAAACCTGGGGTTAACAAACGCGAATGTAAAGGGTAAAAACTTTGTAGGAGTTTTGGCAGGATGGCAAGGCGCAGATTTCGGAGATAACCTGATCAGCAAAAGCTATGCAAAAGGAGTGGTTCGAAGTACAATATCTGAGGGAGGCGGGCTCGTTGGTCGCCAACAAGCAACAGGTGGTACCAATACCATAGAAAACAGTTTCGCTATGGCGAATATAATTGGTGGAAGTTACACAGGAGGCTTAGTGGGGGCAATGAGTACAAGTGGTTCAAATGCCTACAATACTATAAATAATAGTTATTCTACAGGTACTACTTCCGGTTATTCGGGTTATGGAGGACTGGTTGGAGTGCTTTTAGGAGCTTCTGGCACCAACACAGAACAAAATAGTTTTTGGGATACAAGCACAAGCGGAAGGTATAGCAGTGCCATTGGCTCAGGAATGCCAACCGCATCAATGAAGAATCAGAGTACATTTTCTTCATGGAATTTTTCGGACCTATGGATGATAAACAGTTCTGAAAATGACGGATATCCAAGTTTACAAGAATCTGAACCAGCTGTGATATTTGGAGGAAAAGGAACATTGTCTGAGCCATATCAAATATCAACAGCAGAAGAATTGGAGGCAATTCGAAACGATCTGAGAGGTCATTATATAATTATCAATGATATCCAATTGGATGTAGAGAGCGACAATGCCGGTAGAGGATGGGATCCGATTGGAGATTCGGTAAATCCTTTTACGGGTTCTTTAGATGGCGGTGGGCACACTATATCTGGCTTATATTCAAATTGGGGAGAACATAGAGAGGCCGCTGGATTATTCGGAGTGATTAAGAATGCTAACATCTCTAATCTACATCTAACGGATGTTTTTGTAAGTGTTGGTACAAATAGTGGTGGACTAGTTGGTGTTCAATTCACATATAATGGGAGTAGCAGTATCACTAAATGTTCTGTTTCAGGTAAAGTAAACGGTCAGTTTTCAGTTGGGGGGATTGTGGGGAAGCAATTTGCAATGGATGGGCAAAACTACTTACAATACAGCTACTCTAATGTAGAACTTAGTTCATACCAAACCATTGAGAATCCTATTCGAGATGATGCAGCGGGCTTAGTTGGCTATCAAGAGGCTGGTGAAGATGGGAGCAACTACATTCAGGCAAGCTACTCACGCTCTTACGAATATTTAGAAGCTGGACTAGTTGGCAAGAGTACTTCGGCTAGTACGGGGTACAACTATGTGATTTATAGTTTTTTTGATCTTGAAGAGGCATCTTTTGCCACATCAACTTTTGGAGGGGTTGGTAAAATCACCTCTGCAATGAAAACCCAGAGCACATACACTGATGCAGGTTGGAGTTTTACTAACATCTGGGAAATGAACGGAAGTACCAATGATGGTTATCCATATTTTAAGGAAAGTTCAGTTTTTGAGCTAGGTGATGGTTCTTCAGGAAATCCATATCAAATCGAGACAGCACGCCAGTTAAATGAAATCAGGAATTATACGTCCAGCCATTTCTTATTAATGAATAATATTGATTTGGGAAGTTTTGCCTACAACTTTATGGAAGGTTGGGATCCCATCGAAAACTTTACTGGAGTCTTGGATGGTGATGGACATACAATTAAAAACCTTGTAATTAACCGATCATCAGAAGATAATGTTGGTCTTTTCGGTTATAGTGATGGAACCATCAAAAAGGTAGGACTAGACGGTGTGAAAATTACGTCTAGGTCAAATTCTGGAGGTTTAGTAGGTTTCTTTAACAGTGGTACTATTTCAGAAACTTACGTTACTGGTGAGATAAATGGAGCCACAAATACCGGTGGTCTAGTTGGAGAACACCATGGTAGAATCGTTAATTCATACTCGCTAGCTTCGGTTAATGGAGAAGATAATGTAGGTGGACTAGTGGGTTTCAGTAGCTATGGACAGGTTGATAGTTCGTACTCGGCTGGAACCGTTACAGGAACAGGTTCAAGGATTCTAGGATTTATTGGGTACAGTTCAGGCGGAACTTCGACCGGTAGTTATTGGGATGAAGAAACTTCGGGAGTAAACGTTAGTTATGGCGGTACAAATAAAACCTCCCTTGAAATGAAAACTTCTGACACGTTTATAGATTGGGACTTTTCCGAAATCTGGGATATCAAAACCGGAGCTTCACTTAGCTATCCATATTTGAGAAAAGTAAGCCCAGAAGATGAACCCGGAGATGAAGTACTATACGAATTTGGAAATGGGTCTGTGGGAGATCCATATCAAATTTCAACAGCCAAGCAACTTTACACAATACGACTGTCTCTAGACGCTCATTACAAACTAATCAATAATATTGATCTTGCTTATGGAACGCAGAACTCATCGGGTACTTATTGGAACGATGGAGAAGGCTGGGAGCCAATTGGATCTAGCAGTACAAACTTCACAGGTTCATTAAATGGAGGAGGTTATTCGATTCAAAATCTAGGTATTAACAGACCAGAATCAGGATATCAAGGGCTATTTGGTGTGGCTAGTGGTGCAACAATTTCGGAATTAGCGCTTGAAAATATCAATATAGTGGGTTCTGGAAATACTGGAGGGCTTATTGGTTCTTTAGTGAATAACGGAACTATTGAAGAAGTTTATGTTACTGGATCTTTAGAAGGAGGTAATATTACGGGTGGGCTAGTAGGTTATTTCCTAGGATTAAGCAGTATTACAAACAGTTATGCAATTGTAGATGTACTTGGTGGCGATGCTACTGGAGGTTTGGTTGGCTATGCCCGAGAGAGTTCTATTGATAATTCCTTTTCGGCCGGCGCTATTCAAATAAAGGAAGAAGGGCAGCGAGTAGGTGGCGTAGTTGCTCTATTGCGTGATGAGTCTTCAGTAAGCAATAGCTATTGGAATACACAAATTAGCGATCAAACAGGAGAGGGAGGTTCACCCCTTACGCATATTCAAATGATGGATTCTACCGAGCTCTCTGGATTTAATTTTGGAGAAGCCTGGGATATATATCATAATTTTGGATATCCGTTTCTTAAGAATGTTGGAACCAATCGTACAAGTGGGGTTCAAGTTTCTACGGAAGAAGGATGGAGGTTAATGAGTGCTCCTCATGAGAACATCACGTATGGGGAATTACTTGAACCATTATGGACTCAAGGTTTTGAAGGAGCTGATTATGAAGAAGGAAGCCCGAGTGTGCTTAGATGGAATGGTTTTACTGGTTCGTTCGAACCAATTGAAAGCGCTGATGAAATCCCTAGCAGATTTCATGGATTCCTAGTTTATATATATGCTGATCAAGATTATGACGGTTTTGATGAAAACTTGCCAAAAATACTAAGCACAGAGGGTAAAGAAGATTCATTAGATGTGAAAATGCAGTTTACATATAACTCCGTACTTCCTTCAACCCAACGAGGGTGGAGCCTTGCTGGTAACCCGTGGGGATTCCCGCTTGATCGGAGCGCTACGAGTAGCTGGACATTATCCAATTATGATGCTTCTATATATGTTTGGAACTCTGAAACGGGAGAATATCAAAGTCATAATGGAATAACTGGAACCATGGAAAATTCGGTAATTGCGCCATGGCAAGCATTTTGGGTAAAGGCTACAAACGCTACTTCATCAATAACACTTTCAAAAGAAGCGAGAGGTTTTGATGCAGTATTTCGGAAAAAGAAGCCTGCACCACAGTTAGAATTGATTGTTAAGAATGATGAAGTCTCCTCAAAAACGATGATTATGTTTGCAGAGAAAGCGCTGGAAGGCAAAGACGCTCTAGACGCATACAAGTTGACCTCGTTAAACGCAAAGTATGTATCTATTGGTACTGCTGCGAAAGATAATGAAGTGATGGATATTCAGGCGCTGCCCCTTAAATTTGATGAGCCGATTGAACTTGAAGTTTATATCGATAGAAATTCGGATAATCCAGACTTTGAACTAAGCTGGAATAGTAACGAGTTGCCAGGTGGTTTGCGTTTTCAACTTATTGACCAAGATAACGGTGAAATAACAAGGCTGAATGCGGAAGGAAGTATGATGTTGGAAATTGAGACTTCAATCCTCCAAAGTAAATCTGCTACTGAAAAAAAGGAAAAATCGAGTGAATCAAAGGTTATGAGTTTTGATCATTTAGTTCCAAATATTTTAGGAAGCAATGCCAATGAGCAAGCGAAAATAAGTGGAAGTCAATCACGATTCATTTTAAGAATACTGCCTCCCAATTATGAAGATGAAATTGAACTTCCAATAGAATTTGGGTTATCACAAAATTACCCAAATCCATTTAACCCAGAAACCGCAATCAACTTTGACTTACCTGAAGCCACCAATGTAAAATTGGAAGTTTTCGATATAATGGGACGAAAAGTGGTGACGCTTATAAATGATCAGAAGAAAGCGGGCTATCATCAAGTCAGGTTCAATGCTCAGAATTTGGCTTCAGGTACGTATTTGTATCGTCTAGTTGCGGGTAAAAATATATTCGTAAAAAAACTAACTCTAATTAAATAGAAATCCATGAGAAAGGAGAAGGGGTGTACTATCTGTGCATCCCTTATGTAGGTATTATTTTTCATTGTTATTCTAGTTGCACGATAGGTTGATCACTCAAAAAGAGGAAAGCTTTATCTCAACGGAGTAAGCTAATGGTTCATCAAGCGATAACAACCACGGATTTTAGCCAACACTAAAGAATTTGTGGTAATGGCCAATCATTTTCATTCCATTATCCAGATTGGTGAAAATGAATTTAATACGCAAGGTAGAGACGCAATGCATTGCGTCTCTACCACCGAAACCAACGGTAATAACGAAACCAATTCGGTCCTCAATCCAAAAATTTGGCGTCTATTATCCGTGGATTTAAATCCTCCGTTACAAGAAAGGCCCGTCAAATTCATCCCGATTTCCAGTGGCAATCACGATTCCATGATCATATTATTTGCGATGAAAAAACTTTGAATACTATTTCGGATTATATCCGGAATAATCCCGTTAATTGGGAAATAGATAAATTATTCCACACAGGCTCGGGCTTGAATATGGTAAAATGCGAACGTGGACCTTTGGAATAATTGAGTCGGTGCAATGGAGTTCGCGTCAATTATTCTTGTCGAGAGCTTTTGGCACGTGCTTTACCCGAGATTCGGGGGACGGAAACCCTTAAAAAGATGAGTGTGATAACGAGCAATGAAATAATGTAACGGCAAGGTCAGCTATCACCTCCAAACAAAACAATTGTTTTTTAATAGTAAGGAAGATCCTTCAGAAGTATCTTCAGGATGACTTTGAGTTAACTACCACTAACCAAATTCAGTTTTTAAATACTCTTGTGGAGACATTCCGTAGGTTTTCTTGAAAGATTGCGAGAAGTAGGAGAGATTGTTGTAGCCAACGGCATACGCAGCTTCCGAAAAATTGAGATTTTCTTCACGGATGAGTCGTATTGCCTCTGTAAGTCGTAACTGGGTGATTGTTTGGTTCAGAGTCTCTTCCTTTTCTTCTTTCCACTTTCTGTAAAGCGTTGCCTTACTCATAGATAAAGCGCCAAGAATGAGGTTGATGTTCAAATCTGGATTGCCAAGATGACGTTGAATGATTTCCAAAACCTGATGTACAAACGGACTAGAAACTTCATGCCTTGAATTAGCTATGGATTCCCTGAGATACTTTTCTCGGCGTAATAATGCGCGTATTTGGGTGAGCAAAAGTTTATTCTGTACAGGTTTGGTAAGGTAAATATCGGCACCACTGTTTAGGCCCGTTTCAATATCAACTTCGCTGTCTTTCGCACTTAGGAATATAAACGGAATGTGTTTATAAGCTTCCATAGCTCGGATAGCTCTCATCATTTCATACCCATCCATTTCAGGCATCATGATATCAGAAACGATAATATCAGGTTTGAAATTCTTTAGTGTTTCTAAGCCTTCTTTACCATTAGTGGCAACTTGAACTGTGTATAAATCACTGATTACTGAATGAATATATTCCCTGAAATCGTCATTGTCTTCCACCAATAAAATAGAGCTAGAGAAAGCAGAAGGTTGTTCTTGAGGCGGTTGGTCAAGTTCAAGGTTCGAAGAGGAACTCGGATTGTTCTCAACTGCATCCTTAGCATAAATCACTCTATCCTTTTTATCAAAATGAGCATAGCCTTTTTGTAAGTGAATTATGAATTCTGTTCCTTCCCCTTCCTTTGATTGAACTTCAATTTTGCCTTTCATTCGTTCTACAAAGCCTTTCACCAAAGACAGACCAATACCGGTTCCTTGCGATTTTGAAATGCTTGAGCCACCTTGGTAGTAGGCATCAAAAATAAAAGGAGTATCGACAGCACTAATTCCAACTCCGGTATCTTTAACCGAAAAAATGAAATTGTTTTTATCTTCAGACAAGAGAATGGAAATCTTTCCTTTAACAGGGGTGAACTTAATGGCGTTGCCGATTAGGTTGATACAGATATGCTCCCAAGCTTTACGATCCATATAAATCGAATTTTCAGCGAGTTTGTTTTCTATAGATAGCTGAATCTCTTTCTTTTGAATGGCATGCTCAAATTGAGAGCTTATCTGTTTGGTGATGTCGAAAAGAGGAAGCAATTCTATAGTTAGGGAAAACTCACCAGAATTTAACTTAGAAACATCCAGTAATTGATTTACAAGATCTTTTAGACGTTCGGCATTGCGTTTCATCAACACCAAGTTTTTAACCGAAGTGTCAGTATTTACTTCATGGTTCTTTTCAAGCATATCCTCCAAAGGATTCAAAATCAGAGAAAGGGGAGTGCGTAGTTCGTGTGTGAAATTGGTGAAGAATCGAGATTTTGACTCGTCTAGTTGTTGAATTTGTTTTAGAGAGAGCTCAACTTCCGCACGAGATTGTTCCAATTCAGATGTTCTATCCATCAACTCTTTAGTACGATGTTGGACTACTGCTTCTAGTTGTGTTTCTCTTTGTTTCGAGCGCTTTCCAGAAATCCATCCACTTAAAGCCAGTGCAAGTAAAAAACAAAACCCCAGAAACAGTTTAAACGCAAAGGTCTCGTAGTATAAAGGCGGAATAAAAATATTGAATTGGCTTTCTGAATATCCTTGGTCATCAACAAATTTACCCCTCATTAAAAAGGTTTTATTCCCACCCGATACATTTGTAAACACAGCTAAACGCTCTGCTCCAACGCGATGCCAAGTTTCATTTATGTCATCTAATTTATACTCTAGAATTAGTTTATCGGGCGAGGAGAACGTAGGTAGTGTAAACTTGATTTGAAAGTCTCGAATGGATTTTGGCAGTTCAAATTGTTCTTTTCCTTGCAGTGAAACTTGGGAATCAGCAAACCTTACTTCCTCAGCTCTAGGAAGTGGCAACTGAACTTGGCTGGTGTTTAGATGCCACTCAGGATGCGTGTATATAATTCCAGCCTGATTTGGGAAAAGTAGTTTTCCATCAGTAGTTAAAATGCCTGCATTTTGGACTCCGCCATTTCCTTCAATATGATCAAGGCCGTCTTCCTGGGTAAAGCTTTGCACGGTGAGTGAAGGGATCGCTTCATCTAAATAAGCATTCAACTCCTTTTCGTTAATGCGCATAATCCCTTTGTTCGAATTGATCCAGAAAAAGCCAAAATCATCCCTAATTAAGCGGTGCAGCGAGTTATCGATTAAGCCGTCTCTAGTTGAAGCAAACTTTATATCCGTTACATTTTTGGACTGGTCAAAGATTAGTCTGTTCAATCCAAAATCTTCCGTAACTACCCAAAGCGTATCTGCTGAAGCTTGGTACAAATCACGCACTTGATCACTAGAGAGTCCTAACTTCTTATCGAGTATTCTAATTTGGTCGGTTTCGTCTAGCAGAACAACGCCTTTACCGCTAGTCAGAAATGCTAGTTCATTATCCTGTAATTGTTTGATGGCATTTACTCTACCAAGTCGGACATCGTAAGAATCTTCAAATGAAGTGTAGTTGTAGTTTGTTCTGTTTACGTAGTAAGCGTCATCTAAGGTGCCAACCCAGAGGTTGTTTTTAGCATCCTCATAAAGGGAGAGTATATTATATAGATCAATGGGGACATTGCTCCAACTATCATTTTCATATTTATATAGGCCACCTAATCCTCCTACTAAAATACTGCCTGAGTTTGTCTGAATTAATGTGTTGAAACGATCCTCTTTAAATTCTTCTTCCCAATTTGTAAATGTTGAAGGGCTGATTTTTGAGATACCTAAACCAGAATGAAAACTAGCCAGCCAAATATCTTTGTTGGTGTCTTCAATTACGCTGTAGATTCCCCGGAGGGAAGGATCTACAGCTGTCCCAACTGTATACATATTCTTTTTTGTGACCTGATAAAGTCCCCCAAGGCTTGTTGCAAGCCAAATTGAGCCTTCGGTATCGATAGCTAAATTTAAGATTTGATTGTCGATGCTAACAACTAATTTTTCATCAATAAATAATTGATTGCCCATTATTTGGACAAAGCCGCCATCTTTGGTAAATAGTTGTTCGTGCCCAAAATAGTCCATGTTAGAGAACTCAATAGCAGTTTCGCTAAACTCAAATGTTTTCTTATCTATTCGTTTGTACCCTCTGCTGGTTATGGCTAATAATGAGGTGTCATTTTCCGAAAGGATGGTATTTACCGCAAAACCGTTTTTTGCTGGGTAATCTAGTTCTTTGATGTTGTCATCAGTATCCACAAAGAACAGTTCTTTGTTTTTCCCTATCAACCAAAGGGCTCCGTTATTAATACTTTCAATGCTAAACACATCAATAGGAGCGATGGGTAGTTCTTCTTTTGGAATTCGTTCAATAGTTTGCCCTTCTCGAACTACGAATAACCCCTCGTCTGTCAGAATATTAATTCCAAAATGGTCGTGTGAATCTAAGCCTAATATTCGGCCAAGTGTTTCAGTTCCTTTAATGCGTACAAAGTCCATTCCTGTTTTTTGATGATATAACCCCACGTTGGTTGAGACCCACAGGTTGCCAGAACCATCAACAACACTATGATATACGGTAACTTCTTTTTCTGTTATGTTATCCTGAAAGGATTCAATATGTCCGTCTCTGAACAAATAAAGATTCCCCAACACATCAATAATCCACAAGCCGTTCTCTCCGTCAAGTAAAGAGAAGTCTAAACGGTTACTTTTAAGCTCTGGAGTATCGGTAGTAGTGTAGCTTACAAAACGATTGCCATCAAACTGTAATAAACCATCAAAGGTGGTAATGTATAAATAGCCATTTGGGTGTGGGATAATTCTATTGATAGCATTAACAGGTAATCCATCCTGAGTAGTGAAATTTCTAACTAAAAACTCGTCTTCAATCTTATCCCAACTAAAAGGTACAACCCTAGATTGAAAAGCAAGAGTGTTATTGCTTAGGAGCACGAAAAGCACAAATAAAATAGAAAATCTCACTATTTGGCTAGTTTTGAGAAGATTCATAAAACATTTGAGAAGATATTATAACTCTAAAATAGTTGCGATTCACTAGTATTCTAAATCACTAAACAAGTCAAGAATACTATGAAATCAAGATTATTTACACTTCTATTAGTTACATTTTTTATCTCAACAGAGTTATTTGCTCAAGCTGCAGTACCTCCTTTAGGCAGTGGTACTGAAGAAGACCCTTATCTAATTGCTAATTTGGACAACTTACACTGGTTGACTCTTAGTAGTGCTGAATTGGATAAGTACTACGTACAAACAGCGAATATAGACGCTTCAAGCACTTCTGGTTGGCATAGCGGCGCTGGTTTTGGCACTATTGGAGTTCTCAATGAAGGATTTACAGGTCATTATGATGGAGGCGGTTATAAAATTACAGGGCTCTACATAAATCGCCCTACCGCTGATTATGTAGGATTGTTCGGATATGCAGCAGGTGCTACAATTACAAATGTTCATCTTGAGGATGTAAACATTAGAGGTAATGATTATGTAGGAGCATTAGTTGGAGTGACAGGACAGCAAACTACTGTATCAAAGAGTTCATCTTCTGGAGAGGTTAAAAATGCAAGTTCAGGCTGGTGGACTGGTGGGTTAGTCGGACGGAATAACTTCTCTTATATATCAGAAAGTTATTCATCTGCAACTGTAACAGGCACCAAATATGTAGGGGGATTAACTGGTGAGAGTTATGGGAATTACGCTACTGTTACTAATAGCTACGCTATTGGAGCAGTTACTGGTAATGAAAATGTAGGAGGTTTAACTGGCCAAATATTTGAGGGTAATATTTCAGATAGTTATGCCATAGGTAGTGTTACTGGAAATATTGCAGTAGGTGGGTTTGTTGGAAAAGTTTTTAACCCAGGAACGGTAACAAATGTTTATTGGAACACAGAAACAGGAGGGCCAGATAATGGTTATGGAACAGGGCTTACCACCGCACAAATGCGTCAAAAAGCATCTTTTACTGGATTTGACTTTACTGAAACATGGACTATATATGAAGAAGCTTCCTATCCTGGGTTATTAAATAATACTGAGTCACCTTTTATAGGATTAGAATTTGATGGTGATGGAACCTCTGGAAGTCCATATCAAATTTCAACGGTGGGCCAATTGAATGCAATAAGAGATAATCGAAATGCGCATTATATCCTAACAGCAGATATTGATTTGACAACAGCCACAAGAGATGGAGGAATTCTTTGGAATGAAGGGAAAGGTTGGAAACCAATTGGAAGCACCTATAGCGACGCTTTTACCGGAAAATTTAATGGCAATGGTTATACTATAAACGGACTTTTCATTAATCGTTCTGGTGAGAATGGAATTGGGTTATTCGGGTTTGCTAGAAATGGGACTACAATAGAAAATGTAGGATTAACTAATGTAGATATTACGGGTGGAATTTTAGTTGGTGGGATTGTCGCTGATCTTAACTACAACCCAAGTATTATAACCAACAGTTTCGTAATAGGAAGTGTTAAAGGCACACAATATGTTGGAGGAATTGCAGGAAGAGTAACTTCAGCTAAATTAGAAAATAGTTACAGTGAGGTTACCACGGGTAGTGGTGGTACTATTGTTGGCGGAATTGCTGGAGTAACAGATGGTTCAAGTAAAATTACCAATACATATACCTTTGGTTCACCCTCTGGTAGTAGTAAAGTAGGTGCCATAATTGGAGAAAATGTAAATTCTACTATAACAAATGGGTACTGGAATACTGAAACTACTGAATTAAATGTTGCGGTAGGTTCAGGAAACTTATCAAATAGCAAAGGATTAACCTCTAGTGAAATGCGCCAAGAAGCTTCTTATATTGGATTCGATTTTACTAATACTTGGGAGTTTATTAACGAATTCTCTTTCCCTGTTCTACAGAATGTTACACCAGATAGCTTGCCAGGTTTTCTTGCAGAAGATATTTCAGGTCGCTCCCTAAGTTTAGACGGAATTGATGACTTTATTGACATTCCGGATAAAGTAGCCACCGTTCTTGGGAATAATTCTAACTTAACAATGGAAGCTTGGATTAAACCTGATTATATAAATCAAACTCAAAGCTTAGCTTCACTTTTTAGTATTAACACCAATTTTGGATTTAATACAATACTAATAACTATAGATAATGCCACTAGTGAGTTAGCAGGTAAAATCCGCGTTCTTGATGGAACTAACAACCAAAATAATTATGATATAGTAAGCCCAAAACTCACTAATAATGAATGGGTTCATATTGCTTACACTTTAAATGGCATAACCGGCACATTGTATTTTAATGGTGAGAAAATTGGTCAACACACACAAACAAGAGCGCTCGCGACTACCGATTATTGGAGTTTTGGCCAAGAGTACGATGCAGGTAAATCTAAAGGAAATTTTGCAAAAGTTGTAGTAGATGAACTCCGAATTTGGAATGATGCTCGAACTCAGGATGAAATTAGAACGAATATGTTTCAAAAGCTTAATGGAGATGAAAGTGGTTTAGTTTACTATTTACCACTAGACGAAACTGTGGCTACTTCAGCATCTAATAAATCATCTCGAGTGAACGATGATACTATTATTGTGGGTAATGCTGAGTGGGTTTCTGAAACGCATCCTTATGGAACAGTTATTACAGGCAACGAAGGCTGGCGTATGATGAGCGTTCCTGTTTCTGGTGTTTCTTATGGCGAAATATTGGACACTCTCTGGACTCAAGGATTTACTGGCGCTGATAAAACCAATGGTAATTCGAATGTGTTGGTGTGGGATGAAAGTTCAAAAGCATTCAACTCTATTTCAAATGCTACCGATATGCCGGCCGCTGGTTCTGGTTTTATCACGTATGTGTATGATGATGACAATTATGACGATTCACCTGATGGGTTTCCTAAAGTTATTCGTACAGACAGTACTCAATACAGTGGCACTATTTCCCCAACGCTTACTTTTACGGATTCAGGTAATCTCGCGAGTGACGGCTGGAATCTTGTGGGAAATCCGTATGGTGCAACCATTGATTGGGATGCTTCTTCTGGAATGACCTCCACTAATTTGGACGCTTCCTTTTATGTGTGGAGTGACTCAGCCAGCGGCGGAACAGGAGCTTATTTGTCATGGAACGGATCTACAGGAACCTTTGGCGGTGGCGAAATTGCTCCTTGGCAGGGTTTCTGGGTGAAGGCAAATGCAACATCACCATCACTTTCATTAAACGATGAAATTCGAAGTGGAGGAGGAATACTTCGCAAGCAAGCGTCTATTTCTCAACTTGATTTTACGTTAACTGATGATGCCATGTCATCACAAACCATTGTGATGTTTGATGAACGAGCCGAAGTTACCAAAGATGGATTAGATGCCTACAAACTCCAATCACTCAATGCAGAGTATTTGAGTCTGTTTACTAAGCTAGAGGAAGGCTCAGCGTTGGATATCAATGCACTTCCAAAAACTATTGAAGCCCCCATTTCAATTCCGTTAGACTTCGCTAGTCATGATGTGGGTGGCGAATATACTTTGAGTTGGAATCCATCGTATCTGCCAGAAGGAATGACTTTAACATTGATAGATAACGAGGCGAAAACCGAAACAGACCTTACCAAAGCTTCTTCATATAGTTTCGAAATAGAAAGCGAAGCAAATGAAAAAGCGGTAAAGACACAAGAAATTGCGTCTCCACAGCATGGGGTAATCTCCCCAACAGTAATGAAGGCTAAGGCTACAGGCTCTAGATTTACGATACAGATTAACTCCAAAACTTCAGTAGGTAACGAGCAAATAGCTAACCTACCTCAAAGCGTAGAACTTCAACAAAACTATCCGAACCCGTTTAATCCTTCTACAACAATCAGCTACCAGTTACCAACGAATGGTAAAGTCCAGCTTCAAGTGTTTGATATGTTGGGACGTCAGGTTGCGGAACTAGTAAACGGACAGGTTGAGGCGGGCTACCACCAAGTTAACTTTGATGCGAGAAACCTAGCTTCAGGCATGTACATTTATCGCTTGCAAGCAGGGAATTCGGTAATCACCAAAAAATTAACTCTTATTAAATAACCAGCTTTTAGAAATTCAAAATGTAGAATTCAAAATTAAGAATTTGGCACGTCGCCTATTCTTAATTTTGAATTCTTAATCCTTAATTCACCCCAATTATGAAATATCCACTATTACTACTTATATCACTCAGTATTGTATTCATATTAACAGCCGTTGTTTCTGCACAACCAATGCTACCAAGCGCTCCAGATCAAGCCCCAATCGATGGAGGCCTAGGATTGCTGGCTGCCGCTGGTGGCGCGTATGCTTGGAAGAGATTAAGAATTAAAAAGGGTTAGGACATCATTCAAACCTAATGTGTCATGAGATGTTAGAGCCCTGAGTATTGGTTTACTGAGGGCTTTTTTTATAAGGAAAGGTTTATAAGATTAGGTGGCGTGGTAATAAAAATCGAAACGCTAAACATAGATTCAAATACTGAAGCTAAGTCAATAGTTCTCACATGACCAAATTAGGTCAGTAAGCTTGAAAAAGGCCATGACTTGAAAGTTTATTGCAAATTTGATATCATAATGATATCAAATAATAAGTAGTAAGATTATGCCAAACGTATTAATTCGAAATATTGATGAGGAAACGCTAAATCGTTTAAAAGTGAACGCTGAAAGGAATAATAGATCGCTTCAAGGCGAATTACTAGAAATCCTGAAAGAATCTGCTGGCCCAAATATTGAAGAAGCTCGGAGTATGGTGAATGAAATTCTCGTCGAATATCGGGCTGAGGGAAGAATGTTTAGCGATAGTGCCACCGATCTTCGGGAGGATAGGGAGCGGTGAATTCTTATGTGATAGATGCATCGGTAGCTGCAAAGTGGCTGTTTCTTGAACAGGGAACCGATGAAGCGGTAAAATTATTGGGGCAATTCGATTACTTTTATGCACCAAGTCTTTTTCAGATAGAATTGGATGCGATAATCACTAAAAAAGTTCGGAAAAGAGAATTGAAGTTTGAAGAAGCTTCATCAAAGAAAATTCAAGCCTCAAAGCTTCCATCACGGCTTATTAGCTATCCTCAAATTTCAGATATCGCTTTTGATATTTCAATTACTTTACCTGTTACACTATATGATGCAACATACATTGCCACAGCCATTCTGACTAATTCTCTATTTTACACCGCCGACGAACGCTTAGCCCGTGGACTTTCTACAACATCGTTGGCTAAGTTTGTGAAGAGTATATATGCCAATTAGCCTTCAAGATGTTTTCAACAGTTGTGTTCTACACCTGAAAATTGTGATGGGCGGTAGTGGAGGAATCAATTCCCCGAAATAAATCGGGGAGTTTGATATTACACATATCGTTCTTGAATGGGACTATTTTTGACGATTTGTCTACTTATATCCTCAAAAAGTTGGATGTAAAAAATACGTTCAGGCAAAGCTGTTAGGTTACGGCGCTCTTTAATCAAGCCATAACCAGCTATTTGCTCTTTATTATTATCCCAAAGAACATATTTGAGATTCAGTGTAAATTCGATTTTTTGAACTGCATTTCCACCAACGGGTTTACTCTGCTCTTCAAAGTAATCAATTTCAGCATCCATGCTCTGAGTAAGCAAAGTGAAGTTTGTTGGTTGATCAGGATTCTGGAGCTTGCCACTTTCGGGTACCATAACAGACATGTTCGTACTGCTATTTAGAGGAAGTACTTTTTCCTGAAATTGAATGTTTGACATGAAGTCAAGCTTGGGATTATTCATAAGATCAACCAAGTCGCCCGTCATTGTCTCCGAAAAAGTTAGTCCAAAATAGTTCTTGTAGATATTTTTATTTGTACGACTTAATAAACTAGGTTTGTTTCCCTCTTTAGCTAGATAAGCATTAAGGGTTTCTTTAGATACAATATCCTCGGTAAGAGGCAATATTGTTAACGACGTATTATAGTCTTTAGCAGGGCTGGCGTATTCTTCTTCTAAAACTTGCATAGTTTTAAAACTGGTACAATTTAAAAAAACAAGAAAGATAAGTGTAAGAAGAGCGGAGGATGATATTTTATTCATAAAGTATAAATTTGAGAACGAGCTTTAAAAAATAATTAGTGATTATAAACAGTAAAGAAAGTAAACTATTCTAAATAGGAATTAACGGATAGCATACTGATTTAATCATGTTTAACGTAAGCCATTAGGAATGGTTTCAAGTTACGGCAATATTTTTTCCGTTGCATGAATGGATATCGATTTGCGATAAAAAATATGTTTAGAGATGTTTTGAGTAGGAAGATAGAAAGTGATACAACTAGCTAACCAGGAAAAGCCTCTGATTTTTCAAACATAAAAGATAAAAATACATTAAGATATAGTTCCAAAATTTGTATATGCTAAATAATAATAACTATTCAAGCTTTTTTTAATTCAACACTATACCATTCCAATCTATATGAAAATAAATTCACTTTTATACTCGCTTTCTATTGCAGTGATACTATTTAGTTGTAGCACACCCAAAGAAACAAAGGTAGATACACAGCAGTTGGATCTATATTTTTCTAACGAAATACCAGCAGATGAGCCAGGAAGTGCCATCCTAATCATGAAAAATGATAAGATTGTTTTTAGCGAGGGATATGGAATTGCAGACTTAGATCTTAACACTAAGATTGATGAAAACACTTTATTCAACATTGGGTCTATTTCAAAAACATTTGTATCGAACGCTATTTTGATGTTGCAAGCCGAACAGAAGCTTTCTCTTGAAGATAATATGGAGAAATACTTTCCAGACTTTAAGAATAAAGAAATTGCCAATAAAGTAAAGATTAAACACTTATTGACGCATACTTCGGGGCTGCCTGATTTGAGACAGACTAGAACGGATTCGGTATTCTATTTGAGCGCAAAAGATGCCGAAAATTGGTATCCAACTACACAGGCTGAAAGATTGAATTTTGAACCAGGTACACGATTTGAATATTCAAATCCAGCTTATAATGCATTGGCTTTAATTATTGAAGATGTTACAGGTCTGAAGTGGCAGAAATATGTTGCCGATAATATTTTTAAGCCATCGGGTATGAAAACAAGCACAATTACTGATGGTGCATTCCCACAATCGGGTGTTTCGCATGGCTACATCCAACGTAACGGTACATGGATTGAAAGAGATTATGGGGAAGAACCTACGTTTGCTGCAGCAGGGAACGGTGGTGTTTGGAGTTCAGTGAAAGAACTAGCTCAATATCAGTTGGCTTTGGAGAAACATGTGTTTATTTCGGATTCCATTTTTACAGATTCTAAAACCATTAAATCTTGGCCGAATTGGGAAGATGATATACCTCCATTTATAGGCTGGTCGTGGTACATTGGTGAAACTCCTGACGGCATAGAAACTGTCGGACATACCGGTAGCCAAGGTGGGTTTTTAAGCAATTTTGTGACCGTTCCTGAAAAAGGAATTGCGTTCATTATTCTAAGCAACACACCAAGAGATGTAGATGGCTTTACGGAATACATCACTAAATGGTTGATAGATAAGAATTGGTTAGAGAATGATTAGCCTAGCTTTTCTATCTGAAATTCATAGATATTTGATCTAGACACGTAACGTAATATTTGGGTGAGAAAAGTGATGGGAGTAAAATGTTAAACACCAGAATCGGTACTAAAAATGATATTGACGGAGTTCTGTCACTTCAAGAACGGAATTTATACGCCAACCTAACCGAAAAGGAAAGAAAGAGCGGGTTTGTTACCACTCCCTTTACTGTAGCCCAAATTGAAGAAATTATTAAGCAAAATGGATTATTTGTCGCCGAGAATAAAGACCATGTAATTGTGGCGTATGCATTTGCAGGAAACTGGGAATATTTTAAACAGTGGGAAATTTTCAATGTTATGATCTCTCGTTTTCCAAATCTTTCGTTTCGTAATACTGAAATAACGATACAGAATAGTTTCCAATACGGACCAATTTGTTTAGATAAAGATTATAGAAGTAAAGGCTTGTTGAATGTGATTTTTGAAGAAATGAGGGTTGAGTTTATAAAAAAGTATCTGATATCAATAACCTTTATAAATAAAGTGAATGTCATATCTGAAGTAGCTCACACAAAAAAGCTTGGCTGGGAAATTATTGATGAGTTTGAGTTCAATGGTAATACCTATATCGGCCTTGCTTTCGATATGCAAAAAACTGTTTTGATGTAGAAATAGATTGTATTCAGAACAAATAGACAATAAGTCTATTACGGCTGAACTCTAATGATTGAACAAACTCTAGATAAGAAGTTTAAAAGTAGTGAACCATTGAGGAGCGCTTCACTACTTTTATTTATAAGCCTAGCATCTCTGATTTTAGCTAGGCAAGATAACATTGGTTACTTGATTCGAATAACTTGGTAGTCAAAAGTGAAACATCAAAAATTAAGTACTAAGCCAATGGACGGGAGTACTGAGGCTTCGTTATCGCCATCAACTCGAACTAAAGAACGTGGAGTGATTACATCCCCAGCAGCGTCGCGGTTCAAACCGTACGAAGGTCGTGAAGGGCTTGCTTGAACGAGAGCGTTTTGAATTTCGAGAAAGATATCGAAACTGAAATTATTGAAGCTCCATTTTTTGTCAATTCGTACATCAAGTTGGCTAAGCGGATCTAACTCCACCGTTCCTAAAAGAGTGTAATCGCGAATAACAGCTGGGTAATTATCGAGTGTGGCTTGCTGATCTACTGGCGGATATGGTGATTTCCCTAAATAGCGATAACGAGTACTGATTTCCCAATTATTTCCGAATTTATATCCTCCTAATAAGGATATTAGCACACCGTTATCCCAAACTGCTGGAATATAGCTCCCTGAATTAGCATTGGTAAATTCACTTTTGTAGAGTGTTAACGAGCCAACGGCATAGAACTTTCCAGTAAATTTTTGTTGATAAAGAAATTCCACACCGTAAGTACGGCCTTCCCCAGTGCTGGAAACAGGCTCACTGCCAAGAACTTCAAAATCGCCACCTTTATTGGCTAAAGAAACATTATCAGCTATCGAGATTGGATAGTCGTCGTACTTTTTAACAAAACTTTCTATAGAAATACGAGATGATTTGTTGATGAGATATTCAATACCTGCAACGGCATGATCACTTTGAATATATTTTGAGCTAGAGTTAATAAACTGTCCTGCGTTATCTTGGAAACCCAGAGTGGTGTAAGGAAGTATTTTAAAATAGCGACCAATAGAGCCTGTTAGTGTCCATTTTCCATCTTCAGATAATTTATGTGAAGCAGAAAGTCGAGGACTTAGCGTTCTATAAATTTCATTTCCATTATCCATAAACGTATTTCCATCGGCTCGTACGCCAAAAGAAAGATTGGTGCGATTGTTGAATAGTCGCGTAGAGAGTTGCCCGAACAAGCCGTATCTGAAAAAATTCATATCGGTTTCGAATTGGCGGTTATTGATGATATCGACAGTGCTATTATTGTAGTCTGCATTAATCAACAAACCACCGGCAGAAACCGTCCATTGGTCTATAAATTTTGAAGCACGAAGGCTAAGGTGGGTTTCAGTTTCACGTGATTCATTCTTTAGGAAAAGACCGGTTTCGTTTACGTTATCGTCGTATCGAAAAAAGTTATTCTGTAGAGTGTTATTGCTAAGAGTAGTTTCTAAAAAGCCAGTGTTATCTTGGAATTGTCGTTTCCAACCTATACCAATTGTATTACTTGTTTGTGTGATGACAGGGATTTGATTCTGTGTCGCTTTTTGCGCGGCATCTAGTCCATCTAGGTCATTTATTGCTAAGTCATCGATAGAACCGACACCAGTAACATAAATGCTGTTATAGCGATCAATTTTATGATTAACTTTGTACTGATAGTCCCAATAATCGGGTAAAAAGGGTAGGCCGATGGCGCTAAATAATAGCTGTAAATAAGATCTTCGAACGGAAGCTATGTAGGTAGTATTTGCTTCGGCGTCATTTTTCTTAAAAAGGGGACCCTCAACCGTTAACGCTGCTTCACTTGAGCCTACCCTAAGGTTTCCTACAAATTCGCGACTATTTCCTGTTCGTTGGTCAAACTGAAGAACGCCAGAAAGCACATTGTCGTATTGGGCACCAAATGCACTTGCTGTTAAATTCACGCCTTCAAAAAATGATACGTTGAGCAAGCCAACAGGGCCACCCGCACTACCCTGAGTAGAAAAGTGATTGATGTTTGGGATAGGGATTCCATCTAAATAATACACATTTTCGCTAGGGGCTCCACCTCGAATGATAACGTCGTTTCTGAAACCGCCTACCGATCCAGCTACACCTGGTAAGGATTGTACTACTTTAGCGATATCGTTATTCCCACCGGGATATGCTGCAATTTCTTGCTGACTGAGTTTTTGTATGGAAAGAGGTGTTGTTTCTAATTTCTCGAATGGATTAGGAGTAACCGTAATCTGGCCTAGCTCACCAATTTCTTCTTGAAGTTCAAAATTAAGGTCAATATTACCTTCCGAACGGATTACTTGATTAAACTTAGTTTTAGAGATGTATCCAATGTAGGAAGCCGTAATGTTATACGTAGCAGTAGGGATGTTTTTGATGGTAAATTGGCCGTTTACATCCGTAGAGCTTCCCAGAGTAGTTCCTTCTAGAATTACAGTTGCACCAATAAGCGGTTCTCCCGTTTTGTCGTGTGTAACGGTGCCAGAAAGGTTTCCTTTTGCCTGAGAGAATACAAGAATGGGTAAAAGTAAGAAAATAAACATGAGAGTTGATTTCACAGCGTGCCCTTTGGTTAAAACTTGGTTGAGTGAGACTGTTGAACGATAATTAATGAAATAAAAGTTCCTTAAAAAATTAAGAACGAACGAAAGAAGAGCTCTTATTTGAATAATTAATTGAGAAATGAATCAAACAAAAATAGAGTTAAAATAGATAGTTTTATTAAGGGTGGGAATTCAAACCTCCCACAAAGTCTAAGGCTTGATTAAGTTTGTGAAAAAGAACTGTAAATCAAAGTGTATCTGTATTACTACTCTCAAGGTAATTGGGGAGAATAAAGACAAAACCTATGTTTACTTTATTAGAGTCATCCTTTTACTGAATGTGGTTTCGTCAGTTACAAGTTGGTAGAAATAAATTCCACTTGTTAGACTGGACGCATCAAAAACAACGGAGTAATTACCCTCTTGTTTTACGCCATCTACAAGAGTGACAATGTTTTGTCCAAGTATGGTATAAATCTTCAGGGTTACATTTGTTGTTTCCCGTAAACTATATTGAATTATAGTGGTAGGATTGAATGGATTGGGGAAGTTTTGTTGCAGGGAGAACGTTATTGGCGTTGCTTCCAATTCATTAGATACTGGTGGCTCTGGACAAGTGCCCCAAACCGGAAGGTATCCTGCTTCTAGTGATGAATTAGTGGAAAAATCTTTTGGAAGTTCTGAGATTAATGATACACACCATTTAGATAAATCCTGATTAAAGGAAGATGCTTGATGAAACATATTGGACATATATTTAACTTTAGAAACGTTCCAATTGCTAATATCTTGATTAAATACCAATGCTTCGGAAAACATAGCCCTCATATCTGTAACCTCAGAGACGTTCCAGTCTCCAATGTCTTGATTAAAGGAGGTATTCTCAACAAACATAGCCCACATATTAGTAACGTTCGAAACATCCCAATTTCCAATGTCTTGATTAAATGAAGTTCTAAGGAAAAATGCACTCATATCTGTAACTTTAGCCACATTCCAGTTACCAATATCTTGGTTAAATGTGGTGCTATTAGCAAATATGGCTTTCATATTTGTAACGTTGGATACATCCCAGCTGCCAATGTCTTGATCAAAGGATTCGGTTGCATAAAACATGTAACTCATATTTGTAACGTTGGACACATCCCAGTTGCCAATGTCTTGATTAAAGGATTTGGCTGAAGAAAACATGTAACTCATATTAGTAACGTTCGAAACATCCCAGTTACTAATATTCTGATTAAAGTCAGGCTGTTGGGAGAATAACTGGTTCATATCATCTACATGAGAGGTACATACGTAAAGAGTTGTATGGCTAGAAGCAACAATCAAAGAATCTAACATCTCTCTATTTACAGCGGTATAGGTCTTTCCCAAGAGGACACCAGTATCACCTACCGATGCTTTTTCACACTTCAAAATACCTTGTTCATCGAAGGCGAAATCCTGTATAACAATAGGTGCCCCAGGGCAAGTACCCCAACTTGGCAAATTTTCTTCTTCTAATGCTGATAATAGAGAAAACTCATATGGCGGATCAGGGTGTAATGATACACACCAATTCGTTAAATCCTGATTAAATACCGTTGCACCAGAAAACATTCTGCCCATATCGTTAACCATAGAAACGTCCCAAGCTCCAATGGGTTGATTAAATGATTCTGCACCAGAAAACATACCATCCATTTTTGTAACGTTCGAAACATCCCAGGCACTAATATCTTGATTAAATGAAGATGCCTCGGCAAACATAGATCTCATTCCGGTAACTTTAGAAACGTCCCAATTTCCAATATCATGATTAAAGGAAGTGGCTTTTAAAAACATGCTACTCATTCCGGTGGCGCTAGAAACGTCCCAATCTCCAATGTCTTGATTAAAAGAAGATGCATCATCAAACATACTTGACATACCCGTAACGCTAGAAACGTCCCAATTCCCGATATCTTGGTTAAAGGATGACGCCTTAAAAAAAACACTAGTCATATTTGTAACATTAGAGACATTCCAATCGCCAATATCTTGATTGAATGATCCAGCATAAGAAAACATACTACTCATATCCTTAACGCTAGAAACATCCCAATTCCCAATGTTTTGATTAAATGGCCCCCCCATAAACATGGCTTTCATATTGGTAACGTTTGAAACGTCCCAATTACCGATGTCTTGATTAAATGGTGAGGAATAAAACATCAAATTCATATCAGTAACATTAGAGACATCCCAATTACCGATGTCTTGATTAAATGATGAGGAACGAAACATACTACTCATGTCTGTAACCGTAGAGACATCCCAACTCCCAATATCCTGATTAAAATGTGTATTATAAAACATCCAAGACATATCAGTAACCTTAGAGACATCCCAATTACTGATGTTTTGATTGAAATCAGACTTTCCAAAAAATAGCTTTTGCATGTCATCCACATGAGAAGTACATACGTAAAGAGGGTTGGTATCTGTAGCAATTAAAGAATCCAACATCGTTCTATCTACGGCGGTATAGAGATTCCCAGATACAGTGGCAGTATCGCTAACCGAAGCGAATTCACAGCTCAGAATTCCTTGCTCATTAACTACGAAGTCTTGCGCAAAAACTTGGTTCGTGAAAAATGATATGAGAAGGAGTGCAGAAGTTAGAAATGTTTTTTGCATTTTCTTAGTTTATTAAAGAGGCTATTTCCCCGAAAACTCAAGGATATATTTTTGATGAATCTTAGCTCCTATGCATTGAATCGTCGTCGCATTGAGTAACTTTTCAGTATGATAGGCATTCTAGTAAATATTTTTCTCTAATCTGAATATTAAATAAAATTAACACTAAATTTTACAAAAATAGCGATTTATGTTGTTCTTTTTGCAATGTGCAACTATTACTTTAGAAAAAACCAATATTATTTCGGAATTATGAAGAGACACTTACTACTTACACTGGCATTTTTTCTATGTCTAACGTCACTGAGTTTAGCTCAGCACAATATTATAGATGAAACTACTGAAATAGGAAATGTGGATTATGGTGCAAACGAAAGAAAATTTAAGAATGTGAACTCTGGATATACTCTAACTCCAAAATTTGTAATTGGTGGGGAATTATACCCCGATTTAGAACAAAATTTCAAGCCAAGTACAGAGTTAAGAGCTGTTGGAGATATAAATAAAGATGGCTTTCAAGACTTCTATTATTCGGTATATGCTGCAAATGCTGAAACAGAGGACCTTTCAGATCGAGTAGTAAAAACAAAGCTATTTTATGGCTCTTCCACTGGTTTATCTGAGGCAAACAGCGCAATCTTTGTAGATAGTAGCTCACTTTTTAAAGCTAATATGTCATTAATAAATGATCTAACTGGCGACGGTATAGCCGAGGGTTATATATTTACTGATAGTAAGCTCACAATATACTCGGCCGCTTCAGAGGGTAGCCTTTCTCAAGTAGAGTCATTCGAAATTCTGTCAGATATTGGATTCTCACCAAAAATAAAGAGCTTCGGAGATTTTAATCATGATGGATTTAATGATCTTTTGGTTTATAGTAGCCAAACCTATAATTATCCAGAATCTGTATTTTATTTAATATTTGGAGCCCAAAATATTTCAAACGTTTCAGTAAAAAAAATAACCAATAATAATATTTTGGATTCAAATATTCGGTACTTGCAATTAATGTATTCAGACTTAGATGGTGACGGAACAACTGAAATAATTCAGGTAGTTGGGTTGCAAAGCCAAAATATAGGGAATATTATGGTCTACAATTTAGGTGTGAATGATTCTTTATCTACGATTGCAACTTTAGACTTTCCATCAGGTTCATATTCTCCATCCAACTTTTCAAGTAATGACTTTACAACTATTGATATAAATAATGACGGATTTAAAGAGCTAGTAACTTTTATACATGATAGAACATATGTTTTTACTAATGATATTACATCAGCGGCAAATATTTTTGATGTAATAAATTACCATGAATTCTTAGGTACTGGATTTCAAGTGATTGGAGACTTTAATGATGATACCTTCACTGATTTATTAATTTTAGGGGAAACAAATAGTGTAGTAGCAGGAAGTTCAGATCTCAAACTGAATACATTTGTACCAAACTTAGGTGAGGGAAGCTTCTCTAGAATTACTAGGTATGCAAATAACATAGGGAATAACGGAGATGTTAATGGAGATGGTATTGATGATTTAGTTCTAGAGTTCTCAATGGAGGATGCATACGGTTATAGAACATTCTTTGGCAACTCTTCATTCAGTTTTACTAATACATCTGAAATAAAATATCCCTTACCATATTTATCGTTACAGTTTCCAAGTTACACATTGAATGCTGGTGATTTAAATAAAGACGGAATTGATGATTACGGAATTGTATATGAAGGTAGTGAAAGCATTGCGTCTGAATTAAATAGATTAGAAATTTTCTATGGAGGTGATTTATCTAAAACATCACCTGACATAGTAATTAGTCATCCTGATAAGTATAAATTATCTGCACCAGCAACGGGTGACTTTAATGGAGATGGTTATCCTGATATTGTGGTTAATTACAAAGATGAGACATCGGGGATTAGAATATACTTGGGTGGGATGGTCATGGATAATCAATATGATTATGAATTAACGTTTGGTGAAATGTTTCCAGAAGTGTTGGGCCAAAGATGGGCTAGTGCTGCATTTGAAGCTCCTCAAAACGCTAAAGATATAAATAATGATGGGTTTGAAGATATAGTTTTCTCTGCTTATGGAATTCCAGAAAAGACATATATACTTTATGGCGGAAATAGTTTTTCAGCAGCGCCAGATCTTGAAATAGATTATTTTGCAACCAATTTTGTAGGATTAAAGGACTTTAATGGGGATGGTATTAATGATCTTGCAATATCATATTTTTATGATAATACCATAAAAATCTATTCAGGATTTGATGAAGGACAAGGGGAATCCTTTTCTCAAGAACCATTAGTGACAATATTTGAACATGATATTAATGAAGAAAGAACATTCACTTTTTTCGGGTTATTAATGGATGGCGGTGATTATAATGGAGATGGTTTCAGCGATATCGTTGTAGCACCTTATTTTCATTATTCTAGGGCTGATAGAACCATAGGAGTAGAGTCTCAGTATATTTATCTCGGTGGGACAAACCCTGATAATCTTTTTGACCATAGATTTGGTTTAAAAACCACTTTATTTATGGGCGTCGGTAATACTCAACAATCTAGTGTGTTCTTAACTTCCCATTTGGGAGAGTTAACAACAGTTCCTGATCAAAATGGAGATGGGGCAGACGAAATTTTAGTTGGAACTAATCCAGGCTATTATGGAACTGATGCAAATACTAATGCGGTGATCTATTATGGTGCTACTGATGTAACTCAAATAAATGAAGGAGGAGATATTATTTTCCAAGCACCCAATCAAAGTCTAGGACTCGGAGCCTTTAATAATAATATTCTATCCCAAACGGCACATACAGCTATTGGCGATTTTGATGGAGATAAAAAGAATGATTTTCTATTGAATCAAAGAAGTGATATCAACTTTGTGAAAGATCCTGTTTATATTTATTCCTCTCAAAAATTTTCAGTTAATACCGAAGAAGAAATTAATGGGATAAATGAATTCAGTTTAAATCAAAATTATCCAAACCCTTTCAACCCAACTTCAGTTATTAGTTTTAACCTGCCTAAAGCTACTACTGTTTCATTAAAAGTATATGACGTAACAGGAAGATTGGTTTCTACATTAATCAACAACCAGAAAGAAACAGCAGGCGCACATAACATTACAGTAAATGCAAGAGAGTGGTCAAGCGGTGTGTATTTTTACCGATTAGAAGCCGATGGATTTGTTGCTACGAAAAAGCTCACTTTGATAAAATAAAAGTGGAATAAACGGTGTATGTATATAAAAAAGACGAGCATTTATGGCTCGTCTTTTTTTTAGAAAGTGATTAATGGTTATGAGACTTATTATTTCCATTAGGAAAATTGTATGTCATTTAACCAACATTAATTTCTTGGTACTTACAAATTCCCCAGCTTGAATACGGTAAATATAGAAACCACTAGAAAGGCCAGAAGCATCGAAGGTTACATTATGCCAACCTGCGGATTGTTTGCCGTTTACTAAGGTGGCGACATTTTGGCCAAGCATGTTATAAACTTTCAAGCTCACATCGCTTGCTTCTTGTAACCCATAACGGATAGTAGTGGTAGGATTGAAAGGATTCGGGAAGTTTTGCTGCAGGGTGAAATCTGTTGGTGTTGTTTCCAATTCATTAGATACAGTCGGCTCTGGACAAGTGCCCCAAATCGGTAAATTTTCTTCCTCTAATGCCGATAGCATAGAAAAGTTTGTGGGTGATTCTCCATAAAATGGTACACACCAATTAGACAAATCTTGATTAAATGATTCTGCATAACTAAACATGTAGAGCATTTGATTAACCTTAGAAACGTCCCAACTCCCAATATTCTGATTAAATGATTCTGCGCGACCAAACATGTTCTCCATATTGGTAACGTTAGAAACGTCCCAACTGCTGATGTCTCCGTTAAATTTGGAAGCATAATAAAACATGGCTTTCATATTGGTAACGTTAGAAACGTTCCAACTCCCAATGTTCTGATTAAATGAGTATGCGCCACTAAATAGTTCGTTCATGTATTTAACCTTAGAAACGTCCCAATTGCCAATATCTTGATTGAATGATTGGGCCAGACTAAACATGTATTGCATATTTGTGACCTTAGAAACGTTCCAGTTGCCAATGTCTTGATTAAATGAATCAGCCTCATAAAACATGTATTGCATATTTGTGACCTTAGAAACGTTCCAATTGCCGATATCTTGATTAAATGATTCGGCACCGGAATACATTCTAGCCAGACTTGTCACGTTAGAGACATCCCAATTGCCGATATCATGATTAAATGATTCTGCGTGGCCAAACATGGAATCCATATTTGAGACCTTAGAAACGTCCCAGTTACCAATGTTTTGATTAAATGAGACTGCCCAAGCAAATAAACTAGACATATCGGTAACGCTAGAAACGTCCCAGTTGCCAATGTCTTGATTAAATGCTGAAGCTACAGTATAGTTTGAACTGTTGTACCCGTAAAACATAGAGTTCATGTATTTAACGTTAGAAACTTCCCAATTGCCAATATCTTGATTGAAAGATGAGGCAGAGTTAAACATACTAGCCATATTTGTGACCTTAGAAACGTCCCAGTTGCCAATGTCTTGATTAAATGCTGAAGCCTCAAAAAACATGCTATTCATGTTGTTCACACTAGAAACATTCCAATCACCAATATATTGATTAAAGGATATATTTTTTTTAAACATAGCCCCCATGCTTGTTACGCTAGAAACGTCCCATTCGCCAATGTCTTGATCAAATGGAGTTTCGTAAAACATAGAGTTCATGTATTTAACGTTAGAAACGTCCCAATTGCCAATATCTTGATTGAAAGATGAGGCAGAGTTAAACATATGGTACATATTTGTTACACTAGAAACGTCCCAATTGCCAATGTCTTGGTTAAATAATTTTGCGTTTCGAAACATAGCATACATTGTGGTAACGTTCGAAACATCCCAATTTCCGATATCTTGATTGAAATCAGATTTCTCATAAAATAGGCTTTGCATGTCATCTACATGTGAGGTACATACGTAAAGAGGATCGGTATCAGCAGCAATTAAAGAATCCAACATCGCTCTGTCTACGGCGGTATAGAGATTCTCTGATACAGTGGCAGTATCGCCTACAGCTGCCGTTTCACATTTCAGAATACCTTGTTCATCAATAACGAAATCTTGTGCAAATGCTTGGCTAATTACAAATGATATGAGTAGGAGTGCGGAAGTTAGAAGTGTTTTTTGCATTTTATTAGCTTGTTAAAGAGGCTATTTCCTCGAAAATTAAAGGATATATTTTTGATGAATCGTAGTTCCTATGCATTGAATCGTCGTCGTATTGGGTAACTTTTCAGTATGGTAGACATTCTAGTAAATATTTTTCTCTAACCTGAATATTAATTAAAACTAACACGAAATTTTACAAAAATAGCGATTTATGTTGTTCTTTTTGCAATAGGTAACTATTACTTTAGAAAAAAAACCAATATTATTTCGGAATTATGAAGAGATACTTACTACTTACAATGGCATTTTTTCTGTGTCTAACGTCACTGGGTTTTGCCCAGCAACCCCCCCTTGATAAGGATGCCAAAGTAGAAAAATCGAGTGAAAATCTTAGCAATTCTTTTTTCAAGAACTTGAGTTCTGGATATACTCTAGAACCAGAGTTTAAAATTGGAGGGAAACCCTATTCTTCTCCTGAACGAAATTTTGTCCATCCTATTGGTTTTTCCTCTGCTGGAGATTTGAATGGAGATGGGTACGCTGATTTTTATGGCACAGTAACTACTGCTGATGACACTACCCCTAACTTAACAGATGAGGTCTCAAAGCAGGTGATCTATTACGGTAGTGAAACTGGAATTACATTGGCCAATTCTAGAGTAATACGAGATAGGTTTAAATTCGTAGCAGATATTACTGGAAGTGGGGTTGCAGAAGCAATAAAAATTCAAGACGGGAAATTAGTTATAGTTTCTGATCAGTCTAATGGTGAGTTCACGAACGTATTAGAAAAAGAGGTATTAGATGTTCCGAGTGAAGTGACATATGAAAGCTATGGAGACTTTAATGGTGATGGTTATAATGACTTAATTATATATGACCAGCAATTAAGTCTTGGATTAAGAGAAATATTCATGATTTATGGAGGGAAGACCCTTGATGAGGTCTCCATTGATACTTTGAGTATTTCCAATCAATTATATAGCGGATTCGGCCGAATTCTTTATAGTGATGTTGATAACAACGGGACAAATGAAATTATAGAGGTTTCAAGTATATACTCTGAAAGTTCCCCGTTGGTAATTACGGTGTTTCAAAATGATAATGGGCAGCTGTATGAAGTTGATAGAGATACAATTATCACCAATGAGGGCTTTAGCTCATTTGATATGTTCTATGGTAAAGTTGGAATATTGGACATGAACAATGATAATAATAAGGAACTTGTATTATTTATCCGCAAGAAGTTGCGGATTCTCTCAATAGATGAAACTGAAGGAGAGTACTATGGCAATAGCACATTAAATAGTCAGGTTTACGAAGCAACCGACTTTGCTATCATTGGTGACTTTAATAATACAGGATCAGAAGAGATACTAATTTTTTGGGAAACTCTACAGCTCATAACCAGTGATTCGTCGTTAGTGTTATCGGCGGAAACGATTCCCACAAACGAAGGTGAGGACTTTTGGCTGCCTGCTAATTACAATGTAAGTCGCAATCACGGTGGAGATTTTAATGGGGATGGAATAAATGATATACTGGTATCCTTCAATAGTGTTGATAGCAGAGGATATCGAGTTTATCTTGGTAATAGTTCAGGTACTTTCGATCAGATTAATGAGTTAAACTTTGGGTTGGATAATTATAAATATTTATCAAATGATGTTTTATCATTAGGAGATATAAATGATGATGGAATAGATGATTTTGGAATTGTGTATTCGGGCCTTTCAAAAATTGTGTATTTAGGAGAATCAAGAATTGAAATCTTCTTTGGGGAAGCTTTTTCTGATAATATGATTCCGGACTTAGTAATATCTAATCCCGAAGATCCTTTTAGCTACAATTACTCACCAGATACAGGAGACTTTAATGGTGATGGCATTCCTGATCTGTTAGTGCCAGTTCGCTATTCTACGTATGATACTCCTGATTCGAGAATCAATATATATTATGGGGGAATAAGCTTTGACAGCATAGAAGATCATACTATTTTTGCTAAAGATTCTTATCCAGAAAAACCGGCAACGATTAGAAATACAAGAAGTATAGGTGATATTAATGGAGATGGATTTGATGATATCATGTATTCTACATCAGCTTCCCAGAAAAGTTCACATATCATTTTGGGAGGGAGTTCAATTTCTACTATTCCAGATATAACGCTCCCTTTTTATGCATCAAATTTTTCAAAAATTGGAGACTTTAATAATGATGGTCGTGAAGATTTTGCTGTTGTAAACGATAATCATATTTACATATACAGTGGGTTTGATAAGGATAAAGGGGAGGTATTTAACGATGAACCTATAACTACGCTTTTCTCAGGCTCTGATGGACTAACTGGTTTTGGGGAAAGTATTGCACCGGGTGATTTTAATGGGGATGGAGTCGTAGACCTAGCGGTTACATTAGTCTTCCATTCTAATTTTGAAACAGATCAAGGCTCGGAAGTTGTGAGAATCTATCAAGGTGGTAGCTACATAAATTCGGAAGTAGATGGCAAAATATTTTTGCGTGCAAAAGATTTTGCATCAACAACGTTCACTGAAAACGTAGATACATTAAGGATAAGTAGAAGTGTTATTATGAGTGTGCCTGATCAAAATAATGATGGAGCGGATGAGCTTATGCTTAGTACTGGTGGTTTTAATACCACGAATGCCGCAGTCTATTTTGGAGGTGATTTAGACACGATGGGTACAAATATTGGAATTCTATTGAAAGCACCAAATCCATCTTTGGGATTAGGACCGAATGCTAAAGGTGTTTTTGCAGTTGGTGACTTTAATGGTGATAAAAAGAATGACTATTTATTACCTCAAGTACGAGACTATAATTTTTTAACTGATCCTGTTTATATTTTTACTTCAGACCAGTTTTTGGTTAATACAGAAGAGCAGCAGATCACTCAAATTTCGGATTTTAGTTTAGATCAAAACTACCCGAATCCTTTCAATCCAACTTCAATTATTAGTTTTAACCTGCCAATTGCTAGCAGTGTTTCACTAAAAGTGTATGATGTAACTGGAAGGTTAGTTGCTACATTAATCAACAACCAGAAAGAAACAGCAGGCACACATAGCATTACTTTAAATGCAAAAGGATGGGCTAGTGGTGTGTACTTTTACCGATTAGAGGCTGATGGATTTGTTGAAACGAAAAAGCTCACTCTGATAAAATAAAAGTGGAATAAGCGGTGTATGTATATAAAAAAGACGAGCATTTATGGTTCGTCTTTTTTTTAGAAAGTGATTAATGGTTAAGTGACTCAATAATTCTACTACGATGGGATTGGTTTTAAGGAATGGTATCTCATCCTAAATGCTAGGATAAATATCGATTGAAAGAGCCACATTTTTGGATGTTCAGATTCAATAGTGTAGATTTTGGTGAAGATTTCAGAGGCAAAGTTTTAATCAATGAGAAATAACATCATGAAAAAGGGAACGGGTATTGCTCTTGGAATTGCTTTTGGCACAGCTATTGGAGTTGTAACGGGCAATTTAGGGCTTTGGTTGAGTCTAGGTATTGTTTTCGGTGCAGCGATGGAGCAAAGGCAACGAAGTAAAGCTTCTAAAGCAAAAGAGGATGAAGAGGAAGCGTAGGTTGTTATAGAAACTTTACTAAAAAGCTTCGTGAATTGAATGCAATTGTTACTTGAGTTTGAAAAAGTTCTTGCAAGGATTTACTCAAATTCCTGCAAGAATTCGATTGAATTGTAGTAAGAACTTGAATGAGTTTTTGAATGGATTTCTGAAAGATTGGGAAACCTCAATCAAATATGTGGTCTTTGTAGCTGGCCCACCATTGTTCGATGTCCACTTTTGGCTTTCTGCAAATATAGAGCGGTATTCCGTTCTCTTCGCCAATGGCATATTTATGGGTGATTATCTTCACCAGCTCAACTTCTTCAAATACGGATTCAACCGACTCTTTTTCGTTGCCTAAGCTAATCCAAGTTTCTGCGTTTTTATTTCCAAATCCCCAAGTCCAAAAACTCCCATGGCGACTTATTGGATCTGGCAAACCGTATTTTTTACCTAGTATTTTCAGAGCTCCAGCTTCCCCGTAATTTTCGGCCCAAAGCACGGTGTTTTTCTGCTCTTCTTCACTTAAAGATCTATATACGCTATCCACCAACTGCACTTGTTCTTCCCAGCCAAACATGTCGGCATAGTCGCCAGTAAGTTCCACACGTCCGTCTTTTTCCTCTAAGTCTTTATAGGATACAAACTGTTCGATGGGAAGAAGTGGAGTTCCTTCAGGGATGAAATAAATGGAGGGCAGAAGTACGATGGCACAAACGATGTAGATTAAAGCAGGCTTTTTGGATAGCAATGATTCAATCTTAACAGCACCACTTGCAAATAAAACAGGATAGATAGCAAATACATAGTAGGCTTTGGAGTTGAGTGCCCACATGGTTCCAAAAATAACCAAGACGGATATTCCAATCGCACGATAGTTTTTGAATTGTTTACTCATCAACAAAGCACCTAAACCGAAAAGGCTAATCAATAACGTAAAAGGGGAACCCAGTTGATCGTTCACAAACTCAAACGGATTCTGCTTATCAAGTTGATGACTGTTTAAGGCAGCTAAATGTTTTAGTAAAGGGAAGTCATGACCAATCTGCCAAAGTATGTTAGGTAGGAAAATAAGTAGGGATAACAAGGCTGAAAGGTAAAGCCACTTGTTCTTAAAGAGTGTTCCTCTTTGATAGAAGAATAAGCCAATAAAAAGTCCGAATGCCCAAACTAGAATGGTGTATTTATTCAACAATCCCAAGCCAAGGGTAAGGCCAAGTAAAAGCAAGAATTTTAAATGCTCGGTATTGAAATATTTTATGAGGAAGTAGAAGCCTAAAGTCCAAAATAGCTGGTCGAATGCAACGGGCTGAAATAAAGTGTGATTTCGATAGAAAGGGATAAAAGCTAGAACAGTTATACCCGCTAGCAAAATTGCTTTCGACTTTCCGCCAAGTTCTTTGGCAATTAAGCAACAGAGTACCAAAATGGCTACACCTGCTAAGGTTGGAAAGAGTCGAACGCCTAGTAAAGAGTAATCAAAAAATAAGTAAGAGAGTTTACCAATAAAGCCAATTAGAGGAGGGAATTCCATAAAGCCCCAATCTAAATGCTCGCTTACAGAAAGGTGGAGAAGTTCATCACGATGAAAACCATAATTCTGATTCCCAAACCATTGTATTAAGAATTTAACAATGGCGAGAATCAGAATAATAGGTAGATACTTTTTTGCTGGAGTTTTCAAATGGCACCCGAAATAGTGATGTCTGTTGGTATTAAAATCATTTCGGGTGTTTTAAATATAAGTTCCATTTGAAAAAGTTAGTACAGCGATACTTTTAGCTTTGGCGAATCCACTTTAGTAAATCGCCCCAGCTAGCTTTTTTGCCGTACATCAAAATACCAACGCGATAAATTTTAGCGCTCATCCACATAATCCCAAAGAAGCTGACAATTAGTGCCGATAAACTTGCACCAATTTGCCAAAAGGGGACATCCGTTACTGCAATTCTCGTAATCATATTGATTGGAGAAGTAAGAGGGAAAATGGATGCAAATACAGCCAAAGGTGTATCTGGGTCAACCATTACCTTGGTATTGAGGAAATAACCAGCCATGATGGGAATCATCAAAATTGGCATAAACTGCTGTGTGTCTTGTTCTGAATCTACCGCAGAGCCAACAGCTGCAAACAGCGATGCATACATGAAAAATCCCAACACAAAGAAGATGAAGAAGTACACAAATATCATTGGGTCAATTTGGAAAGCTGCTAGTGAAGCAGGATCGAAGCCTGATTCGGAAATAGCTGTTGTAACTTCTTGACTGCTTGTTACCTCAGCAAGTTGATCTTGCATAAGTAAACCGGCAACGGGCACTGCAGCAATCGAAATACCAACGTACATCACAATCCATACTGCAAACTGTGTGAACCCAAGCAAACAAACGCCTACAACTTTACCTACCAACAATTCCATAGGTTTGATAGAAGAGGTGATGATTTCTACAATACGACTCGTTTTTTCTTCAATAACGCTTCGCATTAGGATAGCACCATAACCGAACAAGCCAATAAAGATTAGCAAGCCGAGTATAAAGCCAACGGCCGACATAAAGCCTGCTTTGTCGTCTTCAGACTCACCTTCAGCAGTAAGTTTTCGTGTATCTAATTGCGGACGAAGTTCAAATAGAGCTTTTATTTCGTCGGTTACATTAGCACGGGAGAGGCGTTCCTCTTGAATGATTTCACGTAAATCATTTCTTACACTTCCAGAGAAAGCTAAACCGCCACTTCCACCATAAATCAATTCTAGATTCTCATTGGTGTCAACATGTTTGTTATCTAAAACAATGTAAGCATCTAGTTCTTCAAGCAATACACTGCTTTTAACAGAGTCGAGCGAGAGATCAGAAACATCGGTATAACGCTCTGGGTTGATTTCAATAAGCTTTTCAACCAATACATTAGTGTTATCCATTACACCAACTAATTTCTTGGTGTCGGTGTCGCTGGTCATAATCCAAACCATCAATGCACCAAAAGCCATTAGCACCAAAGGAGTTAGGATAGTGGAGAGAATGAAAGATTTAGATCGGGCGCGAGTGATGTATTCGCGTTTTAGTACAAGGAATACTTTTCCAAAATTCATAATTAGGCCTCCTGAGTTTTAAGGTTATCTTCGCCAACAGTGGAGATGAAAATCTCGTGGAGTGAAGGCTCAACACGTTCGAATTTGTGAATTTCGGCATGTTCCATTGCCAATTTTAAAATGTCTTGCATGCTTTGCCCGTTCAGGACACGTATTTCTGCAAAATTAGTAGATCTGTTGTTGATACGAACATCAGAGAGCTTATCTAAAAAGGAGCCGTCTCCTTCAAACTCTAAGTTGATGGTGTTTTCACCAAATGAGGCTTTTATCTCTCGTAACTTACCTTGAATCACAGCCTTTCCATTGTTGAACAGGCAGATATCGTCACACATTTGCTCTACTTGTTCCATTCTGTGTGTGGAGAATAAAATAGTTTTGCCATTTCCTTTTAGCTCAATAATAATCTCTTTTAGAGTTTCGCTATTAATAGGATCGAGACCACTAAACGGTTCATCAAAAATATAGATGTCAGGATCGTGAGCGATAGTGGCGATAAATTGGATTTTTTGAGACATCCCTTTAGAGAGTTCACCAACTTCTTTTTTGTACCAATCAGTAGCCTCAAAACGCTCAAGCCAATAGTGAATAGCTTCCTTTGCAGCTTTAGGTTTCATTCCTTTTAGCTGTGTGAGGTACAATAATTGCTCGCCCACTTTCATTTTTTTGTAAAGCCCGCGTTCTTCTGGCATGTAGCCGATCATCTTTTGCGTAGCAGGACTAACATGCTCACCATTGATTGTGATAGTACCTTCATCAGCCATTAGAATATTATTTATCATTCTAATAGTGGTAGTTTTGCCAGCGCCGTTAGGTCCAAGTAGTCCAAAAATACGGCCTTGCTCAACGTCGAAACTGACGTCATTTACCGCCTTATTTTTTCCAAACGTTTTCTTAATATTTTCTACATGTATAACTGCCATATTCCCCTTGTGGTTAGTTAATAATAAATGATAAATCTTTGCCTAATTAGGCAATGCCCTTTGCAACAAGCTAAAAGATTTCTTATTTCTTAGCTAACCAAAGTACGGTGTTATAATAAATCAGTTTCATAATAAATGCATATTACTCATTTAAGTGCCGAATGTTATCCTATCGCTAAAGTAGGCGGTTTAGCAGACGTTGTAGGTTCATTACCAAAATATTTAAATCAACTGGGAGAACAATGCGAAGTTGTGATGCCCATGTATGGTAATAACTGGGTTGAGAACCACGAATTTGAAACCGTAGAAACAGGGGAATTCCCTTTTGGAGGAGCAAGCACCAGCTACTCCATTAAAAAGTTGGTGGAGTCAGATCTTGGATTCCCACTTTTTATGGTAGATATTCCAGAACGCTTCAATCGTCCTGGCGTGTATATTGATCCTTGGTCTAGCCATCCCTATTGGGATGAATTTGAGCGAGCATTAAGTTTTCAAATTGCTGCTTTAGAGTGGATTAAAAATAGAGACACCAAGCCGGATGTAATTCATTGCCACGATCATCACACTGGCCTAGTCCCGTTTATGCTTTCAAAATGTAACCGATATCGTAGCTTGGCGAATATTCCTAGTGTAATAACTGTGCATAATGCAGAATATCATGGGCAATATCCTAAAGAGAACTATCAGCTATTACCGGCTTTTAAATTAGAAGATTTGGGATTGCTAGATTGGGATGGAAAGTTAAACTCTTTGGCTACAGCACTAAAATGCGCTTGGCAGATTACTACGGTTTCGGAAAATTATATGCAGGAGTTGAGCTATAGTAGCAATGGGCTGGAACTTCTGTTTGGGCAAGAACGCGCGAAATCGAAAGGGATTATTAACGGAATTGATAACGATGTTTGGAATCCGACTACGGATCCGTTGCTCGCCTATAATTTTTCACTTCGTAATAGAAAAAAAGGTAAAGCTGAAAACAAGAAATTACTTTGCGAAGAGTTTGGGTTGAACCCTAAATTACCCACTATCGCTTTTATTGGGCGTCTTGTTAGGGAGAAGGGTGCTGATTTACTTCCAGATTTGTATCGCAATTTTATGAAATCTGAACAAGAAGTTAATTTTGTATTATTGGGAACTGGTGACCCTGCTCTACATGATGTATTTAAACAAATGTCGAATGATCATATTGGTTTTTTTGATGCAACACTAGAGTATAATGAACGATTAGCCCACCAAATTTATGCAGGCTCAGACTTTATTATGATGCCATCGCGAGTGGAGCCATGTGGCCTCAATCAAATGTTTGCTATGCGTTATGGAACTATTCCCATTGTACGAGCAGTTGGCGGTCTTAAAGACACGGTAAAAGATATTAGAGAAGAAAATGGATATGGTATTTGTTTCAGCGATTTTAATTTACTAGAAGCGGAACATGCTGTTTATAGAGCCATAGAACTATATGAAGACCAAACGAAATACAATGAAGTTCTCGCTCGTATCATGAAGCTTGATTTTTCTTGGAGTCGTTCGGCAAAAGAATATATTAATCTATATAAATCACTTATTAAAAGAGCATTGAAATGAAGGATTCTGTAGTAGCAGTAATTTTAGGAGGAGGAAGAGGCAGTCGCTTATTCCCATTAACTGATCACCGTTCTAAACCAGCCGTACCGATTGGTGGTAAATATCGGTTAGTTGATATACCAATTTCGAACTGTTTGAATTCAGATATCCGTAGGATTTATGTACTTACACAGTTTAATTCTGCATCATTAAATAGACACATTAAAAATACGTATAACTTTGATGTGTTTAGCAGTGGTTTTGTAGACATCCTTGCAGCAGAACAAACCGCAACAAATACTAATTGGTTTCAAGGAACGGCGGATGCTGTGCGCCAGTCTATCCATCATATGGAAAATCACGATTATGAGTACGTGCTCATTCTCTCTGGCGACCAACTGTATCAGATGGATTATAAGTTGATGTTAGATCGGCATATAGAAAATGGCTCGGACTTAACAGTAGCTACCATTCCTGTAAACGCAGAAGATGCAACGGGTTTTGGTATTATGAAAACCAATGCTGAAGGAATGATTGATAGTTTTGTTGAGAAACCCGATGCTACTGAATTGGATCAATGGCGCTCGGAAGTTCCAGAAACTTACAAAAGCCAAGAGAAGCATTATTTGGCATCAATGGGGATTTATATCTTCAATCGAAAAGCTCTTAAGAAATTGTTTGATGACAATCCGGATGCTACCGATTTTGGTAAGGAAATAATCCCAAAAACGTTAAATGAAGGTCTCCGAGTTAGCAGCTATGAGTTTGGCGGTTATTGGACAGATATAGGAACTATCCGTTCATTTTTTGACGCTAATTTAGCTCTTGCTGATACTGTTCCCGAATTTAATTTATATGATAATGAGCGTTTTATTTACACTCGGGCTCGACTGCTCCCTGCTTCTAAAATAATGGGTACCACTCTCGAATATGCGTTAATGGCTGAAGGATGTATTGTTGAAGCAAGTAGAATTGTCCGCTCTGTAATTGGTATTCGTTCTCGAATAGGTAAAGGAACAACGATCGAGAATTCCATTATCATGGGTAATGATCATTTCCAGAGTCGAGAGTTCATTGACCAAGCGAGTTCAGAACGTCCAGCAATGGGTGTTGGGCAACGATCTTTTATAAGCAATGCTATTATTGATATGAATACTTGTATTGGAAATGATGTGAGTATTGTAGGTGGTGATCACTTACCAGATGGTGACCACAAATACCATCACGTTCGCGATGGTATTGTGATAGTGAGCAAAGGAACAGTAATCCCCGATGGAACCATTATATAAAATGGTTCCTACATTTATTTCTCGTGGTTTAAATAAGCCTCAACTTTTTTAATAAACTCACCACTTTCGAAGTATTTGTATAAGTCTTTACCAGGGCATACTGTTTGATCGGAATGATCTTTATGGGAAGCAATATGATCTACAGGTACGTTATACTCTTGAGCTAACCATGCAGTGAGGTGCGCCAAAGCATCGAGTTGTTCTGGCTTTATAGTTTGTACTTCATAATTACCCATCACCTCAATAAGTGCGTGGCCTGTCGGGTCATATTCTGTGTTAGTATCGCCAGCATATTCAATTGGTCTCTCTACGTAAATATTGCCGTCTAAATCTAAGGCGAAATGGTAAGGTATATCAATCCAGCCTTTATCTTCTTGGCTAAAGCGTTGTAAACCTTTTATTTTCTGAATTGGGTCTGCGTCTTCTTCGAAAACAACTCCACTATGGTGTATAGTTATATACTCTATTTTCTGAACTTCTTTAGTACCCGTTGGCGCTTTTCCACCCCATTCTTCCACAGTCATCATTGTTGGCTTGGAAACGCGTTTGTCGCCACAGCTTAGGAAAGCCAACGCAGCTACTGTGAGAATCAATAAAGCAGAGAAAAATTTATACATGAGTTTATGAGCTATTTGTGAATGAAATTTTGAGGAAGATAAACTTTCTAGTTACAATTTTGAATTTCTAGGTGTATTAATATTGGTATAAAAAAGTTGCCGAGTAATATTAAAGAATTACTGAATATCGCGGCTATCTAATAGTAACTGTTTATACACCCTATTCTATGGTATAATGCATTTTAGATTACCTTATCTTAAAGGCTTAGATAAACGATAGATTCATTTAGAGAATGTCACAATTTGAGCCAAACTCGGCTAAAGCGGAAGATCAATCAAAATTCAGAACTTTTTTATTAGTGGCAGGAATCTTATTCATTGCTATAAATCTACGTCCGGCGCTAGCTGGGGTTGGTCCGTTAGTAGGAACCATTAGGGAACACACCGGGCTTTCAAACTTCGCACTAGGTTTATTAACAACCCTACCTTTAATCGCTTTTGGAGTTGTATCAACGTTTACGCCTTTGTTTACTCGTCGCTTTGGCATTGCAGGGACATTAGCTGGCGCTTTATTGCTCATAACTATTGGAACGGCTCTAAGAGCTCTTGAATTCATCCCTACATTGTTTATAGGAACTCTTTTACTTGGTATCGGAGTAGCCTTTGGTAATGTGCTATTGCCTAGTTTAGTAAAACGAAACTTCGCTTCCAATTCAGGGTTTATGACTAGTTTATACTCAGGTGTATTGGGAATTGGAGCCGCTTTAGCCGCAGGGGTAAGCATTCCGCTAGCAACAGGTTTGGGGTTAGGCTGGAGAGGTTCATTAGGAATCTGGGCGGTTTTTTCATTAATAGCATTTTTTGTTTGGTTACCACAGCTCTGGCATATTAAGAAAGTGAGTAGAAAACGAAGCTATTTAGAAGCTATGAAGAAACTAACTAAATCAGCACTAGCCTGGAAAGTGGCTCTGTTTATGGGACTTCAATCGTGTGCCTATTACGTAATTTTGGCTTGGTTACCTGAAATTTTGCAATCACGAGGATTAGATTCAGAACATGCAGGATGGATGCTCTCACTATCACAAGCAACAGGTGTTTTGGGCTCGTTATTTATACCTTTTTGGGCTGGGAGAAAAATAGATCAGCGGGGCATCGTCGTATTTTTAGTTTTGCTTGAATTTGTAAGTTTGATTGGATTGATGATTCCTCAAATCGGTTTGATACCGTTATGGGTATCGCTTATTGGTTTTGCCTTAGGAGGTAGCTTCGGGCTCTCTCTGATGTTTATTATTCTTCGTTCAGATGATACAGAAACAGCGACTGAGCTTTCGGGGATGTCACAATCTATTGGATATCTTTTAGCAGCTTTGGGGCCTATTTTATTAGGTGCCTTGTTTGATGTAACGGGTAATTGGGTTTATTCGCTGCTTGCTCTTTCTGTAATCGTATTCGCTAAATTATACATGGGGCTGGGGGCCGCAAAACCACAGAAATTGGTTGTTGAGTAACTATAACATTATCTGTTAAACTTTATACAAACCAATTATTAGTTAGCATAAAAATACTTACTAATAAATCTCTCAATATTGCATTATTATAATTTTTACCTGACTAAATATCATTTATTTTAAATAGGTTGCAAATTGGGTAAATGTTAAAGACTCCGAGAATAAAAGCTTAGAACCACATGAAGGAATTATATGACTATAACCGTAGTTATTTTAGTGTGGATTAAGATATTTGAGGTAAATAGCTGTTAGGATCCTAGGTTTAAATATGATGAAATTTTTTAGAAAACCTGAAGTCAAAGGATTTCATGTAGGCTTAGTAATTATTATTCTAGGTTTCCTGATTTCATATTTCAGGTATCAAGGTCTGCACCAAGTAGAAAAGAATGACTTGATAAAAGTATTGGCGACCGTGGAGCAGAATATTAGCCGAACGATTCATGAGAGCCATAATGCAGCCCTTACTTTAGCGTTAACGGTAGGTGCTGATGGGAAAGTAAAAGATTTTGAATCTGTAGCGGCACGTATTCTTGAAAACAATGAAAGCATTGATCTGTTAGAGTTGCTACCAGATGGCGTAATCGAGTATGTATATCCATTAAAAGGTAATGAAGTTGTACAAGGTTACGATGTTTTAAATGACCCAAAAGTACAACTTGAGCTAGAAAGGGCTTCATTAGAAGAGAAAATGTACTTTGCAGGACCATTTGAGCTAAAACAAGGTGGCCTTGCAGTAGCTGGAAGACTCCCAATATTTTTGAACGGCGAGCTCTGGGGGTATTCAGCAGTTTTAATTTATCTAGAAACACTCATAAGCCAATCTGGTATTAACACTTACTACCAAGATGAGTATTACTTCCAGCTGACTAAAACAAATCCAAATACAGGAGAGGAAGAATCTTTTCTTCCACTGAGAGAAGATATTACTCTAAACTCCTATGATACAGTAAGCTTTCCAGACGGGGATTGGAAATTATATGGCGCTAAAATTGGAAAAAGTGAGGCCAAAATAGCGTTTATATTAATTATGACTTTATCACTTATTATTGGAATAATAAGTGGATATGCCTCAGTTTTATTCTTCAGAAAGCCAGAAGAACTAAAAGAGTTACTAGAAGAAAAGTCGCGTGAGTTAATAGCGAGCCGTGAGATGTATAAAAACAAATCAGGCTTGTTGCAATCTATTCTAGAGAGTCCAAAGGACATGGAGATATTCTCCTTAGACAGAAATTTTTGCTATCTAGCCTTTACTACTTCTCATGAAAAATCAGTTAAAAAATTCTTCAATAAAGAAATAGCAGTCGGCGATTGTATTCTCGATGGATTATCTGATCAAGAGCTTACTGAAAAAGTTAAAAACATCTATGCAAAGGTACTTACTGGCGAACATGTTGAGTTTACGTACAAAGAAGATGAAGGTCCTTTTCAGGGAAATTATTATGAGAATAAGTTGGCACCAATTATTGATGATAATCATGAAATTATTGGGCTCACCTCCTTTATAATTGATATAACTGCTCGCGAGAAAGCGGAAATGGAATCTGAAAAGCATGAACAGAGGTTTAAAGCACTCATCGAAAATGGAAGTGATGGGGTCGCTATTCTAAATGTCGACGCAACTGCTTCTTATATTGGCCCATCAGTAGAAAAAATTCTAGGGTATACCGAAGAAGAAGCTTTAAGCCTTGGTTTAGCGGGGTTAGTTCATGAAGAAGATTTACATAAAGCAACAAAAGTGATTGAGCAAGCTCTCTTGCAACCAGGTGTTACAATCAGAGGTTATACCTCTAGGATGAAGCATAAAGATGGTAGCTGGAGGTGGATTGAAGCAGTAGTTACAAACTTACTTGATGACCCAGCTGTTCGTGGGATAGTTGATAATTTTAGAGACGTAACCGAAAAAGTTGAAGCCGAAAATGAATTAAAAAGAGTTTTAGAGCAACTTAGAAGTCATCTGGAAAATTCACCATTAGGGGTTATTGAGTACACAAAGGATTTGTATGTAACGAAATGGTCGAAAAAATGTGAAGAGATTTTTGGATGGTCTGAAGAGGAAATGATAGGCAAACATGCTTTTGATTTTATCTACGAGCCAAGCAAGAAAGAGGTTGTTGAAGTAGGTTCGGAACTATCAAAAGGAGATGTAAATGGAAATATCTCATATAACAGTAATTATACCAAAAGTGGAAAAATAGTAGATTGTATTTGGTACAACTCTATCATAAAAAATGAAGATGGTGAAGTTCTAAATATAATGTCTTTGGTTGAAGATATTACTCTTAAAAACCAAGCCGAAGAACAACTAAGAGAAAGTGAACATCGCTTTAGAACTCTAGTGAATAATTCCCCTTATTGTATCCATGAAATTGGTTTGGATGGCATGTTGACGTCCATAAATAAGGCTGGGCTTGGTATTGTAGGCTTATCTGAGGAGCATGAAATAGTTGGGTTACCTTATTTGCAAAACATTGGTGAAAAAGACTTACCAAGAATTGCAGATCTCCAAGAAAGAGCATTTAAAGGAGAACACTCAGAATTTGAGTACGACTCAATTTACGGAAAACGATTTTTATCTTCATTTGTACCCATTAAAGATAAAGAAGGCAATGTTCAGCGTCTTATGGGGATGACTCAAGATGTGACTGAAAGAAAGAAGAATGAGGAAACGATTGCTAACTCATTAAAAGAAAAAACAACACTGTTGTCTGAAATCCATCATCGTGTAAAAAATAACTTAGCTATTGTTTCGGGGCTGTTACAGCTTCAAAGTAACGAAACTAACGACGAAAGATTGACTCTTGCCTTTGATCAAAGCATCAATCGAATAATCTCGATTGCTATGGTTCATGAGTTGCTGTATAAATCTCAGGATTTATCGTCTATAAACATTCATTCTTATCTAGATTCATTGCTCCCCGCAATTACAAGAACTCTTAAAGATGATCGTAAAGAAATTGATGTAGATATTGATATTGAAGATTATAAAATGAACATAAATGAGGCAATACCATTAGGGCTTTTGTTAAATGAACTCTTTACCAATTCATTTAAATATGCTTTTGAAGACGGGAAAAAAGGAAAAATTACCGTTAGGCTAAAGGTTGAAGATAATTGTGTTATTGTATCTTATGAAGATAATGGAAAAGGGTTTGGAGAGGAAAATGACTTTGAAGAACCTCGAAATCTTGGGCTTACTCTAATTCATACTCAAATGAGTCAACTTAGCGCGAAATATGAAGTGGACACAAATTCGAAGTTCAAACTAGAGTTTAAATTTTCCGCCAAAGAAAAAGGATCGCATTCAAATATCAGTAACTAATTAAGTGTAATTAATAGAGGCTTAATAATTCATTTTGGAAGATATATTGAGTTTTATCATTTAAAAAATTACCATTCAGGTTAGGTCTTTGCTGGAAAGACTATAAACCTATATACTACATATGCTTAAAACGATAGGGCTTCTTTTATTATTGATTGTACTGATCGCTCAAGCTTCGGTAGCTCAAGAAAGTCAATCAGCATCACGATTTGCAAAGTGGTTAGTAAATGATCCTATTTCCGCAGTAAAAGAATTTAGAACAAAACAGTTAGTAACCTTAGGTGTGGCAGGCTTTGGTTTAGGCACACTCACCAATATGGATGTTCCTAATAGTGTTTATTTTCAAAGAGAGTACAAAGATTCAGATTATTTGGACGTATTTAATGAGTTTGGAACCTTTAAAATAGTAGCCCCAGCTTCGGCTGCTTTATTTGGATTTTCATTATTAAGTCCAAACCAGAAATTTCAAGATGCAGCCTTTACCTCTTTTCAAGCAGTATTAAATACTGCGGTTACTGTAAACACGGCAAAATTTATGTTTGCTCGTTCCCGACCTTATCAAAATGATGGTGCTTACGATTTTGATTATTTTGAAAAAGGTGAGACTTCATTTCCATCAGGACATGCCTCAACCGCCTTCGCTCTTATAACGCCATGGGTAGCATATTATCCTAATCTAATTACCTATAGCTTATTTTTGATACCGATAAGTACTTCTGCAGCACGAATTGCTAAAGGGAAGCATTGGCTTTCTGATGTAACAGCTGGCGCGCTTATTGGAACATATTGGGGTTACTACTTATCAAAAAAGCACATGAAGTTAAATAAACCCAACTATGAAATTACTCCGATGTTCCAAAATGGTGGCGGGGGAATTAATATTAAGTTGAGTTTATAGATAATTAAGCACTATGATTCTAATATAAACAAATTGTTAGGGTCAATACACCGCTTTAGCTCATCTTTTTATAAATAATCTTACAAAATTCATAATTCGTTCATAATTGGAAAGTATTATAAGACAAAGTAGTCTTATAACTTAAATAAAAATGAACTAGCTATGAAAACAATGAAATTAACAGCGTTGCTTACGGCATTAATTTTAGTGATTGGCTGTGGGGGAGGAGAGTCAAAATCCTCAAAATCAACTATACCTAAAGCTGAAAATAATGGTTTAAGCGCTTTTGAGCTTGAACATGGAATAGGTCCTATTACTGAAGAAGTTACCATTTCTGAGTTTAACGCCGGGATGGTTGAAAAAGGAGAGAATATTTTTGTAATGAATTGCTCTGCCTGCCACAAAATTGATGAGCGCTATATTGGCCCTGCCATAGCAGATGTTATCGAGCGAAGAACTCCTACCTATATGATGAATATGATGCTTAACCCAGATGAAATGGTAAAAAAGCACCCTGAAGCCAAAAAAGTACTTGCTGAATTTTTAGCTCCAATGCCGAATCAAAATTTGACGACGGAAGATGCACGTGCTGTAGTAGAATATCTGGTTTCACTCAAAAAATAGTTTAGTACTAACTACACCATCCCTAACAAACACATACAATTATGAAAACAAAAACATTAAGAATAGCAATAAACAGTTTTATTGTACTTTTTCTTGGAGTTTCATTGTTTGCTTGTAATTCAAATTCTGAATTAGCATCAAACAGCGAGGCCGCGCAAAAAGTATATGTAGCCCCTGGCGAATACGATGAATTTTACGGATTTATGTCAGGTGGATATAATGGACAGCTTGGAGTATACGGTATTCCTTCTGGCCGGCACATCTATACTATTCCAGTTTTTTCACAAGCAGCAGTGAACGGATATGGGTATAACGAAGAAACCAAAGCAATGCTTGAGACTTCATACGGGTTTGTGCCTTGGGGTGATGCTCACCATCCTGAACTCTCCCAAACAGATGGTGTTGCTGACGGTCGCTTTATTTTTATAAATGAAAATAATACTCCTAGAGTAGCTAAAATTGACTTAAAGCTATTTCAAACTACTGAAATCATAGAGATTCCAAACTCTGGTGGAAATCACGCGTCTCCATTTGTAACTCAGAACACCGAGTATATTTCAGCGGCTACTCGTTTTAGTATTCCAATGAATGATGAAGATGTTGCCATCAACACGTATGCAAAGAATTTTAAAGGAACACTTTCTTTCATTAAGCTTGAAGATAATGGCTCAATGAAGTTGGATTTCCAAATTCTTGTACCTGGTTTTGATTACGATTTATCGCATTCAGGTAAAGGTCCATCTCATGGTTGGTCGTTTTTTACAAGCTACAATAGTGAGCAAGCTCATACATTATTAGAAATCAATGCTTCTAAAAATGACAAAGATTTTATTGCCGCTGTAAACTGGAAAAAAGCCGCTGAGTATGCTGCTGCTGGCAAGGGTAAAGTCATCAAGACTGAATACAACCATAATTACTTTGATAAGGAAACTCACATTGCAAAAAGTGAAGTTCTAACTGAAGTTCGTGTGTTAGACCCAACCGAGTTGGAAGGTATTATTTATTATCTGCCTACTCCAAAATCTCCACACGGCGTAGATGTAACTCCTGATGGAAAGCTTATAGTTGCTGGTGGTAAACTATCTACTGTAATCCCTGTTCACTCTTTCGAGAAAATGATAAATGCGATTGAGAATAAAGAATTTGAAGGGGAAGTATCAGGAATTCCTGTGCTTAAATACGAGTCTATTTTAGCAGGTGAAGTTGAAAATCCAGGCTTAGGGCCATTGCATACTGAATTTGATGGACGTGGCAATGCTTATACCACTGCGTTTATTACTTCAGAAATTGTAAAATGGAGCCTAGAAACCTTTGAAGTGCTAGACAGAATAGACACCTATTATTCTCCTGGTCACCTTATGATTCCTGGTGGAGACACTCGTAAACCAGATGGTAAATATTTGGTAGCATTGAATAAAATTACAAAAGATCGCTACTTGCCAACAGGTCCCGAAATGTTCCATTCCGCACAGTTAATAGATATTTCTGGCGATAAAATGAAGCTTCTGCTTGACTTCCCTACAGAAGGCGAGCCTCATTATGCACAAGCTATTAAAGCCGATATACTGATGAAAGACCAAGTAAGGTTCTTTAAGCTGGATGAAAACAAACATCCATTTGCTGCTAAAAATGAATCCGAAACAAAAGTCATCCGTGAAGGCAAGGAAGTTCATATTTATATGACATCCATTCGTAGTCACTTTACGCCAGACAACATTGAAGGCATTGAAGTGGGAGATAAGGTGTATTTCCACGTAACTAACTTAGAGCAAGATTGGGATGTGCCTCACGGGTTTACTGTGAGAGGTGCTAATACTGCTGAGTTGCTAATTATGCCAGGTGAAACAAGAACGTTAGTTTGGGAGCCTAAAAAAGCAGGTGTTTCTCCATTCTACTGCACCGATTTCTGTTCTGCTCTACACCAAGAAATGCAAGGTTATGTTCGAGTATCTGAAGCAGGTTCTAAAACACCGATCAAATACTCAACTGGAAAATAATAGTTCATTTATTCTGGCGAAACCTGACAGTTTCGCCAGTTTTTTCAATCACACACAAAAACCAAAGCCATGAAAAAGCAAAATATGATTCTAATGGGAGTGGCCTCACTACTATTAGGCTTCGTTTATATCTTTCCGATTTGGAGTATCAGCTTAAGTGCACCACAATATCCAGAGGGGATTGGGCTTAACATTCGTATAAATACCATCGAAGGAAAAAAGCCTCAGGATTTGCAAAATATAAATGGTCTGAATCATTATATCGGGATGCAGCAAATTGAGCCTGAGTCTATTCCAGAGCTTAAAGTAATGCCTTACATATTTGCTTTTTTAATTGTTTATGGGCTTTTAATAGCCATGTTTGGTAATAGAAAATGGGTAATGGCTTGGCTAGTATTTTTTGGAATATTAGCCGTGGTTGGCTTGATAGATTTTTATTTATGGGAATATGATTATGGGCATAATCTACACCCAGATGCACCTATAAAAGTGCCCGGTATGAGTTACCAACCACCACTAATTGGTACCAAACAGCTATTGAATATGAGAACTACTTCAATGCCTCATATTGGCTTTATCGTTGCCATCATCTCTATTGGATTGAGTGGTTTAGTGTGGTGGCGAGAACGTCCAGCTAAAACTGTATAACCCATAATAGGAGTGGTGATGAACTACTTAAGTCGTTTCATAAAAATAAGTATTGCCATGTTAGCTATTTTGATATTCGGCACTGCTTGTTCTAAAGAACCTCAAGAAATTCACTATGGAAGTGATGAATGTACACATTGCAAAATGGCAATTATGGATTCAAACTTCGCTACAGAGTTAATCAATGAAAAAGGAAAGGCATTTAAATTTGATTCGATTGAATGTCTTTCTGCCTATGTAAAAGTTAAGGGACTAAATAGCGCAGAGGAAACACTTTGGGTTAACGATTTTAATAATTCAACTTGGATAGATGCTAAAAAGGCCACTTTTGTTAAAAGTGAAGTTATAAAGTCGCCAATGGGTATGGGTTTACTCGCTTTTAACTCAATAGAAAGTGCGAGATCTCATCTTAGCACATACAATGGCACAATTGTTAGTTGGGATGAACTTTCCGCATTTGAAATGAAAGGGCACTCATCCAACTCACCGATGATGAAGCATTGAAAACATTAGGGAAAGAAATGAGCCAACGATTCTACAAAGCATATACTCAACTAGCGGTACTCTTTCTAAGCGTAATACTTAGTGGATCCATAAGTGCACAACAATGGACAGTTTCACCAAGAGGAGAGTTATCATCAATACAAGATGCAATTACAAAAGCGAGTGCTGGCGACACACTCAATATCTTGTCGGGATTGTATTTCGAATCAGGTGTTATCATCGATAAACCGTTAACAATTTTAGGGGAAGAAAACGCTGTTATTGATGGACAGAAAAAAGGCTTTGTGATGATTGTTAGATCAGATGATGTGACTCTAAAAGGTTTTGAAATTCACCACGCAGGAACAAGTTTTATCGAAGATTACGCAGGCCTATTGGTAGAAAAATCCAATAATGTTCGTCTTGAAAATCTTAAGCTTGTAGATAATTTCTTTGGTATTTATGTAGCTCAGTCCTCAAACGTACTCATCAAAAATAATGAACTAACGGCTTCTGGATTGAAAGAAACTTCTTCAGGAAATGGCGTTCACCTTTGGTATAGCAAAAATGTGTACATCGAAAATAACACCGTAATAGGACATAGAGATGGTTTCTACTTTGAGTTTGTAGAAGAAGTAAAGGTGGTTAATAATTTGAGCCGCAACAATTTAAGATATGGTCTGCATTTTATGTTCTCGAATAATTGTAGCTACACACATAATACCATCAGCAATAATGGCGCTGGAGTTGCGGTGATGTACACTTCCAAGGTGGAAATATCTCAAAATATTTTTACAGATAATTGGGGCTCAGCTGCTTACGGGTTATTACTTAAAGAAATTAATGAAAGTGAGATTATTGGGAACACTTTTACAAGCAATTCGGTGGGGCTATACATGGAGTCATCAAACCGAAATAAGATTCGCTATAATGCTTTCCAACAGAATGGATGGGCAATTAAATTGATGTCCAATTCGATGGATAACACTTTTTCAGATAACAATTTTTTCGAGAATACTTTTGAAGTTGCTACCAATTCTAAACAAAATTTCAATCTTTTTGAAGGAAACTATTGGAGCCATTACGAAGGCTATGATTTGGATAGAGACGGTTTTGGTGATGTTCCACACCGACCAGTTCGTTTGTTTTCCGTAATTGTACAGAAACATCCACAGTCGTTAATATTACTGAGAAGTACACTCATTGACTTACTCGATATGACAGAAAAATTTCTACCTGTAATTACACCAGATAAATTAATTGACGCCAAACCAAGAATGAAGGAAACGTTATGATTCGTATTCAGAATTTGAGTAAATCTTTTGGTGCCCTAGATGTATTGAAAGATGTGAACTTGGAAATTATGCCGGGCACAACAACAGGTGTAGTTGGCCCAAATGGTTCAGGAAAAACCACACTTATTAAATGCTTGTTAGGCCTAGTTCGTCCTGATTCCGGCTCAATGTTTATTGACGGTATAGCTGTTTCAAAAAGCGATGAGTATAGAAAGGAAATTGGCTATATGCCTCAAGTGGGTAGATATCCTGAGAATATGAAAGTTCACGAATTGATTCGACTTATTGAAGATATTCGAGATAATAATGAGAACAAGTCTAAAGAGTTAATCACATATTTCGGCCTTGAAACACATCTTGAGGCAAAACTTAGAAATCTTTCTGGTGGAACTCGCCAAAAAGTAAGCGCGGTACTTACGTTAATGTATAATCCCAAACTTTTGATTTTTGATGAACCTACAGCAGGTCTAGATCCACAAGTTAGCATTCGATTCAAAAGTCTAGTAAAAGCCGAAAAAGCCGCAGGGAAAACCATCCTTCTCACCACTCATATAACCAGTGAAATAGAAGAGCTAGCAGATAACATCATTTTTATTGTAGAAGGTAAAGTACACTACCATGGCCCACTTCAAAACCTCTTGATTTCAAAAAATACAGAACGCTTAGAAGGGGCTGTTGCACAACTTATGGAGGAGGCAGCTGCATGAAAACGCTAACAATTCTTAAATACCAGTGGAAGGATTTAATAAGAGCAAAATGGCTAATAGGCTATGCAATCGTCTATTTTTTAATAGCGGATGCTCTAATCCGTTTTGGTGGAACAGGTCCGAAAGCTTTATTGAGTATTTCAAATGTGATGCTTTTATTTGTGCCTCTAGTAAGTATGGTTTATGGAGCGTTACACTTATATCAATCAAGAGAATTTACAGAACTGCTACTTTCTCAGCCCATCAAACGGAGCAACCTTTTTTGGGGACTTTATGGTGGGATTGTTGGCCCACTTAGTACTGCTTATTTAATTGGCGTCGGAGTTCCATTACTCATTAACGGTCAATTTCAAGGTACAGGAAGTGTAGATGCTGTTCTTATTCTTGGCTTGGGCGTTATTCTTACTGTTCTTTTTACTGCATTGGGTTTTGCTTTGGGCTTAAAGTTTTTTGAAGATCGTCTTAAAGGGTTAGGATTTGCACTAATATCATGGTTCTTTCTTGCAATTTTGTTTGATGGTCTAGTACTTCTATTCGTAGTGATGCTGGGTGATTATCCTATCGAAAAGCCAATGCTTTTGCTAGCGCTCTCTAATCCTATTGATTTAGCACGAATAATAATTCTACTCAAATTCGATGTATCTGCATTAATGGGATATACAGGTTCAATTTTCAATCGATTTTTTGGTAGTTCATTTGGAATTATCGCAGCTACAAGCTTTTTATTTTTATGGATTATTGCTCCACTTTGGCGAGGAGTGAAGCTATTCTCCAGAAAAGATTTTTGAAAATTATAGACTGTTAACCACTTCATTATTTCTTCATTTTGAATAGTTACTCTGTCATTTTATAAACGGTTTCTAAAGTATCATGTATTTATCACCCCACTCATTTTCAATTCCCGTAATGGGAACAGGTCACTCTATAGATTCACCTATAAGAGTAGCTCCATTTGGTATCAACTCTGTAATTTCAGTAGTAGATGATTTATTAATAGAGCGCATAAGAAAGTACTACTGCTCTTTATATGATTTCGAATTTGTAAGCATACCTAAAAAAGAAGAAGATGGCCGTGCAAAGAGAATAACTGCTTATTTAGAGGTTGTTAAAAAAATTGTAGAGCTAAAATTCCAAGCTGTTAAAGACGATGTATTCTTTCAGGCAAATAACAAAGCCAAATATTTCGAGATGTTACCTGATGAGAGTCCTTTAAAAAAGGCTTACATCCATTTGTTAGAAATGGGCGATGGTAAAGATAGAGATTGGTTTGCACGCGAATTAACAGAGCAAATGACTCCTGGATCTATTGATGTGAATATTATGGCGAAAGTAGATTTACTTTCAACAACAAAAGATGGAGAAGAACAGTCTTCTATTTTCAGTGATGCAAGCTCTGCATTAAGAGGTTATGCAAACAGCTCTCTTTCATCTTCTTTAATACTTTCGGCAGGGTTCAATCCTAGGTTATACAATTATATTCCTGAGTTCAAAGATTTTTATAGAGACAAAACTGGCAAGATAAAAAAGAAGATTATACTCAAGGTAAGTGACTTTAGATCGGCACTTATACAAGGGAAATATCTCGCTAAAAAGGGATTAGAAGTTTTTGAGTATCGCATAGAGTCAGGATTAAATTGTGGTGGACACGCATTTGCGTCAGATGGATATTTGTTGCCTAGTTTATTGAAAGAGTTCAAGGAGAAGAAGGAGCAGCTAGTTGAGTCAATTAAGCCAATAATTGAAAAGTACTACGAGTCGTTGGGGCAAGAATTTCAGCCAGAATGGTTTGCAGAGCCTCGTGTAACAGTTCAAGGCGGAATTGGCACTTTTGGTGAGTCTAAGCGCTTACAGCAAGAATATGGAATGAATGGAACAGGTTGGGGAACACCATTCCTGATGGTTCCTGAAGCAACTACAGTAGATGACGAAACCCGTAAAGTTCTTGCAGATGCAAAAGAAGAAGATGTATACTTAAGCGATGTTTCACCTTTAGGTGTTCCGTTTAACAATGTGAGAAATACAGGTTCAGAACGCTGGCATAAAGAACGAATAGCCAAAGGTAAGCCAGGGTCACCTTGCCCTAAAGGATTTTTGAAATCGAACACCGAATTTACTATAGAACCCATTTGTGTAGCTTCAACCGAATATCAATTGCTAAAAATTGATGCCATTAAAAATGATACCGTTTTAGAAGAAAATGCCAAAACTCAAATGATTGATAAAGTGCTTGAGAAAGCCTGTTTATGCGATCATCTAGGAAATGGCATTCTGATAGAATTGGGAGTGGTTAAAGAAACACGAGGGCAACAAGCTATTTGTCCTGGCCCAAATATTGCGTGGTTTAATCGAGACTACTCCCTTAAAGAAATGGTTGAGCATATTTATGGCAAAAGCGACTCGTTAGTAAGTGCAGAAAGACCGCATATGTTTGCCAAAGAAATGGTGATGTATGTAGACTATCTAGAAGGTATGATTTCTAAAAGCACGGATATAAAGGCTGAGCTAAGAAAGTTAAAGTCCTATATCACTCACTTAGAGGAAGGAATGGAGCTTTGTGAAGAAGTCAGTAAAAATACTCCTTATAGAGATGAGAACTTGGTTTCTCTTTCTCAAGTTACGATGGAACAACGTATCCGGTTAGAAACCATAAAAGAAAGCATTGGGCTCTAGCACCTAAAGTTGGGACTTAAGACTGAGTCTAGTTATCGCCGAATAGAATTACTGCTTTAAATTTGGAGTTAATAGACGTTAAATATACTTAGCACTATAATAGTGTCTGTTAACATATTTGTAACTTACCTTTAGAAGGTTAGGAATAAACGGATAAATCTATTGTTCTAATTGTACTTTCTCTTACCGATGGTTTATAATAGTGTAAGATACGATTAGGATACTTTATGAAACAGGATTCAACTCTTTTGCATAACAACATTCTAAATGACTTACCAGTTGGTGTATTATCTCTAAATAGAGCTGGAAAAGTAATATTCGCAAATTCTAAAGCTAACTCGATTCTAAAAACCGAGACTAAAGACTTGCTAGGGGAGAGCTATTCCTCTCTACCATTTAGGTGCTATAATCAAGATGGTCATGCTTCCGCCGATTCAGAAATTCCATTTCTAAAAGTTTTAGAAACTAAAGTTCCCATTTCGGATGTTGTGGCTCTTATTAACTCATCTTCTACAGAAAAAATATGGGTAAAACTTAGCTTAACACCCTCTTTAGATGATTTAGAGAACGTTTCGTCGGTTATAATTTCATTTGAAGAAACACTGCCCCAAAAAGAATCTTCAAATAACAATTTAAACTCAGAGATTGATGATTTAATTCAGCTTATTCCTGATATTATTTTAAAAGTAGACCACTTAAATCAATTTATTTATTGCCACTCTAATAATCCTGAAGATTTAATGTTTCCAATAGATACTTTTTTAGGGAAAAATATCGGTGAAGTATTTTCTGGGGATATGTTAAATCTGCTTGAAGATAAAATTAAGGAAGTAAGAAATTCTAAGGGTATCGTTGTATTCGATTATGAATCAGAGGTGCAAGCAGGTAAGATCTTCTGGTTTGAAGCTCGTCTTATGTTAAGTAATAATAATGTAGTAATGTTTATTATTCGAAACATTACTGAGCAAAAGCTTGTTGAGCAACAACTTCATTTAGAAAAGCAGCTTTCAGAGACTACGATAAAAAGCCTTCCAGGCATCTTCTATTTATATAATGTAGAAGGGAAGTTTAAAAAGTGGAATCAAAATTTTGAAAAAATTACGGGGTATAGCAGTCAGGAAATTCTTCTTTTACATCCGTTAGATTTATTTGATGATGACGAAAAAGAGTTGCTTACACAGAAAATAGGAAATGTTTTTGAGAGTGGAGAAGATAGTGTAGAAGCAAATTTCATGGCGAAAGATGGTAGTAAAACCCCCTTCTACTTTACAGGTGCAGCACTTGAGTATAATGGAGAAATGTGTTTGCTAGGAGTTGGTATTGATATAAGCGAACAAAAAAAGGCGGAAGAAGAACGCATTAGATCAGAGAGTCGATTTAAAGGCCTCGTTGAAAATTCGAGCTCAGGAATGGCAATATTTTCTTCAGACTTTGAGCTTAAATACATTTCCCCAGCGTTAAAAAGAATACTTGGCTATTCTGTCAAAGAATTCGCAGAAGTTAACGCCAATACCCCATTGTTACATCCCGATGATAATTCATTGTTATTCAGTAGTTTTGAAAAAGTATTAAAAGGCGATGGCCCCTCTACTTTTGTAGTTAGGTTAAAAAATAAAGTAGGGAATTGGTGCTGGGTTGAGACAACGCTTACAAACATGCTTAACAACACAGCAATAAATGGTGTTGTTTCAAACTTCAGAGATGTTACAGAGCAAGTACATGCAGAAGAGAAACTTCAAAAAGCTTTGCAGGAACTTCAAACACACCTTCTCAATACACCTCTTGGAGTTGTTGAGTATAATCAAGATTTAGTAATTACACGATGGTCAAAAAAATGTGAGGATATTTTTGGTTGGTCCTCAGATGAAGTTCTAGGCAAAAACATTTCTGGCTTTGATTTTATTTACGATGAAGACCTTAAAAAAGCCAAAAAAACATCAAAATCCCTACTAAGTTCTAAGGTAGACGGAAATATTTCTACCAATAGGAATTATACAAAAGATGGCAGGGTCATAGATTGTAACTGGTATAATTCAGTAATGAAAGATGACGAAGGGAAAGTGACGAGTATAATGTCTTTAGTGGAAGACATTACCGCTGCAAAAAAAGCCGAACTAGAAGTTGTTAGAAATGAAAAAAGGCTTTCGCATTTGATAAGTAACTTGCCGGGTATTGTTTACCGTTGTAGAAATGATGAAAACTGGACGATGCACTATATTAGTGAGTCTTGTAATGATTTATTGGGTTTCACATCTGATGAATTAGTGAATAATAAATTGGTCAGTTTCAATAGTATAATCCATGAGGATGATAGAGTAAGGGTAAGGCAAGAAGCTCAACAAGCTCTGAAGAAAAATAAACGGTATGAGTTAAACTATAGAATAGTCACCAAAAGTGGTGAGATTTGCTGGGTGTGGGAAAAGGGTGGAGCCGTACAGAGTTTGTCTGAAGACGAACTTATTTTAGAAGGCTTTATCCAAGATATTACAAAAGAACATAATGCTCAGACCGCTCTAGAAAAGAGTGATAAAGAAAAATCGTTTCTATTGTCCGAAATTCATCATAGAGTGAAAAATAATTTAGCCGTTGTTTCTGGATTAATGCAACTCCAAGCGTTAGATAGCAAAGAAGAGAGTACAAAAGAAGTATTACTTGATAGTGTAGGGAGAATTAAATCGATAGCACTTATTCATGAACATTTATATACCTCAGAAGATTTTAGCAGCATTCGATTTGATGAGAATATCAAGAAATTGGTTCAGAATATCGAAGCTGTTATGGGGTCTGGTAAAGGCATTATAACCACCTATAATTTGGAACCAGTTGAGCTAGATATCAACCAAGCTGTTCCTTGTGCATTATTAATTAATGAGATTGTAACAAATACTTATAAACATGCCTTTAATTTGAGGGAAAGTGGTGAAATTCAAATTTCAAGCACTCAGAAAAATGGCTTAGTTACGTTAATTATACGAGATAATGGTGTCGGTATAAATAAAGATAAACTTGAAAACAAAGAAACTACATCTTTAGGTATGAAATTGATCGAGGTGGTTACACTTCAATTGGCAGGAAAACTAACCATAGATGGAAGTAATGGAACAACTATTAAAATTGAATTTAATAAACAAGAAATTAACGATTAAGAATAGTTTTGATAAGTATAAAAACCTCTTAAATTAGACAGATGGAAAATAATTCAAATATCGAAATACTACTCGTCGAAGACAGTGATCAAGACGCAGAGCTAGCAATTAGAGCTTTTAAGAAGAATAATATAGCCAATTCTATTGTTAGGCTAAGAGATGGTGAAGCGGCGTTAGACTTTATTTTTGCCAGAAATCAGTATTCTAGCAGAACAGTTAGTAACCAGCCTAAAGTAGTTTTACTGGATCTAAAAATGCCCAAAGTAAGTGGTATAGAAGTTCTTAGAGAAATCAGAAATAATGAAAGCACTAAGAATTTACCAGTTGTAATGCTTACCTCTTCAAATACAGAAAAAGACATTGTAGAAAGCTATAAACTTGGCGTTAACAGCTACATTGTAAAACCTGTGAATTTTGAAGGTTTCTCGAATGCAATCCGTGATATAGGAATGTATTGGGTTGTATTAAACAGAAAACCTTAAAAAGAGCAATCAATAAAACTGCTCTTTTTAGTAGTGTTATTTTTTAATAAGTACCTGAGTTTGTGCCGCAAATAAATCAAACATGGGTAAAGTAGCCGCCCCTAATGCGGCTGCATCGGCACCTGCTGTAGCTCCTTGGAATTTAGGGAAGTATTCTTTTTCAATAATTCGTTTTTCAAACATCTTAGCACTTAACTCAGTGCATAAATGTTCAACAATATTCTTTGGTAGTCGCCCACCAATTATGAACATTTCAGGGTCCATAATGTACTCAATAGCTAGAAAAGCAGGAACGAGAATTTCTTTAGCTTTATCTAGCCAATCCATAAAGTGAGGCTCTTGAGCATCGTAAAGAGCTGCTAAGTCTTCAGGTCTATAAACTTCTATACCAAATTCTTTTAACCACGCATAGAGTCTGCTTAAGTTAAAATGTTCACCAATATGCGGTGCGCTAGATGTACATAAAGGGCTAGTTCCTGAGAATGGGATATAGCCTATTTCACCTGCATTGCGCTTATAACCTTCATATAAATCTCCATTTATTACTAACCCTCCCCCTAAACCGGCGCCAAAAAAAGCATAGTAGAAATTGGAGATGTTTTTCCCGATACCATACCAGCGCTCACCAATGGTAGCTGCAGAAGCATTGTTTTCAAGATAGATAGGAACGTCAACATGGCTTTTAAGCATTTTGACAACTGGAACATGCTCCCAATTAGGAAATGTTTTCGGATTAACGGTACTTACAAGTGCATTATCAGGGCTAATTTCTAAAGGGCCAGGAAAACCGATGCCGATGCCACAAAATTGTGAGTTCCCCAATTCTTTGGATTCTAAAAGCTGATTCACAGTAGAAGCCATTAACTCAATGGCTTTATCAGGTGCTGGAGAATCCACCTCATAATAAATCTTAGTTTTTACATTTCCAGATAGATCTACCAAAATGCCCGTTAAGTGATCCCGGTTCAAATCTAATCCAATAGAATACGCTCCCTCGGGATTAACCTCTAAAGTAACGGAAGGAGCCCCACGACCGTTTTGCAATTTGTGGCCTTCAATAACAATATTTCGTTCAAGTAATCGACTTACAATATTTGAAACTGTTTGGGCTGTCAGGTTAGTAAGACGTGCAATTTCTGCTCTCGAAATTGTGCCATGTAATCGAATGGTTTCAAATACAATTCTGTAATTAAAAGCTTTTGTATAAGTAAGGTTTGTTCCAAAGAGCATAGAAAGGAAAACTAATTACGTTTTTGAGTGAATTTATACAATTAACTAAAATTATTTGAGTAATTCATCTGCGATACATAATAAATTACTCATACATCTAGTAAAGGTAATTATTTAATATAAAGTAAAATGAATTGAGAAATTAATTTTGAAATAAGTTTTCATTTTCTTAATGTTCAATTAATAAATAAAATGAATTGATTAATTAATTCAGATTTTAATAAGAGCGTGTTTTAATCAAGCTCTCAAAACAAATTTGTTTAAACGCCTAAAATCAAGTTATGCATAAAGGAACTACCCATAAAAAGGCATTTTTGCTCGTATTACCATTTCTGCTATTCATTCAATCTAATACGGTAATCGCTTCAACTTCTATTTTGGATGGTTTGGAAGCGCTTCGCAACATTGAGCGTTCAGTAGATGATATTTATAACACAAGGGTAAAGGGAAAAGTAATTGAGGCTGGTACTAATGAGCCTTTGATTGGCGCTAGTGTTATGATTAAGGGTACCATTAAGGGAGATGCAACTAACGCCGATGGTGAATTTACAATTAACAATGTTGAAGCAGGGCCTCAAACTCTATTAGTATCGTACATAGGCTATAACAATAAAGAAATATTTATTGAAGTATCTGATAACGAAGAGTTTTATATCGAGGTTGAGCTAGAGTGGGAAGGTATAGAAGGAGATGAGGTTATAGTTTCTGCACAAGTAAAAGGGCAAGTAGCGGCTATAAATCAGCAGCGTTCTTCTAATACAATTTCTAATATTGTTTCTAAGGATAGAATTTCTGAATTACCCGATGTTAACGCTGCGGAATCTATTGGGCGTTTACCTGGTGTTTCTTTACAGCGTTCTGGTGGTGAAGCTAATAAAATTGTAATTCGTGGGCTCTCGCCTAAATACAACACGGTTACAGTTAATGGAATGCGTGTTCCTTCAACCGATACACAAAATCGAAGTGTTGACTTATCACTTATCTCTAGCAATATGCTAGATGGTATCGAGGTTACCAAAGCACTTACTCCTGATAAAGATGGGGATGCTTTTGGAGGAACGGTAGACTTAAAAATAAGAAATGCTTCAGAAGGATTATCCGGAGACTTTCAAATGCAGGGTGGCTATACAGCTCTTCAGAATACCTACAATAACTATAAGTTTGTTGGTTCTTTAGGGAATAGGTTTTTCGATAACAAAGTGGGTGTAATAGTCAACTTTAACACTGATCAGTATGATCGTAGTGGTGACTTTTTAAGTGCTATTTTTGACCCTAGGCTTGTGGGTAATGAAAATATAATTATACCTCAAACATTAACTTTAACGGAGCAATCTCTTACAAGAAGTCGTTTGGGTGGAAGCGCTATTATAGATTATAAAATTCCTCAGGGTAAAATTGTATTAAACAGTATTTACAATAAACTAACTAACGATGGTTTTACAAGAGTGAATGAGCTCAACTATGAACGACAGCTTCACAAGTACAGAATGACCGAGGGTTATAACGACACTTATATCACTGCAAATAGCATAAATGTAGAACAAGATTTTGACTGGATTCAATATGATGTAGGTGTTTCGTATACGCAATCATCAAGTAAAAGCCCAGAGGATTACGAATCGGAGTTCATGGAAGAAAATGCAAACTTACAATCGACTGCAGAGGATACTTTAAGCCCAAAAGATTTATCAGGGCTGTTTTATAACAACATTGATAATACAGGACTTTTTGGATTAAGTAAAAAATGGAGAGAAACAAAAGAAGATGAAAACGGAGCTTTTGCCAATGTTAAAATTCCATTTCAGTTAAACAAGCAAGTTGTTGGGTATGTAAAATTTGGAGGAAAGTATAGAAGCTTAACCCGTTCCAATGATCAAACAGACTTGTCTTCTGGGTCAGGCCCATATTACGGTGGTGGTTCAGGTATTCGAAATATAATAGCAGCAGCTTATCCAGATAAAAATTTAGCTGGATTAGCTAAAATACCACTTTCAGCATTTCAAGGAAGTTACTCTAATAAGAACTTTCTAAGTGGTGATTATCCCCTTGGTTATACTATAGATCCAAAGTATATGAGGGAGCTTACCGAGCTAGCAATTGACGAAGGATTTATGAAGTATTTTCGTAATGGTTCTCTAGGGCAAGATTACGAAGGAGAGGAGGAGTTCCGCGCTTTATATGGAATGACTGAAATTAACTTTGGTGATTATGTGACATTTATGCCAGGTATTCGTTGGGAAGATGAAAAAACCGCTTATACTGCTAAGTATTCTACAGCAATAGACCCAGCATTAGGGGTTCCATTAGAAAGTGTAGCCTATCGTGATACCTCAACTTCACGATCGAATAGTTTTTTACTACCTATGGTCCACTTACAAATTAAACCAGTAAGTTGGGTGAACCTGCGTTTAGCGTATACACAAAGTATATCTAGACCTGATTTCCGTGAGTTCGCACCAATAACCTATTTTAGTTTTATTGGAAACTATGCTAATGCGCCAAATAAAGATTTAGAAACCTCAAAATCTATTAATTATGACGCGTCGTTATCAGTATATAGAAACAAGTTAGGCTTTTTTACGGCTTCTGTATTCTATAAAGAAATTGAAGATTTAATCTGGGGGATTACATTTTATGACGTTCCTGGGCAGCAGATATTACCAGAACTAGAAATTGCTGAAGCAGCTGGAAAACCGATTAAAATAAACACGGTTATTAACAATCCTAACAAAGCTACGTTAAAAGGATACGAGTTAGATTGGCAAACTAACTTTTGGTACTTACCAAGTGTATTTAAAGGATTGGTACTTAATGTGAATTACACTCACATTAAATCTGAAACAAAAATTCCTTCTTTTACGATAGAGGAAGTTCCCATTGATCCAGCTCCTCGTAGACCACCATTTTCTACCTTCGCACTTAACGACACTACCTATACAAGAACTCTTAGAGATCAGCCAAGTGATATCTTAAATCTTACTGTAGGTTATGATGTGAAAGGTTTTTCAGCTCGTGTTTCTCTGTTCTACCAAGTAGGAACAACACTTAGTACGGGAGAGAGAGATGGTGCTTTCGATGATACATTCAAAGAAGATTACTACCGAATTGACGTTTCATTAAAGCAAAAATTACCTAAGAACTTTCAAGTCTATGCCAATTTAAACAATCTAAATGGGGCAGGAGACGAAACTTACCAATCACCGACATACAAATATCCAACCAACCAACAGTTTTATGGTTTTACCATGGATCTTGGCGTTCGATATAAGTTTTAATCAAATAACCAACACACAAATCTCAATAAAAGGAGACAATTATGAAGCAATTCTACAAAATAGTGAGCTTATCGCTGTTTGCTTGTATGATACTTGTTTTGAAAAGTCCAACTGTTGTAGCACAGGATCAGGATACACTGCTCGTAGAGTGGTATGATGCTGAGAAACCGGGACCATTCAGTAACAACCTATACAATGTAATTCAAGCGGATACTAACGACCAAGGTGAACGAAACCCAAATCGTGTGTACCAATTACGCAAAGGTGGTTTTTACTACCTCAGTGAGACTATTCAGAATGATGGATGGCATCTTAATATTGTAGGTAATGGTCCAAAAGATGTTCCTGAGGATGGAGATAATCCACCGATGTTACAAATTGGAACACGCGAAGATGCAACTAGCCCAACCAAAATGTTTAGAATACGTGGTGATTGGACTATTAAAAATGTAATTGTAAACGGAAAATCTACATTGGGTGCATTGCCTTATGAGACTATAGATGTTCGTTACGATAATGGTAGATTTGTTATCGATAATGTGATATTTGAGTACGCTCAATGGGGCATTATGGGTATTTATTCCAAAAATGCCGATATCTTTTATACCAACAACATCTCAAGAAACATGGTTTCTGAGAATGAGCCTTGGGGCGGTCGTGGCCTTTCAATTTGGAGTGATGTTGATACTGTATGGGTAGAAAACAACACATTCCATAATATTGGCTTCACAACGCTTCAAATTGAAGGTGCATCTGCAAATTATGTATGGTTCAACCAGAATACTATTGTAAACAATGGTCGCCAAGTTGTTTTATGGCGATGGGTTAAAGAAGCATATTTCACTAACAACTTAGTTCTTAATGGATTCTGGCAAGGTGAAAGTAGAGATCAGATGGATGATGAGCGTATTAATGGAACTGACCAACAGTACGCAGGAATGTTCGATATCATAACTATTCCATCAGAATATGGTTTGGATGCACAACGTAGAATTGCTATTGCAAATAACGCCTTCTACTTAGAGCAAGATTATCTAGATTATTTTGCAGCTGATAATGATACGTTCGCAATTAGAAAACAACCGCTAATGAATACTCGTATGACGAATTTATTCGAAGCTAACGAGAATATGGTTGTTAAAGACAACTTCTTTGATACTGAAAATCCAAATTTCGCAACGTACGCGGATAATCACCAAGAACGAATTAACTTTATTACAGACATTCGTCAAGCTAATTCACCAATTCGTTTATACTATTGGGATCCAAATAGATTGGAAGACGATACTTCAGTTCAATGGCCATTACCAGAAGACCTATCGTACTCTAACTCAACATTAGGTTCAGCGGCCTTAGGTGGACATCCACTTGGTGACTTGAACTGGAATCCTTCAGCAAAAGCTACTTGGGAAGCTAACAAAGGCACTCAAGAAAGCATGGTTAAAGACTTGCTTGGCGGTGTGGTAGAAGTTACCTACGCTGGTACTATTGAAGGCGAAAAAGCTACATTTACTGGTAGTACAGTAGTTGAAGCAGCTCCAACAAGACAACTTGTTCGTGTTGAAGCAGCTGGTACTATTGAATGGGCTGATGTTAACATCCCAACTGCTGGCGACTATGATGTTCAAGTAAGCAAGAGAACTTGGTATTCAGATACTAATCCTAACCGTGCAACTAGCTTATCTGTTAATGACGGCTCATCTGTTGTTATCACTCTTGGCGAAGATCAAGATGGTACAACATGGTCAACACCTATCGCTAGTGGCGTAACTTTCTTAGAAGGCTCGAACAAAGTAGCCTTGAAGAAAAATTGGGGCTACATGGAGTACCAATGGGTTAAAATCCTAGAAGCTGGTACTGACAATGTAGTTGCTACATTATGGCCTGGCGAAGCAGAATTAATCGATGGTGGTTCATATCAATGTCCTGCTGGCGCAATTTGTGCTAGTAAAGACAACTTAGCTGACACCAAAGATGGCGGTTCGCTTACTATGAATTTTGATTCAAAAGGTTCAGGAAGTTATACACTTAAATTGAATTACATGCTTACTGATGGCGACAAAGATGTTACTGTTAGTTTGAATGGCTCTGAAGTGATTAACCAAACCCTTACTGCAACTGGAGATTCAGTTTATACTGAACTTAACCTAAATGGTTTTCAGTTTAATGGCGGTAGCAATGAAATCGTAATTAATGCGGCTTCTGGTGGAGTTCAAATTGATAAAGTAGACTTCTTTGTGATTGGTGATCTAACACCTATTTCAAATGAAGAAGAAATTGATGGTGCAAATGCATTTAGTTTGGCTCAAAACTATCCAAACCCATTTAACCCAACAACTAACATCAACTTTAACTTACCTGTTTCAGCTAACGTAAGTTTAAAAGTGTACAACTTGTTAGGTCAAGAAGTACAGTCGTTGTTGAATGAAGTAAGAACAGCTGGTTCATACACAGTAAGTTTCGATGCTAGAAACCTAGCTTCTGGTGTGTATTTCTACCGTTTAGAAGCTGGTAGCTTTGTAACTCAACGCAAAATGACGTTGATCAAATAATTCATTTTTTCATAAATGTTTATCATTGGATGGTGGATGAAACCACCATCCTTTTTTAACCTCACTCACAATAGCCTTATGAAACTCAGTCTCATCGATATCCTTATTGTAGTAGCATATTTGTTAGTTACAATTGTGATCGGTTTAGCACTTAAAAAGAAAGCTCAAAAATCTAAGAACTCATATTTACTTGGGGGAAATGAAATCCCTTGGTATATGTTGGGGTTATCGAATGCCTCCGGAATGTTTGATATTTCTGGAACCGTTTGGCTTGTTACCATTCTCTTCGTATATGGAATTAAAAGTATCTGGTTGCCTTGGCTTTGGCCCGTTTTTAATCAGATATTTTTGATGATGTTCCTCTCGGTGTGGTTACGTCGCTCTAATGTAACTACAGGTGCAGAATGGATTAGAACACGATTTGGCAGTAAAGAAGGAGCGGAGAAATCGCATATTATTGTAGTTGTTTTTGCCCTCATTATGGGACTTGGATACCTCACTTATGGATTTATAGGGTTAGGTAAATTCGTAGAAATATTTATCCCTTGGGAGTTTTTAAGCCAATACATTCCATTTAGTATCCCTTTAGAATATGTGCCACATTTCTATGGAATTATATTTACCTGCTTTGCCATCTTTTACTCACTGATGGGAGGGATGCTAAGTATTGTTTGGGCTGATGTAGTTCAATACCTCATTATGGCTGTGTCTGGTATTGTGATCGGAATTATAGCTATGAATGCGTTAGCTGCTAATACTTTGGTTATTCCTGACGGCTGGCTCAATCCTTTCTTTGGTTGGGAGCTAACGCTAGATTGGACAGGAATTATAAACGAGGCTAATCAGAAAATCTCAGAAGACGGCTATACTCTATTTGGCGCTCTGTTCATGATGATGATTTTTAAAGGTGTTCTTGTAAGCTTAGCAGGCCCTGCTCCAAATTACGATATGCAGAAAATCCTTTCTACAAAATCAGAAAGAGAAGCTGCACTAATGAGTGGTTCTGTGTCTCTTATTTTAATGCCTATCCGCTATTTCATGATTGCAGGTTTTGCTGTGCTTGGGCTGATATTCTACGATCAATTAGATTTGATTGTACCTGGACGAGGCTTAGATTTTGAACAGATTTTGCCTTCCGCTATTAATCAATTTGTTCCAGTAGGCTTTCTAGGGTTATTACTAGCGGGGCTGTTAGCAGCGTTTATGTCTACTTTTGCAGGCACTCTTAATGCTACACAAGCTTATATCGTAAACGATATTTACCTCAAATACATCAATCCGAAAGCTGATAATCTAAAAATAAAGAGTATTAACTATGTAGCTGGACTATTGATGGTTGCCATTAGCGTTGTATTCGGCTTTTTTGCAAAAGACGTTAACGATGTACTTCAATGGATTGTCGGTGGGCTTTATGGTAGCTATGTAGCAGCAAATATTCTTAAATGGTATTGGTGGCGATTTAATGGTAACGGCTTCTTCTGGGGAATGGTAGGTGGTTTAATTCCTGCTCTTACTTTCCGTTTCATTTTTGATGGCATCTTGGATACATACACCTTTCCATTAATGCTTCTAATTTCTGTAATTGCTTGTTTAATTGGTACGTATTCGGCACCACCAGTGGATGAAGATGTGCTAAAGAAATTCTATAAAAATGTACGTCCTTGGGGTTTCTGGAAACCAATACATGACTTAGTTGTGGCCGAAGATCCAACATTTGATAAAAACACGTCCTTTAAAAAAGATATGTTTAATGTGACGATCGGTATTATTTGGCAAACAGCCCTAGTAGCATTTCCTATTTATCTAATACTGATGAAGGTAGTGCCCATATCAATTACAATTCTTGTAATTGCAGTTACTACCTATATCCTAAAAAGAACTTGGTACGACAAACTACCACAAGATCATTGATCAACTGAATTTTACTGTTAGAACTATATAAAATGTCCGAATTATTTAATCAGAGAAAAAAGCTATTACTAGAGCAATATCAAGCTCTTTTATCCCAAAAAAATATTCCTGAAACGCTGGGGAATGGAATATATACTAAATATCAGGATCCTGTTTTAACCGCGGCTCATGCACCATTAAATTGGCGTTACGACTTCAATCCCGAAACCAATCCATTTTTAATGGAGCGCTTTGGTATAAATGCCACGTTTAACTCTGGTGCTATAAAGTTTGGTGATAAGTATGTTTTGGCCGTTCGTGTTGAAGGTAATGACCGAAAATCATTTTTTGCGATTGCAGAAAGTGACAAGCCAACAGAAGGCTTCGTATTCAGAAATGCACCCATTCTAATTCCAGAAACCGATATCCCCGATACCAACATCTACGATATGCGCTTAACAAAGCATGAAGATGGCTGGATCTATGGAATATTTTGTACAGAACGCAAAGATATGCGTGTTGCCGCTAGCGATACTAGCAGTGCCATTGCTCAAGCTGGAATGGTTCGCACAAAAGACTTAGAGAATTGGGAGCGCCTACCTGATTTAAAAACCAATTCAGAGCAACAACGTAACGTCGTTCTTCATCCTGAATTTGTGAATGGAAAATATGCACTATATACACGTCCACAAGATGGATTTATTGATGCAGGATCAGGTGGTGGCATTGGTTGGGCTCTTGCAGATTCTATGGAAAATGCTGTGGTAGATGACGAGTTGGTTATAGACCAGCGAATTTATCATACTATTAAAGAAGTTAAAAATGGGCAAGGTCCTTCACCCATTAAAACCGAAAAAGGGTGGTTGCACTTGGCGCATGGCGTGAGAAATACTGCTGCAGGGTTACGTTATGTACTCTATCTATTTATGACTGATTTAAAAGAGCCATGGAAACTAACTTATAGCCCAGGTGGTCATTTAATCGCACCAAAAGGCGATGAAAGAGTTGGCGATGTTTCTAATGTTGTGTTTAGTAATGGTTGGATTGAAGACTCAGACGGAACAATCTACATCTATTACGCTTCATCCGATACTCGTTTACATGTGGCTAAAACATCGGTTGCTCAGCTTCTTGATTATGCAATGAATACTCCAGAAGATGGATTGAGAGCCTACACAAGTGTAGAAAGTATTTTAAAGATTGTTGAAGGTAATAAGGGTTTAATTTAACAGAGGTTGATGAATAAAACTGAAATTCTTATAAGTCTAAAGGAAGAGTTTAAAAAAGAGCTTAGCGAAGGCATCCTTTATTATTGGCTAAATAACACCATTGATAAAAAAAATGGCGGTTATGTAGGAACAATTAACAGCAAAAATATACCACAATACGACGATCCTAAAGGTGGAATTTTACATTCCAGAATTTTATGGACCTTTGCAGCAGCATACAGAGTTTTTGGTAACGAAGAGTACAAAATAGCCGCAGATATAGCTTATGAGTACTTAGTAAAGCACTTTATTGACAAAGAATACGGCGGCACTTTTTGGTTAGTAGATGCAAAAGGCAATCCTTTTGAAGATCGTAAACACGTTTATGCCCAAGCTTTTTCTATTTATAGTTTGGCTGAATATTACTTAGCTGTGAAGGATGAAGAAGCTCTAAACCATGCCATAGATTTATATAATCTCATCGAGAAACACGCTACTGATGCTGATAATGGTGGATATTTTGAAGCGTTTAGCAGAGAATGGAAACAGACTGATGATGTAAGGCTAAGCGAGAAAGATGAGAACGAACCTAAAAGTATGAATACTCATCTTCATGTTTTGGAGGGATATACCAACCTATACCGTGCTTGGCCAAACCCACAATTAAAAGAACAATTAACCACGTTGGTTCACATATTTATAGATAAAATTGTGAATAAGACTTCTACATCTATGGTTAATTTTATGGATTTAGATTGGACTCCAAAATCAGATATCATCTCATTTGGGCACGATATTGAAACAACTTGGCTGTTGTGTGAAGCTGTAAATGTATTGGACGACAAAAGCCTTCTCGAAAAAGTAAATAAAATCTCTATTTCAGTATCTAAATCTGTTATCAGTAATGGCGTTGACAAAGACGGAGGACTTCTAAATGAAGCTAATTCATCCGGTGTTACAGATTTCGATAAAGATTGGTGGCCGCAAGCAGAAGCTGTGGTCGGATTTTTGAACGCTTACGAAATTTCTGGTAATAAAGAGTTTCTACAAGCTGCTTTTAATAGTTGGGCCTTTATTAAGAACTGTTTGATTGATTACACCTACGGCGAATGGTACGAAAAAGTGAACCAAGCAGGTGAGCCTTACAAAGAAATGGACAAGGTCAGATCTTGGAAAGGTCCCTATCATAATGGTAGAGCAGCTCTAGAAGTGATAGAGCGTGTAGAACGTATTGTTGCTGCCAATAAGATGCTAAGTAAAAAAGAAATAGCTTAATAAATAGACCTATGAAACAAAGTATTCTCTTTCTGTTAATCTGTATTAGCCTATCGACTAGCTCATACAGCCAAGTTGACAATAGAATACACTATAACGACCAAGATTTGTGGGTTAATGGTGGGAATATAGCTTGGGTAAATTTCGGTAGAGATATCGGGCCAGGCAATACTCCACTAAACGACTTTGAAAGTATGTTTAATCAAGTTCGAGAGAACGGTGGTAACACGATGCGCTTTTGGACTCACATTGATGGAAGAAGCACTCCAAGTTGGAATGGGAATGAGGTAACAGGTCCAGGAAATGGTACCATTGAAGATTTAAGAACAATTCTCGATATGGCATGGGAGAACAACGTTAGTATGATTCTTTGCCTTTGGTCATTCGACATGCTGAGAACTTCATCAGGCACAACCATAACAAATCGTGCTAAAGCTTTGTTAGAAGACTCTACATTAACCGAGACTTATATCCAAAATTCTCTTATACCTATGGTGGAAGCATTGGGAGATCACCCTGCAATTCAAGCTTGGGAAATTTTTAATGAGCCAGAAGGAATGAGTAATGAGTTTGGATGGGGAGACATTCGCCATACAGCTATGGCAAATATTCAACGCTTTGTAAACCAAACTGCGGGTGCTATACATCGTACTAATCCAAATGCATTGGTTTCGAATGGAGCTTGGAGCTTCAGTGCTCTTGCCAAAACATCTCGAAATAATTCGAAAAATTATTATTCCGATGAGGAGCTTATTGCAGCTGGTGGGGATTCTTTAGGCACCTTAGATTATTACATGGTTCACTATTATGAATCATTTGGAACGGAATTATCACCATTTCACCATGATAAATCGAAATGGAATTTGGACAAACCAGTGGTAATTGGTGAATTTGGAGTGCCATCTTCAGGACTTCACGGAGTACCAAAAGATGATCTTTATGAAACACTTTATGACAGAGGCTATGCCGGAGCGCTAGTTTGGCAATGGGTTGATTGGGCTCAAAATAGAGGGAATTATGGTCCGAGTTGGTTACGAGGTTTAGACCAAATGAGCTACATGCGAGAAACATATTTCGATAACGTTAGCATCATTAATTACTCCCCATTAGTTCGTGAATTTAAAGCTTCCATTCCTGAAATTGAAGCAGGTGGCCAAACGGAACTTCAATGGCTAGTATTTAATGCAGAGACAGTAACTTTGAATGGAGTTTCAGTAGCTGCCGATGAAGGCTCTCAAATAGTTACTCTTACTGAGACTACCACATTTACATTAATTGCCACCGGAGCTGAAGGTGCTAAAGACTCAAGTAGTGTAACTATTAACGTAGTTCCTGCCGGTCTTATAAACCGAGCTTTAGGAAAACCATCAAGAGCTTCTACTTTTGAAACCTGTTGTGGGGAAGATCGTGTTTCTACACTCGCTTTTGATGGCGATACAACTACTAGATGGAGTAGCGCTTGGAGCGACGGAAGTGGATTAACAGATAAAGATCCAAACACTGATGAAAATCCAGAAGACGAATGGATTGAAGTTGATTTAGAAAAAGCTCACAAAGTAGGCTCTGTACTTCTTAACTGGGAAGATGCCCACTCAACATCATACAGTTTACAAACGTCATTAGATGGACAAAGTTGGACAACGGTCTACTCAGATAACAATGCGGATGGTGGAATTGACTCTATTGCTTTTTCTGAACCTGAACTTGCTCGTTTTGTACGTATGCATGGAACAGCTAAAACGCCAACTTTTGGCCATTCTTTATGGGAATTTGAGGTGCGAGGTTCTGTTTCAGTAGAACAGCCACCTAGCATTGCAATCGTTTCCCCATCAAACTATAAAGCTGTGCCAGTAGGTGGCGAGGTTGAAGTTAAAGTAGAAGCATCAGACATCAACGGAACCATTGAATATGTATCATTTTTTGTTGAAGGTGACTCAGTTGGTGTTGATGAAACCACTCCCTATGAGTTTACTATTTCGGATATAAGTGAGGGTAGCCATACTATCTATGCAAAAGCAAAAGATGATGAAGGGTTTATCGTTCAATCTTATCCAGTTACTGTAGAAGGCCGAACAGATATTGTTGTAGTTAGGCTAGAAGCAGAAGACGCAACTCTAACAGGTGCGACCTCAATAAAACTAGGTGAAAGTGGAGCTAGCCGTGGTATAGCTGTCAGTATGGAGGGAAGTGGACGGATTACCTGGGACAATTTAACATTCCCAGAGGCAGAAGAGTATGATATTACCATTCGATACTTTTTACCTTTTGATTATAAAGAGCAAGAGCTAGTAGTTAACGGAAATATCGTTGATACTCTAAAATTCAGCCTACCGGTAGATGAGTGGCAGAGTCTAAAAACTACAATTAAATCTAATGGTCCGCTTAACTCTATTGGTATCGATCACTACTGGGGTTACATGCGTTTCGATTATCTAGAGATAACAGCCCAAGAAAATTCAGTATCAAAAGAAGAAGACAGCTTTTTACCAAAAGATATTGTGCTTCAGCAGAACTATCCAAATCCATTCAATCCGACAACAAATATTGCTTACACCTTGCCTCAAACTGCAAATGTACGATTAAGTGTGTTCAACCTTTTGGGCCAAGAAGTAGAGCAATTAGTAAACGGTCGCCAATCTGCAGGTTCGTATACAGCAACTTGGGACGCCTCAACAATGGCAAGTGGTGTTTACTTATATAAATTAAGTGTAGGCGGCAAAGATATTTCAAAGAAAATGGTTCTTATTAAGTAGAAAAGTGGATTCAGACTCATGAAACAACAGATCTTTAAAATGATGCTCATAGTTAGCATTGCGCTTTCTATGGCATGTTCAAGCACACGAAAAGTAGATAATACAGGCTTTGTTAAGGTTGATAAAACTCAATTCTTAATTGATGGTGAACCCTATAATTATGTGGGTACTAATTTTTGGTATGGCGCTTATTTAGGAATGTCTGATGAAAAAGGAGATAGAGAGCGTCTAAAAGCGGAGCTTGATATCTTAGTAGAGCATGGAGTCACAAACCTAAGAGTTTTAGGAGCATCAGAAGAGTCTGAGTTTGAAAACTCTCTGAAGCCTACCATTCTTAAGCCAGATGGAAGCTATAATGAAGAGTTACTTGTTGGGCTAGATTTCCTACTTGCCGAAATGGCGAAAAGAGATATGAAGGCCGTCGTTTTTTTGAATAATTACTGGGAATGGTCTGGTGGAATGATGGTGTACAACTCATGGTATAGTGATGGCCCAATAGTTGATCCTGCTGATGGAGATTGGCAGGCTTATATGTACCAAGTGGCACAATTCTATAAAAATGAAAAGGCACAAGAAGCTTTTAGAAAGTACATCCATTTTCTAGTGAATCGAACAAATACGGTTACAAGTAAAAGCTATATAAATGATCCAACTATTATGTCATGGCAGCTAGCAAACGAGCCTCGTCCTGGTCGTGGAGCACGTAGTATTCCAGATATTCCTGTGTATATAGATTGGGTTGATAAAACTGCTGGCTATATAAAGTCATTAGATTCTAACCATCTTGTTTCAACAGGTAGCGAAGGTAAAACGGGTAGCTTAGATTCTATGGAAGTATTCGTAGAAACACATAAAAGTGATAATATTGACTATTTAACTTTCCACATGTGGGCAAAGAATTGGGGATGGTTTAAAGCAGACGATATGGAAGGAACCTTCCCAAATACGATTAAAAATGCAACAGAGTATATAACATCTCACGTAAGTGTTGCAGAAGAGCTTCAAAAACCAATTGTGCTCGAAGAATTTGGATTAGGTCGTGATTATGAAAGCACCGATCAGGGCTCTTCAGTTGAGTATCGTGATAAATACTATGCTATGGTTTTTGAGAAGGTAGAGCAAAATGCAGCATTTGCTGGAACAAATTTCTGGAGTTGGGGAGGTTTAGGTTCCAAACAACACGACGATGCAAAGTGGCGTGTTGGTGATCCTTTTACTGGCGATCCACCCCAAGAACCACAAGGCCTTAATTCTGTTTTTGCCAACGACTCTTCAACTTTAGCCATTATTAAAAAACACGCGCAAAAGTTAAGTAACAATTGAGGTGTATAATGCTATTGCACCGTCAAGTTCAGTTATCAAAGCTTGTAAGAACATTCGTTATGAGTGTATTTATATCGCTAATAATGAGCTCGTTTTTCCTGGTCGAAGCTCAATCGCAAGAAATTTGGTATGAGCTCGAACAAGCTGAATTACAAAGTATCCTAATAGGCAATGAAGCCATCGGTTATTCAGGTACTGGATATTTAACCGATATAACTAGTGAAGACAGCAGAGCTACATTTACGATTTCAATAGAAGAGGAGTCACTTTACGCACTTTATCTAGGTTATAGAACTCCAAATGGGCAAAAAGGATTTGAGCTCAAAGTAAACGAGGAAATTTTCACTGGTACTTTACCCGAGAGCGATACATTTAAGAATCTTCCAATTGGTAAAGTGTTGCTAAAAGCTGGAGAAAATACGTTCGAAATTCATAAGGGTTGGGGCTGGTATGAACTCGATTACATTCGTCTATCAAAAACAGAAGTCTCTATTTTAAAGTATCCTGAAGATGATTTAATCGATTCTTTAGCCTCTCAAAAGACAAAAAACCTTTTTAATTACTTAAAGAGTATTTACGGCAAGAAAACACTTTCTGGGCAGCAAACTCTTGAAGATGTAGACTACATCGAAAGAGTGACACGGCAGGAGCCTGCCATCGCTAATATTGATTTGATTGATTATTCCCCATCTAGAATTGAATATGGTATTAATACAAAATCTCTAGTGGAAAAAAGTATTTCATGGGCTCAAAAAGACGATGGAAATGGAATTATTGGCTCAAGTTGGCATTGGAATGCACCTACTGATTTAATAAACACCTCAGGCAAGGAGTGGTGGAGAGGTTTTTATACTGAAGCAACCACATTCAATTTTGCGGAAGCATTAGCTGATACAAATTCTGCTAGATATAAACTCATGCTTAGGGATATTGACGCTATTGCAGTTCAGCTGCAGAAGTTTGAAGATGCTGATATTCCCGTTTTGTGGAGACCTTTACACGAAGCCTCTGGCGGATGGTTTTGGTGGGGAGCTCAAGATGGCGATTCTTATATAAAACTTTGGAGGCTGTTGGTTGTTCGGTTAAGAGATTATCATCAGTTACATAACTTAATTTGGGTGTACACAACAGGAGATAGCGATTGGTATCCTGGCGATGATTGGGTGGATATTATTGGTCATGATATCTACACCGAAAAAGGTGCATCTATGAGTACGCAATGGGAACAAACATTCGATCAGTTTAATGGGCATAAAATGATTGCCCTTACCGAATCAGGTACACTTCCACTTCCAAAGTTCAACGAAACTCATGGTACTTGGTGGCTCTGGTTCTCTCTCTGGAGTGGCGATTTTATTCGATCCATTCCTAATAATGAATTAATGGATGTGGTTAGTCATTCATTAGTTGCTAATAGGGTAGACTTACCAGATTGGGCGATGGTGTCTTCAACAGAAACTGAATACATCGATACACCTAGTACGCTAGTTAGTAATTATCCAAATCCCTTTAATCCCGAAACGACCATCCTTTTAGAATTGCGCCATGCTTCAACCGTTAAAATGAAAGTAATGGACAGTATTGGTAGACAAATCGGAATTACGCGTACCATGAACTTAAGCAGAGGTGAACATAAGCTTCCGTTCAATGGAAATAATCTCTCTTCAGGAATCTATATCGTTCAGCTTTTTGATGGTGATAAATGGATTAATCATCGAATTTCTCTCATTAAGTAAGGCAGAGTAAAACCCCAATTTCTATCGTAATATGAAAAAACGAACTACATATCTTAAACTTATTCCCATTCTATTATGGGGACTTGTTGCATGTAGTAAAGTTTCGGAGAACCAAAAATCCCCGAACATTATTATAGTAATGACAGATGACCAAGGTTGGGGCGATATTCAAAGTCATGGAAATCCACAGATTGATACTCCCATTATGGATAAATTGGCAATTGAAGGCGCCCGTTTTCATCGCTTTTTTGTAAGCCCAGTTTGTGCACCAACTAGAGCTAGTTTACTTACCGGAAGAGATCATTTAAGAACGGGAACTCAATGGGTAACTTATGGGCTTGAAAACATGAGAGCGGATGAAGTTACCTTTGCTGAAGTTTTTAAAAAAGCGGGTTACGAAACGGGGTTGTTCGGGAAATGGCACAATGGTTCTCACTATCCAATGGATCCAACAGGACAAGGATTTGATACATTCTTTGGCTTCAAAATGGGCCATTTCAACAATTATTTTGATAGCGAATTGGAGTACAACGGCAATACTGTAAAAACAGAAGGTTTTATAACTGATGTTTTAACCGATTCTGCACTCTCCTTTATTGAGAGAAATAAAGAACAACCATTCCTCGCTTATGTGCCTTATAATGCGCCACACAGCCCATTTCAAGTTCCCGATAAGTATTATGAGAAGTATAAAGAGAAAGGGCTTAGTGATAAAAATGCCACGGTATATGGGATGGTCGAGAATGTAGATGAGAATCTAGGTCGTATTTTAAATAAGCTTGATGAACTAGATATAGCCGATGAAACTATCGTTGTCTTTTTAACAGATAACGGTCCAAATGGTGGAGATCGATTCAATGGAAATATGAAGGGCTGGAAGGCCAAAGTAGATGAAGGTGGGGTAAGAGTTCCTTTTTTCATAAGGTGGCCGGGAAAAATCAAACCTGGCACTTCCATCAAAGAACTAACTGCACATATCGATGTGCTCCCAACATTGGTTGATTTGGCTGGGATAAAGTATGAAGAAGTAAATCCTTTAGATGGGAAAAGCTTTGCACCACTACTTTTTGAGGAACAAATAAATTGGCCAAATCGGTATTTATTTACGCATCAATCTAGATGGGATTCCTTAGGGCAATTTCCTTCATCAGTAAGAGATAACACCTATCGTTTAGTGAGTTATAACGGCGAATGGGAGTTGTACGATATGGAGAATGACACTTCCCAGATAAACAATATAGCCAATCAAAAAGTTGATGTTGTTGCAAAAATGAGTGAAGCGTACAATACTTGGTTTGCTGAAATCCAAAAAGAGTATAAAGGAAGATTGCCAATTCCAGTTGGTTACAAAGCATCTCCTACTACAATTCTTCCCGCCACCGAAAGTTATTTTTCAGGCAATGTTGGTTTCAAAGGAAAGTCAGGATGGTCTAACGATTGGCTCACAAACTGGACTTCTACTTCAGATAAAATCTGGTGGGATTTAGACGTAATTGAAGAGGGAAATTATATAGTTGAAGTTCTGTACTCTTTGGAGGAAGAAAATGTAGGCACTGCGATTACAGCTTCAAGTGATGAAGATGAAATCAAATATACATTTAGTAGCTCATATATAGCCGTTCAAATTCCTAGCCCAGACAGAGTTGAAAGAGGAGAGGTTTATGAACAGAAGTGGGGACGGGTACCTCTCGGCTTACTTCAACTAGAGAAAGGAAATCAACAGCTAAAATTAAGAGCTAATCTCATTCCTGGAAATTCAAGTATCGACCTAAAAAGAATAATCTTAACAAAAATAAAATAGTCCAATCTATCATGGTTAAAACAACAATTTTATCACTGCTCATTATTATTGGTGTGGGGATGGCTTGCGCCCAGAAAAACGTTATTGAGGAGAAGGACTTACCCATCGATAAAAATGCAACAGCCGAAACTATAGCTCTCTACTCTAATCTTAAGAAATTAGCCAAAACGAATATTCTGTATGGACATCAAGATGATTTGGCGTATGGACACGATTGGTGGGCGGAGCCAGGTCGCTCTGATGTGAAAGAAGTTACAGGCTCATATCCAGCAGTTTATGGTTGGGAATTAGGAGATCTTCGCCAAGGAGTTGATGCTAGCCTAGATAGCGTAAACTTCGAAAGTATAAAGGGATGGATTAAAGAAGCGTACTCAAGAGGAGGAATAAATACCATAAGTTGGCATATGAATCACCCAGTTACTGATGGCAACACTTGGGATATGACACCAGCTGTATCTGAAATCATTCCAGGTGGTAGCCAACATGAGAAGTTCGTTTCTTGGCTTGATATTTTTGCTGATTTCATAAATGATTTAAAGGATGAAAATGGCGAGGCTATTCCAATTATTTTCAGACCATATCACGAACATACTGCAGATTGGTTTTGGTGGGGCGAAAAACAAACAACAGTTGAAGAATACGTAACTCTTTGGAGATTTACTGTTGAATATCTGAGAGATGAAAAGCAACTCCACAACCTGCTTTATGCATATTCTCCTGATGGTGGTACCAAGGAAAGAGGAGATAAATACATGGAAAAATACCCAGGTGATGACTATGTAGATATTCTAGGTTACGATGATTATGGTAGCTTTATGGATGGTAGAAATGATGTAGAAGTTCTAAGTAATGCTTTGGCAAATATTGTGACTGAAGCCGATGCTAGAAATAAAATTGCAGCACTTACCGAAACAGGGCAAGAAAAAATTCCTTCAGAAAAATGGTTTACAGAATCGTTATTAAAAGCGATGACTTTAAACCCCAAAGCTTCTGAAATTTCTTACGTGCTAACTTGGCGAAACGCTAATCAACAAAGAGAAAATAGAGAGCATTTCTATAGCTCATATCCAGGCCATAGTAGCGCTCCCGACATGAAAAAGTTTAAAGATGCCGAGATTATGTTTTTTGAAGACGACTTGCCGAATATGTACACATTGAACAACTAAAGTCTATGTTATGAAATCTATTAGCTCTCTATTTTTAATCCCGGTTCTATTTTTTATTAGCTGTAGCACAGGAGAGGAGAAATTTACTTCAAACTTGATAGACCAAAATGCTACTTCTGAAACAATAGCCCTTTATGAAAATCTTAAAAATACATCTAAAGATTATGTGCTGTATGGTCATCAAGATGATCTAGCCTATGGGCACTCTTGGTGGGCTGAAGAAGGACGTTCTGATGTTAAAGAGAGTACAGGTTCTTATCCCGCCGTTTATGGGTGGGATATTGGAGATCTTGAGAAAGATAGTACTGAAGCAAACCTTGACGGTGTAAACTTCGAACAAATGAAAGGCTGGATTAAAGACGGTTATAACAGAGGTGGCGTTATAACTATAAGTTGGCATATGAATCATCCCGAAACAGGAAAAGGATCGTGGGAAGATCTAGGTGAACCAACCAATATTTTGCCAGGTCAGACAAATCATGAGCTTTTTAGAGAATGGTTAGATTCTTTCGCTGCATTTGCTCAAGAGTTAAAAGGTGATAATGGCGAAGCAATTCCAATGATATTCAGACCTTTTCATGAGCATAATGGCGATTGGTTTTGGTGGGGTAAAGGAAATATTACTGAGGAAGATTATATTGCGTTATGGCGATTTACTGTGGAATATTTGAGAGATGAAAAAGGAGTTCATAATTTAATTTGGGCTTTTTCACCAGATCGTAGCCGAATGGATATCAATAATTTTAAACAGGATTATTTTTACGGTTATCCAGGCGACGATTACGTAGATATTATCGGGTTAGATAATTATTGGGATTTAGGACATCCTGCCAATCAAACACCAGAAGCAGAGCAGAAAGAAGCCTTTATAAAAAGCTTAACTGAACTAGTTCAAGTAGCAGATTCATTAAATAAAATTGCTGCGCTAACAGAATCAGGTTATGAAGGTATCCCTAACGAGAAATGGTGGACTGAAGTGCTGGGAGCTAGCATAAATGCGAATAATTATACCAAAAGAATTGCGTGGGTGCTTACTTGGCGAAATGCGAATCAAGAGAGATCTGGTAAAGGTGATCACTTTTATGCATCCCCACCTAATCACAAAAGTGCTCCTGATATGAAAGTATTTCGTAATCTAGAGCTATTTATGTTCGAAGATGAATTGCCAGATATGTACACATTTCCAAAGCAATGAGGATAATAATGTTGAATCAAAATAGATTATTTATAGTCGGCTTACTTGTTTTACTTTCTTGCTCCAAATTACCTCCTCAAGAAATTAGAATGGTTGATGCTAACGCAACCACCCAAACCAAGGCGCTCTATCAAAACTTAAAAAACTTAGAAGGCAAGCATTCCATGTTTGGTCACCAAGCTACGTTGGCTTATGGTTACACTTGGAGGAATGAGCCCAACCGTTCTGATGTGAAAGATGTGACAGGTTCTTTTCCCGCAGTTTATGGCTGGGATGTGGCTGATTTTTTATGGAATTGGAAAAATCCAGAACAAGGTGAAAAAGCTAGAGAATCAACGTTAAGATATGCTAAAGAAGGTTTAGAACGGGGAGGTGTGCTCACTTACGCTTGGCATATGGTTAACCCTGTTACCAATAAATCATTTTACGATACTACGCGTGCAGTTTACGCTATCATTCCCGGTGGCGAACAGCATGAAGCCTACAAAAAAAACTTAGATAAAGTTGCCGATTACTTTAAGGAACTCGCCCCAATGCCTGTTATTTTCAGACCATTTCACGAGCATAATGGCGATTGGTTTTGGTGGGGAAAAGGTCTTGCTACCGAAGAGGAATACATCAAATTATGGCAGTTTACGGTTGACTATCTAAGAGATGAGAAACAAGTTCACAATTTGATTTGGGCTTTTTCTCCCGATAGAAGTAGAACTAACATCGAGACCTTCAAGGAAGACTATTTGTATGGATATCCTGGCGATGATTATGTGGACATCATCGGCTTAGATAATTATTGGGATGTGGGACATAAAGCGAACCTAACTCCGGATTCTCTAAAGAAAGTACATTTTGTTCAAAGCCTAACCATGACTGCAGAAATCGCTCAAGAAAAAGGGAAAGTAGCAGCGTTAACTGAAACGGGGCTTGAAGCTTTACCTGATAGTGTGTGGTGGACAGAAACCTTGCTAAAAAGTTTAAAGGCCAATGCCGCTACAAGGCGTATTACGTATGTGCAGGTATGGCGCAATGCTACCAAAAGCAAAGAGAACAGAAACCATTTTTATGCTCCATATCCAGGACAAATAAGCGCAGAAGATTTTGTGAAGTTCAAGCGGGATAGCTTTATTATATTTGAAGACGAACTACCAGATATGTATTCTATTCACAAAAAATGATTATTTTTATTAGATATAAAAAATAGAAATAGCCTATACTAATCAATAAAATTGCTTAAAAGTATTAACGTTATGAAAACAGCGATATTAGCATTTTTAACCAGCTTAGTTCTGTTGGCATTTGTTTCAAATGTTCACGCTCAAACAGAATATTCTTCATTAAGCTTGGCAAGTGTAATAGAATCAGGTGATAGTAGCGTAGATTCTATTTATGTCAGTAACGATTTTTCCTACGGTATGGATTTAGATTATTGGAGCTCAAATAATTTTGAAATTTCTAAAGATAACGACAAAGGATACAGTGATTTTATTGGAGTTGTATTATCTCCATCCAACACAGGTACGAAAGAGTACAAGTTTACCCGTACAAACTTACAACAGTTTCTACCTGGACAAATTTTAAGTATCTACCTGTTCGTTCCTGCAGATACTTCTAATATTGATAGTATTTCTGTTTTTCTTGAATTCGACAATATTGATGGCGACAACAATGATAACGATGGATTTAAATCGGTTAATTATGCCATTAACGAACTTAAAATTGGAGATTGGAATAGACTTTCAATAACTGTTCCTAATTATCTTACTCTAAATACTTTTGGAGTAAACGTTCAAGCGAAGAATACTGGTGGAATTCCACCTCTTTATGTCGATTTGTTTACTTCAAATCCAGCTAATCGCGGATTTGCATCAATTAATTCTGTTGAAAATCTACGTCAAGACTCTGTTGGGACAGATTTTACCGCTTTTAGTTGGGAAGCTCCTTTAAAGGGCAAAGTTGATTTTTATGCGATTGAACGATCCTATGTTAATAAGTATATTTTTGAATTTATTGATACCACAACTGCACATTTTTACATTGATGAGGATGCACTCAGTGAATCTAAATACTGGTATAAGATTATTCCGATAGATTCATTAGGACGAAGAGCGCGTTCTGGTTCGAGAGAAATTGAATTGGAAACATTGAGTTTTCCAGCTAACATGACTTGGGATTTTGAATCCGGAACAGAAAACTGGGAAGTTGATAAATTCACCAATTTAGCTCCTGTTGATAGTGTTTCTTACAGCGATAGAAAATCGTTATTAATTTCTACAACAGCAGATACTTCCAATCATTTCTTCTTTTTAAAAGGAGAACAACTCAAATCAATTATTCCTAATCAAACTGTTTTCTTTAATCTACGAATTAGTGCTGACGATCTTTCTAAAATCGATTCCTTAGAAACTTATTTTATAGACAACTCTGATGGAATTAGAACCACAGTATCCTATTCATCAGAAGATTTAATTGCTGAAGCATGGAATAGATTGATACTTAAAATTTCAGATCAAACTTCCTCGGATTCTTTGAAAGAAATAGGCATTAGAATTAAGAAAAAAGCTGCAAATGATACCCCTGAGTTTTTTATAGACCTTATTACCACCGTTCCATACAATAATGGTGTTCCAACAATTTCTGCTCCTTCAAACTTTCAAGTAACAGATACTTCATACACAGAACTTACTTTGCAATGGAACGCATCAGAAGGAACAGGAGACGTTCGGTACGAGCTTTTGAGAGTTCGTCGATTTAGACCTCCTTTACCTTCTTTTGACACCCTTTCTGTTTATGCTCTGTCAAATAATTACATAAAAATTGAAGGATTATTATCTGGAACAGATTACGAATATGAACTAACAGCAATTGATGTACATGGAAAACATACTTCAAAAGAAGTACTGTCCGTAACTACTAAGAAGTTTGAAATACATCCACGATTTGATTTTGAATCAGAAAATGAAGGTTGGATAGCGGAACAAGCAACTATTTTCCGAACCGATACCAACGCAACAAGTGGCTACTATTCCATTAAACTAAAAACACTTGCAGACAGAGCTCGCTTCCGAATAACGAGAGATGAAAGTGACTCAACAAGTAATTCTACAAGAGTTCGAAAATTACAACCTGCTCATACTTTAGCTTACAGGTTTTGGATATCTGACGAAGACAAAGCTAAGATTAAAGGGCTACGATTTTTCGCTATTGATAATCAATCGAAAGAAGTAGATAAATTTATTTCGACTGATAGTTTTGAATCAGACACTTGGTTTGGACTTGGTTTTCAGATACCAGAAAGTCTTGAAAGCGTAAAAACTACTGGTTTCGAAATTGTTGGGCAAAATGAAGGTCAAAATCCTGATATAACGCTTTATATCGATTTTATATCAACATTAAGAGGTGCTAAACCTTTACCTCGACTATCCATACCCACCGATCTCTCTGTGGATATCGTTAATTCACGGTTAGGGTATACTTTATCTTGGTCAGAATCTACAGGATCAAATGTAGTAAGTAGTTATAATATTTATAGAGCCGATTCTGCATCTACTAACTTCGAGAAGTTTGAGTTAGATGGGTCAACGAGCACAACTACTTTTAGTAAAATGTTTATAGGTTCTGGAACCCATCAAATCCGTGTAACTGCTGTTGATCTTAATGGGTTAGAAACACTTCCCTCAGAGCCAATCTATATCACCATTCAAGTTCGAACGGGCATAAGTGAGGAATCGGGAATTCCCAAAAATTTTGCCTTAAATCAGAATTATCCGAATCCTTTTAATCCCACAACAATCATTACTTATGACGTCCCGAAAGCTACTAATATCGAAATTAGTGTGTTTGATATAACAGGCAGACTAGTAAAAAGCTTGGTAAACGAGTTTAAAAACCCTGGAACACACTCAATAACATTTGATGCTGCAAACTTAGCAAGTGGTGTCTATTTGTACCAACTCAAAACCAATTCGTTTTCAGTCGTTAAACGAATGTTACTTATTAAGTAATTATGCACCGAAAACAATTTATTGGGACATTAAGTTTATACATAGTAGGAGTGTCAACAAAATTTTCAAAATACACTGAATTAAGTGACGAAGATTTTGTGAAATTCAAAGAGATAGCCTTATTGTATTTGAGGACCAACTATCAGATATGTATTCAATAAAAAAGTAAAATTATGGCTATTTCTAGATATGATAAAATCCCTTATAAAAGAACAGGAATAAGCGGTTTGTTCCTTTCGCGTTTATCACTCGGCCTATGGCATAACTTTGGAGGGAAAGCAGATTTAGATACCTCGAAAGAAATTCTACATACAGCTTTTGATAACGGAATAACGCATTTCGACTTGGCTAATAATTACGGGCCACCTCCAGGTTCAGCTGAAGAAAATTTCGGTAAGATTTTAAAAAGCGATTTTCAATCCCACAGAGATGAACTAATTATCTCAACAAAAGCGGGATATAAAATGTGGGATGGTCCATACAATGACGGTGGTTCTCGCAAATATCTAATTTCTAGCCTTGACCAAAGTCTCAAAAGGATGCAGTTAGAGTATGTTGATATTTTCTATCATCATCGACCTGACCCTAATACTCCAATTGAAGAGTCGATGTTGGCTTTAGATCACATAGTACGTTCAGGGAAGGCTTTATATGTGGGGGTTTCAAACTACTCGGGTGAACAAACTAAACGTGCAGCAAAAATTCTTCGTGAGCTAAATACACCGTTCATTATACATCAACCCAAGTACAACATGTTTGTTCGTGGTGTGGAAAAAGATCTTTTTCCTGTTCTAGAAGAAGAAGGGGTAGGTTGTATTCCTTTCTCACCATTAGCTCAAGGTTTATTGACAAATAAGTATCTCGGTGGCATCCCAAAAAACTCTCGAATTGCGGATCCAGATGGCTTCTTAAAAGAGACCGATTTAGATGAAAATGTACGTGCTAAAATACTAGCGTTAAACCAAGTAGCAGTTAATCGTGGACAAAGTTTAGCCCAACTTGCATTGGCATGGGTACTGCGAAAAGAAGTAGTTACTTCAGCATTAATTGGTGTAAGTAGTGTTTCTCAACTTCTAGATAATATATCGACCCTAGATAATGTGGAGCTTCACATGGATGAACAAATCAAAATTGAAAACATTTTAGACTCTAAAACCCACTTTTAACTAACCGGTATTGTTAACCCAATGAACGTTTACAAAGCTGTATCTCTTTTGCTTCTTTTCTGTTTGTTATCTACCTCAAATGGATACACGCAGAATAAAGAATCAGTTCCTGTTTCAAGTAAACCGTTTAACAACGCTGATCAAACGTTTCGTTTTGCTATCGTTTCGGACAGAACAGGAGGAATGAGAGGGGGCGTCTTTAAAGAAGCGATTGGCAAACTAAATATACTCCAACCCGAGTTTGTACTTTCCGTTGGAGATTTAATTGATGGCTATACTGAAGATTCAGATGTATGGAATACACAATGGGATGAATTCGATACCATGATAAATGCACTCCAAATGCCATTTTATTATGTTCCTGGTAATCATGATACAAGTAACGAATTGTTAACCAATGTTTGGAGAGAACGACATGGGAGAGACTTCTATCATTTCAAGTATAAAAACGTTCTCTTTTTGGCTCTTAATACAGATCAGATAAAAAATGGCGGAATTGGAACTGACCAAATTCAATATTTCCAAAACGTATTGGCAGAAAACAAGGATGTAAGTTGGACACTCATCTTCATGCATCGTCCGCTGTGGTCTTATGGAGATACCCAAGGTTACGGTGAAATTGAAAAAGCCTTAGGATTAAGAAACTATACGGTATTTTCAGGTCATCATCATTTCTATCAATTTAAAATGCATAATGGAATGGAACACTTCACCCTTGCGACAACAGGTGGTGGGAGTTATATGAGAAACCCTGATGTGGGTGAGTTTGATCATATTACATGGGTTACCATGAAAGAAAAAGGCCCAGTAACTGCACACTTAGAACTTTCTGGAATTTATGACAAAGACGTCGTCCCGGAAGAAGATTATGAAGACATCCAAAAACTCCGACAAGGGAATTGGCTTGAAATAGAACCAGTTGTTACTGAAACAGATATGGTTTCTGGGTTTCCTCTTGCACTAACATTGAAGAATACTTCTGATAGAGAATTTTTAATACAAGGGGTACTTGCAGATCAAGAAGACATTCAATTTCAGCCGAAATCAATAAGTGAACTTATTTCTCCGCAATCTGAAAAAGAAATCATGATTCAAGTTTTTAGTAAGAAAGAGCTGTTTTCGATTGCTGAACTCAATAATCAACCTCTTTCTATTACGTTAGATGCAGGGTTTTCTAGAGAAAGAAGAAGTGATATTGCACTTCCAACAACTAAAAAAGTAAGGGTAGATTGGAAACACAGCTTTACAAAAACAGAAACCCCAATAAGTATTGACGGTGATTTTTCTGATTGGGAAAACACTGACTGGATAGAAGTTGATCTACCCCAATATTTCTATGAAGATTGGGACTGGAAAGGTGAAGAGGATGGAACATTCAAATTTGCTTTAACAAGCGATGAAAAGAACATATATGTTGGTGTACAATTCAAAGACCAAAAGACCATACTTTCACCAAACGATGTAAAGGCTTTACAGGATAAATTCTATGTGCATTTTACTTCCGACGTAGCTGATTCTAATTTTACACAAATAGAAATTGCAAAAGCAGGTGTTTGGGCTAGCAAGTCCACCAATGATATCAGATATACAATTATAGAATATGAAAATGGACAATCTTTAGAGTTGGCAATTCCTATAACTCAGCTTGTGTCCTCAAGATCTAACTTGGAGAAACTCAGAGTCAATATTGGAATTATGGATCACGATAGGCCTGAGAATACAAAACCTTCTGTGCTTTGGTGGCGTCCAGTTTGGCAAAGTGATTTAGATTATCCATACAGCGGTATGTTCTACTTCAAAAAGTAGAGTAAACGTGCTTTAGTTTGTATTTACAAGATTATTCACGTTATTCTGAAAATGTGAATAAATTAATCTCATGAAAAGCTCCTTTATCCTTTCAATTATTTGCTTATTAACTCTAATGGTGGCTCAATCATCATTGAGTGTTGCACAAACACTTGACGAAACAGCTATCAAGAACCAAATTCATACATTGTTTGATGGAATGAGAGCAGGTGATAGCTCAAAAGTTAGTAGCGTATTTACACCTACGGCTATTATGCAGACGGTGGCAAAAAGTAAAGATGGGAAGGATCAGGTAATTAATGGCTCTCTCCAAAATTTTCTAAACGCTGTTGGAACTCCCCACGATATAATGTGGGATGAAAGAGTTTCTACCATCAATGTTAGAATTGATGGCGCTTTAGCTCAGGTTTGGGTTCCGTATTCTTTTTATAGGGGGGATGTTTTTTCACACTGTGGAGTAAATTCCATTCAGCTTAAAAAAGGGGATAACGGTTGGAAAATATTCTATATCGTAGATACTCGTCGAAAAACTAACTGTATCGAAAAACTTTAAATACCATTTACATGAAAAAAATTATCGTAACTGTACTTTTTAGTGCATTCATTAGCACATCACTTTTTGCGCAATATGAGGAACACTCAAAATCAGTAGATTCTATTATTAAAGCGCTGTATGCATCAATTTCTGGAGAGAAAGGTGAGCCTAGAGATTGGGATCTTTTTAGATATCTAGTCATTCCAGAGGCACAGTTAATTCCTACAAATAAAAATGAAGACGGAAAACTTGTTTATACCGTAATTACACCTGAACAATTTGTTAAACAGGCAGACAAGAATTTTGTGGAAAATGGTTTTTACGAATATGAAACACACCGTGACACTCAAGACTATGGCCACGTTGTACATGTTTTTAGCACGTATGCTTCAAAACGAAGTAAATTCGATGCGGAGCCATTTAACCAAGGAATTAACAGCATTCAATTGTTTAATGATGGCACGCGCTGGTGGGTTGTTTCAATTTATTGGGCACACGAAACAGATTATAATCCCATCCCAAAAAAGTATAAAGCTAAATCGTAGCTAAGCATTAGATATTAGTCAATTCGCTGACAGAAATAACTTTTTTGATTACTCATAAAACACCTAGATATCTTTAAGCCCCAGAGTGTCAATAAGTTCACAAAACCACATCGACCTTTAGAATTATTGGTGGAAAAAGAACGTAATGGAATCGACGGCTCCGGAAGGAGCAGCCATTCCACATAGGCTCGGGCTTGAATGTGGAAAAAGCGGACGAAGACCTTTGGAATAATTGAGTCGATGAAATGAAGTTCACGCCAATTATTCTTGTCGAGAGTTTTTGGTATTTTTGTCGGTACAAAACCACCTCTACACAAAGTAACTGAAACAGGTTCAGCATAACCTCGCATTTTTTTACGGTGATCATAGGTAATTTCTGTTATCGAAATAACTGATCTTTACAACAGCTTACTCTACTATTTTAAAACGTGTTTTGGTTTCGCTTCTTGAGAAAGCATCAAAATGCCACCATTCACTGTCTAATGTTAGAAAACCGGCTTTCGTCATTACTGAACGTAATAGAAGTCGGTTTTTTATTTGTTCAGAAGTCAGCAAGCCTTGGGCAACCAATTCATCCTCTTTATCTGTATGCGCCAAAGTTGAAAAATTATCGTAACCCGTGCCCATATCTAATGGGGTTCCGTCTTCCTCGGAAATTGTAAGATCTACGGCACAGCCATAGTTATGTATAGAACCTGATGTAGGATTAGCTATGTATTGAGAACGTTCGTCTAAGGGCAAATCCGAGCTATCCCAGAGAACTTGTTGTATTCTTCTAGGACGTGCTACATCATAAATCAATAAGCGAAGTTCCGGCGCTTCTTCTTTAAGAAAATTTTGAGCATCCAATAGTTTAGATAAAGCCTCTGGTTGTAAATAACCAGTTCTTAAGTTTCCATATACATTTTTACCCATAAAATTATCAGTAGTAGCATACTTTAGCTCAACAAGAATCTGAGTTGAATCGGTATCTATTTTATGTAAGCCTTGGGTTCGGAATTCTTTGTCCCAATCAATCGATGTGTTTTCCATCTGTTTTTGCTTTGAACTGCATGAGCTTAAAAAACCAATGCTAGCTATAAGTGGTAAAAGGTAGATTAAATGTCTCATTATTTACTAATTTCGAAATCATAAATGAATTTTGCAATATCAGCAGAAGCGTCAATAACAGCAGTTCTATCAGGTGCGTTTTTAGAAAGGAATATCAATACAAAACGACCGCCATCAGGAGTGTAAACAATACCGGAATCGTGATGAACTCCAGTTATCCAACCTGTTTTGTGTGCTACAACTGTACCAGTGGGGAGTTTTGCAGGTATCATATCATTGTATCTCTGATCTTTGAGTATCTCTAACATTTCTTTGTTCGCTTGTTCACTAATAAGAGTATCGGTTCCAAGCTGTTCAAAGATGGTAAGTAAGTCATTAGCAGTGGTGCTATTGCTTAAACCTTGCTCGTAAGCCTTTAAATCTTCTACACCACGTAATACTTTAATACTATCTGCGCCCAAAGTCCTCATGGTAGCAGTTACTTTCTTAGCATCTACTAAATCGATAAGCAAATTAGTGGCAAAGTTGCTACTTCGCGTTATCATCTCATACGCCAAATGATAAATACTGGTAGGTTTGTTCTCGTTGGTAAAAAGGTCTTCCTCGCTTTCTTCACTCAGTTCCATTGTAAAAGCTGAGCCGTCTACAATACTTTTAAACTCGTTTTTGATGAGTATAGAATCGTTTACAGAGAATAATCCTTCATTAGCTTGTTTATAGACCTCAATCAAGACAGGGGTTTTCATCGTGCTAGCGGCATGAAAACGTTCGTCAGGTCTTATTAAGAGTTGATTTTCTGAATGAGTTAAACTTTTGTACGCGAGGGCAAAATCTCCCTCAAGAGGCTCAAGGCGATTGTGTATAGCCGTATTTAATTCCTCAATAGTTCTGGGGCTAGATTGGCATGCAATTAAAGATACAACAAGGGGTAGAAGAAGGATAAGAAAGCGTCGCATTAGGTATAAATTGGCGATTAAAGTTCAAAAAAAAAGCTCCAACTAGAAAGCGGAGCTTTTAAAAAATAAAAATAGCGAAGTTATTAGGCTTCGTTTTTTTTGTTTTGAATTTCAAGACGAATGTCTTGAGCAAGTTTTTTGAGATCTTGAAGCCCTTTACGTGCACGAGTACCCGCAGCTTTGTTTCCCTTATCGTAAAATTTTTCCATTTCTTCAGAAACTTGGTTAACTAAGCTTTGTAGTTCTGTTACTCTACTCATTATACAACTCCGTTTATTTTTGTTAAATGTATCTTCCTAATTGGAATCTGCGTTGAAGCTATTCAATCAACGCTACCAAATCAAATAAAAAAGTGATTTTTTTCACATTTATTCAATAAAAAAGCACTTTTTTGAAGTTTTATGACTGTTTTAAAAAAAATCAAGACTTTTTTAAAGAATATTTGTTGAAAAAAAGGCCTGGTTTAAAAAAATTGGTGTAGACAAAGCCCCGATTATGCTGAACTATTTTGCATCCAAGGAGCTAGAACTAAAGCTAAATGGGAGTAAGTCTGGAACTTGATGGCGAGAAAGTGTTCCGTCTGCATGGTACATATCTATCGGCTGATGGGGTAGATGTTGAACCAGTACTTGGCGGCAGGCTCCACATGGGCTACTCACTTCTCCTTTTAGAGTATGAACTGCCATCATAGTGAAAGTATTAAAACCCATAGCCAACGCTTTGCTTATTGCAACCCGTTCTCCACATAGACCTTTGGTCCAATCGCTTACTTCAATATTTACGCCAGTAATAGTTTTATCATCTGAAAACAATAATGCTGAGACCGGAAAATCAGAATTTATGGTTACTGCTTTTGATAAAAGTTGCTTTAATAGGGGGAGTGTTTCTTTTTCAGAGACTTCTAAAGTATTTTCAGAACATGTGACGGCCGAAATATCATCTGTTATTTCGAGATCTAAGCCAAACTCATTAAGCCAGAAATCGAGTTGTTCGAGGTTCCCTTCTTTTATAATTAGCTTTACAGGGACATCTCCCTCAGATAAACAATGACAAATTGCAGCTTGCGTTGCTGGCACTGTTATTGGGAATGAAACGTTTTCAACGCGAACTCCAGCATAATAGAGTCCGCTTTTACCTAATACAATGCAGGCTTTCGGTTGTTTTGAGTATGGAGTATAAGCTCGATTATAAAGTACTTCCCAATTCATAGAATATTATTTAATTGCTGAAAAAGCTGCATCTGCTACAGCAGCTCTAATTTGGCTAATTTTTTTACCAAATGTACGTTTGGGATAAACTCTATTGGTAAGTAGTATTACGGCCATGTTCTTTTCCCTATCAATCCAGATACTAGTGCCCGTAAAGCCGAGGTGTCCAAAGGTATCATTACTTGATAGTTGGCCAGCTGTTGAAAATCCTGATGGGCTTTTTCTATCGAACCCAAAGCCTCTTCCGCTAATATCTGATTGGTGGCTCGTAAACTGTTGTACTACTTCTGGGGAAATGTACTGTGTGTCGGCATAACGGCCGTCATTTAATAACATCGTGGCAAACTTCCCCATATCTGATGTAGTAGAAAATAAACCAGCATGTCCTGCTACACCATCCATAAAATAAGCACGCTCGTCATGAACATTGGCCTGTACAAGTCCGCGTTCAAAAATATCATCATACTCCGTTGGGTGAACACGATTAACAAACCAACGACTTACTTTTTTGGGGTTGAAATACGTCGAGCTCATATCCATTGGGTAATAAAGCTCACGTCTCATAAAAGTGTCAATTTGTTGTTTGGTTATGATTTCCACAACTTCGGCCATCAAGATCATTCCTAAATCACTGTAAACGTACTTGGAGCCTGTTTCGTAGGTAAGAGGTTCATTCCTTACGGCGGTTATGATTTCTGCACGAGTTTTAAGAGAGTCTACATAAACGCGGAAAGGAGGTAAGCCTGACTGATGGAGCAATAAGTCTCGTATTAGGATATGCTCTTTTTCAGGAGTTTTATACTCAGGAATATATCGCCAAACTTCATCTTCCAAGCTGAGTTTACCATCACTAACTAATTTCATAGCCGCGGTGGTGGTCGACATCACTTTTGTTATAGAAGCTAAATCGAAAACATCTGTATTGTCCGTTTTTTTAAGCTTGTCATAAGTCCAATAACCCGCTGCTTTATTAAAAACCATTTTCCCGTCTTTAATAACGGCCGCTACTGCACCTGGAAAAACAGAATCTCGAATAGCTTCTTGCAGTATATCTTCAATCTTATATAATTCCGTAGAACTAAGTCCCACTTCTTCGGGGTCGCCATATCCCATTATCTCCTGTTTGTAGGCAAGGCCATCTCCAATGGTGTACATCCCAGGAATAGTGATTGTTAGTTTACCTGAAATATCTTGAGCACCAAATAGCGCATGAGCTACGGAATGGGTTTGGTCCTCGGTGTTGTACCAACCTATAGCATGAACATCAGTTTCTGGGAGTTCGCTAAGCAAGTAAGGATTTCCAAAAGCGACAAGAACAGATGGCTTTTTACTTTTTAATAATTTCCGAAGAAAAGAATGTTGGGTTCTATTGAATTGAATGGATTTACTTGAATTGAACCCGATAAATGCACCAATTACTACTAGATCTGCTGACTGGGAGCTTTTAATAATCTTCTGAATATCTGCGGCACTAGTTCTTTTATCGTATGCATAAAAAGAAACGTTGGGATGGAAGTCTCGTAAAGCGGAGGCAAAAGACGCTCCTGTAGCGCCTGAAGAACTTTCAGAAACAGAAACCACCAAAATGCGCTTATAATCATTGGGGTTAATGGGGATGATTTTCTTTTTATCCTTCAGTATAGTAACCGACTCGTGTGCAATATTGGTTGCAACTGCTTGGTTCGATTTTGTATTTACGATACGGTCTAGAGCCTCAATATCAGATTGGTTGTCACTATCGAATAAGCCAAACTCTTGTTTCCACATTAGAACTTTTCGGAATGATTTATCAATACGGTCTTCAGTAATCTCACCATTATTAACGGCAGCTTCTACTTCGTTAATTGCAGTATAAGTATCGGGGCTCATTAGCATTATATCTGCGCCAGCAAGTAACGCTTTTACTACAGCTCTACCAGGAGAATACTTGGAAGTAATGCCTCTCATATTCATTCCATCAGTAATAACTAGACCATCAAAATTAAGTGAGTCGGTTAGGATGTCGCTTAATATGGTTGGGTCGAGTGTGCTGGGTAAATCCGTATCTAAACCAATATTAGGGAACGCAATGTGAGCGCTCATGATACTTGTAACACCACTTTTAATAGCATAGCGAAAAGGGACGAGTTCTATTGAATCGAGACGAGCATAATCATGGTCTAAGACAGGAAGTCCTAGATGTGAATCTACTTTGGTATTGCCATGGCCTGGAAAGTGTTTGGCGGTGGCCACTAACCCCTCACTTTGTACACCTTCAATAAAAGCGGCTCCAAATTCACCAACTAAAATTGGGTCGTCTGAAAAGGAGCGGATATTTATAACGGGATTAGCAATGTTGTTATTAATATCTAAAACCGGTGCAAATACTTGGTGAACTCCTAACGCTTTGGCTTCTCGAGCGGTAACTTGCCCCATTAAAAAAGCATTTTGCTTATTGCCTGTTGAAGCGACTCCCATCGCGGGTGTAAATCTCGTGCTACCATCAACACGCATTGCGGCGCCGTACTCCATATCTTGCGTAATCCAAAGAGGAATAGAACTTAACTTTTGGAGTTTGTTAGTAAGAATTGCTTGTCCGTACACATCGCCACTCATAAAAATGATGCCACCGATATGTTGCTTTTCCACCATATCAACCAATTCCTTATATCGTCGGTCGTCTTGATTGTAAAACTCGCCAGAGGCAGAAATAATAAAAAGTTGTCCGATTTTATCTCGTAGAGAAGTGTTCTGAACTAAAGAATCTATGAGTTGGTAATCAGTAGGGGCTACATTTCTATTCCAAATGTTTGAAGATTTGCCTTCCTTTGGATATTGATTGATTCCCGCAAAAAGTACAATGATGATAATGGCTTGAAATGCCTTAAAGCCCAATCGCATAAACGCCTAAATTTGTAAATGATGATATTTGAAAAAAGCAGATAACACTGAACTACTGCTTACACTCAATTAATATATTAAAAACTAGAACAGTAAATAATAGAGCTTCGTGCTTTAATCATCAGGTTTATTCGTATAAAACCATGTAACTCGTAGACAAAAAAGATTGATTTTTAAGATTAGGGCGTCTCAAATTAAGCTAGAATTGCCTCAATTGATAGAACGATACGTTAGTTGTACTCGTTATTAGTAGTAGATGTAGACGGTTTCATAATCCGTTCTTAAAAGTGTATATTTATTATGTTAAATCCTATAATCTCAATTAGAAAAGAAATTTATGGCAACTGGATTTTTTAATGTTCCACCAGCGCTAAATGAACCTATTTTAAGTTATGCGCCAGGTTCTCCCGAAAGAAGAGAGTTACAAGAAGCTCTTAAAGAAGCACGTGCAAAAGAAGTTGACGTGCCTATGTACATAGGAAGCAAGTTGGTTACTACGAATAACAAAAAACCAATGTCGCCACCTCACGATCATCAGCATATTTTGGGATACTTTTCTGAAGGTGATGCTTCCCATGTAACTCAAGCAATTGATGCTGCTATGGCGGCTAAATCAGATTGGGCAAATATGGCTTGGGAGCATAGAGCTAGTATTTTCCTAAAAGCTGCAGAGTTGCTTGCTGGTCCCTACAGAGCTAAAATTAATGCGGCAACAATGTTAGGTCAGTCAAAAAATGCATTTCAAGCTGAAATTGACGCCGCCTGTGAAATCATAGACTTTTTACGCTTCAACGTTGAATATATGACTCAGATTTACGCTCAGCAGCCTGAATCCTCAGAAGGTGTTTGGAATCGCCTTGAACAAAGACCACTTGAAGGATTTGTATTTGCACTTACTCCATTTAATTTTACTGCAATTGCGGGTAATTTACCTACCTCCGCAGCAATGATGGGAAACACTATAGTTTGGAAACCAGCGTACACTCAAATCTATTCTGCGAATGTGTTGATGGAAGTGTTCCGTGAAGCAGGCGTTCCTGATGGAGTTATTAACCTAATTTATGTAGATGGCCCAACAGCTGGCGACATCATTTTCTCTCATAAAGATTTTGGTGGTATTCACTTTACAGGTAGTACAGCTGTATTTCAACATATTTGGAAAACTATTGGAGAAAATATCTATAAGTACCGTTCTTACCCAAGAATTGTGGGCGAAACAGGTGGTAAAGATTTCATTATGGTTCACAAATCATCAAAACCAAAACAAGTAGCTACCGCTATTTCTAGAGGTGCGTTTGAGTTTCAAGGACAGAAATGTTCGGCAGCATCTAGAGCATATATTCCTTCAAACTTATGGGAAGACGTGAAGAATTATGTGGTAGAAGACCTCAAAACCTTCAAGATGGGAGGGACAGAAGACTTCACCAACTTCATTAATGCAGTGATTGATGAAAAATCGTTTGATAAAATTGCCAAATATATTGATGATGCGAAAGCAAGCAAAGACGTTGAAGTAATTGCTGGCGGTAACTACGATAAATCGAAAGGGTATTTTATTGAGCCAACAGTTTTACTTGCTAAAGATCCAAAATATACAACCATGTGCGAAGAGATTTTTGGTCCAGTGATTACCATTTATGTGTATGATGAAAACGAATTTGAAGCTACGCTCGACTTAGTAGACGAAACTTCTCCTTATGCGCTTACAGGTTCAATCTTCAGCCAAGATAGATACGCTATTGAAGTTGCTACCAAACGTCTAGAACAATCGGCAGGTAACTTTTATATTAACGACAAACCAACCGGAGCTGTTGTTGGTCAACAGCCATTTGGCGGAGCTAGAGGTTCTGGAACTAACGACAAAGCAGGATCAATGATTAACTTGCTACGTTGGGTTTCTCCAAGAACCATCAAGGAAACCTTCGTAACTCCAACCGATTACAGATATCCATTTTTGGGTGAAGACTAGTAACAGATTCTAAATCCAATTATAAAAAAGCCTCATGTGAGGCTTTTTTTGCAAGTAGATTTTTAAAAAACACTGAAAGTTAGCTTAGTAAACGCAAGACTATTCCTTCGGCACTAACTGCATGCTTTTAACTTTTGAGTTACTGAACAGAGCACTGTCTTGATAAAAAGTGCGATACTGTCCGTTTAACCAAAGTTCAGTTTGGTCTCCAAAGTACTTAGAAAGTGGGCTAGCTGATTGTCCCGTTGGGATTACAGATTGTGTACTACTCAAATTCGAGAGGTCTATAATTCTACGAATGGAAGCACCTAAGACCATTTTATAAGGCTTTTCCCAACTGTATTGTCCATTATTAACCGACATGCCATGCCCAACAACAGGAAATGGTCCAGTACTTAGGAGGTTGTCTACAATGAGTTTCAAACTTTTAGGTGCACTTGAATCTTGTGCAGCTTGTGCAAAAAGTGGTGGCTCAAAAGTGATGGTGTGGAGTTGTTCCCAGCGCCACTCTAAGGGTTCCTGACCTAATGAGTCACTTAAAAATAGTAATGCATCTTGCATGCTTTTTAGAACTATATCGGCTTTGTTCTCAACTTCAGGAGTTGCCAAATTGTCGAAAAAAGTACTGTTGCCTTGAAGTAATTCAGTTATAGTACGGATGGGAATGTTCTCGTGATGAATAAAATTCTGGTACGCCTCATCACCAAATTCATCATGTAATGTGTTTTCTGTTAGTTTTAAAATAAATACATCGAAAATAGATGCTGCGGTAGCATTTTTGTCATATTTAAAATCCCAGTTTTCTAGATAAGATACTGCATCATCAAAGTTATAAATCTGTTGAGAGGCAATAACGTCTAACACAATTGGGACTACTTTTTCTGCGAATTTGGAATAGGAATCGTTCTGAAGCTCTGCAAAAAGTGACGGAGTCAATTTCTCATGTGTAGTCAAAAATTCACTTATTCGCTCAATTCTTGAAGGCGGCTCCCAAAAAGCAGCGATGTAGTGCTTATAGTTATTCGTGGTGAGTTTATTATTCGCGTTGGCAATCCAACCTTTATCTGGATTTATCACATGCGGCATTTCTTTATGAGGAATGTAACCTTGCCAGTCTTGAGAAGGATCCCAGCCTTTCCGTACTATAATCTTATTACCAGAGCGGATGGGAAGATGTCCCGTTGAAAACATAGCAATGTTTCCTTCGATGTCAGCGTACATAAAATTTTGTCCAGGTACGCCAAAGTGTGGGAGTGCGTCTTTAAATTCCTGGAAATTATCAGCCCAATTTATTTGATATAAGGCTCTAAATTCGTTCGTAATATCTTGGCCAGTCCAACGCATAGTTATTACTTGTTCGTCGGCTAGTTTAACATTGGGGTAAATATCAGAAATTACTGGGCCATGCTTGGTATAACGAATTTCTAATACCTCATCATCTTTGTCTTTAACCTTTATAATTTCTCTACTTTTCATAAAAGGCTGGTATGCAATAGTACCCATTTGGAGGGAGTCTGTAACATATCGACCTCTATCTTCTGGATCAGTATTTTCAAGGAAAAAATCGGTGTCATCGGCCATAATATTAGTGAAAGACCAAGCCATTTCATCATTTTGGCCTAAAACAATACCAGGAACTCCTGCGATGGTTGCGCCCGAAACATTCTTCCCGTCAAGATTTAAATGCACTTCGTACCATTTTCCTGGCATATCTAAACCAAGATGTGGATCACCGGCTAGCAATGGATAACCAGTAGTAGTTTTTGAAGCATCAACAACCCAAGCGTTACTTCCTACATGAGTCCCCTCAATTTGAAGTAATTTTCTACGGCTCATTTCCTGCTCTAACATTGGAAACATTGCGGCGGTTAATTTAATCGACTCGTTATCGTCTAGCGAAGTAGGGGAGTCTTCAGGAACTCTAAGTGCAAGCTCTTCAAACTGCTCAGGAGGCAGGCTTGCTTTTAAATAACTGTACGTAAGCTCAGTCCACCAGCTTAAATTTAAGTCCCAAGCCATTAAGCGAACAATGGCCAACGATCGAGTAGGACTCCAGCGGATTGGTTCCATTCCTGTTAGAGCAAACTCAATGGGTAACTTATTCGAGTTATTATCAATAAAAGAGTTTACGCCATCTGAGTAGGCTTGCATGATGTTACGCTCATCATCATTCAAAGCTTCTTTCTCTAGCCGTTCTGCAATTTTCCAAAAGCCAAGTGTGCGTTGGTATTTATCAAGATCAACTAAATCCTCTCCAAAAAATTCAGCAAAACGTCCTTCTGCTGCAATCTGAGAGAGTGTCATTTGCCAAAGTCTATCTTGAGCATGGACATAGCCTAATGCAAAATAGAGATCACTTTGGGTCTTCGAATATATATGAGGAACGCCAAATTCATCCCAGTGGATGTCTACGGGTTGTTGTAACTGTTCTAGAGCAATATTAGACTCGTAATTCGGTAAGGGTTTGTAGAAGGTCCAATAGAAAGCAAGGCCTACAAAACCGATAAAAAGGATTAAGAAAAAGAGTAATAGCTTGGAAAATGTTTTCATGTATTTAGGACCTTAATGATGGCTAAAGCTAAAGGAATAAAGTAGAAACTGAAAGACAAATTGATGCTTTATAGGGCTTGACAAGTTTTTGCAGTTTCTAGAATGAATTACGAGTACTTTCAGATTAAAAATAACAATCTTAGAAATCATCTGATAGTGTTATTTAGCGTTGAAAAGCGCTTCCAAAACTTGTTATCTTAGCGAAGAATTTTAACTCTTATAAAACCTGTGTAATGTCTATTAAAAAAGTAGCGGTTATTGGCGGAGGAACTATGGGTAATGGTATAGCCCATGTTTTTGCCATGAATGATTTTGAAGTAAACCTTATTGAAACAAAGCAAGAGTTTGGCGATCGTGCGCTTGCAACCATCGCAAAGAACTTGGATCGGATGGTGACCAAAGAGAAGATAGATGAGGCTAAGAAAACTGCTACTCTTACAAATATCACATTACACTTAGACATCGCTTCTGGAGTTAAAGACGTAGATTTAGTTGTAGAAGCTGTGCCAGAAAATATCGAAATAAAGAAAGCCGTTTGGACTGCTGTTGATGCAAACGCTCCTGCACATGCTATTTTAGGTTCGAACACATCATCTATTTCTATTACTAAGTTGGCTGCGCTTACTAAACGCCCAGAGAGTTTCATTGGAATGCACTTTTTCAATCCAGTTCCTTTAATGAAGTTGATTGAAATTGTCCGTGGATTAGAAACGAGTGATAGTACTTACCAAATTGTTGAAGAGACCTCCAAACAACTTAATAAAGTTCCAGTTCCTGTGAACGACTTTCCTGGCTTTGTGAGTAACAGAGTGCTAATGCCGATGATTAACGAAGCTATTTTCTGTGTATCAGAAGGCGTTGCAACTCCTGAAAATGTTGATGAAGTGATGAAATTAGGAATGGCACATCCAATGGGCCCTCTACGTTTAGCCGATTTTATTGGACTAGATGTATGTTTGGATATTCTAAACGTATTGTATGAAGGCTTTAAAGATCCTAAATATCGCCCATCACCGTTACTTGTAAAAATGGTTGATGCCGGTAAGCTAGGCAATAAAACAGGTGAGGGGTTTTACTCTTATAAGTAAATTCGTGCCAATATTTCTTGTCGATATTTTTTTGTTTCGTCCTGAACCTTAGGTTCGGTGGCGGAACAAAAAATACCTAATAACCAACTCCACATGGTTAACTCTTTCATGATGAGAATTGGATATGGATAGATTCCTAAATTCCAATTAACAACTATCCAATACTCATTATATAACTCTCCAAATCTCCTGCTGAAAGCGGATAATATTTTCTATATACTTAGACTTCAATTTCTTCCAAGATTTTAGAGAAGAAAACGAGCAGAGTTACTCCTCATTTTGAGTTCGAACAGTATTTAATCACACTATGGAAAACATTTTCATTCTTATTGCATTAGTTATTGGTGCCGTTGCAGGGTTCTTTATTGCGCACTTTAAATCCAAATCTGAACTTTCTAGACTGGAAGAAAGAAACGCAAATTTAGATGCTCAACTCAGCGAAACGGAAGCTAAATCTCAACAGCTATCTAAAGAGAGTGAAGCTAAATTAGAAGCTGCACAAAGGGAGAAAGAGCTAGAACTAAAACAAGAGCGAGAGAAATCGGCTGATTTGGATAGAAATCTCGCTGGTTTAAAAGCTGAATATTCTTCACTCCAACAAAAACTGGCTGAACAAAAAGATGAGCTTGCTGGAATGCAAGAACAGTTAAAGATTCAATTCGAGAATTTGGCGAATAAAATTCTAGATGAGAAATCAGAAAAATTCACCAAACAAAACAGAGAAAGTTTAGATCAGCTATTGAACCCGCTTGGCTTGAAGTTGGAAGAGTTTAAGAAGAAAGTAGAGGAGACCTATAACGAAGAAAATCGCCAACGTGCTACGTTAAAAGAGCAAATCCGCCAGATGGGTGAACTGAACCAAAAGATGAGTGAAGATGCCAAGAATTTAACCCGAGCGCTTAAAGGAGATAGCAAGGCTCAAGGCAATTGGGGTGAGGTAATCTTAGAGCGGATTCTGGAAAAATCAGGTCTCACAAAAGGTAGAGAGTATGAAGTGCAGACATCATCCACTACCGAGGAAGGAAGACGATTACAGCCAGATGTGGTTGTGCATCTACCCGACGAGAAATTCCTGATTGTGGATTCTAAAGTGACTTTAACAGCATACGAGCGCTACGCGTCTTCCGAGGATGACATAGAAAGAGCAACGGCTCTGAAGCAACACATTAGTTCAGTTAGAGCTCATGTAAAAGGTTTGAGTGAAAAGAAATACCATCAAATTCATGGAGATAGAAGCCCTGACTTTGTACTTCTCTTTATTCCTATAGAATCTGCTTTTGGTGTGGCTCTTCAAAATGATGCTAATTTGTATTACGAAGCTTTTGATCGCAACATCGTAATCGTAAGTCCTTCTACCTTATTGGCAACTCTAGCAACTATTGACAGTGTTTGGAAACAAGAATACCAAAGCAAAAATGCATTAGAAATTGCGCAACGTGGTGGCGCTTTGTATGATAAATTTGTGCTATTTGTAGAAAGTTTGGACAAAATTGGGGAGCGAATTAAGCAAACTCAGCAAAGCTACGATGAAGCCCGAACTCGACTTACTGAGGGATCTGGGAATCTAGTTCGCCAAGCAGAGATGCTAAAAGAACTTGGTGCTAAAGCCACCAAAAAATTACCAAATAGTACTCAAGAGTAGCTAATCAACTAACACACCTAATAATTAGCAACAATAGAAAAAAATATTCCAACTTCATTATAGATTAGAACTTTTTAGTTTTGATATAGTTCAAACACCAAACTTAGGTAATGAGAACTATGTGTAATTATCGTCAAAAATTACGAGGCCTTTTAGCTCCCTTAAAAAGGTTTAGTTGGAAAAAAGTGTTTAAAACTGTTAGCCTATCAATAGTCCTAGTACTAGTTTTATTATTAGGAACTGTTTTCTCTATACGTTGGATAAACCCGTCTCTCACTGCGTTTACGTTGCAAGAAGATTGGGATAAACTAGAAGTGGAACGCTATAGTTTGAGGGAATACTGGGTTGACTACGACTCTATTCCAGATAACATAAAATGGGCTGTTGTAGCATCAGAAGATCAACTATTTTGGGAACATTCTGGTTTGGATACCAAAGCCATAGAAAAAGCTCTAGATGAAAAAGAAAAAGGAGAGCGAGTACGAGGTGCGAGTACAATTACCCAACAAGTGGCTAAAAACTTATTTCTTAATAGCAGCAAATCGTATGTTAGAAAAGGAATTGAAGCAGGACTCGCATTATCTATAGAAGTTATGTGGCCTAAAGAACGTATTCTAGAAGTGTATCTTAATATTGCAGAATTTGGGCCAGGGGTGTACGGAGTTGGTAAAGCAACAAACCATTTCTTTGATAAAGATGCTCAGTATCTAAAAGCTGATGAAGCTGCCAGAATGGCCGCCGTTCTACCCAATCCAAAAAGAATGCGAGTGGAGCCAGCTTCCCCATATGTGGAAAAAAGAAAGTCGTGGATTCTTCGAAATATGATGAATCTAAGTGGGGTTGCATATTATAAGAAGCCAGTACCCGAACAAGCTCCAGACAGCTCAACTGTGGATACAAATTCAGTTTTAAACCAATTCTACATCCCCAAAGCGGATATTTCAGTACTGAATCTAAATATGGAAGTATCAAACTTGAATGGAATAGATAGCACAGAAGCGGATCAAAAATATGATACCTCTAGAGTCGATTCCACTGAACAAAAAAGCATACAGTCATTCATGTAGATGTTAGATAATTCGTTGACGATTTTAGTAAATCAAACAACGTCACTGTCATCCTGAAGATAACTCTGAAGGATCTTCACACTCATTTTTTTAATGGTTGTACTTTTGTGCCGACCCCGAATCTCGGGTTTTGCACGTACCAAAAACTCTCGACAAGAATAATTGGCGCGAACTTCATTTCATAGACTCAATTATTCCAAAGGTCTTCGTTCGCTTTTTCCTCATTCAAGCCCGAGCCTGTGTGGAATGATTGCTCCTGTCGGAGACGTCGATTCCATCGCGGTGGTTTTGTGGGCGTATTGACACTCTAGGTTTTAAAAAATTTATGTGCTTTGTAAGGAATAGTGTTTTTGTGCGTCCTCTTGATTATGAATAAGGGCTATGTTTACGCTCTTTCTTAACAGAAGCCTTAATAACATAAAAACCTTTCAAAACGGGCAATTCCAAACCTGAAGACTCCACTAAATCACTTTTCATCTCTTGATAGCTTAGTACTTTCTCAGTCTCATAACCAAAGTCTTTCAACAAACTTAAAAAACTCTTTTTGTTGAGAGATAGCTTTACGGATTCACCCACTAAACGTACACCACTTTTAAAACTAAAACGGTGGAACACATTCAATTCATCTAAAGAAAAGATTGTAGTTATTAATGTATTAGAGGGGCAGAGGGTAGCAATTTCGCTACAGACGTTTCGAGCATCTGTTTCTGTCAGATAATCAAAGAATCCTTCTGCTACAAAGGCTGTTTTTTTTGTGGTGTCAAACGAAGAATGTTCTACTAAAACTTGGCTCAAGCGTTTCTTTGTTACATCAAGAGGGCAGAGGTTTAAGTTATTGGAAGCCAGTTTGTTAACCTCCAAGAATTGATTCTTTGTTTGAACCATAAAAGGAGTCTCAACCTCAAATGCTTCTAGACCTTTGGAAGCACAGTAGACTCCCAGATGATCAAGCCCAGCGCCAATGATAACAATCTGCTCACAGTCGTTTTTAATTGCTTCGTCAACACATTGAGTAACATAATACTTCCTGCAAATAATATGCATCAAGTCGCCAGGAAGAAGTAGCTCCTCTGAAGCAATAAATAACTTCCTCCAAAATGGTGATCGTAACGAGTTGTGGTACCAGCTTAAATGGTTGGGAAGAAACTGTACAACCTTCTCATAAAAGTCTTTAATGCTCGGATCAAAGTGCTTCCCAATGTCTGGATTGAGTGTTAATCCATAGAATTTAACAGCAATAAAGGCGGCCGTTTGCGAAAGTTTATTATGTGCCATATTCTAACGGCTCAATGCTAACTTGAAGGATTTAATAATCGAAAAAACTCCAAGGTTGCAGCTTCGGTGGCTTAACTGAAAATTCCATTTTCTCTTTGGTTACGGGGTGAGTAAATGAAAGCTTAACCGAACGAAGACCAAGACTTTTTCCAGGCTTATTTCCAACTTCACCATATTTGTAATCTCCCCAAAGTGGAAATCCAAATTTTGCCATTTGTACACGTATTTGATGGGGACGACCAGTTATCAATTCAACTTCAACAAGACTGTGGTGAGAACTTTGTTTGATAGTTGTAAACTTCAATTTCGCAACTTTTGTAAACGACTTTTTTGAAGTGTAAGCTTTAACGAAATTCGACTTCTTGTCTTTTGCTAGATGATGTTCCAAGGTTTGCTCCATTGGAGTCATACCTTCCACAAGTGCCCAATAGGTTTTATTGATCTTATGGTCTCTAATTTGCTCTGAAAGTCTACTCGCCGCTTTTGATGTTCTCGCTAAAACCATTAACCCACTAACAGGCTGATCTAATCGTTGAACTAAGCCAAGGAAAACGTCACCGGGTTTATTGTATTTTTTCTTCAGATAAATCTTACAAAGAGTAAGAACATCGGGATTTTTGGAATTGTCTTCTTGCGAGAGTATACCAGCAGGTTTATCAATTACTAAGAGGTGGTTATCCTCATAAATAATGGGAATGCTGGGCGTTGTTTTAGTGTGTTTTTGCATAGCTCAAAATTATGTAAAATATCACTTAACTGTTTCACTTTTAAATGCATCTAGAAAAGATGCTTTCAAATAGCTTATACCCATTTTGAAATGAGCGAATCATCCAAAATTTTCTTGGGATGATTCGAGGGGTGTTTGTGATAACGAACACGGAAATAACGCAAAGCCTACAATTCTATTGGTCCTCAATTCGGAGAACAACCTGGCCTTTTCTCGAAGTATCGGGGTTTTATTTCTGTTAATAGTGTCAACCTAATTCAGAATAACACCTATTAAATTCAAAAAAAGCCAAGAAAGTCTCCCTCCTTGGGGGGGACAGAGACAACACTTGTTTTGTCTCAGGGTGAGGACGGTGTGGGTGTTTAGTTTGTAAGGTGGAAGAAATAGGAAAAAGATTTAAATCTAATCCCCCAACAACGTCATCCCTGTAGATGTTAGATAATTCGGTGACAGAAATAATTAATCAATTCAATCCAAAGAATGAAATTCTCTTACATCTTAAATCTTTCGTCTTACATCTAATTTCTCGTCTAAAAAGGCGTATATCTCTTAACTCGATCCACATTCTCAGGCTTAGTAGCTAAACTAACGCCGATTAACAGAATGATATTTACAATCAAGCCATAAGCTCCTTCGTGAACGGGAATCGGTTTTAAATCTGGATAGTAGAGAAACAAAAGTGTAACAAGAATTCCGCCAATTAAACCAGCAATAGCTCCTTTTCCTGTAGCTCTAGGCCAGTAGAACATGGCAAACACAAGAGGGAACATCTGTGCAATTCCTCCATAAGCGCCAAGCAATAACGAAACGATATCAGTTTTTGAGAAAACGGCGAAATAGTAGGCAATAAGACTAATTACTACTACAAAAATACGGATGAGTTTACGCTCGTTATTTCCAGTAAATAGCCATTCTTTAACAGCGGAGATCTTAGAAACCCCATCTCTAACGCCAACCGAAGCCGCTGCGTGTACAATGGCGTCTCCAGAAGACATAGAAGCGGCTAACGTGCCCGCACAAACTAATCCTATCAGTACAACGGGTAAATCCATTTGGAGCAAAGTATAGGGAAGGATGGAGTCGGCAGGGGTAACGCCAGGAAAAGCTAACACAGCCGCAAATCCAATTAAAAGAATAGGTACCAGAAATAGTTGAAACGTTGGATACAGAACAACAGTAAGTTTGATAGTTCTATCACTTTTCGCTGCAAATGCTTTCATGAAGAAGTGAGGCCACATCGAAAATCCAATTGCCGATACCAAAACGGCAGAGCTAAATCCCCACCAATCCCACGGTGTTCCGCTAGAAGTTAAACCAGGAGCGTTTAAAGCTTCTCGGAAATCAGAAGCCATCAACTGCTCGAACATGGGACCAACGCCACCGTACATTTTGTACGGCAAATAAATCCCCAAGAACCAAGCAATAACAAGCATGAAAATACCTTGGAAAGTGTTGGTCCAGCCAACGCCCATTACGCCACTATAGAACACATAAATCAATACGACGAGATACGCAATGCCAGCTCCTAACCAATTTGGTATTACTCCTTCACTGATGGTGTTCAAAACAAGTCCTGCACCTTTCATTTGCAATGTCAGGTACGGAATAAGAGCAACAATGGTGAGAATGGCTAACATCCCCGATAGGAATTTGCTGTTGAAGCGATCTTCCAATAATTCGGCTTGTGTTACAAAACCATGTTTTTTACCTAGTCTACGAGCTTTAGGACCAAAGAAGTAAAAAGGAACCATTCCAATCGCACCATAAGCGATGATATAAAAGGCAGCTGCGCCTTTGGAATAAGCCCAACCTGGTCCGCCAAGAAAAGCAAAAGATGAGAAAATAGATGCGCCCAACACAAAATAGAGTATAAAAACATTCATCGACCGATCGCCAGCAACGTAGCCCTCGGTACTGCCACTTACTTTAAGTCCTGGGATAATTCCCATTGCGAGCGTGATGAGCAAATAGATTCCGCAAATCCCTAAAATGATTACCCAATCTTCCAATGTAATTAACCCTCGTTATCGGTTTCAGTTCTGTAGAATATGAGTAATGTGGTGAAAGAAAGTACCAAAATGAGTACAACCCAAACTAACGACGTCGGAAATCCTAGAATAAGCGGTGTAGCGCTTGCGAAAAGAGGATAAATCGGCCAAATCAGACACAACTGAAAAAAGGTTAGTACACCTACTAAAATCAGTCCCTTTTTCCGACGGTTGGAGTCGTTTGCTGAAAAAATAAGTGTTTTGGGAATTTTATTGGGCATACTTGGTTATGGAAGTTTTGAATACTTGATTTCAAATCATATTTATTAACAAACCTAAAATGATTAAAAGTGAATTACTTTCAAAATACAAAAGTAAGCGTATCCTCAAAATTTATAGTGGATGAGAGGAGATGTATTTGTTTAGAAATTTAGCTTCATCAAAACCTCGAATTCTCTATGTATTGAATCTCCCTAACCATGTGAAATTAAACCAAAACCAAAATGGGGGAACACTTGGAATTAAAATTGCATTATCTTCTGTAACATGAGCGATGAATCCCAAAAACCGAATCTCCAAGAAAAAGTAGCAAACCTGCCTTTATCGCCAGGGGTGTACATCTATAAAGATGCCTCTGGAAGTATATTGTATGTAGGTAAAGCCAAGAAATTGCGCAATAGAGTTCGGTCGTACTTTCAGGAATCACGCCCAGTGGATGGTCGTATTAAAACGATGGTTTCCAAAATTGCAGATCTCGAAGTCATGGTTACCGATTCGGAGGCCGAAGCTCTTATTCTAGAGAACAATTTCATTAAACAGTACGAGCCTCGGTATAACATTATGTACCGAGATGATAAATCGTATCCTTACATTTGCGTAACGGCCGATTCCAAACCACGTGTGTTTCCTACGCGAACGGTACTTAAAGATGGCAGCAAGTACTTCGGGCCTTATGATAGCGTACTGAACATGAAACGTATGCTAGAAACCATCCGCAAAGCATTTGATTTATGTACCTGCGCAGTTTCTATCAAAAATATTGACCGAACCAGAGGGATTCCAAAATGGCACTCTTGTTTTGATGATTACTTAGAAAATTGCTCCGGAGATTTAAGTACCGAAAAGTATCAGGAGATAATCAAAAAAGTGGAACGTTTGCTTCACGGTAAGACTGATATCCTACTTAGAGAGCTAAAAGAAGAAATGATGATTGCCTCTGATGCGCTAGCATTTGAAGAAGCTGCTAAATTAAGAGATAGATACGTGGCTGTAGAACGATATAGCCATAAAATGAAAATTGTAGCAGACAAAAAAGTAGATAGAGATATTTTCGCCATCGGTGTAGATGAAGAGTTGGGCGAAGCATGTGGAGTGTTATTCAAGGTTAGAGAAGGAAAACTGATGAGCAAATTCCATCGTTTTCTAAAAAATATTGAAGACCTTACCGAAGGAGAAATGCTGCAGTCTTTTGTAGAGGATTATTACACCGGGCAGTATACCGCAGCCATTCCCGATGAGGTATATTTAAGTAACGAACTTGAAGATGATGAGCCTTTAACGGAATATCTAGCTCAAGAAAAAGGAAAAAAAGTTCCTGTTAACGTTCCGCAGATTGGTGAAAAAGCACAGTTAATTAAGATGGCGCTCACCAATACCAAGCTACACTTGAACGAGCGAAGCTTGGAAAAAGATAAATATGAGAAGAACAGAATCCCTCATGCGGTTAAGGAATTGAAAGAGCATTTGAAGCTCAGAACACTTCCTCGTCGAATTGAGTGTTTTGATAACTCAAACCTTCAAGGAACTGACCCTGTAGCATCTATGGTGTGTTTTGTGGATGCGAAACCTCGTAAGAGTGAATACAAAAAATTCCACATTAAGACAGTAATTGGTCCCGATGATTTTGCCTCAATGAAAGAAATACTCGAGCGACGATATTCAAAAGTGATGAAAGACAAGCTTCAAATGCCAGATTTGATAGTTGTTGATGGTGGAAAGGGGCAATTAAGCGCAGCGGTTGCCACACTCAAAGAAATAGGTTTCTACGGACAATGCGATGTGATTGGGCTAGCAAAACGATTAGAGGAAGTGTTTTTACCAGGAAGTTCAGATCCAATAATGATTCCTAAAAAATCGAGTGCATTAAAACTATTACAGCAAGCACGAGATGAAGCTCATCGATTTGCAATTACATTTCATCGCCAAAAAAGAGCCAAAAGAACCTTTGTGACAGAGTTAACTGAGATAGAAGGTGTGGGAGCAAAGAAAGCACAGCTATTATTAAAAGAGCTAGGATCTGTTGCCGAAATCAAAAAAGCTTCCTTAGAAAGCTTACAGAAATTGTTAGGTAAAAAATTAGGTGAAAAAGTACACAATTTCTTTAATTCATAGGCGTTAGTGCCGAGGCTTTGGATTTGGGTAGCATTAACATGTTATGTTTAGCCTAGAAGATGTGAGTTAAAATAGAGCAAGCTAATTACACAGGTACATTGTACCCATTGTTGTGATTATGGAAATCGTTCTTTGTAAAAGGATGTCATAGTCTGAATCAATCGGAGGAAATTCAGATTTAAATAAGACATCTTATAAAGAGCCAAACCCAAAACTTTAGGGTGAACAAAATGGATTTAATCAAAAGAAGTACAAAAAAGTCATACAAAGACCTTAGGGATCAGGACTTAGTAAAGTTATTTAGACGTAAGGCTGACAACGCAGCTTTTAACGAACTTTTAAACCGTCACCAAACAAAAGTGTACTCCTATATCTACAGTATGGTTAACAATCCTGAGACGGCTAATGATATTTTTCAAGAAACGTTTACCAAAGTTGTTACCAAAATGGATGACACTTACAATGAACAGGGTAAATGGATTGCTTGGGTGATGAGAATTGCGCATAATGCAACAATTGATTATTTAAGAAAACAAAAACGTTACATAGACGTTAACTCGTGGTACGACGACGAAAGTTCAACGGATTACTTTCAAAGATTATCTGACGAAAGTTGGGTAGATGCAGATGATAAGATGATTAATACAGAGACAAACTCTAGCTTAATGTCGCATATTGCAAAGTTACCAGAAGAACAAAGAAGCGTTGTGCTTTTAAGGCATTATTACGAGATGCCCTTTAAGGAAATTGCAGAATTAACAAATGTTTCAATAAATACGGCTTTGGGTCGTATGAGATATGCACTAATTAATTTGCGCAAACACTTTGAAGAAGAAAGACAACATGAGACAAAGCATGCAAATAAATGATGATAACAGTATTCGATATCTGATGAGGGAAATGGATCCCTCTGAAGAAATCGAATTTGAAAGAGAAATGATGAGCGATGAGAATCTTCTCATCGAAGTAGAATGTTTACGGAGTACCTATCAAAAACTGGGTAAATTGCCCACCATGTCGGCGCCAAGCCACTTGCTAGATAAGGTTGTTTCAGACGCAGTCGAAGCTCAGAAGAAAAATATACGGCGCTCTTACCAAATGGTGGGTTGGCTAGGCAAAAGTGTAGCCGCTGCCGCAGTAATTGTACTAACCGTTTCTACAGGTTACTACTTTATTCCCTCTGACTCGACCGACACCCTTAAGACAAGCAAGGCTCAGTCGGTAAAAGGTATTACCAATATACAGCCCTGGGTTGACCGAAATGAGGTTATTTCCGTCACAGACCGTACTAATGCTATCCGTTCACAACAATTAGACAAAGCCTATAACGAAAGCTACAATAAACTTATCTTAGTAAAAGACTCACAAGGAACCTCTAATTCTAGTAGAGAAATCCTTTACACCAACTCACCAATAAAGTAGAATCTGCAAAAGTTGTGGATAACTTCGTGCTTTGTTGTGAATAAGTATTTTTGTATTGGAAGATACCTCGCTTTATATTGAAATTTATGCCAACAATCAAAGTATAAAGCAGGAATTTCATGGGTAAAGTGATCTCCATAGCCAATCAAAAGGGTGGAGTTGGTAAAACGACGACAGCAATTAACTTGGCGGCAAGTTTAGCAGCAATAGAACATCCTACGCTGGTGATCGATATTGATCCCCAAAGTAACACTACAAGTGGATTAGGGATTGATGTCAAGACCGTTACGAACTCGATTTATGAGGTAATGATTGGTAGTTCGGATATTAACGACACCATTCGAAAGACAGAGCTAGAGTTTCTAGACTTAGTTCCTTCTCATATAAATTTGGTCGGTGCGGAAATCGAAATGATCGATCGGGACGAACGTGAGCGAATTCTTACAAAAGCTGTTTCCGAATTAAGAGAAAAATATGACTTCGTTATTATAGATTGCCCGCCTTCATTAGGTCTGCTGACAATCAATGCTCTAACGGCTTCGGATTCCATCGTTATTCCAGTTCAATGCGAGTATTTTGCATTAGAAGGTTTAGGTCAGCTACTAAATACTATCAAGATTGTGAGACAACACTTAAATCCAATGCTTGATATTGAAGGTGTGTTATTAACAATGTATGATGTACGAACTCGTCTCTCTAATCAAGTAGCAGACGAAGTTAAACGATATTTTGATGATAGAGTGTTTAAATCGGTAATTTCTAGAAATATTAGGTTAGCTGAGGCTCCAAGTTTTGGAAAACCAGCCTTGCTTTACGATTCTACAAGTACGGGTTCAAAAAATTACTTATCACTAGCTCGTGAGATTATTAAGAAGAACAGGAAACTATTTAAAGATAGCCCGGTTCTATCGAAGTAGGAGAGATAATGGCGAGTAAGAAAGTATTAGGTAGAGGATTAGGGGTTTATTTCCCAGAATACGATACAGATTCGAGTGAAGAAAAGAAGGAGAAAGTTGAAGGTGAGGTAAGTTCTGAGAAAGAACCAAAACCTGTAATTACACCAGCTGACAGAGTCAATATTGTACTTCATGTACCGGTAGATCATATTCGGGCAAATCCGCATCAACCCCGAAGAGAGTTTGATGAAGAAAGACTAGAAGAACTTGCGGACTCTATTAAAACTCATGGGCTTATCCAGCCTCTTACGGTTCGATATATCGGAGAAAAGAGATTCGAACTAATTAGTGGGGAGCGGAGACTAAGAGCTTCCAAATTGGCAGGAATGGAAGAAGTTCCTGCTTATATAAGAGAAGCAGATGATGAGCAAAGCATGGCATTTGCGTTGATAGAAAATATCCAACGTGAAGATCTTAGTGTTCTAGAAGTTGCGATGGCTTATAAACGCCTGCTTGAAGAGTTTGATTATACACAAGCACAAGTAGCTGATAGAGTTGGTAAAAATAGAACCACCGTTACTAATATGTTACGGCTATTAACTTTGCCTGATTTTATTCAAAGCGCGCTCAAATCAAACTTAATCTCGATGGGGCATGCAAGAACGCTCATTAATATCGAGAATGTTGAAGATCAACAAAGTTTGCTTAAAAAAGCTATTCAAAATCAATGGTCAGTACGGCAAATGGAAGATGCTGTTCGAAACGTAGGCACGCCTGCTACCAAAAAGAAAATAGCGAAAGAGCCATCAAACCCTTTTTATGATGATATTTCTTCTAGATTAAGAAGAACTTTCAGTACAAAGGTTGAAGTTAAACCAAAGAAAGATGGTGGCGAAATTAAAATCGAATATTATTCCGAAGACGACCTGGAGCGGATACTTGGTATCATCGATTCGCTATAGTATTGGGATTTGTGCCATCGTATTTATGATGGCACAACCGGTATTTGCACAAACCTTATTCTCGGAGCGGTTTGTACCCTCAAGCAATCATTTTACAATAATGAAGCTTGAGCCTTCTACTACTGCCAATAATTATCCTGAACCAAAAACTGTACTTCGGCAATCTTTGATTATTCCAGGCTGGGGACAAATTACAAACCAGCAAGTATGGAAAGTGCCTATTATTTATGGTCTTTTAGGAGGACTTGGTTATTACAGTGTCTATCTAACTAAAGAATATCATAATTATAGAGCCGCTTATTACAACTCGTTTGATACTAATACTGACCTTAGATTTGGAGCCACACCAGCGTATCTCGAAGGTTCTTCGGAATTTTCATTGAAGTCGAATAGAGATTTTCTAAGAAATCGACGAGACTTTATATATATAACTATCGCGCTTTCTCATTTACTTAATGTTGTAGACGCTTACGTATTTGCTCACCTTAGAACGTTTGATGTTTCAGATGATTTGTCTTTGAATGGAAGCTTAACGCCTTCAACAATAAGCACAAGGTTATATGGTGAAGTTCCTGGGGTGACGTTATTAATAAATTTAAATAGATAGATGATGAAAGAAATTAAAGAAAAGACAGGCTTGCAAGTACCAAACAGCTATAAAGAAGATAACCACAAAGACGTTTGGAGCGTTTTTAAAATAATGGGAGAACTTGTTGAAGGTTTCGATAAGCTCCACAAAATTGGACCATGTATTTCAATATTTGGGTCAGCCCGAACTAAACCCGATGATAAGTATTATGAATTAGCAGTAGAAACTGCAGACTTAATAACTCAAAAAGGATTTGGCGTAATTACAGGCGGTGGCCCTGGCATAATGGAGGCTGCAAATAAAGGAGCTAGCGAAGGCGAAGGTAAATCGGTAGGTTTAGGAATAGACCTCCCATTTGAGCAAGGAACAAACGAGTATGTCTCTCGCGAATATGAGATCAACTTCAATTATTTCTTTGTAAGAAAGGTAATGTTTGTGAAATATGCTCAGGGTTTCATCGTTTTTCCTGGAGGATTTGGAACTATGGATGAGTTGTTTGAAAGCTTAACGCTGATTCAAACGCATAAAATTTCAAAGATTCCGATTGTTCTCTTTGGCTCTCAATATTGGGGAGGTTTGGTAGAATGGATTAAAGGAACTATGACAGAATGGGGGACTATTTCGAAGGCTGATCACGATTTGTTTTACGTTACCGATAGCCCACAAGAAGCGGTAGATATTATCTGCGATTTTTATAAAAATGAAGAGCCAAGCCCTAACTTTTCAATCTAATTGGAACTTAGTTGGCAGTAATGAATAAAAAAAACAATAAAATTTAGAAGAAACTAGTTTATAACTTTAGATTGTGAAGCATTTTTAGTTAAATTCAACGCTTTCTCAGATGAACAAAAAATAATTATAGTGATATGAAGGTTTTCTACAAAAGTTTTTTAGTGCTCGCATTGGGCTTAATAAGTCTAAGTGTATCAGCACAAGAGTACTCTGATGCTGTAAAGTTATATAATGAAGGCTTAGTACAAGCTCAGAGTAAAAAATATGAGGCAGCGATTAACTCATTCACTCAAGCAATTAGCATTGGTGAACAGTTAGGAACTGATCAAGGAACTAGCATTAAGGATCAAGCGGAAAGACAAATTCCAAAAATGTACTATCAAAATGCAGTAGTATCTTTTAATGCGTTCAAAAAATCCAAAAAAGTTGTTGATTTAGATGACGCTATAAATAGCTTTGGTGAAACTGCACAAGTTGCAAAAGAGTACGGAGATACTGATATCTCTAAAAGATCTTTAAATGTAATCCCTCAACTATACTATCAAAAAGCTACTATGCTTTATAATAGAGAAGATTTTGACGGCGCAAATGCGGCGCTTGATAAAGCAATTAATGCAAATGCAAACTATGCAGTAGCGTATTATCAAAAGGGCTTAGTACTTAAAAAAGCTTCTCCTGATGATTTAGATGGTATTCTAAACTGGTTCAACCAAGCTATTACTGTTGCTGAGAAAGTAAACGATTCTCGTGTTGCTCGTTCAGCTAAAAGTTCAGCGCATGACGAGTTATTATTTAGAGGCGCTAAGTCTACCGAAGCAAAAAAATATAGCCAATCTGTTGAACTTCTAGAGCTTGCTACCACATACAATGAGTCTGCTGATGTATATTACAGACTAGCAGAAGTTTTGAATAAGCAAGGTAAATCTGACGCAGCACTTACTAACGCTGCAAAAGCATTAACCTTAGAACAAGGTGGTAAAACTGATAAAGCTAAGATTTACTTCGAAATTGGTTTAGCTCACCAAAGAAAAGGAACAACTGGCCAAGCTTGCCAAGCATTTGGTAATGCATTATTTGGTTCTTTCAAAGCTCCAGCTCAACACATCATGGAGTTTGAGTTGAAGTGTAAATCAAGCTAATTACATTTTAAATGCACTAAGCCCTGATATTCTCAGGGCTTTTTTTTTGCCATAACTTTTTCGTGATTCTCGTTTAATCTGAAAGGCACTTTCCCTATATTTTAAGCTATCCAAATCGAGATTTAAACTAACTCATTTCTATATGTCTCTCACCTCGCTCGACCAACTTTGCGCCAACACAATTCGAACTCTATCAATCGATGCTGTACAAAAAGCTAATTCAGGCCATCCTGGTATGCCTATGGGTATGGCTGATGTGGCTTATGTGCTTTGGACTAAGTATCTAAAACATAATCCTAAGAATCCTGATTGGGCAAACCGAGATAGATTCATTCTCTCAGCAGGACATGGTTCAATGCTAATTTATAGCTTGCTCCATCTTACTGGTTACGATGTGAGTTTAGACGACATCAAAAACTTCCGCCAAATGGGAAGCAAAACTCCAGGTCACCCAGAATTTGGAATGACTCCTGGCGTTGAAACAACCACAGGACCATTAGGTCAAGGTTTCGCAACGGGTATTGGAATGGCTATGGCTGAAAAGTTCTTGGCTAGTCATTTTAACTATGAAGCTCATAAAGTGGTAGACCATTACACTTACGCAATTGTTAGTGATGGTGATTTAATGGAAGGAATATCACACGAATCAGCATCTTTAGCTGGTCATTTAGGTTTAGGAAAGCTTATTTATTTATATGATTCCAACCGAATCTCTATCGAAGGCTCTACCGATTTAGCATTCACTGAAGATGCTACAAAGCGATTTGAAGCCTATGGCTGGCATGTAGTAGAAATTGATGGCCATAATCACGAACAAATTAGCGCCGCTATTGAAGAGTCGCAGAATGTAAAGGACAAACCATCGCTTGTTATTTGTAAAACACATATTGGTTATGGTTCACCTAATAAGCAAGATAGCGCATCTTCTCACGGATCTCCTTTGGGCGATGATGAAATCAAATTAACGAAAGAGTTTTACGGATGGCCGTCTGAAGAGCCTTTTTATATTCCGAAAGAAGCTTTAGAAGTATTTAGGAAAGAAGTTGAAAAAGGTGCTGCTGCTGAAGAAGAGTGGAAAGCTGGTTTTGAGTATTATGAAACAACTGATCCTGAATTAGCTGATGAGTATACAAGCTGGATGAAAAGAGAACTTCCAGATTTAGCTAAATTACTTCCAAAATTCCCAGAATCAGAAAAAGGCGAAGCGAGTAGAAATGCTTCTGGAAAAGTAATTCAAGCAATAAAAGGAGCAATCCCTAATTTGTTTGGCGGCTCAGCCGATCTTTCTGGTAGTAATAAAACGGATATAGATAATGGAAAATCGTTTATCGTAGAAAGTCCAACTGGTAGAATAGTTCACTATGGCGTAAGAGAACATGCTATGGGTGCTGCTATTAACGGTATTAACCTCCATGGCGGATTAATTCCTTATGGTGGTACATTTTTCGTATTTACTGATTATATGCGCCCAGCAATTCGTTTAGCCGCGCTTATGAAAACACCGTCTATTTTTATTATGACTCATGATAGCATCGGCCTTGGAGAAGATGGACCTACTCATCAACCGATAGAACATTTAGCTAGTTTAAGAGCTATGCCAAATGTACTTGTTTTACGTCCTGGTGATGCTAATGAAGTTTCTTACGCATGGAAAGCGGCTTTAGAAAATACAACAGGTCCTACGCTGCTTGTATTAACACGCCAAAACATGCCTACGTATGCAAGAGATTCTAAAAACCCTGCCTCACTAGTTGAAAAAGGAGCATATATCTTTTCTGATTCAGAAAAAGAAACCCCAGATACCATTTTAATCGGTACAGGTTCGGAACTTCATCTTGTAGTAAATGCCAAAGAAGTATTAAAAGCTATTGGCATTGATGCCCGAGTGGTTAGTATGCCAAGTTGGGAACTTTTTGCAGCTCAAAGTGACGAGTATAAAGAAAGTGTTTTCCCTAAAACAGTAACTAACCGTGTTTCTATAGAAGCTGGTTCTGCATTCGGTTGGGAGCGTTGGGTTGGTGACAAGGGTACTGCTATCGGTATAGACTCGTTTGGCGAATCTGCGCCATTTGAAGAGCTATACGAGCACTTTGGTGTAACTACAAAGCATGTTGTGGAAGCCGCAACAAAGTAAAAGCAATTATTGAGATTACTCCGGTCGATGCACGCAGGTAAATGTGATGTCATCGAGCGGAGATTCTTGACCAATGAAGGCTTCTAGTGAGCTTTGCACCTTATTAACAACAGTTTTTGCGTGTAAAGACCCATAGATTTCCATTAGAGATTCGATTCTCTCTTCGCCATACTCTTCTCCACGAGCGTTTCTAGCTTCATTCAATCCATCTGTATAAAAAAGTACAGAGTCACCAGGTTTAAAGTGGAACCTCTTTACTTCAAGATGTTTTGCAAGCGTTTTACTGTTGGTCATACCCAGAGCAAAGCCATCTGCTTTTAAATTGAAGGTAGTATCTTGTTCTTTGCTGTAATAAATTGGGATATTATGCCCAGCACGTACATATTCAAACTCTTCCTTGTCTATTGGAAAGAATGCCACACAACCAGTTACAAAAGTCTTATCTCTGCTATTACTTTTTACGTAATCGTTTAGTTGAATGAATAAATCTTTTGGGGAAGGATGCTCTTTTGCAACAAGCATGTTTACAAGTGCTTGCATCCGAACCATATAAAGAGCTGCAGAAAGTCCTTTGCCAGAAACATCAGCTATAATTACATAGGTTCCTTTAACAGTCTCAATAACGTCTAGGTAGTCACCACCAACTTCTTTTGCGGTATGGGCAAAAGAATAAATTTCAAGATTCTCTTTGTTAAGAGAGGTGCCAGGTAATAAACTGAGTTGAATATCTCGAGCTAAATCTATTTCCTTTTGAACATCAGATTTTTCTAAAAGTTCAACAAGTAGTAGCAAAAACATAGATGCGAAACCAAGAGGGAGCAACAAACCAGAAAAGAATAAATAATTGGTGATTCCCAGAAAGTTTAGAACATAGTAGCCTACGAAACTTGCTCCACCAACACCAAAAGCCAACCTCCGCGTAGGATTTAAACGCTGAGTTAAATCCGAAAAAAGACGCAAGAATTTTACATGGCCAGGTAAATGTTGACCTTGTTGGCGCTCAATGTCCTCAACGGCTTCTTTGTAAAGCAATTTTAGGCGGTCAGTATCAGCTGTTAGTTCTTTTGAAATTCTGTCCCGACTCATGCCAGAGACATATTCTTTATAGAATTTTTTAGTGCCGTAACCAGATTGTGCTTCGTTTTTTAAACTCAAAGGAAATAGATTTATTTAGTTCACTGTGATGTCTTCGTAATTAGTCACAAAAAGTTTAGTTTCCAATTCATATTGTTCGGAAAATAACAGAATTCATGTCAAAGAAACTTCTTTTTTTACTCGATGGAATGGCACTAGCCTATCGAGCACATTTTGCATTTGTAAATTCACGTCTTAAAAACTCTGAAGGGATTGCCACAGGGCCTGTTTTGGGCTTTGCGAATACCTTATCACGCATGTTAGATATAGAAAAACCAACGCACATTGCAGTTGCTTGGGATACTCATGCGCCAACTTTTAGACATGTTTTGGACGAATCTTACAAAGCACAACGTCCACCACAGCCCGATGAACTGCGCACAGGAATTCCTCTAATTAAAGAAATGGTGGAAAAATGGGGTATAAAAAATATTGAGAAAGATGGTTTCGAAGCGGATGATTTAATCGGAACTATTGCTAACGGTGCCAATGCTGATGATGTAGATGTATTTTTAGTGACCCCTGACAAAGATTTCATGCAGCTCGTTCATGACCATGTTAAAATGATGAAGCCAGATAACAAAGACGGCGGTTTCAATATTATTGACAGAGAAGGGGTGATGGATTATTTCGGCGTATATCCTGAGCAAGTAATAGATGTACTCGCAATAATTGGAGACGCCTCTGATAATATACCAGGTGTTCCTGGTATTGGAAAAAAAGGAGCTCCTAAGTTAATCAATGAATTTGGGTCTCTTGAGAATTTATTAGAAAAAGCAGGCACCATAAAAGCAAAGCGGCAACGAGAAACTCTTCTTGAGAATGCTGAAATGGCAATGCACGCCAAAACTATGGTCACCATAAAAGTTGACATTCCTGAAGTATTAGAATGGGAAGAGCTAGAATGGAATGGTCCCGATAGAAAAGATCTAGGTGTATTTTTCAAAAGAATGGAGTTCAAAACATTAGCTAGAAAATTTCTTGGTGAAGAACAACAAACCGTTCACGTTCCTGAGAACAAACCTGGTGGACAAGGCGATTTATTTGGCACTTTTGTTGAAGAAGCTCCAAAGGAAAGATTGAATAAAGACACCTCAGCGTATAAACTAATCAATACACTAGAAGGTGTTGCCGATATAGTAAAAGAACTAAGCGTTGCCAATGTGCGTTGCTTTGATACCGAGACGGATTCACCAGATCCAGTTTCAGCAAAATTAGTGGGTGTTTCTTTTTCTACTAAGCCAGAAACAGGATGTTATATCCCTGTAAATGTAGAAGGCGGCCTTGATGAAAGTGAGGTGATTGAACTCATCAAACCTTTATTTGAGAATCCAGAAACCACTATTGTGGCGCATAACTTTAAGTTCGATTATATGATGCTTAGTCGGGCAGGCATCAAAGTTACAGGAAAGCCATTTGATACAATGATTGCAGCTTATCTTGTGGATTCTTCCCAAAAGCTTAAGATGGATGAACTTTCTAAGAACTATCTGAACTATGCACCAGTGCCAATTGAAGAATTAATTGGGAAAGGTAGAAAGCAGATTTCGATGGCGGATCTAACTCCGGAAGATGTGTATCTATATGCCGCTGAAGATGCAGACATCACTTTACGTTTATATGAAATCCTAAAAGAACTTCTCAAAAAAGATGAGCTTGAAGAAGTAGCCAATACCGTTGAATTCCCTCTAATGGAAGTTCTTGCTGATATGGAATACAAAGGCATTAAGTTGGATACTGAAATGCTTGCTGGGTTTTCAAAAGATTTGACTGAAGACTTATTAAAGCTTCAAACAGAGATTTACGAGAAAGCCGGAGAAGAATTTAACATCAATTCTCCACAGCAATTGGGCACTATTTTATTTGAAAAGTTGGAACTTCCTTCGGGCAAGAAAACCAAAACTGGGCAGTATTCTACAAACGAGTCAGTTTTGACAAAGCTGGCTGTTAAGTATGAAATCCCAAGTTTGATTCTCGAATATCGTCAGTTGGCTAAACTTAAATCTACTTATGTAGATGCAATGCCTCTGCTTATTGATGAACAATCAGGACGAGTTCATACCGATTTCAACCAAAGTGTTGCCGCCACAGGAAGGTTGTCATCATCCAATCCAAACCTTCAGAATATTCCTATTCGAACCACAAGAGGGCGCGAAATTAGAAAAGCATTTATTGCTGATGATGAATTCCAGATTTATTCCGCAGATTATTCTCAAGTTGAACTTCGTGTAATTGCGCATATTGCTAAAGACGAAGCAATGATTGAAGCGTTCAGGAATGGAGAAGATATCCATGCAAGAACAGCAAAAGAGATATTTGGCTTAGAATCATTAGATGATGTGACACAAGATCACCGTAGAAAAGCCAAAGAAGTTAATTTTGGGATTCCCTATGGCTTAAGTGCTTTTGGCTTAGCTCAGAACTTAGGCATCGATAATAACGAAGGAAAGGTGATGATTGATGAGTACTTCAATCGTTTCCCGAATATTTTAAACTATATCAACGAAACGAAAGAGTTTGCCAAAGAACATGGCTACGTACAAACGCTGCTAGGGCGTCGCCGCTACCTTCCTGATATAAACTCTGGCAACTGGAACGTAAGAGGCTTTGCGGAGCGTGTAGCGATTAACATGCCTATTCAGGGTACTGCCGCAGATGTAATTAAGCTTGCAATGATTAACATTCACAATTGGCTGAATGAAAACAAGAAGCAAAGCAGAATGTTACTTCAAGTACATGATGAATTGGTATTTGAAATTCATAATAGCGAGCAGGAAGAAGTTCCAGCTAAAATCATTGAATTGATGGAGGGCGCTTTTACAATGGATGTACCACTAAAAGTGGAAGCTGGAATTGGTAAGAATTGGCTTGAAGCTCACTAATATTTCCGTAGATAAAAAACCGCTGTTTTCCATTTCTTATAACTTAAGGAATAAAGAACAGCGGTAATTAGGTTCTAATTCAAGAGTCTATATGAATTAAAAAGTTTCGTCAGCACTTGGGCCATAGCTTCCTGGAATTGGAATATCCAATAAACGAAGGTTTACACCCAGCTGTGCTCTGTGATGTGCAGTTTGACCAAAAGAATGTCGGATTACTTCGTACTTAGTGAACTCTTGAAGAACAACGCCATCGTTTTTCATTATCCAGGTAGGTAACAAATCTTCTTCTTTTACTTCTTCGAGGGCTTTCTTCCCAGCTTGATATGATTTTTCGAATAACTCAATCAAATCTTCTTGAGAACTAATTGGTGTTGGCTCATAAGGTGTAGTAGCAAAATCAATTCCATCGGAATTAAAAGTCATTGCTATCCAGCTAGGTAATTCTGCAATGTGTACAGCTAACCGTTTCATAGTCATGCTTTTTTGATGAGGCTGCCAATCAAAATGTTCTTCAGTAACGAGTTTAAGAAACTTTCGTGTTGTCTGAGCTTCTTGATCTAATTCTTTGAGTAATAACGGGAGGATTTCCATAGTTGAATGCCTGATTTAATGAGTTAGAAATTTGATGATATTTGAAGATAGATGAGAGGACTGACAACCCTATGTCAATGCAAATTGAGAAAATTTAAAGAATACTCAAATGGGCATTTCGGTACAGTCGAATCCTTCACTTTGGATAAGTTCAATTACATCATCTGCCTTCATTCTAGTGCAATTCACGCATAACACATGTTCCCAATCCTCTAGGTCTACACTCCACGAATTAATGGAAGAAATGGCATTCAGTTTGGGAGTTATTTTCAGGACATCATCCGAAGAACTCAAAGAAGTACTAAATACAAAGCAGTTAGGCTCGGTTTGATGATGTGGACATTTTGAAAACAGATTAAGGGCTTTGAATAAGGATTTTATTTTCGGTTTTGCGTTGGTTTGTGTCATGAGTAAATGGTGTTTCTATATATTTTAAGAAGGATACATAAAACTACTGACAGCCTTATGTCAGTGATAAGTAGATATTTTTTACTAATCACAATGATGGTTGTATAGCTCCTGAACTAATTCTTTCAATCGATTTTTTAAAGATGCTGGTTCAATAATCTGGACACTATTGCCCCATGCTAATAACCAACGAGCCATATATTCTAAGGAATAGGTGAGGAAGGTCAATTCTCTTGCACCGTCAATTTTCTCTTCAGAAACCCAGCCGTGATAGTATTTCTGATCTCCTAGGTAACGATACATATCATCTGAAAACCGTATCACAACCTTGTGGATGTCTCTTTCTTCTTCTTTTAAATTTAATTCATAGAACTCTTCAAGCGAGTGACTTTTAGATACCAGAGCTGCATTCTTGGAATAAGAATAACTTTCCATTCTATCAATTCTAAACAGTCTGTAATCAGCCCGAACTAAACACCACGCTGCTAAATACCAATAATTACCACGGAGTAGTAAGCCGAGTGGTTCCACATTCCTATCAGTTGTTTCTCCTTTATAAGGGGAGCGATATTTAATTTCGATTACCTTTTTTTGGAAGATGGCATTCTGAAGAAAATCGAAAACTTTAGAATCGGTATTAGATGGTGGCCTATCGGGATACGGGAATGCTTTTATATGCTGATCTAAAGTATCTAAATAGTTCTTTTCTTTAGAAGGCAAAACGGCACGGATTTTATCAAGAGCAGATACGTAAGAGTCGCTTAATGAACTGCCATTCCAGCGTTGCATCATACGCTCTCCAGCAAGCATTGAAGCGGCTTCTTCCTTACTAAACATAACAGGAGGGAGTCGGTATCCACTTACAATGTAATAACCTTTACCGTTCTCAAAACCGATGGGAACACCTGCCTCTTGTAAAGATTTTAAATCTCTATAAATAGTTCGCTCACTAATACCATAGCGATCGACCATTTCGGCGATAAGAACATACTGCCTTCCCTGAAGGAAGATGATCATTGCAGTAAGTCGGTCAATCCTATTCATAGAAATGTGTTTTGCAATAAACTAGGGGTTAAACAGCAACCTAGCAAGAGTGTAATATTAAATTATGATTTCTAACGTTCACTTTCAGCGTAGTATACTAGAAGCAGTGTAAATCGATTTCATTCTGCATACTAATTACTCAATTCGAATCTCTTATATTAAATGGGTTTCTTTCTTCAAATCATCATCTAACTTATCACACCTTATGAAATTTTTTGTACTGATTTCTGCCATCTTATGTTCTTTATCCACCTCACTTCTTGCACAAGAAGCTAAATTCCCCATTATAAAAGGCTTTGGTGGAATTTATGAAATTCAGAATGCGGTGTTACCGAGCTCTGACATAGAATATAAAATCGTGATTGATCTTAAAACGCTTCAACGAGATAAGGAAAGCTTAAACCCTGGTTTAAATAATGTAGCTCGCATGGTAAACTTGCACGGACTAGGCGGTGTTAAGCCAGAGAATATAAAGGTTGCAGTAGCTATTCATGGTGGCGCAACAGATGTTATTCTTAACAATGAAGCGTATAAGAAACGGTATGAGTTGGATAATCCAAATATCGAACTAATTGCAACTTTGAAGAAAGCAGGTGTAGAAGTATATGTATGTGGACAGTCTCTACTTGGCCGGAAGTATGCTCATAGTGAGGTAAACAGCGACGTTAAAATCGGACTTTCTATGCTAACTGTTGTTACAACTTATATGCACCAAGGATATCAACCCCTGGTTTTTAATTAATCCTTTAGGGTAATGGTAAAGGTAGTTCCTTTATTGAGTTCACTTGTAACACTTATTTTACCACCTAGATTTGTTACATGGCTATGAACTAAGTAAAGACCAATGCCTTTACTATCGCTATGGGTTCCAAATTTCTGATGGAGACCAAAAATCTTATCCTCCACTTTATCCATATCAAAACCAATACCATTGTCGGTGTAAATCAATTGCTTTTTGTCACCTTCTAGCCGAGTAGAAATAGAAATTACGGGTGTTCGATTAGGATCGGCATATTTGATAGAGTTTGTAATAAGATTTAGAAAAATGCTTTCTAGGTAAGCTTTATTAAAGTGGATGATTTGAAAAGCTTCAAAATTTGCGCTGATAGAAGTATTGGAGTGATGAATCAGAGCTCGGATTGAAAGTTTGACTCTTGAAACAGTTTCATCTAAGTCTAAATCTTCCTCCTGAATTACCAGTTCTTCATTATTACTCAACACATCTACATAATTATTCAACGATAATTTCACACCCTCGGCTGCAGATCTCAGAATATCAAGAAGTTCAAGAGTCTCTTTGTTCTCAATGGTAGAAGTATCAATTAAACTGAAAGCACTTATTAAACTACTTACAGGAGAGCGTAAATCGTGTGAAGTTGTATATGTTAGCTGTTTTAAATGCTGGTTCATCCTAGAAAGGTTAGAGAGAAGTATATTCCGTTCTTCTTCTAGCTTCTTATTAGATGTGATATTTCTAGCGATGGCATAAATTAGCTCCTCGCTATCAAGTGGCATAGAACTCCACGAAAGCCAAACGATATCTCCGCTTTTAGTAACGTATCTATTTTCATAGTTGAGTAAAGGAGTACCTTTAATAAGATTCTCACGATACTTCACAGTTAACGCTTTGTCTTCTTCGTAAATAAAATCATTTATAGGTCTAGATAGAAGTTCTTCTGTTGTATAACCTAAGAGCTTAGAAACTGATTGGTTAATCTTTTTGAAGTATCCATCATAACCTGCAATACATAATAAATCGGGGGATAGTTTAAAGAAGTATTCAGAATCTAGTATTCTTTTTAAGTTCATATATAGCGATTCATTGTCATTGCCTTTACAATAATACTCTAAAGAACGATGAGTTGAAAGAAAGATGTTACATCATTATAGAGTAATAAAGATGGTTATGTTAATTAATATCAATATTTTATTAGTGAAACTATAGTGTAATCTCTTTGAATATATTCTCCAATATTGTTCTTTATACTTTCCGTTATGTTGATAGGTTTTAAAAATTTAAAGGATGTTCTACTCGAAATATCACGCACAATTTTTGAGGTGTAGAACTCAAAATTATATGCAGTAAATGGGAGCGTAGCCATAAAGTCTTTTTGGATGAATGTAATGCAACAAAGTCCGTTGGGTTTTAGAACCCGATAGAGTTCCTTTAGCATGAGTTCAACATCACTCCAAAAGTAAATTGTATTTACCGTAAATATTTTTGAAAAACTTTGATCTTTAAAAGGTAAGGGTAGTTCTTTGTAGTGATAAAAAGATGCTTTTCCGGAATTTATAAAGCTAGAATTAATTCTTTTGGCTTCGTTGTGCATCAAAGGAGAAATGTCTAAACCACTGTAGGATATATTCTCTTCTTGTTGAAAAAGTTTGGATAGATGTTTCGCATTACCATGACCAAGCTCCAAAATGGAATCATTATTCTGGATGGAAAGCGCATGTATGGTTTCCCCAGTCATACCTAAGTTGGTTTCGTTCATTGCATGAGCAATGTCATATCCGTTTTCTCCCGAAGGGCACCGCAGTTGTTTTGCAATTTCTTGCAGGTTTTCTGAAAGGTTAGGCTTTGGCATGTGATGATGGTTTAATGTTTCTATCTAGTAGAATGCTATTGGATTTCTTCTAACACATATTTTCTGTCTACATCTTTCATCAATCGTCCGGCTTTAGTATGAATGGAGTGATAGAATAACAGCGTAGCATTTTCCTCGTAGGCTTGCTTTAGCAATAACGTTTTAGCTTTTTTTGCTTCCAATGGATGAGTGTCCACATGCTGCGTGGAATTCTGATTTAGATGAAGGGCCGAAGGCACTAAATCACCTAAAAAGTATGCCGTTTCACCAGCATCTTGAATTTTTACTATTTGATGCCCAGGTGTATGTCCACCAGTTCGAATAAGCTGAATACCGGGAATAATTTCGAATACAGCATCAGTAATAAATACTATTTTATCGTTGGCAGCTAACCTATAAAGCTCATCTAAGTTATAAAATTCTCCCTTAGGTTGGCTTTCATCATCAACCTTGCTTAATGCAAACGCCCATTCTAATTTTTGTACAAAGTAATTCGCATAGCCCATGGTTGGTTCGGTCTGCGTGGTTTGGTTCACAAAGGTTGAACCTGCAGAATGGTCAAAATGAAGGTGAGTTAGGATTACATGAGTAATATCATGCGGCACAAGCCCGAAAATATCTAGATTAGTTTTGAGGTTAGAAGTGTCATTGTAACGACTTCTTGCATCTAAGCCCCAACCCAATCCCGTATCAATTAAGATATTATGTCTTCCATCTCTGATGAGGATGGGGTCTATGCCAATAGTTGTCGTAAGTTCGTCTAATTCAGGTGTGAGGGTTGTCGGCTTTGTAATTGAGTTTGTCTGTACTTTATGAAAAGTATGGTCGTCAAAAACCTCGAAAATTCCCTCACTTAAATGCTCTATCTCAAAGCGACCAATTTTCATAAAATCAGATATTATTGTTATTAACGGCTCGCATTATATACATAAATCGATAAAGTTTATACAATAAATTTTCTTTCTATTACATCTCGTAAATGAAGATTTCAGAAGCTTATTTGGAATTAGTTAACATTTGAAGGCATGAAAACGCTAATGAATACCTGCTTTTCCAAACATCATTTAGGGATGGATAATTGGAAAAATATTTTACTTCTAATATGTGAAAAATCAAGTTTTAAATGAGTTGGTTACGTACTTTTGAAATTCATAATGTGTAAGCAAGATTAAGGAAACTATAAATGCGATCTGAGATTATCGTCCACAAATCATCTATTGATGAAAATTTTGAAGCAATAAAACGCCGTCTTAAACCCGGTGTAAAAGTGATGGCGGTTGTTAAAGACAATGCCTATGGCCACGGACTTGTGGATTTTGCCACGCATATTCAAGATAAAACGGATTGGTTTTGTGTAGTTAGAGTAGAGGAAGGGGTGGTTCTTAGAAAGGCAGGAATCACCAACCCAATTTTGGTTTTCGAAGCTACCAATGCTGAAAGAGCCCCACTATATCCAGAATACAATTTAACAGCTACGGTCGGCGACCTTTCTGGTTTTGAATTGCTTGCAGATGGGACTTCGTATCATCTTAATTTTGATACAGGGATGAAGCGCTTAGGGATGTACTCAAATCAGATTCCAAAGGTGTTAGAACAAATTAAACTGCATACCAAAGTTCACTGTACAGGTATTTATTCTCATTATGCAAACTCAGATGCCGAAGAAGGAAATACGGTAGCTGAACAATTAAAAGCATTTACTGAAATTAGGGCTCATTTCCCTTCAGAATTAATGACACATACTGCAAACTCTGGTGCAGTTTTCTATCATACCGACAAGAATGTGCAATTTGATGCTGTTCGACCAGGTATCAGCCTTTATGGATATGCCCCTGGAGATGTTGCAATCCCTGACCTAAAATCGGCAATAGATTGGAAGTCACATGTTATGCAAGCCAAAAGAATTAAAAAGGGAGAAGCGGTAAGTTATGGTTGTACTTGGAAAGCGCCAAAAGACGGTTGGGTAGGAGCTGTGCCTGTTGGATACAGCGATGGCATCCCAAGAATTTTAGGTAGCCAGATTCAGCTTATGAAAGGTAATGAGCTTTTAGAACAAGCAGGAAGGGTAACCATGGACTATATCATGGTATTTTCTGAGACTGAATTGCAACTTGGTGAGGAAGTTTTTCTATTCAATCGAAAAGAGTTAACACCAAACGAATGGGCGATAAAATCTGGCACAATTTCTTACGAAATTACAACCAGATTAAACCAAAGAACAAAACGACGTTTCGTATAACAAGTTATTTTATGATAAGGTCGAGGTGTATGTCGAAAATTAAAGTATCATTTTGTAACGTGTTTCCAGCGCTATTCCCGTAGCCAAGGCTTGGAGGAATTACAAGAACCTTTTTCTCACCTTCTTTCATACCAATAAGGCCTTCTTTAAAGCCTTCGATTACGTTAGTAACTGTTAACTGAGTAGAAGAAGTACTTCCGTTTTTGAATGAGCTATCGAAAACTTCACCGTCTGTTTTTCGACCGCTATAGTAAACCAAAACTTCATCTAGAATATTAACGGTAAAAGGACCATTTCCGTTCTCTAACTTGTATGTAATCAAACCAGTATCACTTGTATCTGGGTTGATTCCGTCATATGAATAAGGCTCTGGAACTGTTGTGAAATCATCTTCAAAAAAATAAGGATTGCTCCCATCACCACAGCTAATTGCAAAAAGGAAGAATGTAGTAACAAGGGTGAAGGCTTTAAATTTATTTAATCTCATCAATTCTCGAAAAAGTTCGTATTTGTTTTATAATCGGTTTTGTTCAGACTAGGTAACTTACCTAGAGGCTTTTTATTTCATAAACCAAGCATTAAATATAACGCTTGCTATGATTAAAAACCTCCATCTAGTACAGCTTCCTTTTAATCTTCTTTTTCGTCTTCTCCGAAAGCAATTCTAAGTTTCTTTTCTCTTCGCTTAACCGCAATTTTACTCACCCAAATCGAAAATTCATACAGAAATGTAAGTGGCAAGGCAATCAACACTTGTGAAATTGGATCTGGAGGAGTTAGCAATGCTGCTAAAACCAAACAGAATACAATAGCGTGGCGTCTATAAGTTCTCAAAAAAGAAGGAGTTACTAATCCAATGCTTGAAAGAGAATAGCTAATTACTGGAATTTGAAAAATAAGACCGCAAGAAAGAACCCAAGTTGCTAGAGAACTGAAATATGCGTTGATATCAAAGTCATTTCGAATGACATCTGATATTTGGAATTGAGAGAAAAACTGAAGGGCAAATGGAACTAATACTAAATATCCAAAGGAGATGCCTATTAAGAAGAATAAAGTAATGAAGAACGCTGAAAAGAAAGTTTTCCTTTTTGTTGTTGACTCAAAAGCTGGCTCAACAAAAGACCAAATTTGATAAATAAATATTGGTGATGCGATGATGAACCCAATGATAAAGAGCATTCCCCACATAGTGAAAAACTGTCCTGGCAACTTTCTACTTTGCAAAGTAATATCGATTGCGTCTAAACGAAGGAAATCATAAACAAAAAATGATGCGTGGGTTGGTCCCAGCAATACTTTGTCTAAGAAGAAATCCTTAAAAATGTAAGCCACAACAACCCCAATGCCAATGGCAATGAGACCTTTAACAAGGCGCCATCTCAACTCTTCAAGATGGTCCAAAAAAGACATGTCTGTAACACGCTCTTTGGGCTTACTTGCCTTTGGCGGAATTTTGGGCATTACTTGACGTTCTTGCAAAATAGTGGCTACTAAGCGGTTACAAAGTCATAAAGAGGAAACTTTTCGCAAAGTTCTTTAACCTGCGCAGTCACCTTTTGATGAATACTCTCATCGGTTGGATTTTGTAAAACCGTATCTACAAGTACAGCAATTTGTTCAAAGTCAGCTTCTTTTAAGCCACGAGTTGTCATTGCTGGCGAGCCAATTCTAATACCAGATGTTACAAATGGGCTTTCGGTGTCGAATGGAACCATGTTTTTGTTAACGGTAATCGCAGCTTTACCTAGAGCTTCTTCAGCAATTTTACCGTTTAACCCTTTGTTACGAAGGTCAATCAAGATTAAGTGATTATCAGTTCCACCACTTACAATATTATATCCGAGTTCAGTGAATTTACCAGCAAGAGCTTTTGCATTAGCAAGAACTTGAGTCTGGTATGAAGTAAAATCGCTTTGAAGAGCTTCACCATAAGCTACAGCTTTAGCTGCAATAATATGCATGAGCGGCCCGCCTTGGGTGCCTGGGAAAACAGCAGAGTCCAAAAGCTCACTCCAGTTTTTTGTACGACCAGATTTTGGTGCAACAATACCAAGTGTGTTCTCTCCATCTTTTCCGATAAGAATCATACCACCTCTTGGACCACGTAAGGTTTTGTGTGTGGTAGTTGTTACAACATGCGCATGGGGCAGTGGATTTTTTAAGTGCTTTGTCGCAATTAGTCCTGCAGTGTGGGCCATGTCCATCCAAAGGAAAGCACCTACTTCGTCGGCAATGCTTCTAAAAGCTTCATAATCGTAATCTCTAGAATAAGCAGAGGCACCTATAGAAATCATTTTTGGTTTTACAGCTTTAGCTTTTTCTCGGATCTTGTTCATATCCAATCGGCCCGTCTCTTTTTCAACACCGTAAAACTCTGGTTTAAAGTAAATTCCAGAAAAATTAACAGGAGAACCGTGAGTTAGGTGGCCGCCATGAGAAAGGTCAAAACCTAATAGAGTGTCGCCTGGCTTCATAAAAGCTAAGTAAACCGCAGCATTTGCTGAAGCACCAGAATGTGGTTGAACATTAACCCAATCAGCGTTAAACAGTTCTTTTGCACGATCTCTTGCAATGTCTTCTACAATATCAACAACTTCACATCCACCATAATACCTTTTACCAGGATAGCCTTCGGCATATTTATTGGTAAGTACACTACCAGAAGCTTCCATTACAGCACGTGAAGTGAAATTCTCGGAAGCAATGAGCTCTAGATTTAGGTTTTGGCGATCTGTTTCCTTTTCGAGAAGTTCAAAAATGGCTGGGTCTAATTCTTTGATGGGCTTCATTAATGAGAGTTACTTTTGTGTTAAAGATTCGATTTTTTCTACTCGGCGTTCGTGGCGGCCGCCTTCAAACTGCGTGCTGAACCACGACTCTAAAATTTCTGTTAGCTGTTTTTCACTCAACTCACGTCCTGGCAAGCACATAATATTAGCATTATTATGTAAGCGAGTCATCTGAGCAACCTCAGCATTATATACAAGTGCAGCGCGTACTTTTGGGTACTTATTAGCCGTCATACAAACGCCTTGTCCACTTCCACAAACTAAAATTCCTTGTTCAAACTCTGAATTATTAATACGTTCCGCTACTTGAACTGCAAAGTCAGGATAGTCAACAGAGTCTTCAGAGTGAGTTCCAAAATCAACGGGAGTGTGCCCCATTTTTTCCAGTAATTTAACCGTGATTTCTTTTGCTGGAAAACCTGCGTGGTCGCTTGCTATTGGAATAATCATTAAGAATGATTTTGGTGAGTTGTTGAGTCCTAAATATCTCTAAATTTTACCTTAGATTAAAGCAAAGAAACCAAATTGAACCTAAAATCTGACAAATACCTTGAGTTACCTTAAAGAACTAGATGTTGCGAAGTCTGCAGCCGAAAATGCTGCTACAATAATTCGTGAATTTGCAAACAACACAAAGTTTAAGATTAACCTGAAAGGGAAGAATGATTTAGTGACAGATGCTGATTTGGCTTCAGAGAAAAAGATTATTGAAGTTATAAAAGCAACTTTCCCTAATGACCTCATCCTTGCGGAAGAATCATCCCATTATAAGTCCCTTCCTTCAGAGCGAATTTGGATTATCGATCCTATTGATGGCACCACGAATTTTGCGCATGGCTTCCCTGTTTATTGCGTTTCTATTGCTCTTTGGGAAAATGGAGAACCAAAGGTTGGCTTAGTTCATGAGGTTGCCCATGACGAATTATTTTGGGCTGTTGAAGGACAAGGAGCTTGGTTTAATGATAAAAAAATCAAAATATCCGGCATTACAGAACCATCCGAGTCTCTAATCGGAACTGGATTTCCATACAATAGTTTAGATTTGGTTGAGAATTATCTGAAGCTTTTTAAAGTGATGATGGATAAAACACATGGTGTAAGACGTCCCGGTTCTGCTGCTTGGGATTTATGCAATGTGGCCTGTGGCCGCATTGAAGGATTCTACGAATATGGGTTAAGTCCTTGGGATGTCGCAGCTGCAACTCTAATCATAAAAGAAGCAGGTGGCGTAATTTTTGATTGGAAAGGCGAGCAGAACTGGCTTTTTGGACAACGTATTGTTGCTGGCAATAAACCAATATGTGATTTTCTACTTACTGAAATTAGTGAATGCTTTTCTGAAGAGGTGTTGAGTTTGGCTAAATAGTACTTATCTCTTAGGCGAACTATCCAACAAAAAATCAAAACTCTTAAGAGGAGCAGGGCCATTGTAATATCTAAAAGGCTCTCCAAACTCGAAGCCTGCTAAATGCCCAAAGTACCGAGCACGAGCTTCTAATTGCTTAAAGTAATTATTAGAGGAAATGTAAGTTTCAGGTTCATCACCCGGATTTGAAACATTAAATTGGGTTGAAAATGCTAAAATGGCTTCTTTCTTTGTTTCCCAATGTTCGGAAATATCATAAACAAAATCTGGTTCAAACGGTCGGTCTTGCATATAATGTAGAATATGCTTTGGACGCCAAGGCTCTTGAGGCTCACCGTTTTCGTCTAAAGTAACAATCTTTTTTAAGCCAGAATAAAAAAGAGCATCCAGAATTAACTGGGTAGATTTACCATGATCTGGGTGGCGATCGTGCGGAGCACCAGTAATACAGATTTCAGGTTTACACTTTCTAATCTGCTCAATAACCTTTAATTGATTCTCTCTGTGGTTGGCAACAATAGAATCTTTCATTCCTAAATTCGCACGGTACGAAACACCCAATATGTTAGTAGCATTTTCAGCTTCTTGCTTTCTAATTTCAACAGAGCCTCGAGTTCCCATTTCACCTTGAGTTAGATCAATAATACCAGCTTTTTTTCCGCTAGCAATTACTGCGGCTACTGTTCCTCCACAATTCAATTCGATATCGTCGGGGTGTGCTCCAAGAAAAAGAAAATCTACAATCATTTTGCAATTATTTGATAGTTATAAATAATAACTTTGGTAGGGCTAATTAATTTATGAGATTAATTCTTTTGTAGCCCTTTTTTAGAATTAAATGAAACTAAGAAATATATCTGCCGTACGGAAACAGGTTACACTAAAAAAAATTACGCATGAGATTATTTAACAGTCTGTACGAGGGTGCAAAAGTTGCTCTTAAAGCTCTTAGCATAAATAAATTGAGGTCTTTTCTGACAGCACTTTGTATAATTATTGGTATCACCATGGTTACGGTTGTAGATGCAGTTACAACCGGTATGGATGAGACTTTCGATCAAAGTATGGCAATGTTGGGTAAAAATGTAGTGTATGTTGAGAAATGGCCTTGGGATGGCGGAGATAAAGAGTGGTGGGAAATTGCCAATCGTAAAGAAATGGAGATGGATTATGTTTCTTTTTTAAGCGAGCGTATGACACTAGCCAGTGATGTGGCTGCTTCAGCTTCTACTAGAGCAACTATTCGTTACGCTGATGAGACCGCCGAGGGTGTGCAAATTAATGGAGCAACAGCAAATTTTTTGTCTATCCAAGGTCTCAATATCGAAAGTGGGAGAATGTATACTGAGGAAGAGGCAAGAAGTGCTAGTAACGTTATTGTTATTGGGAAGTCAATTGAGGAAGCCTTATTTGAAAACCAGGTTGCATTAGGAAAACAGCTAAGGATTGCTGGTAAAAAATTTATTGTAATAGGTGTAATTGAGAAACAAGGAAGTTTTCTGGGAATTGGAGATTCTGATAATAGAGCAATTATACCTCTAAAATCTTATGGATTAATTTATGGATTGCGGTATGGCATTCAGATTGGTGTGAAATTTCCTAGTGAAGAAGCAGCGTTAGATGGCGAATATGAACTTGAAGGCTTAATGCGGCGTGTTCGGCAGTTGGATGCAACAGAAGAGAATGACTTTGCTTTAAACAAACCTCAAGCTTTTGAAGAGCAACTTTCTAGTTTTAAGAACGCACTTTATCTCGGTGGGTTTGTTCTCGTTGGACTTTCATTGTTGATTGGAGGAATTGGAATTATGAATATTATGTTTGTCTCGGTTAGGGAGCGAACAAAGGAAATTGGGATACGAAAAGCCGTCGGTGCCCAATCCTGGGAGATATTAAGCCAGTTTTTAATTGAAGCGGTTGTAATTTGTTTGATTGGTGGCGTTGTGGGCGTGGCACTTGCAGGAGGCTTAACATTGTTGATAGACCAAGCGTTTACCGCAACTATGAATTTAAGTGTTGTTCTATTTGCCTTTTCTCTCTGTACGTTTATTGGTGCACTTTTTGGCTTTATACCAGCATATAGAGCCGCTAAATCTGATCCTATAGAATCATTGAGGTTTGACTAATGCATATATCTGAAACTTTTCGCCAAGCTTCTGAGTCGCTAAAAGCGAATAAAGTAAGATCCTCGTTAACGCTTCTTGCTTTGGTTATTGGAGTATTTTCGGTTATTGTTTCAACTACCGCGGTAGCTGTATTGGACAATTTTTTTACAGAAACAATGAGCATACTTGGAAGTGATGTTATCACCGTTCAAAAAAACCCAGCAGTACAGATGGGGCCTCGAGATTCAAACTTAAGGAATAGAAAGAATATTACCTTTAATGACGCTGAAGATTTAGAGGAAAGAATGAAAATTGGAGAAGGGATGAGTCCCGTAACTTCATTTAGCTTTACAAGAATTAAATACAATGAAAAAGAGACTGATCCTGATGTTATGGTTAGGGGAGGGAATGCAGAGTACTTTGCCAACAATGCCTTTGTAATTGAGGATGGTAGAAATTTTAATAACGAAGATTTACAGTATAGACGGCCTGTAGTAATTATTGGTAAGGATGTACAAACGGAATTATTTGAAAGTGAGTATCCTTTAGATAAAACAGTTAGAATTGATGGCCGCCCATATTCGGTAATTGGTATACTAGAGAAGAAAGGGCAAATATTTGGGCAGTCTTTTGATAATGTCGCAGTGATACCTTATACAACTGGTATTAATGTATATGGAGGGAATCGTGGAATTGGCATTCAATTAAGAGCTCCAGCCATTTCAAAAATTGAAGAGACACTGGATGAAGTTACAGGAATAATGCGTGTTATAAGAGGCGTATCACCTGTTGAAGACAATAACTTTGAAGTAATCACTAACGAATCTTTGTCGGGCACATTTGACCAATTCACAGTAATCTTATACCTCGCCGGTATCTTTGTTGGCGGAATTACATTATTAGGCGCTGGTATTGGAGTGATGAATATTATGCTTGTTTCGGTTACGGAGCGTACTCGTGAGATTGGGATTCGAAAAGCAGTAGGTGCGACAAGAAAAGCTATTGTAAATCAGTTTTTAATGGAAACCATATTTATCTGCCAAATTGGAGGGTTAATCGGTTTAATCTCTGGGATTGGGGTTGGTAATATAGCGGCCTATTTTCTTGAATCGGATGTTGTAGTACCCATTTGGTCGGTAATTTTGAGCTTTTTTGGTATGACAATTATTGGTCTCTTATTTGGCGTTTACCCTGCGTATAAAGCTTCTAAATTAGATCCTATCGAAAGCCTACGTTATGAATAACTAATTGCTTATTTTAGAAAGGTAATTAGTTAAAAAAGGGCATTAAAATGAATGATGAATTAATCAAAAACCTCAATGAGAAGTTAGATACCGCTATTGGCCGAGGTAAACAGCTACTAGCAGATGAAAATCTACAGGTAAGAGCAGAAGAAATTAAGGATAAAGCTGAAAGTACTATTAGAAAACATCCAATAAAAAGTATTCTTGTTGGCCTGACTATTGGCTTTTTGGTAGGGAAAATACTCAGCTCAGAGGATTGAAATGGATTTATTAGGGCAAAGCTTAAAAAATGTAACTAAAGATTTAAAGAGTTATATCGAAGCTCGTATGGAGTTGTTAGTTCTTAATGGTAGTGAGAAAGCAACTCAAATTTTAGGGCAAACGGTACAACAACTTTTTGTGATATCTATTGTAATGATAGGCCTACTTTTTACCCTATTGGGTTTAGGGTTTTATTTGGGTGAAATACTAGATAGCAATGCATATGGTTTTTTTCTAATAGGTGGTGTTACGCTTGTTTTCGGCATACTATTGTTACTTTTTAAACCAAAAGGAATTGCCAAAAAAGTACAAGCTCAATTTATGGAAGAAATATTAGCAGGTTTAGAAGACCAAGATGAAGATACAGAGCTAGAATCTCCAAAACTCTTATCAACTATAAATCAAGATGAGGTGAACTAAATTGGCAAATCAGAATATTTCAAAGTTAGAGAGAAAAAAACAAGAACTAGAGAGTGAAATAACTCGTCTTCAAAGTGGATTAGATGATTCTATCGAATCTGTGAAGGAAGGCGTTGTTCAAAATTTAGATCCAAAATCCACAATTCGAAAATTCCCACTCCCAGCTCTAGGTATATCTTTAGTAGTAGGTTACATGTTAGGGCATTCGAGAAAAAGAGGATACGAAAGTCAAAATAGTGTAGGGAATCTTTTAGGCTCAGAGCTTAAAAGAATGATAACTAAAAAAGGAATATCACTCATTACAGATTATGTAGAGAGTAAAATTTCTAGTGATAAAAACCCTCAAGACTAGTTGATCACGTAAAATTTCTGTAAAAGGTTTATAAAGTCAGATATACTACAACAAATTTGCAACTAAATTTGTCGTCTAACGTGGAAGCCAACCATCAACATAAAAAGAATTCAAAAGATGAAAAAATCATTATTAATGACGGTACTTGTAACCGTAATAAGCACGGGCATTGTTTTTGCACAAGAAGCAAAGAAGACAATTACTCTACAAGACGCCATTGAACTTGCTCTAAAGAATAATTACCAGTTAAAAACTGCTAAGAATAACTTAGATTTAGCCGAATATAGAATTACAAGTGAGATGGCAGATTTCTTGCCTAACATTAGCTCTAGTATGAGTTATTCATCTCAAACAGGACAGCAGTTTGTTCAAGAGAATTTAGCTTTTACAGATGTAACTTCCTCAAACGCAAGTGGTCGAATAAATGCTAGCCTACCTATTTTTAATGGTTTCAGTAATATTTTAACTCTTAGATCTAGCAAGACTAATAAACTTTCTAGCGAAGAAAACCTTAATAGAATTAAAGAAAATGTAATCTTTGAGGCAGCAACAAGATACTTACAGGTTTTATTAAACAGCCAGCTTTTAGAAGATGCTATTGATAATCTAGAAACTTCACAGAAAGTATTAGAGCAGACCAAAGCTCAGGTAGAAGTAGGTTCTAGACCAAGTGTTGATTTGTATAACCAAGAAGCCACGGTTGCAAATAATGAGTTTACAGTAATTCAAAGAGAGAATTCTTTAAAGCTAACTAAACTACAGTTAGTTAGATCGCTACAAATTGATCCATTAAAAGAATACGAGTTTGTAGTACCTAATTTCGACCCAGAGTCTGCTCAAGCGTCTGCGATGGCAGGGTATAATGTTAAAGACTTAATTGATGAAGCATTAGTTTCTCGTTCTGATTTGAAAAGTACCGAATTTAATATTCAGTCTTTGAAATACTCTCTACAGCTAGCTAAAGGTAGCTTATTGCCAACTCTTAGTGGAAGTGCTTCCTTATCATCTAGCTTTAGTGATCAAACAAGAGATCGTATCACTAATGACAAAGTTTCATTTAACGACCAATTTTTTGACCAACGTGTTAATAAATCGATTGGGCTATCGTTGAGCCTTCCAATTTTTAACAACTGGAATAGAATGACTCAGATCCAATCCGCAAAAGTAAGTTTAAAAAACGCTGAACTAGGACTTGAGAATACCACACTTCAAGTAATTCAAGAGGTAACACAAGCTTTTAATGATTATTCATCGAATGTATCGCAATTAGCTGCGGCTAATAAATCTTTGATTGCTGCAGAGAAAGCATTTGAGACTCAGCAGGAGAGATATAATGTAGGGGCGAGCACACTCATAGAGTTGAGCCAAGCTCAAACACAGTATTTCAACGCGCAGTCTTCCAAAACAAGCGCCCTTTATAACCTAATATTCCAAGAGAAGCTATTAGATTATTACTTGGGTAAGCTTAACCTAACGGATGTTAGTTTTAATTAAATCTATCTAGAAACAAAAAAATATTATGGCGAATAAAAAATCATCATCTGGAAAAATCATACTTTGGTTTGTAGGTGTAATTGTTGCAATAGCATTGGTAGGAGTAGGTCTCAGATATACTGGAGTGATTGGAAACAATGCTTCAGAAGTTAAAGTTGATACCGAAACTGCAAAACTTAAAACCATTACCCAGATTGTTTCTTCTTCAGGGAAAATACAGCCTGAAATTGAAGTTATTATTCGTCCAGATGTTTCTGGTGAAATTATTGAGCTTGCCGTGAAGGAAGGTGACTTTGTTCGCAAAGGTGACTTGCTCGTTCGTATTAAGCCTGATATCTACCAAGCTAGAATTGATGATTTAAACGCAGCGTTATTGGCCCAAAAAGCTCGATTAGAGCAAACTAGGGCTACACTCATTCAGGCTGAAGCAATTCATGAAAAGAATACAGAGCTTTACGAAAGAAATGTGATTTCAGAATTAGACTTTATTCAAACTAAAGCTAATTTTGAATCTCAAAAAGCTAGTTTACTAGCATCAAAGTATCAAATTCAAAGTGCTGAAGCTCAGCTAAGAAAAGCTAAGGAAGAACTCCAGCAAACAGTTATCAGAGCACCTCAAGATGGAACTATAACAGGTCTTACCGTTGAGTTAGGTGAGCGTGTGTTAGGGAACTCGCAAATGGCAGGTACTGATATGATGCGAGTTTCTTTACTGGATAAAATGGAAGTTCTTGTAGAAGTAAACGAGAATGATATTGTAAACATAACCTCGTCAGATACAGCACGTATTGAGGTGGATGCTTACCCAGAAAAAAGATTTAATGGAATTGTTACTGAAATTGCTAATTCCGCTAGAATAACTGGTACAGGTTCAAGTGAACAAGTAACAAACTATCAGGTTAAAGTGAGAATAATTACCCCTCATAACTTGAGCATGCATGGAAGTAAATTGGTGCAGAGTAAAAGTGAAGAGAATCCAGAAAAAAACTTTGTTCCTAACTTTAAGCCAGGTATGTCAGCAACTGTGGATATTGAAACAGAATCGGTAGTAAATGTAGTATCAATTCCAATTCAAGCAGTTACTGTACGAGACTTTTCTAAAGATAAGAAAAAGAGAAATTCAAGTTCTGCTGATAGCACAAAGCAGGTAGACGATAATCTTGTGGTAAAAAAGGAAGATTTACGTAAAGTTGTTTTTATAGTAAAAGACGGGAAAGCTGTTAGAACGGAAGTTGAAACTGGAATTAGTGACAACACGCATATACAAATTTTGGCTGGTGTGGAAGCTGGAGATAAAATTGTAACTGGTAGCTATAGAATTTTATCAAGAACACTAGCTGATGGTGATAATGTGGACGACCAGACCACAAAAACCGAATTAGCGTCAATTAAAAATTAAGGGCATTATGTCAGCGAGACCAATAATAGAGATAACAGACCTTACTCGTTTTTACCAGATGGGAGAAACCGTGGTGAAAGCGCTAAATGGCGTTAGCTTTAATATCCTAGAAAACGAATACATTGCAATCATGGGGCCTTCTGGCTCAGGTAAGTCTACTTTGATGAATATGATTGGTTGTTTAGATACTCCTTCATCTGGAGAATATATCTTAAACAATAACCGTGTAAGTGAAATGGATGATGCAGAACTCGCTGAGGTTAGAAACAGAGAAATTGGTTTCGTATTTCAAACGTTCAACCTTTTACCTAGAACATCATGTTTGGCCAATGTTGAACTTCCTTTAATTTATGCAGGTATAAAATCCCAAGAAAGAAAGGAAAGAGCTACTGAAGTACTTACAAAAGTTGGGTTAGGTACTAGACTAGATCACAAACCGAATGAACTTTCGGGTGGTCAGCGACAACGAGTGGCTATTGCTCGTGCTCTTGTAAATAGACCTTCTATTCTTTTGGCCGATGAGCCTACGGGGAACTTAGATACTAAAACAGGGGAAGAGATAATGATGCTTTTTGAAGAGCTTTACCGCCAAGGAAACACTATTATCTTAGTAACTCATGAGAATGAGATTGCAGAGCATTCTCGGCGCATTGTACGCCTCAGAGATGGGGTTATAGAAACGGATGAGAAAGTTGAACATCCAACTCTAGCTAATCTCGAATTATCAGTATAAAAAAGGCGCTCAATTGAGCGCCTTTTTTATTTAAAAGAATACTAGTTAGATTACTTACCTGAAAGTGATTCCGAACCCAGCATTAAAAGATGAGTAAGTAGAAGCTGTATAGTTTGCGAAAATCTTGATTAGCGCAAGTTTTAGCTGAAAGCCTGCAAATGCTCGTAAAGAATTGTCACCTTTAATTTTGATATCAATAGGGTCAACAATTGCTTCAATTTTCTTTGTTTGAGGGCTAGAAACAGGATGGTAGTTGTCGTTCACAGAAGTAATTGGAAATGAACCAGGTGTTGCAATCGAGGTTTCGGAAGACTCATAACCTACACCAATATACCCAGAGATAAATGGCAACGATTTCCCTACAATGGCATTAACTGTAAATGCTGTGGACTCAAACTCTAAGCCTTGATCATCCCAAGTAGTTGCTGCATAGTCGTTTTTAATATCGGCTCCAGTTTCAGGGTTTACATCAAACGGAACATCCATTGTTAAGGTGGTGTATCCAGCTTGTAACGAAATATCTACTGGTAATAATTTTCCGCCAGGTACCCATTGATTTAAGCTATGTTTTACACCAAAGCCCACTAAACCAATAGAACCAAAATCCTTTCCAAGATCAGTTTTTGGAATAAAGCGTAGGGATAAATCGGTGCTTTTGATTAAGCCCACTGACGCTTGAACCATTGGAGCAGGAACGTATTCGAAACCAACGCCAGCAGGTGCATCAAATTCAAAAAGTATATCGTCTTCATTTGAACTTGGTGTTGTTGGATCATTCCAGTAAGAGCCAAGCTTTGTACTTGTTTGATCTTCACCGTTAATGGTAGGCGTAACCGAACTACCACTAGTAACCTTTAAATTACTTAGCCCGAGACTATTCACGTCAAAAGTCAGCCCTGAGCTAGGAACAATTGCAGCCCCAACATTAAGGCTTAAATCAAAACCTAACATGCTGTGAGTTCCAGCAGAAGTGAACCAGCCAGTATTCATGCTTGCGCCAAATCCCTTGCCGAATGGTTCTAAATAACTTTTAAGAACTAAATTTGCATCGGCAGTACCAGCTTTTAATATTTCGCCAGCATCTCCAAGTTGTGCTTTAACTGGTGCTGATACGGCTAGTATACCAAGCAATAAAACGCCTGTTAAATATTTTTGTGTAAATTTCTTCATCCTAATTCTCCTAATTACCATTTTTTTGGTTGTTTGACTAATATTAGCAATAAAATTTTGAAATCTTATACCCTTTTTGAGGTATTAAAAACTTTTAGATTCAATAGATTCGAGCATGTTTATGTAAGAATTATAACGATTTACGTCGATTAAACCTTCTTCATAAGCTTTAATTACTCCACATCCTGGCTCATGGATGTGAGTACAAGTGTTGAATCGGCAACGTTGCCTTGGTTCAAGCATCTCTGGGAAAAAAAGTGAAAGTTCCCAAGGCTCTATATTTACAAGGCCAAATTCTCTAATGCCAGGGGTATCTACTAAATATCCGCCACTATTAAGAGGAATGAGTTGTGCGAAAGTAGTGGTATGTTTTCCTTTGTTGGATGACTCTGATACAGCACCCACTTTTAGATTATACTCTGGATCAATAGTATTTAATAGACTTGTTTTACCTACTCCAGAAGGGCCAATGAAAGCGGAGGTATTACCAGATAAAGTTTCTTTGAGTTCTTCTAAAGAATCTAAGTCTTCTATGCTTGTTAAAAACACAGGATATTCTAGTTTTTCATACACAGCCAGTAAATTACTCAGAAAATCGATATCAGATTCTGAAGCTAAATCCATTTTGTTGATAATTATAGCTGGTTTAACATCATAAGCCTCGCAAGTAACTAGGAAACGATCGATAAAACCTTCTTTCAACTTTGGTTTTTGAATTGACTGAACAACAAAGGCATAATCTAAATTTGATACAAGTATATGCTCGCCTCTTTTTCCATGAGTTGCTTGGCGAGTAATATAATTTACACGGTCATGAATTTTCTCAATTCCACCGGTTCCGTCCTCATTTTTATTGATGTCGACCAAATCGCCAACGGCAACGGGATTTGTAAGCTTTTTATCATTTAGCCTAAATCGTCCAGGTAGTCGACAATGGACAATCTCACTACCCGTATCTACGATGTACCAACTCCCAGTAGACTGAATTACTCTTGCTTGTATCATGGCCTTAAAATAAGAAACCTCGTGATTAAAACGATAAAAAAAGCCTGTTTATGATTTACACAAACAGGCTTTTAAATATTCTGAATTATAAAGAATTAGTGGCTTGTAACAGTCTCTTGAGCTTGGTTACTTTTTCCAGCTATTGTTGATTTATGCTGGTCACTTACTTTAAAAAATTCAACAGGGTCAGTAATTGCGTCTTTTTCTAAGATAATTTCTAATAAAGAATCCATGCGTTCTAGATAGTCTACTTTTAGACTTCCAATCACATCTTTTTCAATTTCAGAAACATCTTTCTCATTCTTTTTAGGAAGCAGTACATGTTTTATACCGGCTCTTTTTGCTGCAAGTACTTTTTCTTTAATTCCACCTACTGGTAGTACTAAGCCCCTTAGTGTAATCTCACCTGTAAGCGCAATTGAGCCTTTAACTTTACGCTGGGTAAAGATAGAAGCTATAGCGGTCATAAGTGAAACACCGGCGGAAGGTCCGTCTTTTGGAACAGCGCCTGCAGGAACGTGAATATGAAGATCCCAATATTTGAAGGCGTCTTCTGGAATACCAGCTTCATCGGCATGTGCTTTCAAGTAGGAGATTGCTAACATGGCAGATTCTTTCATTACATCACCCAATTGGCCTGTAATGTTTAGCTTGCCAGAACCTTTTGAAACACTTGCTTCAATGAATAGGATATCGCCGCCGAAAGGAGTCCAAGCTAGGCCTGTAGCTACGCCAGGAACGGTTGTACGTTCTGCAACATCGCTGTAGTATTTTTGTTTACCTAGAAAATCTTCAACATCTTCTATTTCAACAGAAAATGAGTTAAGCTCTCCACCAGCAACTTTTGCTGCAACACCACGGCAAACACTACCAATTTCGCGGTCTAAATTCCTTACTCCAGATTCGCGTGTAAATTCGTCAATAATTCTTTCAATTGAAGCCTCAGAAAAAGTTATTTGATCGTCTTTAAGACCATTCTCTTTAATCTGTTTAGGAATCAAATATTTCTTAGCAATCTCAGTTTTTTCTTCAAGAGTGTAACCACTGATGTTGATAATTTCCATTCGATCACGAAGGGGCGCTGGTATAGTATCTAACGAGTTTGCAGTAGCAATAAATAGAACTTTCGACAAGTCGTATTCAAGTTCCAGATAATTATCACTAAATGTATCGTTCTGCTCTGGATCTAATACTTCAAGAAGTGCAGAAGTTGGATCGCCTCTAAAGTCTGAGCCCACTTTATCAATCTCATCGAGCATGATAACTGGGTTTCCTTTTCCTGCTTTTTTCATTGAACGGAGTATTCTACCTGGTAGTGCTCCGATGTAAGTTCTTCTATGGCCTCTAATCTCAGCTTCATCTCTTATTCCACCTAAACTAAATCGTTCAAATTCTCGCCCTAAAGCACGAGAGATAGATTTCCCAAGAGATGTTTTACCAACACCTGGAGGTCCGTAAAAACACAGGATTGGAGCCTTCATGTCTTGTTTAAGTTTAAGAACCGCAAGGTATTCTATAATACGCTTCTTTACTTTCTCAAGCCCATAATGATCTTCTTCGAGCACTTGTTTGGCGTATGCTAAATCTAAACGATCTTCAGAGTACTCGTCCCAAGGAAGGTCTAAAATCCACTCCAAATAGCTATGGATGATACCATAGTTAGGGGATGCATTAGGAGTCATCTCTAAGCGACGCATCTCTTTTTCAGCTTCCTTTTGAGCATACTCGGGAAGCTTCTTTTTAGCTAAACGTTCTTTAAGCTTTTCTACTTCTTGGTGCTCAGCATCTTCACCTAATTCCTCTTGAATAGCTTTCATCTGCTGGCGAAGGTAAAATTCCCTTTGTTGGTCGTCGATGTCAGACTTTACTTTAGTGCGAATTTTTTCACTCATATCTAACACTTGAACTTCTTTTTCAAGATGTTCCATTACCGAATCAAGATTCTGAGAGAAGGTCTTAATTTCGAGTAAGCCTTGTTTTTCTTTTGAGCCAACATTCAAATTCGAAGAAATGAAATTCAGTAAGAAAGAGGGGCTATTAATATTATTGACAGCAATGGTTGCCTCCGTTGGAATATTAGGAGACATATTAATAATACGAGTTGCAGTCTCTTTAATATTTCTTATAGACGCATCAAGTTCTAGCCCTTGAATATCCATCTCTTTTGGATAACCTTTTACGTCAGCCTTGAAATAAGGATTCTCTTGTGTGAATTCAGAAACTTCAAACGAGGTTTTGCCTTGAATTACAATAGTTTTAGAACCGTCAGGCATTTTAATCAACTTAATGATTTTTGCCATTGTACCTATTGTATACAGATCAGACGCTTTAGGTTCTTCAATATCTTCATCTTTCTGGGTTACTACACCAATAATTTTGTCGGTAGCATATGCTTCTTTAACTAAAGCTAGAGAGCGGTCTCTGCCAACAGTAATCGGAACTACTACTCCAGGAAAAAGAACAGTATTTTTTAAGGGTAAAATGGGAAGTGAGCTTGGAACTACAGAGTCATATAATTCTTGTTCTTCTTCTTCAGACATTAACGGAATAGCCTGCTCAAAATCTTCAAAATCATCTTCTGAATCACTTAGTTCATTAAATATGTTAAAGCGGTCTTTCATAAATATTATTAAAATCGAATTTTATACTTTTGTCTGGTTACGCAAATACGAAGCCAAACTTGATACTCAAACAAAGCGTCATATATTTTAGCCCTATGACAGCAAAGTAGGGCAAACTGACAGTCTTACAAATGAAAATGTAATGCAGCAACGGTTATACCAGCAAATACGGTATTTGAGCGTAACGAACTTGTAGATAATTGTGTAGCAAGGGATAGGTCCCAAAACCTCGTTTCAATTGCTGTTCCAAAACTTACAAAACCGGGAAGTTCTGAGGCTAGTTGCATTCCCGCTCTAAGTGGCAGGAATTTTAGAATTCGTAACTCTCCACCTACAGACGCGATTATTTTTTTGGAATTAAATGCGTTGTTTGTGAGCCCCATACTAACGTCACCTGATAGTTTAATTCTGTTAAGCTCAAGCATAATACCGGCATGAAGCGCAGTAGGAAGGAGGACTGAAAATGTTTTTGAATTTGCAGTAAAGCTCTGAAAAGGATTTCCTTCTCCAAATTGATCAACGTACTGAATAAATTGCCCTGGAGCACCAACAAAAGCATCGTTTGCACTATTTGGGTAATTGTTAACCACTGTGGTATCCTTGGCTGAATCGTAGTCAACACCTTTGTCTTTGTACGATACAAAGCCAATGTCAGTTATTGAGAAAGCTAACCTAAGAGATCTTCTGGTTTGTTGGATTTTTGGTTGTAAAGTTGAAAGGTCGCTACCAATAGTGAGTAGATACGTAAAGCCTATATCTAAGCCAGCTCCTACGCCATAAATATCGAATGCTTGGTTACTAATTGGGTTGATATTATTTCGAATAGCTTGATTGACTGGGGTACCTGTTAGATACTCTGTGGTTGCATCACTGAAATTTCCAGCAGCTGAATATTCAAAATTTTGGTAACGTTTAATTTCGTTTGAGTTTGGCTCTTGCTTGTACACGTTTTGCCAACTAGCATTTTGATAAGCTCCACCCAATACCAACTTGGGTGCAATACCCACAATAAAATTATCGATTCTTGAACTCATTCCATTGAAGAAGCTCATTGATTCGGCATAACCAAAGGAAACTTCATGTAGCGTTTGATATCGGTGCTTTAAGGTTTGGTTACTTATATCAGTTCCCTCGGTAGTTACAGGAATATCTGTATACCAATTTCGACCAACTTCAAAGCTAGAGGAAGTACGAGTTCTAAATGCTAATGAGTAAGCTTTTTGATCTTTTTTCCAGTGTATACCAAAAAGCGTAGACTCAAGCCTAGATTGATGGGGGGAGGTTAGTTTATCTTTTGCGTAATTATTTTCAATAATGTCAGCTTTATCAAGAGGTGTAATCGAGTAATTTCCAGGTTTGTATCTGGTAAGGTAATCTTCAAAATTTTTGCGTTGATTATCTAGATTGCTGAAACTTTGTACGGGAATAAAATAAGAGCCCGTAATTAGGAAACCGAAATCAACATCTCCTTTTCTGTCTTTGATAAGAAGGTTAGCTGGGTTGTAGAAATTGGCGTTATAATCGGTAATGTATGTACTTCCACCTCCACCAAGCGCAATGTTTCTAGGTGTTAAAACTGGTTGTGCAAAACCAGAACATAGTGTTATCAGCCCAATAAAAATGGTAAATAATACTGACCGCATAATGAATGTGGGATATCCCGTCTTTCTAATCAATAACCTGTAAGGGTGCTGCTTTAAGCATTAACTTTTTTTGTCCTCGTTCTTTGAAAAATACGACAACTTTACTGTCCATTCCTAATCCACTTCGGCTAATGATTTTTCCAACTCCAAATTTGGCATGTACAACACGAACGCCAACTTGGAACGGATCACCGCCATCAGAGTAATCATAATGTATAGTTGTGGACGAAGGAGACTTGGTGCTAACGGGTTTATCCCAGTCATATTCTATGTTGGTTGAAGAGGAAGTCGATTTTGACTTAGGCTCTTCTAAAGAATATCTATCAGTACGTTGTGAGATTGTAGCTCCTGTCTCCGTTCGTACAACACCTGGGTTAACTTCATCTAAAAAGCGAGATCGTAATTGACGTTGTTCTTCACCAAATTTATAACGCGATCTACAATGGCTAAAATAGAGCCTTTCTTCTGCACGTGTAATGGCAACGTAAAATAAACGTCGCTCTTCTTCAATATCTGCGGAAAACCCTTCACGGCCACCAACTGGGAAAAGATTCTCTTCTAAACCAACCACAAACACTACTGGAAATTCAAGACCTTTAGAAGCATGAACGGTCATTAATGTAATAGCAGGTTTGTTTTCGTCAAATTTATCGCTATCAGTTATGAGGCTTATTTCCTGAAGAAAGGCACTTAGAGATGGCTTTTTACTTCCTTTTTCGTAATAAGAAATTGCATTCTGAAGTTCCAAAATGTTATCTCGGCGCATCATCGATTCTTGCGAATTTTCTTCAACTAATGCTTTCATATAGCCAGACTGCTCAAGAACATTTCGCGTAATTTCTGTTAAGTTACGACTTCCGTTTTCTAGGTCGCTGCGTAAACGGGTAATCATGTCAACAAATTCACGAATACGAACTTTGGCTGGTTTGTATACATCAGAATTTTCTACATGTTCTAAAATAGACCAAACGGAACGACCTTCACTTCTTGCTTTTTTACGAAGGTCTTGAATCGATTTATTGCCAATACCACGAGAAGGTTCGTTAATGATTCTAACAAGGTTGGTTTCATCGTGTGGATTAACCAAAAGCGTTAGATAGGCAAGGACATCTTTTATCTCTTTACGTTGATAGAAAGACAAACCTCCAACAAGTTGATAGGTAAGATCTCTACGACGAAGGGCTTCTTCAAAAACGCGCGACTGATAATTGGTGCGGTATAAAATTGCGAACTTATTGTTTTTGTAACCATGTCTAAGCTTTAAGTCATAAATGTAGCTAGCAACACGATTGGCTTCATCACGCTCGTCAAAATTATCTAGAACTACTACAGGGTCACCAGCACTTTTATCAGTCCAAAGAGTTTTATCAAGCTGATTAGAGTTCTTTTTGATGATAGAGTCGGCACACATCAAAATTGACTTTGTAGAGCGGTAATTTTGCTCTAGAGGAACTTGTGTGGCTTTGTCGTAATCTTGCTGAAAGTTAAGAATATTAGCAATATCAGCTCCACGAAACGAGTAAATACTCTGGGCATCATCACCTACCACACAAATGTTTTTGTATTTCTCGCCCAGCATTTTTGTTACTTTGTATTGGGCGTGGTTTGTATCCTGATACTCATCAATAAGAATATATTTGAAACGATCTTGATAGGCTTCAAGCACTTCAGGGAATTTTTCAAAAAGCTCGATGGGTTTGATGAGTAAATCATCAAAATCCATAGCGTTACTCTGTTTTAAACGCTTCAGATAAATAGTATAAACACGTGCAGTAATGTCATCAAGAGTGCTTCCAATAAATTTCTCTTGGTAATATTCAGGAGTGATAAGTTGATTTTTGGCGTCACTAATTTTATTCCGAATAGTTTTTGGTTTAATCTCTTTCGGATCGAAATTTAGCTCTTGAAGGATCTGTTTTACAACGGTCTCAGAGTCACTTGTATCGTAGATTGTGAAATCTTTTCCGTAGCCAAGTTTATCTGCTTCAAAGCGCAAGATTTTGGAAAAAATGGAGTGGAATGTACCCATCCAAAGCTTTTGAGCTTTATCGCCAATAAGGTTACGAATCCTCTCTTTCATTTCCTTCGCAGCTTTATTGGTAAAAGTTAGCGAAAGAATTTCATTAGGTGCAGCTTTAAACTGTTGCAACAGATAAGCAATACGATAGGTAAGTACTCGGGTTTTACCAGAGCCAGCACCTGCAATAATTAAAAGCGGGCCATCAGTATGAGAAACAGCTTTGCGTTGTTGCTCGTTCAAGCCTTTTAAGAGGTCTTGGTTATTTTGGGGCTCTTCAGCTTGTAATGAAAATGTCTTCATAGAAAAAAGTATCTCGAGAGCACCAAAAAAGAAGTGCTCTTTTAGTCTGGAATAATTAGATAAGATACATCCAATTATTCCAGTTCAAAAAGTATAGATTACGAAAGTGTTATTCGAAATCTCGAAGTTGTTGTGTAAGCTTTTCTAGGTTAGCTTCGCCGTCACGTTTTTTATTACGTTCATTCTGAACTACTTGCTCAGGAGCACTTCCTACAAAACGTTCGTTATTTAGCTTGCCATTAACTTGTTTCAAAAAGCCTTCAATGCGTGTGATTTCCTTTTGGAGGCGTTCTTTTTCCTTGTCAACATCAATGAGGCCAACAAGTGGAACAAACACTTCTAAGTTACCAACAATAGCTGATGAACTAGCTTTTGGTTTCTCTAAATTAGCTTCAATGGTTAAACTTTCAAGCGATTGAAGTTTGTTTAAAATCCAGCTGTTTTGAGAAATAGAATTCTGTAAATCTTCGTTAGAGGGTTTAATCAGCACTTCTAGCTCAGTTTTTGGAGAAACGCCCATTTCAGCACGGATATTTCTTAATGCTGAAACTGTTTGTTGGAGAGTTTCAAAAAGCTTTACGTCGTCTGCATTATCGAAAGTTGCATCATAAGCAGGCCAGCTAGCAACGCATAATGCTTCATCGGGTCTACGTTCTGATATGTACTGCCAGATTTCTTCACTAATAAATGGCATAAAAGGGTGGAGGAGTTTCATCAACTGCTCAAAAATACCCAAAGCAACATTCATTTTGTTGGTATCAAACTTATCGCCGTAGGTGTCAGGTTTCGCAAGTTCGATGTACCAATCACAGAAATCATCCCAAATTAATGAATACACTTTTTTGAGGGCATCATTTAAACGATAGTTTAGGAAGTCTTCTTCAACATCTTTTATAGTTTGATGAACACGAGCCATTATCCATCGATCTACAAGATTTTCAGAATCGATTTTTGTTGTTGGAGTGTATTCAACGCCTTCTTCCATGTTCATGGTTAGAAAACGGAAAGCATTCCAGATTTTATTCGAGAATTTACTTCCTTGCTCGCAAAGTTTATCCTCAAAGGGAAGGTCGTTACCCGCAGGTGTGGCAAAAAGCATTCCCATACGAACGCCATCGGCACCGTACTGAGTAATTAAATCCAATGGGTCAGGAGAGTTACCTAAACTCTTACTCATTTTTCGACCAAGTTGATCGCGAACAATCCCAGTGTAATACACATTTTTGAATGGTAATTCGCCTTTATATTCGTAACCCGCAATAATCATACGCGCCACCCAAAAGAACATTATTTCTGGAGCGGTAACCAAATCATTTGTTGGGTAGTAGTAATCAACTTCTTTTTTGCTATAGAAACCGTCGAACACAGAAATTGGCCACAACCAAGACGAAAACCACGTATCGAGTACGTCTTCTTCTTGCTTTAGGTCGGCTGTAGTTAAACTTGAGTTTCCAGATTTTTCTTTAGCAAACTCAAGAGCTTGTTCAATTGTTTTAGCTACTACAAAATCATTTTCATCTTCGCCATAATAGAATGCCGGAATTCGATGTCCCCACCAAAGTTGACGACTAATGCACCAGTCGCGTACATTTTCCATCCAATGACGGTAGGTGTTTTTAAATTTCGGAGGATGGAAGCGGATGTTATCGTTCATCACGTTTTCCAAAGCAGGCTCGCTCAATTCTTTCATAGAAACCCACCACTGAAGTGATAAACGAGGTTCTATTACAACATCAGTACGTTCAGAATAGCCAACCTTATTGGTGTATTCTTCAGTTTTTACAAGATGTCCTGCAGTTTCAAGATCTTTTGAAATTTGTTTACGAACTTCAAAGCGATCTAAACCAACATAGAGAATACCTTCAGGACTAATAGTTCCATCCGCATTCATAATGTTGATGGTTTCAAGTTGGTGCTTTTGGCCTAAGTTATAATCGTTTTCATCGTGAGCTGGGGTTACTTTCAAGCAGCCCGTTCCAAATTCCATTTCAACATATTCATCTAGAATAATTGGAACTTCGCGATTTATAAGTGGAACAATGGCTTTTTTACCATGCAGATGAGTATATCGTTCGTCATCTGGGTGAATACAAATGGCGGTATCACCTAAAATTGTTTCAGGTCGGGTAGTGGCGATGGTAACAAACTCGTTGTCACTACCAGCGATGTTGTAGCGAACGTGGTATAGCTTGGAATTTACTTCCTTGTGAATTACTTCCTCGTCGCTCAAAGCTGTTAAGGCAGATGGATCCCAATTCACCATTCTTGCACCGCGATAGATTTTACCTTTGTTATACAAATCAATAAAGGTATCGATTACGCTTTCAGAATATTTTTCATCCATAGTGAAAGTAGTACGATCCCAATCGCAACTTGCACCTAATTTCTTAAGTTGTTCAAGGATGATTCCGCCATGTTTGTGTGTCCAATCCCAAGCGTGTTCTAGAAACTCATCTCTTGTTAAATCTCTTTTTTTGATGCCTTCTTCACGAAGTTTACGAACAACTTTTGCTTCGGTAGCAATAGAAGCGTGATCGGTTCCAGGTACCCAACAAGCATTATAACCTTGCATACGCGCTTTACGGACTAACACATCTTGAATGGTGTTATTAAGCATGTGCCCCATGTGCAGCACGCCAGTTACGTTGGGTGGAGGAATGACAACGGTGTAAGGCTCACGCTCGTCTGGCGTTGAATGGAAATACTTGTGTTCCATCCAGTAGCTGTACCATTTATCCTCAACTTGGGTTGGATCGTATTGTGCAGGAATTTCTTTTCTGTTGGTAGAAGGGTTGCTCACAGTAAAAATCGATTGAGTTGGTTATCAGAAATAAAAAAGTGGCAAAGCGTTTTATCACTTTGCCACTTAAAATATAGAATTGTCTTACTTAATTCTTTTTAGAAGAACGCCAAAGTGTCCATCACAACCATGGATGTGAGGGAATGTTTGGTAAGCTTTACCATCTTCGGTAAGCACTTCTTCAGGAACGAAATCTTCAAGTGGTTCTAGTACGAAGTTATCGTCCATTTTGGCAATAAGTTTGTGTATTTGCTCCATATTCTCTTCTGGTTCTAAAGAGCAGGTACTATATACCAAACGGCCGCCTAATTTCACCATATTTGCAGCTTCTTCAAGAAGTTGCTCTTGTAGTTCAACTGCTTTTTTGAGGCCTTCTTCGTCACGTCTCCAGCGTAAGTCAGCTCGTTTACTAAGAACACCAGTACCTGTACAAGGTGCATCTAAAAGAACAGCATCAGCTAGTGGAAGAGAAAGTTCGAGTACATCACCACGTCTAATACGGATGTTTTCTGCACCATGACTTAAAGCACTTTCAGCAAGTTTTTCTAGACGTTCTGCAGAAATATCAACAGAAAGAATAGAGCTTTCGCCGCCAGTTAAGTCAGCAAGCATAATTGATTTTGTACCAGGAGCAGCACATAAATCGTAAATTGTTTCGCCTGGTTGCGGGTCTAATACAAAAGGAGCAAAACCAGCTGCGATATCTTGAACTTGGCACAAACCTTTAGCAAGTAATCCTTTTTCTATGAACGGTTGAACTGAATCAACTTTGTAGAAATTCGGCAACCAATCGCTCGCCTCATATTCGATACCCATTTTGTCCATACGCATCACAAAGTTTTCCGCTTTTGTACGAAGAGTGTTAACACGGATGAAAAATGAAGGTCGGGTGTTGTTAGCTTGCATTAGTTGGAAAGCTTCACGTTCACCAAAACGTTTTCTCCAACGCTCTACTAACCATTCAGGGTGAGAGAAGGTGGTTGCAACAAGTTTGTTACGATCTTCAAAGGCTGGTTTAGGAAGGTTCTCTCCTTCGCGCTGTAAATTTCTTAGGATGGCATTTACTAAATCGCCAGTTTTAGAACCAAGCATAAATTTAGCAATTTCTACTGCTTCATTGATAGCAGCATAATCTGGAGTGCTATCCATAAATAGTAAGTCGTAGATTGCTAAACGAAGGATGTTCTTTAGCTGAGGCTTCATCTCATCGATACCAACCGATGAAAAATGATCGATAATAAAATCGAGGTAGCTTCTTCTGCGTAAGATGTTTTGCACATACTCCCGAACCTGAGCGCGTTCGCGTGGCTCTAGGTCGTTAGCCAATGAATAGTCTAATACTTGCTCTTTGTCAAAACCAATTAAGATTTCGACGCTTACCGATCGTTCTGATAATTCAGGTTCCAAGGAATTCAGGATTTAAAAATTTGGGTTTGTGCTAATAAAAAAGGTGAACGAGCCACCTTTTGAAATTATAGTCTGCTTCAACAAAACCAGCCGATACTGGTACCGGCTAGGATAACAAACAAAGATAAAAGTTTAAGAGGGGAGTTGCTAATAGAACTCACAACTTCGTTTCATTATTTATTTGGTACCAATCAATTTTTCTAGAAAAGTACATTACAAGCCCTAAAATGATGAATAGGCCAATACTTCCCATTAATAATGCATAATCTTGCAACTGAATAATTATGAAAATAAAGAGATATAGGATAATTAAAATTCCACCCATTAAGCCTGTAAGAGCATTACTCTTAAGCACGGTCTTGGTATAAGTTGAGATTAATCCGATGGTAAGTAAGGTTGAAATACCATAAGCAATATTGAACGAAGTATGTTCTGAAATGGATAACAAAAGAGTATAAAATAGACATAATGCAAGCCCCACAAGAATGTATTGGATAGGGTGTACTCTTTTTTTGTTTATAATCTCAATAAAGAAGAAAACTAGAAATGTAAGGCCAATAAAAAGAATAGCATATTTAATGCTCCGTTCAGATTTTTGATAACTATCTACAGGAATGAGAAGATTCACCCCAAATGCAGAACCTTTGACATTATGTTGAGAGCCAATCCAAGCTTGAGGGTAGTTTCTGTTTAGGTGTAATACATTCCATTGGGCGGTAAATCCATTTTCATCAATTTCTCGAGAATCGGGGAGAAAGGGGCCATCAAAACTAGGATTATTCCAATCAGAAGTAAGCTCTACATCAGTTACTTTCCCCACAGGAACAAAGTTGATGTACTCGCTTCCTTTTAGCTTCACATTGAAATTGAAAGGCTTCGTTATCAGCTCATTATTGGAATTAAGCGAAAGTGAGAGTGGCACATTGATACCAGAAGAAAGCAAATCAGAAGTTACCGTTCCTGGATTGAAGATTTTACTCTCACGTCCCCATTCTAAAGATATTTGGTCTTCAATTCCTTTAAGATCACTTATCCCAAAACTCAAATAAGCTTTATCGAGTTGAAGGTCTTTGGGGTTGATGTTATAAGTTTCAGGGATTAGTAGGGCAAAGTCTCCACTAAGCGTGATATCGCTATTATAAACGATGACCTCGTAAATTCCTCGGTAACGTTTTTCGGGAGCTATACTTCCTGAAATAGCGAGACTTTCAGGAAGAATATTTAAATACTCTGTTCTTTCAATCCAAACATTGGTTGAATCGCGAGGAGAGTATCGTTTCTCAGTGATGGTGTAAGGAACCGTCACAAATGGTCCCGTAAGCGTTTGTCCCAGTCCCCATTTTCTACCAACCTCGTTAATAGCTTGGTTTTTAGTAGATTCACGGTCGTGTACTAAACCGTTAATCATTGCAGTTGGGATTAAAAGAAGCAAAGTTATTACTGCGATTAATCCCGCTTTTAAAAGCACAGCATTTCTTTCAGAAAAGCGCTGGTTTGGTGTATTAGGTACTTCGTTCATAAGGTTTAAACCATTAGTAAATTATTTTTTTTGATTTCGGGTATTCTACCTCAAAGTCAATACGAAGCTTTTTTGTTTCATTAGATTTTAGCACTAAATCCCAAGTGATGATTCCTGTTTCCTTGTCTAGCATTCCACCACTTATATCTTTTGGTGTTACTTTGATGCTTTCATCCGTTGAAACAGGGATTTGATCTTCTACACTAATGGTTATTGCTTCTGGCTTAGTGTTACGGATGGTGATTTCATAAGAGAGACTTTCGCGCGTTTTACTTCCAAAGAAGCGACGCTCTTCAAAGTCTTTTAGCTTTTTACGCTCAATGTTAATACGCTCATCTTTACCTAAAAGAATGCCGAGAGTATCTTGAAGGGCAACAGGGTTTAGATAGTTAGTTCCTACAAAGCTGTTATCGAAATAAACGTTGGCATCACCTTCAATCAGATTTAAATCATCCCAATTAGTTATTTCACCAACGAGATATGCAAAAGACGAAAGCTTTGGAGTAGTACTGTATTTGTAATCTGTATTTGGTGTTTCTCGTTTTAATTCTAGCGTGTATTCTTTTCCATCTGAAGGAACACTGTATGGGCGTTCTATGGCGTAGCTAAAGCTAGTTTGATTCGATATTTGTTGAGTAAATACTGGGGCGGATTCATGAGGTTGGGGAGGGGCAGCCTTTGCTACTCTATTAGAGCGTCCACCGTAGCCAGTAACCACAAGTTCATCCAAACCTACTAGTGCTTCTGCCAGCGAGATTCTCATATCTAAACCTGAGTTGGAGATAACTACGGTGCCTGAGTAGGTGGCAAACCCGATATATTGAACAGATACGTTATATGAGCCATTCGGAACACCAGAAATAGTGAACTGCCCGTTTCTATCAGCTGATGCACCCAAATTGATTTCCTTCAATATAATAGTAGCGCCAGCTAATGACTCTCCATCCCGCAAACTTACTACAGTGCCTGTAACAACACCTCTTTGCCCAGTTCTGTTTATACTAGCTTGAGATTTTTGACTTGTCTGTTTCGATCTGCCATAATTGTAGCTGAAAAAAGTGGCGTAGAGTGGGTTTAGAATTGGACGTTCAATGTTTTGAGAAGGGTCTCCAGAGTTTACAACAAACTGTACATTATCCCAATCGTAGCCCGTATTCTGATATATTTTAGCTTTGAAATTGATAGAAAGGGGTTCTTCAATATTTTCGGAACGAATATCGTAAGTTGGTCGCCAGCCCGCATTGCGTACTAGATATTGTAGATGGAATTCTAATTTCTGATCTGTTTCCGATTCAATTTCGGCCACTACTTCTCTAAAGCTTTCTCTTTTTACACCACCAGCTTCCCTGATTTGATTATTTATTGTCTGAATTTGAGTCTCGATTTCTCTGAGTGATCGACGAGCGTTTAACTTTTCCTTTTCTAAGCGACTGAGATTTGAACGGTAGGTTGCCATCAAGTCGTTGAGTTCGGCACCTGTCAATTTGTTGTTGTTCAATATGTTTTGTGAGGCTTTTAGGAATCCAATTTCGCCTTCATTAACCGTAAGTGTTGTTCGTTTTTCATCAGCTTGGGCCTCAAGTACAGCTTTTTGCTTTTCTAGCGCTGCGATATTTGTATTGCTATTTTTGGTCTCAGTAAAATTGAACTTTGTGGTCAAAGAGAGTAGGGTAAAGGTTCCTTTAGCCTTTATCTGAATACTGTTCTCTTGGAGACTTTGCGCCAAATCGGTAAATACAATTACATTTTTTCCTGCCTTTAAATTAATTGTGGCAGTTCGTTCAATCTGTGCTTGGTTCCTGAAAACGGTTACTTTTTCAATATTCGAAGCCACAGCTGTTGTGTCGGGTGGAGGGGTGCTGAAAGTTGCTGTGAATAGGAATAAAGCGATTAGAAATGACATAATGCTAAAATTAGAGTAGCGGTTAAGTTGTGTTCAACATAAAACAAAACTAATAAATGAGCATTATGTTTTAAAAGTTTTAGTGCAGGGGTTAGCGAACCGAGTTCATACGTTGTATGGAAGAGAAGATGTTGAATTTTTAAGAAGCCAAAAAAACTAGGAATAGTACTCTAGTGTCTTATTTAGACAGAAGTAAGTTCCACACGGATCAAATACAATAAGCTAAATCTGTGAATGAATTAGTAGTTATTTTTATTTGTGAACTTTAGTTTAAAAGAATATTTGGAAATCCATTGCCTCTGAGAGCTTATCTCCCTATCTTTGCCAGTCTTTAAAGCCGTTTAATTATTCGGTGAGCTATTTAGCCAAAAATTTTAATAAAAAAACGCAATTTCGCACATGAATAAAGGAACAATTGCACAGGTTATCGGACCTGTAGTTGATGTTGATTTTTTGGACGGTTCTACACCACCCGTTCCAAATGCACTACTAATTAGAAACGAAGATGGTTCAGCTCTATATCTTGAAGTAGCTCAGCATCTTGGCGAGAATCGTGTGCGTACCATTGCGATGGACTCTACCGACGGTTTAGTTCGTGGAATGGAAGTAGAAGATACTGGTAAACCAATTTCTATGCCTGTTGGCGAAGACATCCGTGGACGTCTTTTCAATGTGGTTGGTGAAGCTATTGATGGTATTACTGCTCCAGAAGGAAAGAATAGTTATCCTATTCACCGTCCAGCTCCTCGCTACGAAGACCTAGCAACTTCTGCAGAAATGCTTGAAACAGGTATTAAAGTAGTAGATTTACTTTGCCCATACGCAAAAGGTGGTAAAATTGGTCTCTTTGGTGGTGCTGGTGTAGGTAAAACAGTATTGATTCAGGAATTGATTAACAACATCGCTAAGCAGCATGGTGGACTTTCAGTATTTGCTGGTGTTGGTGAGCGTACTCGTGAAGGAAATGACCTTCTTCGTGAATTTATCGAATCAGGTGTAATTAATTACGGTGATGAGTTCAAAGAGTCAATGGAGAAAGGCGAGTGGGATCTTTCAAAAGTTGATCAAGCAAAATTAAAAGAATCTCAAGCAACATTAGTGTTTGGTCAGATGAATGAGCCTCCTGGAGCTCGTGCTCGTGTAGCTCTTACTGGTCTTACAGTTGCTGAATACTTCCGTGATGAAGTATCAAGAGATATTCTTCTCTTCATTGATAATATTTTCCGTTTTACTCAAGCGGGTTCAGAAGTATCTGCACTTCTTGGACGTATGCCATCGGCAGTAGGTTACCAGCCTACATTAGCTTCTGAGATGGGTGCGATGCAAGAGCGTATTACTTCTACTAAAAAAGGTTCTATTACGTCGGTTCAAGCGGTATATGTACCTGCTGATGATATGACGGATCCAGCTCCTGCAACAACATTTAGTCACTTGGATGCAACTACTGCATTAAGCCGTGCTTTAACTCAAATCGGTATTTACCCAGCGGTAGATCCTTTAGAGTCTTCTTCTAGAATTCTAGATCCAAAAGTAGTTGGCGACGAGCATTACGATGCTGCAAGTAGAACAACTATCCTTCTTCAGAACTACAAAGATTTGCAAGATATCATCGCAATTCTTGGTATGGATGAACTTTCTGACGAAGATAAATTGGTAGTAAGCCGTGCAAGACGTCTTCAGAGATTTATGTCTCAGCCATTCTTCGTAGCTGAGCAGTTTACTGGAGCTTCCGGTAAATATGTTAAGATTGAAGACACTGTTAAAGGTGTTAGAATGATTCTTGATGGTGAACTTGATGACCTTCCAGAAAATGCATTCTACATGGTTGGTGATATTGACGAAGCAATTGCAAAAGGTAAAGCACTACTCGCAGAGTCTGCAGCTTAATAATTGGATGAATAAATGAATACATTTCATGCTCAAATATTAACTCCTGAAGGTACTCTATACGAAGGCAAGGTAACTGGTGTGAAAATGCCAGGTACTGATGGTAGTTTTGAAGTTAAGGCAAATCATGCTCCTATCGTTTCTACACTCGAAGAAGGCACAGTTCTAATTCGCAAAGAAAACGAAGAAGTAAACTATACCATTTCTGGTGGTTTTGTTGAATCTGCTAATAACAAATTAACTCTTCTTGCTGAGTCTGTAGTAGTAGCATAGTTTTAGTAGTTACTTAGATATTCAAAAGCCGATTTGTGAAAACAAGTCGGCTTTTTTATTATTAAAATGAAACACATTATTGCCTAATGGCCCTTTATCGCAAAACAAGTATGAAAATTTACCCAATATTATTATTAAGCTTCCTTTACATATTTACCTTTTCGGTAATAACATTTTCTCAAAGTCTTCATCAAAGCTTGTTTGATGAAGAGAAAATAATTGCAAAGAATGACTTTTTTGAAGCAAACAATATCCGAACAGGTGACGTGAATAAAGATGGTCGTGAAGATGTAATAGTACTTTCATATAATAGTCCTAGTGTCGTTTTATACTTGAACAGAGGCTTAGATAGGTTTTTAGCACCTATATACGTTGACTCTAGTCCCTTGGGAGGTGCTAATGACGCAGTAGTTCTAGATTTTGATTTCGACGGAGATATGGATCTTTTGGTTGGTTATCAGTCTTCTGTAAGGCTTTTTAAAAATAATGGAGATCAAACTTTCGAAGAAGGCTTAGAAATTTTACGTAATATATCTTCAAGCAATCTATCATTGTCCGACTTTGATGGGGATGGTAACATGGATATAATGAGTTCTAGCAATTCTTCCCGTTATGTAAACATAATAAAACCTTTAGGTGATGGAGAATTTGAGAGGACTAGCCTTAAAAGTGTACATAATAATGATGCAGACTTGTATGATATGGATTTGGATGGAGATAAAGATGTTGTTCTTTTAAGGTCTGAAGAAGATAGCTTTGTTTGGCATGAAAACTTAGGAGACTCGATTGATGTAAATTATAAACTTAAAAATTTTGGCGGTTACCTTCAGGAAATCATTATTGATGATGAAAATGAAGATGGAATTAAAGATCTTTTTTTTAGAACGGGAAGCGGATATTCGGTATTTCGACATACTTCGGACTCTACCTTTTTATTTATTTCATCTTCGAGTTTCACAGCCACTAGTAAAGCTTTTACTGTAGGTAACTTTGATGATACAAGTAGAAAAAAAGTTGCTTTAGCCAAGGGAAGCTTTAAAGATAACTATTCAATCATTGTTCGGAGCTCGCTTAACGGTTCAGAAACTACGACAGTACAGTTAGAAGGAGAAATAGTTGATCTTAAAGGGTTAACTAGCGCAGATTTAGATAATAACGGAAGAGACGATTTGATTGGTGTATCCGGTTTGTATGGTTATGCATTCTGGTATAAAAATCTTGGAAATAATACTTTTTCAGAAAGAAAATATATTTCAACTGGTTTAATGCTACCTTCAAATACTCAAGTAGTAGATCTACATGGCGGTGGATTGAATCAAATAGCAGTAATTTCACCTGGTCAATCTAGAATAGCTTTTTTCGCACTCAATTATTTTGGCAATTGGATCCAAAGAGATCATTATGCCGGAGCTACACATACTTTAGGCATGAGTATGGTTGATGTTAATCAGGATGATATTTTGGATATTGTATATTCAAGTTTTACCAATGGCGAACTACTTGTGAAAGAAGGGCTAGGTGGAGGCCTTTTTTCTAAAAAAACCATTCATGATACAGTTTATGAGCCTTTTGACGTTAAATCCAAAGATTTTAATAATGATGGTTTAAAAGATGTATTATTGATTCTTAAGCAAGCAGCATACTCTAAGCTTTATTTGAATAGTCAATCAGGTCTTTCTAAAAAAGGAATAAGCGTTCAGCTTCCAAGTTACAATATAGACTATTTCTTTTATGATTTAAATCAAAATAATTTGATGGATATAGTAAGTATTCCTAGCAGGAACGGGTTATCCGTTCTTTTTAATGAGGGAGGAGAAAGCTTTATTTCCGGTTCTATACCGTTTACAGATGGGAATATAAGTAATGCCTCATCTTTGAGTTTTAATGATGTGGACGGTGATACTGATACTGACCTATTATTTACTGACTATAAGGGTGGATTATATTGGTTGAATAGGGAGGGTGAGAGCTCAAATAAAGAACTTATTTTAGAGCCAATAAATACAGATAATACCGAAAGTAATACGATTTTAGTTGATGATTTTGATGGTGATAATGATCTCGATATAGTAATAAGAGAGTATGGCGGAAGGAATCTTTTGTACTTTGAAAATTCAGGAGAAGGGGTTTTCTTAAAAAAAGCAGCCTTAGCGGGAAGTTTTTCGCAAGATATAGAATTGATTAGCAGTGATATAAACAATAGTGGCTATAAAGATATAATAGTTACTGACAAAGAAAAGCATAAGATATCCTGGTTTAGGAACGTCTCAATCATAACTAGTACTGAAGAGGAATTTGCAAAAATATCTGATTTTGAATTACTTCAGAATTATCCAAATCCGTTTAACCCAAGTACAAACTTTGTTTTTAATCTAAAAAATCCTATGAAAATAGAATTTTCTATTTATGATATAACGGGAAGGTTGGTAAAAACAATTCAACCAAAACTTTTTTTGAAAGGACGTAATGAAATAAATTTTGATGGTTCTAACCTTCCTTCTGGTGTATATATTTACAAAATAAAAGGAAATGAAAATGTATCTTATAGTAAGTTTACATTAATTGAATAGATAACTTTTTGAGTAGGTGGCTACTACTTTTTAGATTAAAAGAAATTCATTATCAACTTAGACTTGAGGCACTGTTCAAGGCTTCAGAAATGGAAAGCTAGCTGTATTTGGAGAAACAGTAATGTTTACGGCTCAAAAAGTTACCAATGCTCAGAGAACATTCAATATTGGGTTTACTTCAGTTCGTTTTCAGCGAAATGATGGATATTTAAACAAAGCTAGATCATTCCTGTTAAGGTAGGAATCTAGGTTTCTTACAAAGACAAGCTATCTATAGCTTATTTATGAATCTATTCAATGCCTCAAAAAAATTCTTTGAACTATTTGAGGAGTGTTTTTGATAACTAGATCAGTAATAACTTATAAGCTCAAAAAATCAAGAGCCCTTCCAAAGTGGAAAGAAGTCTGAGACTTCTTGGATACTTATTCTTTTTAAGTCACCGCATTCGCTAAAGACTTAAAAGAGCTTTTACTGGTATGATGCCTTAAGAAGGTAAATAAGCTATTCGACTCACAAGCTATTGCGTAAGATACTGAAACGAGTTCAGTATGACCGAGATTTTCTACCGACCTGAGTCCGTCAACGAATTACCTGAAATCTACATGGATGGCTTCGGATGTAATTTTACTAGTAATTAGATTAGCTGGCTTCAAAAAGGAAGGCGAGGTCTTGCGATTAGTGCTCGAATTGTTCTAGAATATGGTGAACAATTAGGAACGAGTTTTTAGCAATTTCGGGTAATAGGTTGTTGAAATTAACAGATGCCTCTTCGTTAGCTTTATCAGAGATGGTTCTAACAATTAGAAACGGAATTTCATTAATAGTACAAACTTGCGCTACAGCAGCTCCTTCCATTTCAACTGCATCTCCATTCAATTCTGTAATGAGATAATCGTATTGATTAAGCTCTTTCTTAGATAAGAACTGATCACCCGTTAGAATTCTACCAGTATGCAAGCTATGATCAATTTGTGTAGAAGTTGCTAGCCTAAATAAGTGAGGGTCGGCATTAAAATAATTGTAGTTGGTGTAAGGGATTGTGCCTCTTGCAAAGCCTAGTGCGGTAACATCCATATCGTGTTGAACACAATCTTTAGATATTACTACGTCTCCAATTTCGTAATCCGGATTTAAAGCACCTGCTACACCTGTAAAAATGATGTGGGTAGGGGAGTAAAGATCAATTAACTTTTGAGTAATCATTGCGGCAAATACTTTGCCGATGCCCGATTTTACTACTACAACTTCTTTAGAGCCGAGCTGCCCCTCATAAAACTCAAATCCATTCCATTTTGTTAAACGGGTATTAGTTAGGTGCTTACAATATTCTTCAATTTCAATATCCATCGCACCAATAAGAACAAACAATTCAGGCTTCGCCAACATAATGAGTAAAGTTAATCAATTAAGAGTAGATTATTTGGTACGTAACAAATTGTGGTAATTACCAGCCAATGCGGCCTTTATTTTTGTCTTTAATAAGCTCGCTATTCACAATGTTGGGATCTTCTGGCATTACAAAGCCTGGAGGTGGCTCAAAGGCATCATATCCCCAATATGCATCTTTGTCTGCTGTCACAGAGTTGATAAACTCACCAACAATAGGCAGTGCTGTTCTAGCTCCCTGACCAATACTGTAACCAAGATCATTTGGGAAACGAATTCTTCGATCTTCGCCTCCAACCCAAGCACCCATTACAAGATGTGGAGTCATAGCAATAAACCAGTTATCCGCAGAATTTTGTGTAGTCCCAGTTTTACCTGCTATATCTTGGCGAACACCGTATACATTACGAAGCCTCACTCCAGTTCCATTATAACCATCGCCGCCTCTAATAACGCCTCGCAACATATCAACCATGATGTAAGCAGTTTCAGGGCTAATCACTTCTTTTCTATATTCGGGATAATATTCTTCCAAAATATTACCTTCTTTATCTTCTATACGAGTAATTGCGATGGGATCTATATGTACACCATTATTTGCGAAAGTTGTATAAGCTGAAGTTATTTCAAGAAGGCTTACTTCAGCAGTTCCGAGCGCAATTGAAGGGAAGGCTTGAGTATTACTCATATCTATACCCAAGTTAGAAGCCATTTCTTTAATTTTGCGTGCTGCAGGATCGAGTTCCCATAACTTGTTTGTTCCTGGTACGCCTGCTATCTCTGGTAATAATCGAACAGTGATATTGTTCATGCTACGGGCAAGTCCTTCTCGTAAAGGAACCATTTCAGGCCCGCTAGCAACAGTTTCGTCCTTAGGGTTCCAAACAGCACCATTTCTATCTCTAAATGTTACAGGATATTTAGAAAACTTAAAGTAAGGCTTATATCCATTATCGATTGCAACAGTGTAAACAAAAGGTTTAAAAGTAGAACCAGCTTGGCGTCTCGATTGGTAAACATGGTCGTATTGGACATTACTATAGTTTGAACCACCAACCCATGCCATTACATTTCCGTTGGTAGGGTCAATAGCAACAAAGCCTGCTTCTAATCGAGTTCTTGATCTCATTACAGAGTCAACAAAAGCGGGATTTTCTTTTAGCTTATCTAAAACAACTTTGCGGACTTTTGTGTCATACTTTTGATAACCGTTTTTATATTCGTCAGTATCTTCTAAAAAACTGTCTTTAAAAGAAGGGTGCTGCTCCCAAAGACGATCCATATAAACTTCACTACCCGCAGTTGTCCATTCCCTCTCGAAAATGTGTTGCAACGAGTCTAGCTTTGTACGTAATGCAACCTCAGCGTGGTGTTGAATTCTTGAGTCGATAGTGGTATAAATCACTAGGCCGTCTTTATAAATATCGTAGTCGTTCTCCTCAGCCCAGCTAGATACTTTTTGGCGAACATATTCACCAAAATAGCGACTAACTCTACCTGCTTTTGATGGCGGTTGGTAATCTAGGTGAATGGGTTCTGAAGTAAGTTGGATGTAAGTGTTATCATCGATGAAATTTCTTCGGTTCATCATTAAAAGAACAATATTTCTACGTTGAGAAGATCGTTCTGGGTTTATACGAGGGTTGTAAGCAGAAACAGCGTTAAGTGACCCAATAAGTGTAGCTGCTTCAGAAATATTTAATTCTTTAGCAGATTTATTGAAATGAGTTCTTGAGGCGGCTTCAATTCCAAAAGCACTATTACTATACTCAACGGTATTGAGGTACATCTCAATAATTTCACGTTTAGTGTAATTTTTTTCAATCTGGATGGCAGTAATCATTTCTCTAAATTTTCTAGAGATTGAAAACGCCGTTCCAATTTTTTTGTATAAGTTTCTTGCAAGCTGCTGGCTTATAGTTGATCCACCTTCTTTTCTCCCCCGCATAAGATTAACAGGAATTGCCAAGGTTCGGATCATATCGATTCCCCAATGGTCAAAAAATCTATGATCCTCAATAGAGACGAGGGCGTCTACTGCGTGCTGTGAAATTTCAGAATAGGGGACCCAAGTTCTATTCTCGGTAAAATATTTATCTAGAACAACACCGTCTCTACTACGAACTTCAGAAGCGATATTAGTATCAGGGTTTTCAAGCTCCTCAATAGTTGGAAGGCCTTGAAATAAAAAAAATAGATAACCAACAACAGCGAAAAGTATAAGGCCAGAAATGCCGCCAGCCCAATAATAAAACTTCTTTGGGAGCTGAGGTTTTTTTTCTCTAGAGTTTTTAGGCGTAGAGTTAGAATCCGGTTTTTTTGGACCAGATTTTTTATTCTTCTTAGCTAGTATCTGTTTTCGATATTCTGGGTCGTTAAAATAACGATGATGATCTATTGGAGTATGTGAGTCACTCATTCTGCTGCTATTGGTTCGCTAAAAGGTACAAATTCTTTGGTAGAAGCCATCCACCTAACGAGATTAAATGTATCATTGTTATATATGGCTATGCTTCGGTCATCAAAAAAAGTTCCAAGGTTTATATAACAGCCATCCTTAAAAGTTTCCTTACGGGGAACATGATCGTGTCCTGTTAAAACAAAATCAATTTCAGGGTAATTTAATATAGTTTGAACGTGATTATTTAGAGGTATCGGATTCTTACATTCTCGCTTCCTTGTAGTGTTCGAAAAAGTCTTCATCAACGCTAACCCATATTTGGGTGGAAAAATATTTTGAAAAACTGAAATGAACGTGCTATTCCTAAGAACTCTGTGAAAAAATGGGCGTTTTAATTTGGGTGAGCCATTATAAAAACCATCCCCATGCATAAGTAATATTTTTTGGTCTCCAATAGTCACAATTCGGAACTCTTCTTCAACATCAAACCCGCGTTCTTTAAAGTGACCAAATGTCCAATTGTCATGGTTTCCAGTAACAAAAATAGCAGGTTGAATGGTTTTATTGTACTCTTCAAAAGCATCTAATACTGTATTTGCAAATTGAGGGACAAAATTCTTCTGGGGATATTCCATCCAATAATCTAGTAGGTCTCCAAGGATGTAAAGAGCGGCTTTGTTCTCTATGCTATACTGAATCAGGGTCAATAAAGCTTGTTCTGTTTTCTGTTCAGATTGAGGAGATGTGCTGCCAAGATGCACGTCCGAAATAAAAATATGAGATTGTTGATCTAAGCTCATTTCTTACGGGTAATCACGTATTGAATAAGGTCAATAAAATCACTTTTAGCAGAGCTATCTGGAATTTTTTCGAGTAGTTCTATGGCTTTATTTGCGTAATCGTACATCATGGCTTTGGCTGAATCCATTCCTCCGGATGAGTGTACAAAGTTCACAATCTCGTCAACATTGGCAGCAGTTTTCTTTCTTTTTTTCATTAGGCCACGAATACGAGCCGACTCTTTCTTAGGCGAAAGTTCCATTGCTTTTATTAGAGGCAAAGTTACTTTCCGTTCTTGAATGTCGTTTCGTTTAGGCTTTCCAATATCATAAACTCCGTAGTCGAATAGATCATCTCTAATTTGAAATGCAATACCCACACATAATCCGATCTCTTCCATTAATTTATGCATTGTGGGGTCATCCGTTACAGATATAGCTCCGCACTCGCAACAAGTAGCAATAAGACTAGCCGTTTTTTCCGAAATTATCTGGAAATAGCGATCCTCAGTCATATTAAAAAGGCCAGCAGTTTTAAGTTGGCGCAGCTCACCCTCACTCATTTTCTGTACTGCTTTAGACTGAACTTGTAGTAATTGATACTCTTCATTATCAAGAGAAATAAGAAGTCCTTTGGATAATAAATAGTCACCCAGTAACACACCGGCTTTATTTTTCCAGATTTTATTTATGCTAACAAAACCTCTTCTTGAGTTTGCTTCGTCAACAACATCATCATGAATTAATGTAGCCGTATGGAGTAATTCGATCATAGTAGCTGCTATGTAAGTACGCCTATTTATAGACCCAAAAAGGTTTGCAGCCATAAAGACTAATGTTGGGCGCAATTCTTTTCCCTTTTGGCGCAATAAATAGGAGAGAATTTGGTCTAAAAGAAAAACATCCGACTTAATCGTTTTCTTAAAAAAAGATCTAAATTCACTCAAATTCGATGATACCGGTGCCGTAATCTCACTCAGAGACTTTCTCATTACGGTTTCATTATTAATTTTGGGAAGCTTTGAGCTATGAGTCATCAATTGTGGTGAATTTTTCTTAAATTTGATCGTCTTCAAATTTAGGTAATATCTATCACAAATATTTGAAACCATTCACTCACTTTATTATTAGTTAGCAAATTATGTCAGAAGAAATTAAAGAAATCAAAACCATTGGTATTCTCACAAGTGGTGGCGATTCGCCAGGAATGAACGCAGCAATACGTGCTGTAGTTAGGGTAGCCGCAAAAAATCACATCAAAGTTTATGGAATTCGTCATGGGTATCATGGGCTCATTAACGACGAAATTGAAGAAATGGAAACGCACTCCGTTTCAAATATTATTCAGCGAGGCGGTACTATTCTCAAATCGGCAAGGTCAAAAGAGTTTAGAACACCAGAGGGAAGACAAAAAGCTGTCGATAATATTAAGAAGCATAATATTGATGCTCTTGTAGCAATTGGTGGCGACGGAACTTTTACTGGAGCCAATGTTCTTAGTCAAGAGTTTGGAATTAATACCGTAGGTATCCCAGGGACGATAGATAACGACATTATCGGGACTGATGAAACTATCGGCTACGATACTGCTCTAAATACCGCTCTTGAAGCAATAGATAAAATACGAGACACTGCAGATGCGCACGAACGCATGTTCCTAGTTGAAGTAATGGGACGTGATGCAGGTTTTATAGCATTAGAAACAAGCATTGCGGGCGGCGCAGAATTAGCGCTGCTTCCAGAAGAGCTTACCGACATTGAAGATATTAAGTCTCAGCTTAAGAACATGCTTAAGGAGCAGGTTAGAAGTAGTCTTATTATTGTAGCTGAAGGTGACGAAACAGGTGGTGCTATGAAATTAGCTGAGAATATTCGACCTGATTTTGTACAATATGATATGCGTGTTTGTATTCTAGGTCACATTCAAAGAGGTGGCTCTCCAACAGCAAGAGACCGAGTTCTAGCAAGTAGACTTGGAGCAGCATCAGTTAAAGTGCTAATGGAAGGACATTCAGCTGTAATGGTAGGCGTTGTTAACAATACGCTCAAAATCACTCCACTTCGAGTAGCAGTTTCAAAAAAGAAAGACTTAGATTATTCACTAGTAGACTTAGCCAAAATTCTTCGATAATGATAAAATGTGATATTAGTAATGCCCGTAGATTTATAACGGAAGAACAGTATATAACAGCTCGTAAAAAAGTTAACACTGCTTTAGATCAATTAGTTACCAAAACCGGACCAGGCTCTGAGTGGTTAGGATGGCGTGATATTCTCGCAAACCCTAATGATGCATTGCTGCAAAAGGTTGATGATTTAGCTCAGAAAGTTCGTAAAGAAGCGGATGTTTTTATTGTTTGTGGAATCGGTGGTTCTTATTTAGGATCAAAAGCTATTATTGATGCATTAAGCTCTCATTTCGGGAATAATGGAGTTGAGATTGTTTACGCTGGCCATCATATGGGTGGAAAATATTTAGAAGACTTGAAAAAGCATCTTCTAGCACCTAAAGCAGATGGCTCTAAAAAAAGTATTTATCTAAATGTTATTTCTAAATCAGGAACTACTTTAGAAACCGCTTTATCATTTAGAATGCTCAGAGACCTGATGTTCGATATGTATGGAGAGGATGTCGCTAAGAGAATTATCTGTACTACCAGTGAGGAAGGTGGGGTGCTTAATAAGCTTATTGATAAGAACGGATATCAAAAATTTGTTATTCCTGATGATGTAGGGGGCAGATTTTCTGTATTAACTCCTGTTGGTTTGTTACCTATTGCAGTTGCAGGTATAGATATTAAGACTCTTTTTTATGGAGCAGTAAGCACTTATAAAGAGTTTGAAGACGATGCTGAGCAAGTGTTAGAATATGCCTCGCTCAGAAATGCACTCCATGAGAAAGGAATTACCATTGATGTATTCTCCTGCTTTGAGCCTGAGTTGAAATCACTTGGAGGCTGGATACAGCAGCTTATGGGTGAAAGTGAAGGGAAAGAGGGGAAAGGAATCTTTCCTTCAGTAGCTTCTTTTTCTACAGATTTGCATAGTTTAGGGCAATTTATTCAACAAGGAACACGCACATTAATGGAAACTTTCATTATTGTTGAAGATCCTATTTCGTCGCTAACTGTAAATAACTTAGAAGGCAACGACGACGGACTTAATTATCTGTCAGGTAAAAGTTTTCATGAGATAAACACTAAGGCGAGGATTGGTACTACAGAAGCGCACAACGAAGGTGGAGTGCCAAGTATCAATATTACTTTAGAATCGTTAAACGCTCAGAATATTGGTGAGCTCATTTACTTTTTTGAGATGGCAACAGGTGTATTTGTATATAGCTTAGGTGTCAATCCATTCAACCAGCCTGGAGTAGAAGAATATAAAAAAGCGATGTACCGCTTACTGGGAAAAGAATCTTAAAACTATGTCTAACTTAGAAATTGATAAATCGAAATATATAGCTGTAGCTGGTAATATCGGAGCGGGTAAGTCATCTTTAACTGGTTTGCTTTCTAAACACTTTGGTTGGGAAGCTTTTTATGAGTCAGTGGATGATAATCCATACCTCGCCGATTTTTATGAAGACATGCGCCGCTGGAGCTTTAACCTTCAGATTTATTTTCTTTCTAGTAGGTTTAGACATCAAAAAGAGATGCTCAAAAATCCTATAAGTCTTATTCAGGATCGCACTATATACGAAGACGTTGAGATCTTTGCGAAGAACTTACATGAGATGAGTTTGATGAGTGATAGAGACTTCAAAAACTACGAAGCGCTATTTAGTGAAATGAGTTATTACTTGCGCCCACCAGATTTATTAATCTACCTACGCGCACAGGTTCCAACCTTGGTTAGGCAAATTCAGCAACGCGGAAGAGATTACGAGAATACTATTCGAATCGACTACTTAGAGCGACTAAACCGACTCTATGAGGACTGGATAGACCGTTATCCGCATGATAAGCTTATTATTGAGACTGATGATTTAGATTTTGTGAATAATCAAGAAGATTTAGGAAAGATAATTGAGCAAGTTGATGCCCGACTATTTGGGTTGTTTAATTGATTGTACTCCAATTCTATTATCCTTATATTTGCCAGCTATAGTGGAGATGTTCTATGTTGAAATTTAAGATCTTTGAAATTCCTGAAGGCCAGAGCGAACGTTCTGTACAACTTGGTAATGAAGACCTCGATTTAGGGGAGCTTCCTTTTAAGGGAGGAACCATAAATATTGAGTTTTCAAGAACCATGCAGTTTGTGCGAACTAAGCTAGATATTAATGCATTTGTTGAGGTTATTTGCGACCGTTCATTAGATGCTTTTGACTACGAAGTTGATAAAACTTATGAAGTGTTGTTTAAAGCAGAACAGGTTGAAGAATCGGCAGATGAAAATGGCGCCATTAGGAATTACGATCATAAGTTGAAACAAATAGATCTAGAGCAGGATGTTAGAGATACCTTGTTGCTTGAACTCCCCGTAAAGAAATTACATCCCCGTTTTTTGGATCAGGATGGTAATCCGATAGAGTATTTTAGCCAAAATTTTGGTGAAGCTCCTGAGGAAGACGAAGAGAAGATTGATCCGAGATGGGAAGTACTTAAAGAACTAAAGAACTAATTTTAAGATAAATAATGGCACATCCAAAGCGAAAAACCTCGAAAGCCCGCAGAGACCAGCGACGTTCACATCATGCTATTTCTGATGTAACTTTGGCCAAATGCTCTAACTGTGGAGCACTACACCGCTACCATCATGCATGTGATGACTGTGGTTACTACCGCGGCCGTCAGGTAATGAAAGCAGCAGTAGCAAACTAAATTACTGAAAGATGATTGTTGCAGTTGATGCAGCCGGTGGCGACCACTACCCTCAAAGCCCTGTACAAGGAGCTCTTTTAGCGATAGAAGAAGATTTGGATCTGCATATTTTGTTGTTGGGTCCAGAAGAAGCTATTCAAAAAGAGCTTGCTGGTAAGGAGTACGACAAATCTCGTATTAGCGTACAGCATACCCCGCAGATAATTGGGATGGAAGAGTCTCCAGCGTCTGCTGTAAAAAACAAACGACAATCATCTATAGTGATGGGCATGGCCCTGCATAAAGCAGGTAAATGCGATGCTTTTGTAAGCGCGGGTAATACCGGTGCTTTACTAGCTGCATCAACTTTTATATTAGGGAAGCTTGAAGGTGTTTCAAGGCCTACAATAGCTTCCTATTTCCCCACTATTAAAGGATTTCGCCTAATTGTTGATGCAGGCGCAAACCTAGAAATTAAACCTGAGGTAGCACTCCAATTTGCAAAAATGGGGCAAGTCTTCTGTGAACAAATGATGGGAATCGACCAGCCAAAAGTTGGTTTACTCAATGTTGGTGAAGAAGACGAAAAGGGTACAGAAGAACTAAAAGAGATTCATAAATTCATCAAAGAATTACCTGGATTTGTAGGTAATGTTGAAGGAAGAGATATTCTTTCTGGTAAAGTTGATGTATACCTCACAGATGGACTTGTAGGTAATATTGTTCTCAAATTTGGTGAATCTATTCCGCAAGCACTTTCTCAAATGGTTGGACTTGCAATAGCAAAAATGGAAGTTACTGAGCAAGAAATTGCAACTACCCAAAAAATATTACACGCTGCTTTTTCACCGTTCAATTACGAACTAGTTGGTGGTATACCATTCCTAGGCGTAAATGGTGTTAGTATAGTTGGCCACGGTGGCAGTTCACCACTTGCAATAAAGAATATGATTAAAAGCGCTGTTCAATGTATTAAGAACGACGTTAATGGCAAGATTGTAGAAGCTCTAAACTGATTAAAACGTTTTTATGGAAGTTAAACGCGCTAAAATTACAGCGGTAGGACATTATTTACCCGAGTATCGAATGACAAACTTCGAACTCGAGAAGCTTGTTGACACTAATGATGAGTGGATTCGTTCTAGAACAGGTATTTCGGAACGTAGAATTCTTAAAGATCCAGATAAGGCAACCGCTCATATGGGTGCTGAAGCAGCAAAAGAAGCTTTAGCCTCGGCTAAAGTTAATGCTGAAGATGTTGACCTCATTATTTTAGCCACTGTTACTCCAGATTATTTATTCCCAGCAACAGCTTGTTTAGTGCAGGAGATGATAGGGGCTAAAAAAGCTTTTGCTTTCGATTTATCGGCAGCTTGCTCTGGTTTTCTCTATGCTCTTACTACAGGTTCTATGTATATCGAATCTGGTAGAGCTAAAAAAGTGCTAGTTATTGGCGCAGATAAAATGAGTTCTATCTTAGATTATACTGATCGTTCAACCTGTATTCTATTTGGTGATGGTGCTGGTGCAGTTTTGCTAGAAGAATCAACAGACGAAACGGGTATTATTGATCATATTCACCATACTGAAGGTGATACAGAGTGTAGCTTATACCAACATGCAGGCGGTAGTAGACATCCTGCAACTATTGAAACAGTTCAGAATAGACAACATCATATTACTCAAGATGGACGTGCTGTTTTCAAAAAAGCGACTATGGGTATGGCAGATGTCTCTCTCGAGATTATGGAGAAAAATAACCTCAAGCCTGAGGATATTGCGTGGTTAGTTCCTCATCAAGCTAATTTGCGTATTATTGACGCTACTGCAAAACGAATGGGTTTATCATCTGAAAAAGTGATGATTAATATTGGTAAATACGGTAACACTACAGCAGGTACAATTCCGCTTTGTTTATATGATTGGAAAGACAAATTGAACCATGGCGATAATTTAGTATTGGCAGCGTTCGGTGGAGGCTTTACTTGGGGAGCTATTTATCTAAAATGGGGCATTAAATAATGAGTACTGCTTATTTATTTCCAGGACAAGGATCACAATTTATCGGAATGGGAAAAGACCATTACGAGACAAATACACAGTTTGCTGAGTATGTAGATCGCGCGAATACGATTTTAGGAATTGATTTAAAGTCAATTTTATTTGAAGGTCCAGAAGAAAAGTTAAAACAAACTGAGTTTACTCAACCCGCTATATTTTTACATTCAGTTGCGTTATTTAGCACTTTAGGTGTTAAGCCAGATATGGTAGCTGGGCATAGTTTAGGTGAGTTCTCGGCTTTAGTTGCTTGTGGAGCTGTTAGTTTTGAAGACGCTTTGAAAATTGTTCGCCGTAGGGGAGAGTTAATGCAAGTAGCAGGAACTTCAAACCCAGGTACAATGGCCGCTATTGTTGGTATGGAAGATGCAGCTGTTGAACAAGTTTGTGCAGAAGCATCAACTTTAACTTCAAAAGAAGTAATTGCTGCAAATTATAATTGTCCAGGTCAATTAGTGATTTCCGGTTATTTTGAAGCAGTAGAGAAAGCTGTTGAGTTAGCAAAAGAAAATGGAGCTAGAATGGCCATGTTATTGCCAGTTTCTGGGGCTTTTCATTCTTCATTGATGCAACCAGCTTATGACGGACTTAAAGAATCTCTACAAAATTTAGAAATTAAAGTGCCAAGTTGCCCTATATATAGCAACTTTACGGCACAACCAACTACCGACGTAGAAGAAATAAGAGCAAATCTTCTAAATCAATTATTGAACCCAGTACGTTGGACTCAAACTTTATTAAATATGTTGGAGCATGGGGCAGAATCTTTTGTGGAAGTTGGCCCAGGTAAAGTTTTACAAGGATTAGTGAAACGCACATATAGAAAAGCAGAAATTTCAGGACATCAATAAAAAAGATTATGTCATTATCATTAGTAGGTAAAACAAGTTTAGTAACAGGTGGAAGTAGAGGCATTGGTCGCTCAATTGCTCTCAAACTTGCCGAATTAGGCTCAGATGTAGCCATCACATACGCTCGTTCTGCAGAAGCTGCAAACGAAGTAGTAGCAGAAATTGAAAAATTAGGCAGAAAGGCAAAGGCATTTCAAGCAGATGCTGTTAATTATGCTCAAGCCGAAGAAGTTATAAACACCATCGTTGCTGATTGGGGTAAAATTGACGTTGTTGTGAACAACGCAGGTATCACCAAAGACAATCTCATTTTAAGAATGAGCGAAGAACAATGGGATGACGTTATAACAACAAATTTAAAGAGTATATTTAATTACTCTAAAGCTGTAGCTAAGCCAATGATGAGAAATCGTGGTGGTTCTATCATTAATATTAGCTCAGTTGTTGGAATTTCAGGAAACGCAGGACAAAGTAACTATGCTGCATCAAAAGCAGGTATTATTGGGTTTACAAAGTCTTATGCAAAGGAATTAGCTTCTAGAAATATTAGAGCAAATGTTATAGCCCCAGGTTATATACTTACTGACATGACTGATACACTGAACGAAAAAGTGTTAGAAGGCATTAAAGCTGAGACTCCACTAGGGAGAGCTGGAAATGCAAGTGAAGTAGCAGACGCTGTTGCTTTTCTAGCCTCAGATATGAGTACTTATATAACAGGGGAAACCATCAGAGTAGATGGTGGAATGGCAATGTAACCCATAGTTGCAGATGCTAGAATGAATTTTTAAGTTATCTTTAATACAAAGCTTAATCTAACTACCAAAATAACCTTAAGGAAACGATATGTCACAAGATGTAGAATCAAAAGTAAAAGATATTATCATCGACAAACTAGGTGTTGATGAATCTGAAGTAACTGCAGATGCTAACTTCACTAACGATTTGGGTGCAGACTCATTGGATACTGTTGAATTGATCATGGAATTCGAAAAAGAATTCGATTTAAGCATCCCTGATGAAGATGCAGAAAACATTGCAACTGTTGGAGACGCAGTTACTTATATTTCAGGGAAACTTTCCTAATACATTAAAACTATTCTATGACTACACGCAGAGTCGTTATTACGGGCATAGGTGCTCTTACCCCAATTGGTAAGAGTACACCCGAATTTTGGGATGGATTAATTACTGGTAAAAGTGGTGCGCGAACAATTACTGAGTTCGACACTACTAACTTTCCTAGTAATTTTGCAGCCATGATTCCGGACTATGACCCATCCGAACATTTTGACCGAAAAGAAGCGCGCCGACTAGATCAAGTTGCACAATACGCTTTGATTGCCTCTGATGAAGCAATTAAAGATAGTAAATTGGATCTTGATACAATCGACAAAGATCGCGTGGCAGTAATTGTTGGAACAGGTATTGGAGGAATGAAAACCTTCTACGATCAATCTATCGCTTTTCATGAGCGTGGTGCCCGTGGAGTATCTCCGTTTTTCATTCCTATGCTTATTCCAGACATTGTTGCTGGCCAAATCTCAATTCGATATGGGTTTAGAGGTCCTAATTTCTGTGTGGTGTCAGCTTGCGCAACAGGTTCTCATAACATTGGTTCTGCTTACGATACTATTCGTTTAGGGCAAGCCGATATGGCTATCACTGGTGGCTCTGAAGCTCCTGTAACTCGTATTGGTATTTCTGGCTTTAACGCTATGAAAGCAATGTCGACACGTAACGACAGCCCAGAAACAGCTTCACGTCCTTTCGATATATCTCGAGACGGGTTTGTGTTAGGTGAGGGCTCAGGTATTTTTGTACTAGAAGAGCTTGAGGCTGCTAAAAAACGTGGCGCTAGAATTTATGGAGAAATTGTAGGTTATGGGTATTCAGCTGATGCGTACCATATTACTGCTCCGGACCCTGAAGGTGGTGGGGTAATGCTTGCAATGACTAATGCGTTGAAATCTTCAGGTATTAAACCAGAAGACATAGACCATATCAATATGCACGGTACTTCTACACCACTTGGCGATATTGCAGAAACAAATTCTATTAAAAAAGTTTTTGGTGATCACGCCAAGAAAATGAATTTGAATTCTACAAAGTCAATGACTGGGCATACCTTAGGTGCTGCAGGCGCAATTGAATCAGTAGCGGCCTTATTGGCAATCTACCATGGAATTGTTCCTCCAACTATAAACCTAGTAAATCAAGATCCCGAATGTGACCTTAACTACACTGCAAATGAAGCTGTAGCTAGAGACGTTCGTTATTCTATGAATAATGCTTTTGGATTTGGTGGACATAATTCATCAATAGTATTTAAAAAGTTCGAAGAATAAATATGGCGTTTTGGCTCAAATCCTTATTTCAAGGAAATAAGAGTATAAACTCCGTAGTCGACGAACGTATTTTGAAATTAGAAGGGATTATCGGTATAACTATCGATAATCCTTCTCTTTTTTTTAAAGCTCTCCGACATCGTTCTACAGTCTCACAAGAACAATACGCCTCCTACGATTCTTATGAAAGACTCGAATTTCTTGGGGATGCAGTTTTAGATTTAATAATTGCTGAAATTCTATTCGAGAAATATCCCAAAAAGGACGAAGGTTTTTTAACCAGAATTCGTGCCAAGCTCGTAAGAGGGGAGACACTCTCAGACTTCACTATAAATTTGGGTATAGATGAACTTTTAGAAGTTGGTGAAAGTAAAAATAAACCTATTATTTCTAGAAGTATTCTAGCTGATGTGTTTGAGTCTATAATTGCAGCTATATACATAACTAAAGGTTATGAAGTAGCATACAAATTTGTAGAATGTGTTATAGAAAAGCATGTTGATTTAAAAGAAACAGTTAATACTGTTGATAATCATAAAAGTGCGCTCTTAGAATACACTCAATCTCATAAATTAGCCTTACCAGAGTATCGCGTTAAGAATGAATCTGGCCCTGGGCATAATAAAGTATTTGAAATATCAGTACTTATTGACAAGAAAGAACTTGGTACTGGAGTTGGTGCAAGTAAAAAACGCGCTGAACAACAAGCCGCAGCCATGGCACTGAAATCTCTTCAAAACTAATATCATTACTTGTTTTTTGACTGATTTAGCGCGATTCTTAGCCCACTGTTAAGATTAGTTTATTACAATTTGAAGAATGCTATTACAGCTCATAAAACCAGAATTCGAAGAACTTATAGAGGCCAAAGATTGGGTTGCTCTAAAAGATGTTCTCTCGGATGTTCCTGCTGTTGATATTGCAGAACTACTCATTGAGCTAGATGGTAAAATAGCAGTTGTAATTTTTAGGCTACTTAAGAAATCTGTTGCTGCAGATGTTTTTGCTGAACTCCCTTCCAATAAAGGAGTTGAACTACTAGAGCTTTTTAACCGGCAGCAGCTTAGCGATGTAATGGTTAACCTCGAGCCAGATGAGCAAGTTGCACTACTAGAAGAGCTTCCTGGCCATCTTACCCAACGTGTTATGAATTCCATGAATTTGGAAGATCAGAAACAGATAAAGAAACTGTTGGGCTATCCAGAAGAGAGTATTGGGCGTTTAATGACCCCAAGATACGTACGTGTTAAAACTGACTGGACAATTGAACGAAGTATGCGTCATATTCGTAAATACGCAGAAGTGGCGGAAACACTAAACCGTATTTATGTTGTAGATGACAAAGAATATCTTATTGATGATTTAAGGCTTACCGAACTTATTTTAGCAGAACCAGAAGATCGGATTGAAGCTTTGATGGATAGAAGTTACGAAGCTCTTAGTGCTTTTGATGATCAAGAGGAAGCGGTGCGTATGTTTGCAAAATATGATCGTGTTGCACTTCCTGTGGTAGACTCTGACGGCATTTTGGTGGGCATTGTTACTGTTGATGATGTAATAGACGTAGCTGAAGAAGAAACTACTGAGGATATGCATAAAATGGCGGGTATGGATGCCTTAGATGATTATTATTCTCAAACATCCGTTACAGGAATGGTTAAGAAAAGAGTTCGTTGGCTTATCCTTCTTTTTATAGGTCAGATGCTCACCGTATCTGCAATGGGTGCATTTCAGTCAATAATTGCTAGTGCTGTTTTGTTATCACTTTTTATTCCAATGATTATTTCTAGTGGTGGAAACTCTGGCTCTCAGGCAGCGACACTTATTATTAGAGCGCTAGCAACAGATGATATTAAGCCAACAGATTGGCGACGAATATTTACCCGAGAATTACTATCGGGCGTAATGCTGGGTGGCTTAATTGGAATACTGGGTTTCTTTATGACTTTAAGCTGGGGATATATAAATTTTGACATATCACAGTTAGAGTTAATATTAACTAGCTTTTCAATAGGTATAAGTCTAGTTGGGGTGATTATTTTTGGGAACTTAAGCGGCGCAATGCTCCCTTTTATACTCACCAAACTTAAGCTCGATCCTGCAGTAACTTCAGCTCCTTTTGTAGCAACTTTGGTAGATGTTACGGGGATAATCATTTATTTTAGTATATCAATGCTCCTTTTAAAAGGCGTAACGTTTTAAATTTGTTTGTTAGATGAAGCAATATCATGATCTCGTAAAAAATGTACTCGAAAACGGCGTAAGAAAAGAAAATAGAACCGGTACAGATACTATTTCTAGTTTCGCTGAATTTTATAAAGTGGACCTTTCCAAAGGGTTTCCTTTATTAACCACAAAGAAAGTCTTTTTTAGATCGGTCGTACTCGAATTGCTTTGGTACTTACGTGGCGAAGATCATATACGATGGTTACGTGATGAGAATGATTGCCATATCTGGGATGCATGGGCAGGTGAAGATGGGCACGTTGGGCCAATCTACCCTGTGCTTTGGCGTAAATTTCCATATCTCGCAAAAGAAACCATTCTTTTAGAAGGTAATGGCTGTGCTTTTGAACACGATACATGGGTTCGTAAAGAATTCGATCAAGTTCAAAATGCCATAGAAATGTTAAAAACTAACCCGAACAGTCGCCGAATTGTAGTAAGTACTTGGCATCCTGGTTTACTCGGTGAAATGGCTTTACCTCCATGTCATATTATGTACATTTTTAATGTAAGTAATGGCAAGCTAAACTGTCACCTAACACAACGTTCTGGTGATATTGCTTTAGGTATTCCGTTTAACTTAGCGTGTTATTCTGCTCTTACTATGGCAATAGCGCAAGAAGTTGGTTTGGAACCAGGAACCTTTGCACACACCATTGTAGATGCTCATATTTATGTAAACCATATAGATGGGTTGAAAGAACAGCTTAAGAGAACTCCAAGAGAGCTTCCAAAACTTACCATCGCCCAAAAACCTATTGATGAATTAACACTCGCTGATTTCACCTTAGAAGGGTACGACCCAGATCCATTGATTAAATTCGAGGTTGCAGTATGAAACTGATAATAGTTGTTGCCCATGACCCAAACTTGGTAATTGGCAATAACGGCGGTTTACCATGGCGATATCCTGAAGATTTAAAACACTTCAAAAACACTACAACGGGTGGAACAATCATTATGGGGCGTGGAGTATTTGACGAACTCAATAATATACCTCTCCCTGGCCGTAGAAATATCGTTCTCTCGCGCACTGTGAAGTATGACAATGTCGATACCTACACTTCGCTAGAAGAGGTCTTAGATTCGATTTCTGAAGACCATGCGTATATTATAGGTGGAGGCGTTCTTTACAGGGAAACCATTTCACAAGCAGACAAAATGGTAGTCACGTTAGTGAAGAAAGAGTATGATGGCGATACTTACTTCCCAGAGTATAGAAATGAGATCGGAAAAAGTTGGATTGAAACTAGCAAAAGAGAAACAGAAGATTTAGTATTTCTTGAATACGAACGTGCTTAAGCTTCTTTATTTTTACTAAAACGCTCCAATCCATTCATTAAAAGTATATTTAATGAAATTAGTATAAATGAATACAGGAAGTCTTCTATAGGGATTGTTCCAACCCTAAAACCAAAATTTTCAACATTGTTATACCAAACCACAGGTTCTTTAATAAAAGAGCCTGTGAGAATTCCATTTACGATTAGAAAAAATGGAGTAACTAAGAAATAGGTTAAAAAGATATGGGTGAAGTCGATGTCTTTCCAAATACAATAAAGAATCACTAAGAATGCAATTAACCCTATAGTTATCGTATAAGTTTGTTGATACCCAAATAGAACAAAAATTATTGAAATGGTTAAAAACAGATACTTTAAAAAGTGTTGGTACCTGCTAAATCGAGTTTCAGGTATAAGATACTTTAAAGCGAAAAAAGTAAAGGTACACGCATAAGGTATGCATAGAAAAAACAACACTTCCTCAAGAGGAAGGTTTAGAATATGAGCCCCAAGGAAATAATCACTGTTAAAGCCCCAAATACCCATTTTGGTAAACTGTATATCCCAGATTATAAATGGAATTGCCACTAAAATATTAGCACCAAAAAAGTATTTCCAAGTCTTATAAAATGGGTGGGGTTTATAGAAGCTCGCAATAAAAGGAATTATAATGGTTCCAATATTTAATGCTAGATATGCGAAATTTGACATTAAAAGAATTGTTTAAAGTACTTTATAGGTACATAAAGCATTCCAAAACATTCGCCGTCTTCTTTTCCTAAATGTTTATGGTGAACTTTGTGCCCAGTTCTAAGACCTTTTAAGTATGGTGAATTTATATTGTCAAACCACTTAAACCTTCGGTGAATAATGACATCATGAATTAAAAAGTAGGCGATACCGTAAAGTAGAATACCTAGCCCAATAAAAAATTTATAGTTAAGCGAGGGTTCAACACCAAAGTAAAACAAGAGAATGCTTGGTATTGCAAAAATTACAAAGAATAGATCGTTTTTCTCAAAAGGGCCTTGGTACTTTGGTTGGTGATGATCTTCATGTAAATACCATAAAAAACCGTGCATAACGTATTTATGAGTAAACCAAGTTACTAGTTCCATAAAAAGAAAAACACCAAGAGTAATAGCGAAGTAGGTTAAGTAAATCATTGTTCTAAAGAGTTTATCTGGTTAATAATTTGGTTTTGGTAAGTGGGAGATATTTCAGAATCAGCAAGGTTTCGTTCAATAAAAAATAGGTCGTCTTCAATATGATCGTTATAGCCCAAGAATTTTGGTGAATGAGATTGAACCAACAAACGAACATAACGCCCCTCAATGTTATCAGGGTGATCGGCTATGAAAGCTTCGAGCATTTTTTTCCCTTTTAAAAAGTGCTCTAGCTTGTGATGGGGCAAGCGTGTGTGCTCAGCTTTCATCATAATTGCTGAGGCAACATATGGGACACTATAAATACATAACGAGGGTGAAAAATTATCAACAAACTCCTTTATCTGTTGCCCTGTCTCCAAAAGATGATAATCGGCTCTTAGCCTATCTATAGAGCTGCAATCATCAGGGTTTCCTTGACTAAGAAAAAAACTTAAAATTAATAGTTTAAAGAACATTTAGATTATATCGGATGAGTGATTTTTTAAGAATATACATTTTCTGAAAGTTCGAAATTCTCACACGATGAGCTATAATATTTTGAACATCAAGAGTGGATAGTTTTTTTAAGAGTGTTAAATAATATTTATAAGCTACATATACACCCAATCTAGAATTATCTGGTAGTTTTGAAATCCCTTCTAATGCTTCTCTAAAGTCACTTTTTATATTCTGGATGATTTCAGTTTTATTAGCGTCATCAAAATTAAAAGACTCAATTTTTGGGAAGTAAGAACGACCTAGCTTTTTTGAATCATAATTGTAATCTCTTAAAAAATTCACCTTTTGAAACGCAGCACCTAATTTCATAGCATAAGGCTTAAGATTCTGAAAAGTGTTTTCGTCTCCATTTACAAAAACTTTCAAACACATTAAACCAACCACGCAGGCTGAACCATAAATATAATCCTCAAACTCTTCGGTAGAACTGTAGTCTTTCTTGTTCAAATCTAGCTCCATACTATCTAAGAATGCATCTACATAAGGGTGGAGATTATAACGGTTAACTACTTCTTGAAATGAATTGATGATAGGGTTTAAACTAATACCGTCACGAATAGCATCTGCATAATCGGATTTAAGCTGATCAAACAATTGCTGTTGATTGTAGTCGTAAAAACTATCAACAACTTCATCTGCGAGGCGAACAAAGCCATAAATAGCATAAATCGAGGGACGAATAGATTTGTGGAACAAACCAATGCCTAACGAAAACGACGTACTGTATTGATTCGTAATAAGTTTACTAGCTTTATAGCAGGAGTTTGTATATAAATTTATCATTCGTATTTATTGATTAGTTCAGCTACAATTTTCCCAGATATAATACTTGGCGGTACTCCTGGGCCAGGTACCGTTAATTGACCAGTGAAGTAAAGATTGTCAACCTTTTTACTTTTAAGCTTAGGTCGCAACACATGTGTTTGAAGCAATGTATTTGCTAATCCGTAAGCATTGCCCTTAAAGGAGTTATAATCCTCAATAAAATTATTTATTCCGAAACTTTCCTGAAATAAGATGGAATCTTTAATATTCTGTTTCGTCAAGGATTCCATTCGTGAAATGATAAGCTCGAAGTATTTAGCTCTAAGAGCTTCAGAGTCTTCAATTCCTGGTGCAATTGGTATCAAAAAAATACCATTTTCAGTTCCTTCTGGTGCGACACTAGAGTCGGTGATACTAGGAAAGCTCGCATAGAATAAAGGTTCATCGGGCCATTCTGGGGTATCATAAATACTTTTAGCATGTACGGTAAAATCGGTATCAAAAAACAGAGTATGATGAGATACGTGCTTAAGTTTTTTGCTAAAACCTACATAGAATAACAAAGCGGAAGGAGCTAAGGTTTTTTTCTCCCAATATTTGGCTGTGTATTGTCGTTTTTCGATGTCCAATAAAGATTCTGTATGTACGTAATCTGCACCACTTAATAAGATATCACACTCTTTAATGCCAGAAGAAGTATCAATCTGCGTAACTTTCTTTCCTGAAGTTTTAATGGCATTTACAGTAGTATTACACTCAAATTTGACTCCAAGTTCTTTAGCAAGCTCAACCATCGCTTCAACTACTCTATACATTCCACCTTTGGGATGCCAAGTTCCTAGACAAAAATCAGCATAGTTCATGAAGTTGTAGAATGCAGGTGTTTTACTTGGTTTGGCACCCAAGAAAAGTGTTGGAAACTCCATAATCTTAATCAGTCGTGGATCTGAAAAATGTTCGGCTACCGACTGCTGAATGCTTTTGAAAAATAGATTCAGCTTTTTGAAGGTCTGGAAGTTTATAATCTCAAAGAGATTTTCACCAGGTTTATAAACCAAATCTTGAATAGCAATTTGATAATTATCTTCTGCATTTGAAATAAACTCTTGAAGTTTAAGAGCACTTCCTTTCTCAATAGACTCAAATAAAATCTTTATATCCTCGATATTATCAGGAAGGGAAATGCTTTCTCCACCTTCGTAATAAACTTGATAAGCAGGATTTAGTTTGTCAAGCTCATAGAAATCAGAAGCGCTTTTTCCAAAATTGTTGAAAAAGGCTTCAAAAACATCGGGCATCCAGTAGAAAGTAGGGCCGATATCAAACGTAAAACCATCTTTTTTCAGCTGCCTTGCTCGTCCACCAAGCTGACTATTTTTTTCGAGTATAAGAACTTCATAACCCAACTTCGCTAAATAACATGAAGCTGAAAGAGAGGAGAATCCGCCGCCGATAATGATTACTTTTTTCTGATTCGACATTTAGGTTTTAGTATATCAAGGATAATATTATTCATAATATAAATTAGATAGGCGTTATGAATTGATAATAAATAATCTATATATGAGTTGTTGTTTACACGTCATAATATGAACTTAATTTTCAGGGGAATTAGTTCCATGAGAATTAATAATTTTTGAACACAGTTCTTAGTATTACTTCATAAATTGATGAAATACAATATCTTTATCATGAAAAAAATATCCTTCGTAGGAATATAATTACCCAGTAAATACACTTTGAATATCAAGTATGACATGGAGAACAGAAAATCATTTCTAAAGAAACTATCGTTAAGCTTATTAGCTCCGAGTCTATTTAGCTCCGCAATTAAGGCAAATGGCAGGGTTACCTTAGACTATTCGCTAGGTGGAGAAGAGTATTGGGAAGTAGTGAGAAACTCATTCCCACTATCAAAGAAAAAGGTCTATCTAAATAACGGTACTTTTGGTCCTTCACCGTATCCGGTTCTAGATGCGTTAAAAGAATCTCTAGATAAGATAAACCAGTCTGGTGAATATGGGCATACCGATGAGGTTAGAGAAGAGCTAGCAAAATTCGTTGGTATTAAAACCTCTGAAATCAGCCTAACCCGTAATACTACAGAAGGGATAAACATTGTTGCTTGGGGGATTCCTCTAAAAAGAGGTGATGAAGTTATCATTTCTCTTCATGAGCATGTAGGGATTGCCTTACCTTGGTTGAATAGAGCAAAATTAGATGGAATTGTTTTAAGAACCTTTGAGCCAGGGCTCACACAGCAGGAGAATTATGATAAAGTTAAAAAACTTATAAACTCTAAGACTAGAGTAATTGCTTTACCTCATATAACTTGCACTACAGGACTTGTTTTCCCAATAAAAGAGATTTGTGAGCTAGCAAAAAAGAGTAACATTTTTACTGCTATTGATGGGGCTCATGGAGCTGGCACATTCGATTTGGATTTAAAAGAATTGGGATGTGACTTTTATTCAATGTGTTGTCATAAATGGATGTTGGGACCTAGTGGGTCAGGTTTTCTGTATGTTCGCGAAGAGTTATTAGATACTCTACAGGTATATCGTGTAGGAGCTTTTTCAGATACAGGATGGGATTTATATAGCAACCCTCCCTCAATTGCAGAATATGTACCAACAGCGCATCGCTACGATTACGGTACACAAAGTACTGCTTTGTATGAAGGAGTAGGTACAGCCGCTATTTTTCATACCTCTATTGGTAAGAAGAAAATTGAAAACCGAATTCGTGAACTCAATTCCTATCTTTTTGATGGACTGTCTGATCTGTCAAGTAAGATAGATGTGCTAACCCCAAGCGAAGAGGCTTCACGCATTTGTATGGTTACTTTTAAGCCTAAAGAGCATGGATATAGAACCTTTGCCAATGCTTTAGGCTCTAAAGGGTTTAGAGTAAGAATGGTACCTGAGAGTCATTTAGATGCAATTAGAATCTCTTCTCACATCTATAACTCTAAAAACGAACTCGATAACTTTCTGACCGCTGTAAAAAGCTTGGTTTAAGCTCTGAATCTTTTAAGCGTTATTTTTTCTCAGTTGAATAAATATTTTCACTTTTAGTGCAATCACTATTATTAAGAAAGAAACTACTGTTAATAAGAGTAATGCAATAATTTCAGGAAGGATGTCTCTTGTTACACCACCATAAAGAGCGACTTTCTTAAAAGCTTCTAGAAAGTGTGTAAGTGGAATAATTTGCGCTAGTGCAGAAATAGGAGCCGGCATTGCAGAAACAGGCCATGTAAATCCGCTTAACACAAATGCTGGGGTAGAAATTACCATTAAAAACTCGGTGGCCTTTAATTGACTTGGGATTAAAACAGAAAAAAGCATGCCAATGAACATTGCCGCAGTAGATAGCAAGCTAGCTGTCAAAATCATGGCTGGGTTAAAAATGTTTAATTCTACACCAAACATGGGCAGAAAGCTTGCGACAATCATCCACATAATAGGAATTAGAATTAAGAATGGGACGCTTTTTAATGTTATGTGATAGAGTGAAGATTTGCTGTGGGTTACTAGTCGTGCAAAGTACCCATCTTCAAAGTCGCGGGCGAAAACTAGAGCTAATGCAAGAAAAATGATTTGCTGCATAATCACTCCAAGTAAACCCGGGAGCATAAAAGTATCATAATTGCCAGACGGGTTGTAGAGTTTGTTGAAAGTAATACTGAAAGGCTCGAATGCCTTTAGAGCATCGCTAGGAGATAGGCCTTGTTTTTGGAGGCTTTCAATTTCGATACCTGCGTTTAAAGTAGCTAGAACGGCTTGAATATTTTTGCTAGCAAAATTCGCATTTAGAATATTGCTCATGTTCAAATCAATATGTACCTCTGGATTTCTTTTCTGTAAAATGTCTGCCTCAAAGCCAGAAGGAATAGTTATGATAGCTTGATAACCTTTGCTCGGCATTTCTTCAGCAATAGTTTCATGGCTATTTCTTATATCTACAATCTGTAGTGTTTCATTATCATCGAATGCATCAATGATGGTATTTGATAAAGGACTGTTATCCTGATCTATGACAACAATTGGAAGGTCTAATACTTTTGCTTGTTGATATACATACCCGAATAAAATTCCATAGAAAATTGGTGCAGCGAAGAAAATAGCTACAACAACGGTATTCGAAAAAATGCGTTTAAACTCAAATCGGAGTAAGCTTAGAAAGGTATCCATCACAACTCAGTTATTTTAATAATACAGTGGAATTGATATACATGTTTGAGTCTTCAGACCTTTGCAGTGGTATAAGTTTTAGCTCGTAAATTGCTTCTGTAAGCTTATATGAGGGTGAAGTGCTCGTAATATCAGCATATCGTGCAAGTTGATTTATGGCAATAATAGAGGCCGGTAAATCTTCTTTGGTATAAGGATTGATAACAGTGAGTTTCTGGCCAATTTTATAGTTGTAAATTTTAGACTCGCTAACCGTAAAGCGAAAGTAAAGGGTGTTTAATTCGTAGCCATTAAAAATGGTATAGCCAGGTGTAGCTAACTCACCTTTACTAAGGGTAATAGTTTCAACCGACATACTAGTTGGCGCAATTACGTATCGTTCTTTAGCTGCTATTTCAACTTCCGCTTTTGCTCCTAAGGCACGCTCAAGTTGTCCTTTAGCTTGATCTAGAAGCTCTTTTCTAGTTCCACCCACAACTTCGGTACGTTTTGCTTCAGTTGCTTTTACCTGAGCTTTAGCCATTGCTAACTTCATAGTTGCTTCATCGTATTGTTGGGAGCTAATCAAAGAATCTTTATACATATTTGAAGCCCTAGCAAAAGACTCTTCCGCAAATCTAAGTTGAGAATTATCGGCTGCTAATTTACTGTCAATTTGTTCAATTTGATCTGAAGTAGCACCATTAAAGGCCATCTCTAATTGAGCTTTAGCTGCTTTTATAGCCCCATCAGCTTGCATATTTTTTGCTGAAATTTCTGGAATATCAATAATAGCCAGAGTATCACCTTTTTGCACTTTTTGGCCTTCGGTAACATTAATCTTTGAAATTCTACCAGCAATTTTTGTTGTTATTGAAATGGTTTCAAATTTCACTTTCCCTCTTAAATCAGTAATTGGTTCTTTGCTACTGCAGCCCATCAAAATTGAAAGACTGACAGTTACAATGAGTAGTGTATATGTGGAATTAATTTTAAATAGCTTCATGGTAATGAGTCTAATTGTTTACGAGATTCTGTAATAGTCCTTTGGCCTGGAGTAGGTTAATACCTGCTCTACGCTGATTGAAATAAGCTTGTTGAAGGCTGAATTGAGAAGCTTCAAGGTCGTTCAAGCTATCTAAGTATTCAGCAATGGTAGCTAGCCCATTTTGATATTGTTTTGATATTAAATTGTACACTTTTTTGGTAAGCTCAACTTCTTGAATAGCCATCTCTACTTTCTTGTGTTCTGTTTGATATTCTAGAAGCGCTTTAGTTTCGCCGAGTTGTATAAGATCTTGTGCTTCGTGAAGCTGCTGTTCATACTTACGAGTACTTGCGGATGCTTTTTTTGCTTTTGTTAATGCAGTCCCTCCATCAAGAATGTTCCACTTAAAACCAATACCAATGTACCATTGGGGGTCGAGCAAGGATAAATCGTCTTTCAAAAGTTCATATTTTCCTTTTGCAGCTATTGTGGGTATGTAGCTGTTTTTCTCATACTTTTCTAAGTACTTACTAGCTTTAATGGCTTCATCTAATGCTAGTAATTCACTTCGTTTTGAATCTTCTAAGCCCAAATCAATGTGCAAAGGTTTTAAGCTAGGTGTTAGTGTTCTTAATTGAGTTAAGTCTTCGTTGGTAAGTTTCTGGAGCAGAGCGAATAACAGTTCTTTGTTATTATCAATTTCAACACGTTTAGAGGATAACTTGTGCCTTGCCAATATGATTTTCTGCTTATCAATTGGAGTTGCTAAACCGTTTTTTATAGCCGCATTTACAAATTTTTCTTTTTCATCTAAGTAGTCTTCCGAGCTTTTTAGAACTTTTTCGGAAGCCAGGACAAGACCAAGTCTATCGTATGTTTCGGATAAGTTTATGATGATATTATTCTCCTCAATATCATTGGCGTATAGAAGAGCATTTTGCTTATGCTTTGTTGCTTTTACAGCATTGGAAACTTTAAAACCGCTAAAAAGAACCCATTCCATATCAACAGAACTCTTTAGGACATCTTTATCTAGCAAAGGCTCGATTTCTGTTGTCGGAATGTTTGCAGGCAATGGCGTATTGAAAGGGAGGCCGATGGCTTCTTTAATTAAAAGCTTCTCTGTGCCATGAAGTAAAGTTTGAAGATTCTCATCAAACTCGATGTCTTCATTGAGCCTTGTATAACTTCCGTTTAAAGAAATATTAGGGATGAAGGTGGACTTTGCAATTCTACTATCTAATCGTGCTTGATTCGCAGTAAGATTATTAATCTTAATAGCACTGCTTTTTATCTTGGCTTGTTCTATCAAATGCAGAAGTTGAGGGTCTAATTTTTGTGCCCTCACAGTACCTGTTATTATCAGGAGAAAGAAGCTAATTAGAAATACTATGCTGAACGCGGATTTTTTCATTTCTCTTAATGATTGACTCAATTAATATTGAATACCAAAGTTAAAGAGAGTGAAAAGAAGAACTTTTGATATATATCAAAAAATGAATAATAAAAGCAGATTCAGCGTTATTTATAAAGCAATATCTAAAATTGAGATCGTATTCGGCTGAGTGTTTCTTGGGTAATACCAAGGTAAGAGGCAATATGCCCTAAAGGGGCTCTAGATGTGATTTTTGGATGTTTTTCAAGCATTAAATCATATCGTTCTTTAGCGGTATGAAATTGAATCTCATTGAACTTTTCTACTACGTCGCTAAGTAGCTGTAAGGAGAGCAATCGACCGAATTTCTCCATAGAGTGATACTTATCGAAGAGCATGTTTAATTCAGAATAAGTGATGGAATATAAAACAGAGTCTTCTAAAAGCTCAATAGTGTTCATGCTTGGCTGTTGTTGAAAAAAGCTATCAACTCCAGTTAAAAATCCTTCGTCGTTAAAAAACCAAATGGTAATCTCTTTTCCTTTTTCATTTACATAATAACTACGAACAAGCCCTTTCTCCATAAAGTAGAGTTTGTTACAAATCTGTCCGACATCCAGAAGTTGGTGACTTTTTGAATGAGTTTCATTCTTGAAATAACTAAGAATGGTATGCAATTCCTCTTCAGCAATAGGTGTTATGGAATTAATATATTGAGCTAATTTCATTGATTGAAAAGAAGTTGCGTGAATATGATTTTTATAATTGCTGATAGTATCAAAATATTTCAGAAAGTACGAAAGAAGTTTTAATACGAGGGAGAATCTCAAGTTAAAACATTATTGAAGCCAATGTTAAACAAGAATAAAAAAAGGCTTCAATTACTATTCTAAGCTCGAATTTACTTTGTTTTTATTATTTTGACTGCATAGAGTTAATTCATTCTTTAGAAATTTATGTTCGACGTTATTGTTATCGGGGTTGGTTCAATGGGCGCTTCTGCGGCTTATCATTTGGCAAAACAAGGAGTAAAGGTATTAGGTATAGAACAATTTGAGGTAGCTCATGAACAAGGCTCTCATTCTGGCCAAAGTAGAATTGTACGCAAAGCTTACTTTGAACACCCCGATTATGTGCCTTTGCTTGAAGGTGCTTACAAAGGTTGGAAAGATCTTGAGGAAGAAACAGGGCAGAAGTTTTACTTCCCAAGTGGAATTGCCTACTTAGGCGAAGCAGATCACTTTGTGATGGCGGGCATTATTGAGTCAGCTCAAATGTATAATATCCCATTAGATATATTAAGCAAAAACCAAAGCGCTGCTTTTAATGTCCCAAAGAACTATGAACAACTCATAGAACCCGACTCTGGCTTTGCTTTAACCGACCAAACCATTCAAACTTATAGTGAACTTGCTCAGAAATTAGGAGCGGGTATAAAGACTGGCGAAGTTGTGAAAGGCTGGAAATTAAAAGAGGGTGAAGTGGAGGTGACAACTTCAGAAAGTGTATATAGTGCAAGAAAAATTATAATAACAGCTGGTGCTTATACAAAAGAACTTGTACCGAAGTTAGACAAAGAGCTAAAAGTAACTAGACAGTTTTTGAGTTGGGTTAAGCCTGCTAAAGAAGAGTTATTTCAATTAGATAATTTTCCTTGTTGGATGATTTCAGATAAAGCTCACCCTGGTATATTCTATGGATTTCCAATACTTCCCCAAAAAGATTTTGGTGGAAATGGCTTGATGAAAGTAGGCCATCATTTACCAGGTGAAGAAATAGAAATAAAAGATCTACATGCTTTTGATGCTCGTGAAGAGGAAGAAAAGCTTACCAAAATCCTAAATCAATTTATTCCAGAAGCTCTTGGTGAAATTGTATCAACTAGTGTTTGTATGTATAACAATACACCTGATGAGCACTTTATCATCGATTATATGCCAGATTCAAATAAACAAGTAGTTGTTGCTTCGGGTTTCTGTGGGCATGGGTTCAAGTTTGTACCAGTTATGGGAGAAATTCTAGCAGACTTAGCCATGGAAGAACAAACGGATTGGCCTATCCACTTCTTAAGGTGGGGGCGTTTTTAATATTGATACTTAAAAGTGAGAACACACTAGAATAGCTTCAATATTTTCTTATCATTGCGCATGCTAAAAGAAAAGAAACTACTCATCCTTGGCAAAGTATGGCCAGAGCCAAAATCATCGGCTGCTGGTAGCCGAATGATGCAACTCATTGATTGTTTTTTGCAGGATGAATGGAGCATCACATTTGCTAGCGCTGCAAACCAAAGTGATTTTTGCGAGACATTAGAGCATCGTCCCATCAAAACTGTAGCGGTTAAGATGAACGACTCTTCCTTCGATGATTTTGTACAGGCCTTAAATCCAGATATGGTTCTATTCGATCGGTTTATGACTGAGGAGCAATTTGGGTGGCGAGTAGCTGAACAATGTCCCAATGCAATGAGAGTGCTAGATATGGAAGATTTGCACTGTTTGCGCCAAGCTCGAACCATCGCTCAAAAAGCAGACAGAACAAATACCATTGAAGATTTACACAACGACATTGCGAAACGCGAAATTGCTAGTATTTACCGCTGCGACCTCTCTTTAGTTATTTCTGAATATGAAATGGAGTTGTTGTCAAAGGCTTTTAAAATAGATGAAAACTTGTTGCTATATCTTCCTTTTATGTTGAGTGGAGTGAGTGATACAGCGCAAAGAGAGTTGCCAACTTTTGAAGAAAGAAACCATTTCGTTTCAATTGGGAATTTTTTGCACGAACCGAATTGGGATGCAGTCCAAGTTTTGAAGAAGAATATTTGGCCTAAAATTAGGTCGAAAATTCCTTCAGCAGAATTACACATTTACGGAGCTTATCCGAGCCAAAAAGTAGAGCCGCTCCATAAGCCCTCAGAAGGTTTTTTGGTGAAAGGAAGGGCAGAAGATGCCAAAGCTGTAATTTCTAATGCAAAAGTTTTGCTAGCGCCGCTCCGTATTGGTGCCGGACTTAAAGGAAAGCTCTCAGACGCGATGGAATGTGGAACCCCATCTGTTACCTCAAGTATTGGTTCTGAAGGAATGCAGGGAGATTATGATTGGCCTGGTGCAATTTCTGATGATGATACAGTCTTTGCTGAACAAGCAGTTTCTCTGTATTCTAACAAAGAACTATGGGCTAAAGCTCAGAAACGTGGATATGAAATCCTTAAACACCGTTTCGACAAAGACTATTTCCAAAAAGTTCTGCTTGAAAGCATAATCTCAATTGCAGAAGGTTTGGGTAAACATCGAACTAATAACTTTATGGGATCAATGCTTTTACATCATTCTATGGCAAGTACTAGATTTATGAGTAAATGGATTGAAGAAAAGAATAAATAGAAATTTAAATAGAAAAGTATAGCTTTAATCCAATATGAACACTTTGGCATTGGCTCTTAACCACTCGTTTTACCTATGAAAAATTTTATTACAACCTGTGTTTTAATGATGCTCTTTGGAGCAAATATTTCTGCTCAAACTTTAAAAGAAGGAGACTGGAGAGGCGCAATTGTATATGATACAGAAGAAGTGCCTTTTATCTTTGAGGTGAGCTATAAAGATGATTTTTCTAAGCCTGTAATCACTATCGTCAATGGAAAAGATAGAGCTGTAATAACAGATACAAAAGTTGATGGAGACAGTTTGATATTTCGTGTTTTTGCTTTTGATATCACAATAAAGGCTAAAATTGAAGGGGATAGGCTTAATGGTACAATGACTAAACATTATCAAAAAGGTGGAGCTACTTTTAAAGCTGATTATGGTAAGCCAAGGTTCGTATTAAAAGGTGATAAAATGCTAGAGCAGGTTGAACCAAAGTGGGAGATTACATTTAAGCCAGGGCAAGATAATGCATATCCAGCTCTGGGTCTTTTTGAGCAAGATGGAAATAAAATTTCTGGTACAATTATTACAGAAACAAGCGATTTACGTTTTTTTGAAGGTATAATTGAAGGAAATGAAATGATACTTTCTTCTTTTGATGGTGCTCATGCTTTCTTAATAAAAGCAAAGTATAGCAATGAGAAATGGGAAGGTGAAATGATTTTTGGCAATGGTTATTCAGAGAAGTGGGAAGGGAAGTACAATCCAGATGCTAAAATTAAAGACCCTTTAAAAATAGTTACTCTTGGAAAGAATGAAGTTCGGCCTGATTTCCAGAAACTTAGCGCTGATGGACAGCCAAATATTAAAAGAGAAGATTACGAAGGTAAAGTACTTTTAATTCAGATGTTTGGAACATGGTGCCCAAATAGTTGGGATCAAACAAAATATTTAATCGATTGGTATGCTAAGAATAAAGAAAGAGAAGTTGCTGTTCTTGCTGTAAACCATGAAGCCAATTACTCTCAAGAATATGGTGAACGCAGAATAGCTGAATACAAAGATAAAATGGAGATTGAGTATGATGTTATACTTGGTGGAAAATTAAGCAAGTCAGAGGCAGCTAAAGCTTTCCCTTTTATAGATAGAATTGCTGCATTCCCAACCTTGATTGTAGTTGATAAAGCGGGCTATGCTCGCTACGTTTATAGCTTTTTTACTGGTCCAGCTACTGGAGAGTATTACGTAGATTTTGATGAAAAATTGAACGCTATAGTTGATAACCTTATAGCAGAATAAAGCTCATGAAAGATGAATCTCCAATTATTCTAACACTTGATGCCGGCGGAACAAATTTTTGTTTTTCGGCAATTCAAAATGGAGATCGAATTGGAGAATCCATTGTGATTCCTTCTGAAAGTCTGAATCTTGAGAAATGTCTAGAAACTATTAAGACTGGTTTTGAACAGCTAAGTTCATCGTTAACGTATGCTCCAAAAGCGATAAGTTTTGCTTTTCCTGGTCCAGCCGATTATAAGAATGGAATTATTGGAGATCTCCCCAATTTACCAGCATTTAGAGGAGGAATTGCCTTAGGTCCATTTTTGGAAGAGCATTTCAAAATTCCGGTGTACATCAATAACGATGGCGATTTATTTGCATTGGGTGAAAGTAAAGATGGTTTCCTTCCTTTTGTGAATGGGCTATTACAGAATGCGAATATTGAAAAGAGGTATTCTAATGTAATTGGAATTACACTTGGTACAGGTTTTGGAGTTGGTATTTCTATTAATGGGAATTTGTTAATCGGTGATAATAGTGCCGCCGCCGAAGGATGGTTGCTTCGGAATAAGCAATATTCGTATAGTTTTATAGAAGATACAGTGAGCATAAAAGCCGTTAGAAGAATCTATGCTGAACAGATTGCAATGGACCCAGCCAAAGCTCCACAACCGAACGAAATATTTGATATTGCGAGAGGAGAAAAAGAAGGGGTTCAACCCGCTGCCATTGAAACCTTCTTGAGATATGGTGATGCACTAGGTGATGCCATTGCAAATATCTTAACTCTTATTGATGGCGTAGTTGTGATTGGAGGTGGAGTTAGTGGTGCGTATCCACTTTTTTCGAGAACGATGTTAGATGAACTCAATGGATTTTATAACACGCTAAATGGATCAAGAATAAAGAGATTAATTCAAAAGGTCTATAATCTTGAAAACGAATGGGACACAAAGCAATTTCTGAATTCAGAAGAATCTTTAATTGATGTGCCAAATAGCAGTAATAAAGTTCTCTATGACAAAGAAAAGAAGACGCCCATCGGTTTATCCAAGTTGGGAACTAGTAATGCCATCTCTAAAGGCGCCTACTATTTTGCAATCCAACAGTTGAAATAGAATTAGTTGCTAATAGCCACTGTTTCAATTTGAGAACCTTTTTTCCCATACCATAGGATGTATGCATAGCAAAGTGCAGGAAGTATTAATGCTATTTGAAGTCCAAACATATCGGCTAACTTTCCATACAAAGGTGGAATAAAAGCCCCTCCCACAATAGCGGTGCATAAAATCCCTGAAGCTTGGGCGGTGTGCTCGTTTAAATTCGAAATCGCTAAAGTGAAGATATTAGGAAACATGATGGAGTTGAATAAACCAACCATCAAAACCGACCACATAGCAGTATAGCCTGTGGAGAACATGCTAATACTTAATAAAAGTATATTCACAGCAGCGTAAACTGCTAGTAGATTTCCAGCTTTAACTTTTTGAAGGAGTGCTGAACCTATAAATCTTCCAATCATGGCACCAAACCAATAGAAGAATACAAAGGTACCTGCTAGCTGACCTGCGGTCATGTTCGATAATTCAATATTGGAAAAAATTGAAGAAAGAAAAGAAGCAATTCCAGACAAGGTTTCACTGTTCCCAACTAAACTCTGAATATCCAATTGTAGGAAATAGTTTACCATGTAACTTCCAATAGCAACTTCAGCGCCTACGTATACAAAGATGCCAATGGCACCAAACATCAAATGTTTAGTCTTTGTTGCAACTCGATAACTGCCGTGTTTATGGTCATCACCTTCTAAGATACTCGGAAGTTTAAAAGCGGCAAATACTAGAGCCAAAGCAATTAATACAAAAGCTAAAATTAGAAAAGGACTTTGAACCGCAGAGGCCTCAGATTGATAATATGCTTGTTTAGCCGTTTCGGTCATAGACTCAATTTCTACAGAACTAGCTACATTACTACTAAGAATAAAAGCGGCACTTACTAAAGGAGCTATGGTCGTTCCTAAGGAGTTAAAAGCTTGAGCTAGGTTAAGTCTACTCGATGCTGTTTGAGGAGCTCCTAAAGCCGCAACATAAGGATTAGCGGCCACTTGAAGAATTGTTATACCACCTGCTAAAACAAACATGGCTAATAAGAACAAACCAAATACTCTATAAGAAGCTGCTGGAAAAAAGAGAAGGCACGCAACGCCCATTGTTAGAAGCCCAACAACAGCGCCTCTCTTATAACCGATACGAGAGATTAAAGCCCCACCAGGAATGGAGAAAACAGCATATGCGGTGAAGAAAGCAAACTGAACAATTCCAGCTTCAAAATAGGAAAGCTCAAAAACATCTTTAAGTCTAGGGATTAACGCATCAACTAAAACAGTAATAAAGCCCCACATAAAGAAAAGGCTAGTAACTACTATAAACGCCGGACGCAAATTCTTTGACTCATTCATCGCTTTAATCTATTTGTTTTATTAATTCGAGATAGGAATTTACAAAAACGGAGCGATGAAGCAATTAAATAATTGCGAGGAGGAGGGAAATAAAAAAGGCTCCAAAATGGAGCCTTTAAAAATAAAATAAATTAATTAGAAACAGCTAGCTGTCCTTTTAATCGCTCACTTTCAACAAACTCAGGACTGTTAGGGTAATCCTGAATAATTTTTGAAGTCAAACTTTTTGTTTTATCAAGGTTACCTGCTTTTTTGTAGGCTTGAGCTGCTTTAAAAAGATTGAAAGGAGTAGTTGAATCGTTAACGTCCCAAGAAGCGGCTTTTTCATAAATCACTGCAGCTTGTTCGAAACTACCGTTTAATTCAAGTAATGCACCTTGAAAAGAAAGAGAGCCAACACCAAGAATACCTTCAACATGTTTGTAATTCTGAATGTAAGACAACGCATCTTCATTATTATCCAATTTGTAATTAGATACAGCTGCATAGTAAGTTGCAAGGTTACCTGCGTTTGTTCCAGCGTAGTTTGCAGCAATTTCGGTAAAACCAGGAGTAAAAGTAGTATTGTCACCAGCTAATGCTTTTTGATAATCACCTTCACTATAGAAAATCTCTGCCTCAGATAGTAAAACTTGAGCTTTAGACTCTTGATTAGAAGAATGATAGTTATAGCCGAATAGTACAGCAACAACCACAATTACGGTTACTCCCACAGAAAGAATGGTAGTTTTATTTGTATTGAAGAAAGTAAGCGACTTATTGATGAAATCAACAAGTGCATCATGTTCCAATTCTTCTTTTGTATTATGTTTAGACATGGTTTCTAGGTAGTTATAAAGAGATTATTTTAGCCCTTGAAAATAGGACAGTTTAAACTTTTACCAAAATATAAATAGTTAACTGATGGTACCTTTTTTTATCTCAAGAATTACATCAGATTTTTTGGCAATATTGTTTTCGTGCGTTATTAATAAAATTGCTACTCCGAATTCATCACGAAGTTCAAAGAGCATATTTAAGATGATATCAGTGTTAGTTTCATCCAAATTCCCTGTTGGCTCATCGGCTAAAATGAGTTTTGGATTATTCATAAGTGCTCTTGCCATCGCAACTCGTTGCTGCTCGCCACCTGAAAGTTGAGTAGGGCGGTGCTCTTTTCTGTTAGCAACGCCAAGCCTACTCATAATTGGGTATGCTTTTTTTGAGGCTTCTGAGAATGAAACTCCTGCAATTAGAGCTGGCATACATACATTTTCGATGGCTGTAAATTCGGGAAGCAAATGATGAAATTGGAATACAAATCCCAAATACTTATTTCTAAAATCGGCGAGAGCATCAGCACTTAATAAACCAAGGTCTTTATCTCCCCATAAAACTCTTCCTTTATCTGGCCGGTCCAATCCGCCAAGAATATGCAACAAAGTACTTTTGCCACTTCCACTTGAGCCAACTATGGATGTAATGGTTCCTTCTTTTACATCAAGGCTAACATCGTGTAGAACTTCGAGTGGAGCGCCACCGTCTTGATCTTCGTAACTCTTAAAAATATTTTCTGCAGTAAGTAAAGAGGCTGTCATTCTACTTCGGTACTTGAATAAAACTCAGGGTAAGTAACTTGTTCAATATGAACGCACTTTCCAGTTTCAGTATCAATCTTTGCATATACACCACAAAGATGGTTATCTCCTTCCGCTAATTGATATTTCTGGTGTACACCTGTAGTAAATCGTTTGATAGCTACTTTCTTATCCATCCCAAGAGAAGAGTTGAAGGAACCCGTCATACCTGCATCAGTTTGGTAACCTAGGCCATTTGGGAAGATTCGAGTATCACCTGTGGGGATGTGAGTATGTGTGCCCACTAAAACCGAAGCTCGTCCATCTACATGCCAAGCTAAAGAGATTTTCTCAGCAGTAGCTTCAGCGTGGAAATCAATAAAAACTATATCAGTTTCTTCCTTAATCTTTGAAAGTGCCCAATCAGCTGCCGAAAACGGATCATCAATAGGTTTCATAAAAGTTCTGCCTTGGAGATTGAGAACACCAATTTTATGGGTGGTCCCCGGAATATTGTATACGCCATATCCGTATCCGGCATTTCCTCGAGGGTAATTAAGAGGACGTAAAATAGTATTGTTCTCTCTCATATAAGGGAATACTTTCCACTTATCAAAGGAATGATCACCACCCGTAATTACATGCACACCAATGTTGTGCAGAGTTTTGATGATGGTATCATTGATTCCGTGCCCTTCATGAGAGTTCTCGCCATTAGCAATCACAAACTGAGCATCATATCTTTTGATAAGGCTTGGGAGAACAGTTTGCATGAGTGCAACACCTGGTGAACCAACAATATCGCCGACAAAGAGAACGCTGATAGTTTCAGCCATTAGGATTAACCTTCTTTTATAGATTCTAGCAAGCGCTCTAAGCTTACGTTTACGCGAGACATTAACTGTGCTTCACTATTTTCAGATTCAGAACTTTTACTTCTTGCTGAAAATAGTTCTTCGGCAATAGTTAGAGCAGCCAACGACATAATGGTAGATTCAGGTTGCTTTACAAGTTCTTCTTTGAGTTTTCTGAAACGATCGTCCACATACTTCGCAATTCGAATCATATTCTCTTCATCGTGCTCTTCAACTTTGATAGGGTAGGGCCTACCGAGAATTGTAATTTTAATCGACTTCATGACTCAGAACTTAAATGGTGATCTATTTTCTTAACTAGCCCCTGTACATGCTGGCGGAGTGCTAGCCTCTCTGATTCGTTAATCGCAGAAAATATGTCCGTTTGTTTATCTCTAGCTTCTTCTAATTTAGTTTTAAGCTTGCCGTTTTCGCGTTTCAATTCCTTGATTTCCTGGCGTAAGCTGGAAAACTCTTCTCCAATTTCATCTAATAACTGCTTAAACCGCTCGCTTTGTTCTGCAAGTTGATTCATTAGCTTTTTCTCTAAGATCTTAGTTTTGCCGAGAATTGCTTCTCAAGAGTTTTTAATACACGTTGGATAATAGGTTCTACGTCTTTGACATTCAAGGTTTTATTCGGATCAAGGAAATTTAGCCTGAAGGCAATACTTTTACTTCCTTCACCGATAGACTTCCCTTCGTAAACATCAAATATATCAATGTTTTTTAGAGTGTTACCCGCTTTGCTTTTAATTACTTTCATTAAGCTACCTGCATCAACTTCTTGGCTAACTACCACTGCGAAGTCGAATTCGAACACTGGAAACTTAGGAACTGGAGTGAATTTGAAGGCAGGACGCTTTTCTTGAACTTTTTGAATGGCGTTAATACTGAACTCGGCTACGAATGCATCTTGGTCAATATCATATACTTTTTTCAAAGAGTTAGATATTTGTGAAATTGAGCCAAGAATTATTTTTTTGAATGAATACTGTAGCGTAGTTTCGCCTATTAATTCAACTTGGATAGCATTTAGAATGCCCAACTTGGAAAAGAAAGTTTCGACAAGTGCTTTCAAATCAAAGATAGAGTAAGCTACAGGTTTACTAGACCAATGTTCGATTTGTTTTAAACCTGAAAGGCCAAAAAGTATATGAGTTTCTTCTTTAATTCCTTCATGGTAACTAAACTGTTCGTTCAGTTCGAAAACATTTCCTACTTCAAAAAAGCGAATATCGGCGGCACTTCTGTTGAAGTTATACGAAGCTGCTTTTAAGAAACCATGCGCTAAAGTAGGGCGCATCATACTCATGTCTTTATTGAGAGGGTTTAATGTCTCAATAATTTGCTCTTTACTTACGAAATTAAGGGCTTCTTTCTCTGAGATAAGAGAATTAGTATAAATCTCTCTACAAGCTAGTTGAACACCAATTTCACGGATTTGAGAAACTAAGATTTCCCAATCGGTAAGCGGCTCTGTAGAAACATATATCCCGTGATTAGGCGACTCAATTTTATTATAGTCGAACAAACGGCCAACTTCCTCAATCAAATCCACTTCACGTTCAAGATCTGGACGGAAGGTTGGAATTTCGTAAGTAACAGTATCGTCAGTTTGAGAAGTGAGTTTTAGCTCAAGTCCATCAAGAATTTGAATAGTTTGAGCTACATCGAATTTAGTACCCAAAAGCCTGTTCAAGTAGCTCATTCTTAGCGTAAGTGTACGTGAGTCTGTTTTGATTGGATGAACATCGAGTACACCATCTTGAGCATCGCCACCACAAATTTCCAAAATAAGGTCTGCAGCACGTTGAGCCGCAACCGCTTGCATGTTCGGATCAATTCCTCTTTCAAAACGATAAGAAGCATCGGTTTGAAGTGTCTGTAATTTGGCTGTTCTACGAATTGTACCAGGATCGAAAAAAGCACTTTCTAAAAGAATATTAGTCGTACTGTCAGAGACTTCTGAATCCAGTCCACCCATAATACCAGCAATGGCAACAGGTGTTTCGCCATCACAAATAAACAAAGTACCAGGAGCACATTTTCGCTTTAAATGATCTAGCGTTTCAAATTCAACTTCTTTATCGAATTCTTTAACTGCGATGTTAGCTGTTTTTAAATTGTCGAAGTCGAATGCGTGAAGAGGTTGCCCCAACTCATACATCACGTAATTTGTAATATCTACGATGTTATTAACAGGACGTAGACCGATTGCTTTCAATTTGTTTTGTAGCCAATCTGGCGATTCAGCAATTTTGATATTCTTAATCAGCTTACCAACGTATCGGTGGCAGTTTTCGCTTTCTATAGTTATAGAGTATTCCTCAGCTTTATCTGTACTAGAAATTTTTGATATAGTGGGCTTTTTGAGTGGAAGATTCAAAGCTGCCGATAAATCTCTTGCAACGCCAAGGTGACACGTTGCATCAGGGCGATTTGGAGTGATAGCAATTTCAATGATAGTGTCTTGGTACATATCAAACACTTGGGAAATAGGGGTGCCGATTTCAAGGTTTTCGTCCAAAACTAAAATACCTGAGTGATCTGACCCAAGGCCTAGCTCATCTGCAGCACAAATCATCCCGTGAGATTCTTCGCCACGAAGTTTTGCTTTACGGAGCGTTAGTAAGCTACCATCATCTAGTTTAATAGGTAGGGTAGAGCCAACAGTTGCAACGGGTACTTTTTGTCCAGCAGCTACATTATCTGCACCGCAAACAATCTGAACTGTCTCAGTTCCTAAATCTACTTGGCAAACTTTTAAACGGTCGGCATTAGGATGTTGCTTGGTTTCCAAAACTTTACCAACGACCACGCCGTCTAGTTTAGAACCGTACTCTTCAACTTCTTCGACTTCAAGCCCGATGAGCGTTAGTTTTTCAGTGAGGTCCTCGATAGATAAATCAAGGTCGATATATTCTTGTAGCCAATTATGTGATAAATTCATTTAATACGTATTGAAATCAATTAATTAAACTGCTCTAAAAAGCGGATGTCGTTTTCGTAAAAAGTACGGATATCGTCTATTTCGTGGCGAACAATAGCGATTCTTTCCACGCCCATTCCCCAAGCAAAACCTGTGTATTCTTCGGGATCAACACCAGAAGCAATAAGTACATTAGGATCAACCATACCAGAACCCAAAATTTCTAACCATCGGCCTTTGCCGTTTGCTTCCCACCAAATATCCATTTCTAAACTTGGTTCGGTAAAAGGGAAGAATCCTGGACGTAAGCGGTATTTTACATCGTTGCCGAACATGAGTTTAGCAAATGTGATAAGAGTTTCCTTTAAGTCGGCAACGCTAACATTCTTATCGATGTAAAGCGCTTCAACCTGATGAAATAAAAAGTACGACTTTGCTGAAACAGCTTCATTTCTATACACACGACCAGGCATAATAGCTCTAATTGGTGGCTTTTGTTTTTCCATAAGACGAATTTGCACTGGAGATGTGTGCGTACGAAGTACTAAATCTCCAACTGCAGGGTCATCACTTTTGTGTACAAAAAATGTATCCTGTTCATCTCTAGCGGGATGGTTAGGAGGGAAGTTTAACGCTGTGAAGTTATGAAAATCATCTTCTATTTCTGGTCCATCAGAGATGGTAAACCCCAGTCTATAAAAGATCTTTTTCATCTCTTCTAGTGTTTGCGTAAGCGGGTGCAAAGAACCTATTGGAAGCGTTGGAGCCGATAAAGTAATATCGTCTAGAGCTGTCTTTGTACTGGCAGAACCCGTGTTAAATTGAGCTTTAAGTTCATCAAAACGCGTCTGTGCTGCGTTTTTCAAATCATTCATTGATTTTCCAAATGCAGCCTTTTCCTCTTTAGGTATAGAGCCCATCTTCTTAAACATAGACTGAACTTTTCCATTTTTGGAAATGAATTCAAGTCGAAAATTTTCAAGCTCGGTTGCATTTGAAACAGGGAAATCTGCTATTTCTTGTAGTAATGCTTTTATATCGTCAGGCATATAAAAAAGTGGTTATAAAATGATATTAACAGGGTCTTAAAATAAAAAAACCGGTAAACCTAAATTAAAAGATTTACCGGCTTATAATAAGCAAGATTGCAATTAAGCTGTAGCTTCCTTTACAATGGCAGCAAACGTGTCAGCATCGTGAATCGCTAAATCTGCAAGAACTTTACGGTTTATTTGCATATCCTTTTCTTTCATGGCGTGCATGAGGTTAGAATAGGATAGCCCGTTAATTCTCGCAGCTGCGTTAATTCTCACGATCCAAAGTCTTCGGAATGTGCGTTTACGATTCTTGCGATCACGGTATTGGTACATTAGACCTTTTTCTACCGCATTTTTCGCGATCGTAAATACATTCTTACGCTTGCCCCAGTAACCTTTCGCTTGAGATAATATCTTACGGCGACGGCGACGGGAAGCCACTAAATTACTTGAACGTGGCATTTTGTATGGATCTTAGGGTTAAAATTTATAAGGGATAAGCTTTCTCATTCTTGGAGCATCTGCTTCTGTTACAGTAGTAGATTCACCTAGCTGTCTCTTAGTTTTACTGCTTTTCTTAGTAAGAATGTGGCTCTTAAAAGCTTTTTTACGTTTAATCTTACCGCTTCCGGTAACTTTAAACCGCTTCTTAGCGCCACTGTTACTTTTCATTTTTGGCATTGTTTATATACCTGCTTATGTGAAATTATAAAGATTGCAAAGATAAATAGAATAACTATTCTTATCAATCTTTAATCATGGTTTTGTAGGAGTCATGATCATGCTCATTCTTCGGCCTTCCATAATTGGTTTAGACTCGATTTTTGCGATGTCTTCAAGACTCTTAGCTAGTTGTAATAATAGCAGTTCACCCTTTTCAGTGTATAGCATATCTCGACCTCGAAATTGTACAGTTGCCTTTACTTTGTCTCCACCTTCCAAAAATTCTCTGGCGTGGCGAGTTTTAAATTCAAGGTCATGGTCGTCTGTGCGCGGGCGAAAGCGAAGCTCTTTAACAGTAATGGTGTGCTGTTTCTTCTTAGCTTCTTTTTCTTTCTTTTTCTTTTCGTACATGTACTTGCCGTAATCGATAATCTTACAAACCGGAGGGTTTGCATTTGGGGAAATCTCCACCAAATCTAGATTAAAGGATTCAGCAATCTGAAGCGCACGCTCTGCTGTGGTAATTTCATGCTCGTTATCTGGTTTGATAAGTCGAACCTGAGCAGCAGTTATATCTTCATTAATTCTGGTTTTATCTGCAGGTTCTTCCCTGCGAAAATATCTCTTTGCGATGTTTTCCTCTTTTTTTTAGTTAATCTTCAGGAAGTTGTTTGGTTTCAATTTCATTTTTTACGGTTGAAATAAAATCAGAAAAAATGAAAGTTCCAATATCTCCCTTACGATGCCTTCTTACAGAAACCGTGCCATTTTGTTGTTCTTTGGCTCCAATAATAAGCATGTATGGTGTTTTGTCAGTTTCAGCGTCTCGAATTTTACCGCCAATCTGTTCGCTTCGATCATCAAGTTCGACGCGAGCACCAATTTGTTTTAGTGAATTTACACATTCTTGAGCATATTCGTTCTGATCATCTGAAATTGGCAAAACTCTAATTTGTTCCGGAGAAAGCCAAAGTGGGAAATTTCCCGCAAAATGCTCAATTAGAATACTTGTAAAGCGTTCCATAGAACCAAAAGGAGCTCTATGGATAATAACTGGACGATGTTTCTCATTATCTGAGCCTACATACGTTAAGTCAAAGCGCTCTGGCATTACATAATCAACCTGTACCGTACCGAGTTGCCATTTTCTACCAATAGCATCTCTAATAATAAAATCGATTTTAGGTCCGTAGAAACTCGCTTCACCTGGGGCAATCTTATACTTAAGGCCCATTTCGTCAGCAACTTCTTTAATTTCTTTTTGAGCACGTTCCCAATGCTCCATATCTCCGCCATATTTCTCGTCGTTATCATCGCGGAAGGAGAGACGGATATCTACAGGCATCCCAAAAGTGTCGAACACAAAGTTGGTGAGATCTATAGTCTTTTTTATTTCATCTTTAAGTTGGTCGTGCGTGCAGTAAATGTGTGCATCATCTTGAGTAAAGCCTCTAACACGAGATAAACCACTTAATTCACCTGATTGCTCGTATCTATACACGGTTCCAAACTCTGCAAGGCGAAGCGGTAAGTCACGGTAGCTACGCATCTCATTAGAATAGATTCTATGGTGATGAGGGCAGTTCATGGGTTTAAGCATGTACTCTTCGTCATCTACTTTAATAGGGTCGAATTGAGAGTCTTTGTAATAAGGATAATGACCAGAAGTACGATAAAGCTCTAGACTACCAATATGAGGGGTTATAACTTCTTTATAACCACGTTCAAATTGTTCGTCGCGTAAAAATGATTCTAAAGTTCTTCTTAATCGAGCACCTTTTGGTAACCAAATTGGAAGGCCGCTGCCAACCATTTTGTCGATCATGTAAATACCGAGTTCTTTACCCAATTTACGGTGATCGCGTTTCTTCGCTTCCTCTTGGAGGTGAAGGTGCTCTTCTAGCATTTTCTGTTTTGGGAAAGTAATCCCATAAATACGAGTAAGCTGCTTGCTGTTATTATCACCACGCCAATAAGCGCCGGCAATACTTGTTAGCTTAATAGCTTTTACAACACCTGTATTCGGAATGTGTGGTCCACGGCAAAGGTCAGTGAAGTCGCCTTGTGTGTAGAAAGTGATGGAACCATCGTCTAATCCATCAATTAAATCTACCTTATATTCATTTCCTTTTTGAGAGTAGAAATCAAGAGCTTCTTTTTTTGAAATATCTCTACGAGTAAAGCTATTTTTATTTCGAGCTTTCTCTAAAAACTTTTTCTCAATGTTAGATAAATCATCTGGTGTAATAGATTTGTCACCAAAATCTATATCATAATAAAAACCAGACTCAATGGGAGGGCCAATTCCAAACTTTGCCTCTGGGTATAAGTCTTGTACGGCTTCTGCCAATAAGTGAGCAGAAGAATGCCAAAACGTATATTTACCATCATCAGTATCCCAAGTATTAATTGAAATTGTAGCATCATTAAGAATAGGACGATCTAAGTCTAAAATATCGTCATTTACTGTAATACTGAGTGCAACACGTGCTAACCCTGATGAAATTGATTCTGCAATCTGTAATCCGGTAGTGCCTTTATCATATGAACGAGCAGAGCCGTCTGGTAAAGTAATTTTAATTTGTTCTGACATTAATTGAGTCTATAGCTTTTTTTCTAGTGCTTAAAGATAGGAATAAATTAGACACCCGACACTTGAAAATCTAAAGTAAGAACTTAAAATATTATTGGAAAAAATTAATGTATAGTGCATATTCATTTTCTAAAAAGAAGGACAAATAAAAAGAGTTAATGTTAAAAGCAAAAAATGGGTTTTTTGAAACGCAGTGTTTGTTCGTGTGCGATCAAGTTACTTCAACAATTTTGGATGTTAATGATGTAGCTTTAAATAGACTAGGGTATGAAAAACAAGATTTAATTGGCAGTACGTTCACTAAATTTACCCAAAAAGTTAATTATACTGAGAGCATAAATGGTGTACAAAAAGGGCTAGATAGACTGAGTGAATTGTGGAAAATTAAAACTCAAAATGGAGAACAATTTTACGCTCAATTTTCCTCACAGGTCATTAGTTACAAGAATAAGCTCGCAAAATTTATTATTGCTCATGAAATTTCAATGGGTGATTCCGTAGAGAGTGAGAAGGGAGCATCGATTTCAAAACCATTTAGCATTGTAAACTCGCCACTTGCTGAGATTGAGTGGACTCCTGATAGAAGAATTTTGAGTTGGTCGAGTAAAGCTCAAGAAATGTTTGGATGGACTGAAGACGAGTTAAGAGAAGATCCATCAATACTAGATGGTTTTGCGCATCCAGCAGACTTTGAAGTTGCACAGAATACTATGAGTGAGACCAGTTCAAATAAACCATCTAATGTGTCGATAGTTACTCAGAATGTAACTAAAGATGGAAGGCTTTTACACTGTGAGTGGCATAACTCATTATTATATGATGAAGCTGGGAATCTAGTCTCTTTATATTCTGCGGTTCAAGATATCAGTGCCAGGTTAGAGATGAGTAAGAAATTGAAGCGGAGTATTCGTAGCTATTTAGAGCTCTTTAATTCAATTAGCGATGCAATATATCTACTGAATGAAGAAGGGGTGATATTAGAAGCTAATGAGGGGATAAATCACGTTTTTGGTTATAATTTAAAAGAAGTAGTCGGGCAGCACTACAAAATACTTGGCGCGCCAGGAAAGCTCGATCATAGCAGATTTATAAAATTATTTAAAGATGCAAAGCCCGGTGCATTTATAAAATATGAGGGATGGGGTAGAAAGAAGAACGGAGAGCTTTTTCCATCTGAAGTATCGGCAAATGTGGGGTCATATTTTGGTGAGACAGTACTGATAATAATTGAGAGAGATATTTCTCTTAGAAAAGAATCTGAGGAAAAATCGAAAGCGAAAGAAGTACTTTTTAATGAACTTTTTAAAACAACCCCAATTGGAATAGCACTTCTTAATAATCATAAAGAAATTGAAATGATTAACAAGGGGTTTGAGCGTATTTTTGGTTACAAAGAAAAAGAAATTAAAGGACTAGAATTAGATAAAGTAATTGTTTCTGAAGAGTTCTATGACGAAGCCAAGGTAATGACGGAAAGCAGTAAGGCTGAAGAATACGTTGGAATACGGCGAACCAAGAAAGGTAAACTCGTAGATGTTTTGATTTATGCGGTTCCTGTTCTTGTGGATGGTAAAACCATTGCAGTTTATGGAATCTATGTAGATATAAGTGATAGAAAGAGGGCTGAAGCAAAGCTTATTGATTCTCTAAAAGAGAAAGAAGTAATGCTAGCTGAAATCCATCATAGAGTTAAAAATAACTTAGCGGTAATAACCGGCCTGCTTGAACTTCAATCATATAATACTCCTAACGAGAGTGCACAAATGATTCTGCGTGATAGCCAAATGCGAATTAATTCCATCGCACTCGTCCATGAGAAACTTTATCAAAGCGAGAGTTTATCCGAAATAAAAATCCATAACTACATTAAAGAGTTAAGTGCAGTTATACAGAAAGCTATGAGCACCTCTACAGTTCCAGTTGAGGTTAGCTTTGACCTTGATGATGTAAGCGTAGTAATTACTCAGGCCATACCTTGTGGATTATTATTAAATGAGATTTTAACTAATTGCTATAAACATGCATTTAAAGACATTAAAAAAGGCATGGTTTGGATTTCTTTTAAAGAAATAGACAATGAATTAGTGTTTATTATAAAAGATAATGGCAATGGGTTTCCAGAGGAAGACTTAGAGGTGCAAACTAAATCTTTAGGTATGACATTAATTCGTACACTCGGTAAACAACTAAATGCCTACACTCTTATCAAAAATGATAACGGTGCTTTTTTTAGCTTTTCATTTAAAAAAGTTGTGCACTGATTATCGTAATTTCATGCGCAATGCTAAATGTAAAATTTGGTATAGTTAAAGGGGCGAGTAAATCAAGATCCGTTTTTGCAAGTCTTAAATTATAATAATTAAAGCGTACTGATTTTCAATAAAAAGCATTTTTGTAGTAGCTGTTTAGTCTTTAAAAAACAAAAAGTTGATTCGTTGTTTTTATGCTCTCCTTAATAGGTTTCTTTTACCTGATAGCTAGAGTTAAGAAGGGAGGTGTGCAGAAGGGAGAGTGGAGTAAAAAATTTCAAAAATTAACAAAATGATATTGCATATATAAAGTATACCTAGCATATTGAGCATACACTTTGGAAGCGCTTCGAATTTTGGCCTTCTATTTTAATAAATGATCAACGTAAAATGTGTATGACTTTAAAAGGCTTAAAAAGAAAAGCAGTAAAGCGATTTGTATCGCTAGGACTTTTAATGTTTACTTGGGTGTTAGTTTCGAGCTTTGTGTATGCTCAAGATGTAGGAACACTTCAAGGAGTGGTAACAGAGTATACAAATGGCGACCCTATTTTTGGTGCAAATATTTTTATTGTGGAGCTATCGAGAGGGGGGGCAACAGATCTTGATGGAAAGTATAAAGTAGAGCGAATACCAGTAGGTTCTTATGCTGTAAGGGTTTCGTTTTTGGGGATGAAGACGAGACTAATGGATGTCACAATTAATGCCAATGAAACAGTAACGTTCGATGTAGCTTTAGAAGAAGAGCTTGTGGAAGGTGAAGTTATAGAGATTAGAGCGCAAGCGCTAGGACAAGCAGCTGCTATTAAAGACCAGATGAACTCTAATACCATAGTGAATGTAGTTTCTGCAGAGCGAATAAGTGAGCTTCCAGATCAAAACGCCGCAGAATCAATTGGGCGTTTGCCTGGTGTTTCCGTTCAGCGTAATGCTGGTGAAGCTTCTAAAATTGTAGTTCGAGGTCTGTCACCAAAATTTAATTCAATTACTGTTAATGGTGTTCGGTTACCAGGTTCGGATCCAAATGATAGGTCGGTTGATTTGAGTTTAATCCCGTCTGATGTATTGGGTGGGATTGAAGTGTATAAAGCATTAACTCCTGATAAAGATGGTGATGCCATCGGTGGAACTGTAAACCTACTAGTTAGAAGGGCTCCTGCGGGTTTTAAAGGTGATTTACGCTTACAAACAGGTTATAATGATTTAGAAAACGAATATGGCCAGTACAAATTCAGCCTGAATCTAAGTGATAGATTTTTTGATGATAAGCTTGGGGTTTTACTTACAGGTAGTATTCAAAAGGCAAATAGAAGTTCAGACTTATTAGATGCTGATTACTCTTATCGCCAAGAAAGTGAAAGCGTAGAAATTGACAACCTAAACCTTGCTGATATTCAAGAAGAAAGAGATCGGTATGGGGCAAGTTTAGCTCTAGATTACGACTTGGACGCTACCAAGTTTTATTTAAATAGTTTTTGGGGCAGGACAGATAGAGATGAAGTGAGAAGAAGAAAACGCTACCGGGTAAGTAATGGTAGAGTTGAGTATGATTTAAGGGATAGAACTATAAACAGCCAAGTTTACTCTAATTCATTGAGAGCTGAGCATAAACTAAGTTGGATTGTAATTGACTGGCAGCTCACCAATTCATATTCATTAAGAAAGCAGCCATATTCTGTATACTCTCGCTTCCAAGAACTTACAGCATATCAAACAGGTCTGATAGATAATCTAGGACCAGAGCCCATTCCACAGTTTGCTAAAAATGATTTAAGCAGGACATATTTTTTATATAGCACGTACAATCCAGAAAGAGGTACAGATAGAAATTATACAGCAGAAGCAAACTTTAAAGTTCCATTTAACTTTGATAGCGGAATTGATGGATTTGTAAAATTTGGTGGTAAAATAAGAGATAAGAAGAAGGTTGAGGATATCAATCAATATCAAACAGATTTTAATGTTGTAAGTGAAATTGGGCAAGCTAATACAGACACTTACGATCTATACAATGATGAGCATATTAGGATTGGTAATTTTATTGATCCAGATTTTGAAGCCAAAAATTTCCTGAATGGGAGATACGAATTTGGTCCTGGTTTAGATAACAATCTGCTGAATAATTTTTATGAGAAATATCAAGATTTGTATCTCTTGAATAGAATATATGAGCTTGGTGATTATACGGCAGGTGAAAAAATTAGCGCCTCCTACATAATGGCCGAAATTAATCTCGGAAAAAGAATCATGATTCTACCTGGGGTTCGCTATGAATGGACAGAAAATTACTATGAAGGAGTTGCTGGATCAATACGAGGTAATTTAGGAAGTTCAGGAACATTATCGGATACAACAGGGGGCCAAAATTATGGTGAATTACTACCAATGTTACACGTAAAGATTGATATTTCAGATGGTATTAGTCTACGGTTAGCAGCTACAAAAACACTTTCACGCCCAGATTACTATAATTTGATTCCTTCCGAGCTTATAAATGATGCTGAGCAAACGGTGTCACGAGGAAATCCAAATATTAAGCATACTACTGCTTTAAACTACGATGCCTTCTTATCATTGTATAATAGCCGTATTGGTTATTTAACAGTTGGGACGTTCTATAAAAAACTAAAAGACATCGATTATATTACTGAGAGTAGAATATTTGGTGGAGACTATAATGGCTATAGAATTACTGAACCTGTAAATGGGTCTGAGTCTACAGTGTATGGTATTGAACTTGATATACAAACAGATTTCAGGTTTCTACCTAAGCCATTAGATGGATTAATATTAAATACTAATTTTTCGATTATCCACTCAGAAACCTTCTTCCCATACCTGAAATTAGTAGGAAATGATCCAAATCCACCTTTCCGACCAATCTATGCAGACACATCAAGAGCAGGTAAATTACCAGGCCAACCAGATTTTGTAGCTAGTTTAAGCATTGGGTATGAAAAAGGCGGTTTCTCAGGACGAGTTTCATACTCATACCAACGTGAAATTCTAGAACGAGTAGGAATCTTAGCTCAAGAAGATATTATTTCTGACACCTATGGTTATTGGGATTTATCCATCAATCAGAAATTTAAGAAACTAGATTCAATCACCTTCTTTTTGAATGTGAACAATTTTACTAACCAATCTGAAAGCTCATACACAGGGTTGAAAGCTTTCACTGGAGAAGACGAAATTTTTGGAATGACGGCAGACGTAGGCTTGAGATACCGGTTCTAAAAGTACAACACAATAATGCTAAGATAACAACAACATACCAGCCAAAAGGAGGCTTATATGAGCAATTATACAAACCAGAAAAGCTTGAGTAACTCAATGTTATACAAACTTTTAACCAAACTGTTAATACTTGGAGCAGTATTAGTGTTTACCGGTTCTAATGCCGTTGCACAACGTATCATTAAAGTAGCGCCAGGTTTAGGAACATTGAACGAAGCTATTGATAGTGATACAACAGCTGGTGGAGAGCGAACAGATTTAAACACGGTCTATGAGCTAAAAAGAGGTGGGTATTATGCCCTTGAAGGAAGCATCCAGAATCGCTTCCCATTAACTATTGTAGCTGAAGATGGCGATGGTGACAGACCTATTCTTCTTCCTGCAGCAGGTGATGGTGGAACATCGAGCCGTCCATTTAGAGCTCGTGCCGATTTAACCCTTAAAGGTTTATACATTACGGGTATTGATAATTTAGATGCATATAACGGTGACCAAAGAATCATCCGTATTAGTGAAAATGATGTGCGAATTGTTATCGACGATTGCCACTTGGACGGTGATACACAAGCTGCTTTTAGAGTAGATAATTCTGGAAACAGAATCTTTGTAACTAACTCTATCATAAGTAATATTGGTACCTCTGCAAGCCCTGATAACGGGAGAGCTATTGATGATCGTGGTAGCCAAATTGATACGTTGGTATTAGAAAACAATACTTTCTACAACCTTACTAGCCAAGTACTTAGAGATGCTGGTGGTGAAATTAACTACGCTAGAGTTAATCATAATACAGCAGTGAATATCGGTAAAAACGGTGCATTCGAATTTGGCCAAGCAGTAGAAGTAATTTTTACTAACAACCTTATTATTGATGGCGCGTTTTATGGTATTCCTGAAGCAGAAGATGAAATTCTTTCAGTGGTTAGTGTAGATTCTTTATCTCAAACTCAAGTTGACTCTTTAGGAGCGGCTTCAATTACTATTAGCAATAACAATATCTACAGTAGCCAAACCATTATGGAAAGCTACCCAGATACCGTTAATGCCCCTGTATCTTTTAATGCAACAGCATTAGCTTATATTGAAGAAGGCGCTTCTGGAAGCACTAATATTTCTGAAAGTATTACTTTCACAGATGGCCCTGCAGTTCCATTAAATGTAGTGACTGCATATTATCTAGATCCTGCGGGTGAACAACCTGACTTCCCAACTGATGGCGAGCCATTTGACTTTGGGTATGCTAGCTCTTTCAACTCGTATACTGCTGCGGTTGCAGGCCAACAACTAGGTTCTTTAATCTGGCACGGTGGTTTACATGTAGCTAATGAAGAAGAAGTAATTGGAGATGTACCAAGTGCTTTTGTACTTCATGGTAATTACCCAAATCCATTCAACCCAACTACACAAATCTCATTTAGCTTAGCACAAGCTGCTAATGTTCAGGTTGATGTTTATAACGTAATGGGCCAGAGACTATTAACCGTTCCTTCACAAAGATTAAGTGCTGGTGCTAGCCAAAGTATCCAGATTGATGCTTCTTCTTTAGCATCAGGTTTATATATCTACAGAGTAACTGCAGTATCAGCAGGTCACTCTTTTGTAAACAGTGGACGAATGACTCTTATTAAGTAGTAACAATATTTATGCTTTGGAGGGTTTGTGAAAGAATCCTCCATATTTAACTTTTTCACCTTTTGTTTTATGTGTTTGATGATAGCAAAAGGAAACTCATTTCAATGATTTGAAGGAATAGAATCACTCATGTTTAAAGCCCTCATCGTTTTCTTAACTGCTTTATCTATGTCAATCAATTGTGTTGGCAGCCCTAAACATCAACCTGAACCAATTAAATTTAATCAGGCCCCTTATATTTTTGATGTAGGTGCTTCAACATCAGTATTAGCAGATGGAAACCATCCATTAACTCCAAGCTTTACTTACTCCAAAGAAAAAGGCTACGGCTGGCTAAAGGGTGGAGGAGAATCTTTTGAACATTCTGAATGGGAAAATTCAAGAAATGCTTTTTTGATTGATGGTATTCTGGCAAACGAATTATCATTTAGGGCTGATATACCTGCTGGCGATTGGCAGGTTAGCTTGTGGTATGATGGGGGTCTACAGGACTCAAACTCAGTACAAGTAACTCTAAATGGAGTAATTCAAAAAAATGCATTGCAGACATTTGGAGAAAGTGCAGAGCCTCGAACAGTGATTCAGAAAATGTATAGAGTGGCTCAGTATGTATCTTCAGTTAGAGATGAAGGTTTAATAATTAGTTTAAATAACCAAGGCGACAAAGTAAGACTACTTGGTTTATCTTTAATTCCGGTTCAATCTGAAAGTTCTAATCCTAAACTAGATCCTATTGTAGCAAAACTGAAAGACGTTGGCTCATTTGATAGTGAAGTCGATATAAAATCTGTTATTGAGTTTATAACTCCATACACCAAAGAAAGTGAAGTCCAAAATTTTGCTACGTACTATAAGCAACAATTAGAACTCTTAGCAGAAGGCGAGAAGTACTTTTATTATCGAGGATGGAGCCACTTTTCCGAAGAAACAGGATTAAGTCTATTTGATCATATAAAACAATCTATCATGCTTTACGATGCTGTTTTAAGTTCGCCAAAGGCATCAGAAGGCTTACTTTATGACCGAGCCCTGTGGTATAGAACTCGACTTCTTTATTGGCTTTGGTTAGAAGGAGCTTCAGGGCAGGAGAAAATTTCGGCACTCAGAGACATAAAGACGATGAAAGAGTTGCAACCGAATAATGATTTAGTTCGCATGTACAATGGAGAACAAATCGATACACCCGATCGTTTTGATAATGTGATTAAGCCAAAAAATGCACCAGAGTGGTCGTTCGCACAATGGGAATTGATGAATCGCTTAAAAAGTGTTGTTGATTGGTGGGTAAATGAACAACAATCGGCTAATGGTGAGTTTGGCGGTAAGTTTGGCGATGATGTTGAAATTCTAAGATGGTGGTCTCCACTTATTCTATCCGGAGATACTACAACCTACAAAGGTTGGAAACGTTTAGCTGATGGAGTTTGGAATAGTAGCAAGGTGTATAAAGGCTATGCCAAAAACCCTAGTGATGTTGAGCATTCTTCTGAATTTATTTCAGATACGGCTCCATTAATGGTGTTTTATAGTGATGATGAAGAGTATATCACTCGTCTGGGTTATTCAGCAGATTACTTCCAGAATTTGTGGACTGGAATAAACGACGAAGGATTTAGATTTTTTAAATCGGCTTGGTTTAGTTCTACAGAAATTGAAACCGAAGCACCAAAGAATAGAGATGTATCCTACAATGCACGTGCAGCAAAAGCAGTGCGCTATTATGCTTGGAAAAGTAATGATACAGCAACAATTAAAGCTTTAGAAGAATGGGCTGATGGTTGGTTGGCAGCTTCTCAAAAAACAACTAAAGGCAAGCCAAAAGGTATAATTCCTGCATCCATAGACTTTCCAACTGGTAAAATTAATGGGTCGGAACCAACTTGGTACTTAGCAAACATGTACTGGGATTATTTCGATTGGAATGGTAGTACTGCCATATTAGATGAACTATTGTATACATGGACAATTTCAGGAGATAAAAAATATTTATTGCCAATTACTCAGCATCTCGATTTAGTTTCTAAACACAGAAAAGTTCTATCTCAAAATTCAGACAGCTTTAAAAAAGGCTCGGAAGAGTGGGCAGTAAGTATTTTAGCGGATAATCCAGATTTTTGGAGTGTGATTGGAACTTGGAGACTACTAACTGGAAATGCAAAGTACGATAATCTTATTCAGGCTCACGGTTCATCATTTGTGAAATATCGTTTAAGTGGAAATGAGAAATTTCTTGTAGAAGGTATGCAACCATATTTGGAAACAGTTCGCTACAATACCCCAATGATTAGCAGTGAGGTAATTCATACAGATAGAGTTCATGTTGGTCCAAATAGCTCTCGTCAAGTGGATATTCTACAAGCAATGGTAACAGGATATGGAATTGCAGAAAGTTCTTCACCATATATCGCTACAAGCTGGGAAAATGCAAGTAGAGGTATGACCTTCTTAGTTACAGATAGTGATTCTTCAAAAGTTTCTGTTGAGTTGTACTCTTATGCAGAGAGCGCCGAGAATTTAACAATGAGAGTATGGCAACTTGCCCCAGGTACATACACGCTTACACAATCGGTAGGAAGTAAAACATTACGTTCAGAAAAGATTCAAATCAGCAAAGGTGGGGAGCGCTTTTCGCTAACCATTCCATCTAAGCAGTTAGTTCAAATAAACATTAAGTAATTAATAATATAAGGTTAAGATGACAACAGAAGCTAAAAAAGGGCTTTTTGAGAGGTTCAAATTATTCATTATATCTATTGGGCCAGGACTTTTTGTAATAGGCTACAATATCGGTACAGGAAGTGTAACTACTATGGCAGCCACAGGTGCTGAATATGGAATGACTCTTGCTTGGCCATTATTACTTTCATGTATATTCACCTACATACTTATTCTAGTGTTTGGGCGCTACACCATTGTTACGGGCGATACCATTCTGTATAGTTATAAAAAGTACTTTGGTAAATCCTTTGCATTGATTGTGCTATTGGCCCTTCTTTTTAGCGAGTCGGTCTCAAGTATTGGTGTGATGGCAATTGTGACACAGGTGGTCCAAGAATGGTCTCGACCACTTACTGAATCTGGAAATGGAATTAATCCGATTTTTTCAGCACTGTTTTTTGGAGCTATTCTTTACACACTTTTCTGGAATGGAAAACAGAATTTCTTTGAAAAAGTATTAGCGGTTTTTGTGGGAATAATGGGCCTTAGCTTTTTACTAACAATGTTTATGATAGTCCCTGATCCTAAAGAATTGATCATGGGATTAATTCCTAAAATTCCGAATGATTCAAACGCTTCTCTACTTATTGCAGGGATGGTTGGTACCACAATGGGAGCTGTTATTTTTGTAGTTCGCTCTATTTTGATAAAAGGAAAAGGGTGGAATCTAGAAAATTTCAAACTTGAAAAGAGAGATGCTATTATTTCTGCTTCTTTGATGTTTGTACTTAGCGTTGCTGTTATGGCTGCTGCCGCAGGAACACTTTATCCACTTGGTTTAAAAGTGGATAATGCTATGGATATGGTGAGTTTACTAGAACCATTAGCTGGTCGTTTTGCTGTTTCAATTTTTGTTGCTGGAATTGTAGCTGCCGGGCTTTCATCATTGTTCCCAATCATTATTCTAGCACCATGGCTAATTGGTGATTACAAAAACGAAGAAGTGGATATGAAATCTACTCCAAATCGATTAATTGTTTTAGGCGTGCTTTCTCTAGGATTAATTGTACCAATAATTGGCGGTCGGCCAGTGCTAGTGATGATTTCTTCTCAAGCCTTCTTAGCGGTAGTTACACCATTAGTGATTCTTCTTATGCTCATTCTAGCGAACAAGAAAGATGTAATGGGTAAGCATAAATTAACCCCTTTTAAAAATGTTTTAGTGGGAATAACACTGATTTTTTCCATTGCAATGGCAGTGTTAGGTATCCAAGGAATTTTAGGACTATAAATTAAGAATTTTAAAAAATAAGAGTTAATAAGTATGCTATTTCCTCAGCAGAACAAATATAGAACTGTCTTTGATTTAGGTGGATATTGGGACTTTAAAGCCGATCCATCTGATTTAGGAATACAAGAAAAGTGGCAAGAAAATGCTTTAACAGGTGATGTTCACTCAATTGCTATTCCCGGCGCGTGGAATGAACAACTCGCTGAGCAAGGTCTCAAAAATTATGTTGGTAAAGGATGGCATAAAACTCATTTCTCTATTCCGAACGTACTTCTTACAGAACACAAAATCTGGCTTCGTGTTGGAGCCGCAGACCATAAAGCCGAAGTTTGGGTAAATGGACATTATGTAGGCGAGCATTTTGGTGGATATCTCCCTTTTGCATTCGATATTACAAAGTGGGTTAACAAAGATGGTTCTGTAAATGAACTTACCATTTGTGTTGATAGTCGTTTAACGATGCACACTTTACCTCAAGGCGTGGATACGGAGTCGGAGCAGTACAACACAAAAGCATACGAACGTAGGCACCTTTTCCCAGCTACTCGTTTTGATTTTTTCCCATACGGTGGGCTAACTCGATCCGTAAACATTGTGGCCACTCCAGAAAAGCATCTTTCAACTATCAAAATTGATGCATTAGTTGATGGATCAGCTGAAATCAAGGTTAATGCCTCAAAGGGTTACAAAACCAAAGTAAGAATTATTAACGCTCAAGGGAAAACTGTTGCAACAAGTTCGCCTTCAGAAGAAAACAATCATCAACTAAAAGTTGAAAACCCAATTTTATGGTGTCCAGCAAATCCATATCTATATACCGCTAGAGTTAGCTTATTAGATGGCGAAGTTGAAATTGATAGCTATGACGAGCAATTTGGTTTCCGTGAAGTAGTAGTAGAAGGTGGAAAGATTTTACTGAATGGCGAAGCTCTTTTCATGAGTGGTTTTGGGAAACACGAAGATTTTCCAATTGTTGGCCGAGGACAATTCAGACCTGCTTATATACGAGATTATGAGTTAATGCGATGGATTGGAGCCAATTCATACCGAACAAGTCATTATCCGTACGATGAAGAATGGATTCGCCTTGCAGATAAATTTGGATTCTTAGTTATTTGCGAAACACCAGCAGTTAGTTTAGGCTTTTGGTCGAATGATTTTGACGAGTTAAACCCACTGCTAACAAATCATAAGCAAGCTTTAAAAGAGCTAATTGAAAGAGATTATAATCACCCAAGCGTAATTTCATGGTCGGTTACAAACGAACCGAATCTTTGGGCGGAAGAATTTTATCAGAATGAAGCAAGTTCCCAGTATTTCAAAGAAATATACGACTTCACCAAAGCGCTAGACAGTTCACGTCCGATTATGGCGATTTCAATGGCTGCCTTCAAGGAAAACGATGTTGTTATTGAATGGTGTGATGTAATTGGTATCAACAGATATTATGGATGGTACACTAAGCCTGCCGACATTGAATTAGCGGTGAAAAATCTAGGGGAAGAACTAGATCGGACTTTTGAGAAATACGGCAAGCCAATCGTGATTACAGAATTCGGAGCCGATACTGTTGAAGGTTTGCATTCTACAACCGCACAAATGTTCACCGAAGAATTTCAAACAGAGTTTACGCTTCGGTATTTAGATGTGATTGAAGAGCGTGAATTTTGCGCAGGAGCTCACGTGTGGAACTTTGCGGACTTCTTGACGCCTCAGCATTTCCGTCGCTTAATACTGAATAAAAAAGGTGTATTCACTAGAGATCGAAATCCAAAAAGTGTGGCATTCAGATTACGTGAACGTTGGAATGCTTTTGAAGGAATAGCAGATAACCACCGTCCAAAAAAACCAAAACCAGGTTTTTTAATAGCCGACATTAAAAAATAAGTAAGGTTTTATTTCACAATGATGCACCCAAGAATTACCTGTTGTTATCTGTATCCAATTACAAAATACGGATATCCTCCTGCGGCTGAAGACACGTTGACGTATATCGACGAGTTTAAGTCGCTTGGATTTTCTTCTATTGAACTAGAGGGAATAAGAAAGGAGCATTTAATGAAGATGTATAGCCGCAAAACAGAAATTGCGGAGTATGTGAAAAAGAACGAATTGAAAGTTCCTTATTTCTGTGTTGTTTTGCCGGGATTGTCTTCGGCAGATGGAGCTGAACGCGAGAAAAATCTAGCTCTTTTCGAAAAAGGCTGTGAAATTGCTAAAGATTTGGGTGCCTTGGGAGTGTTGGATAATGCACCATTGCCTCCATATCAATTTCCTGAAAACATTCCCATTGTACGCCATTATCATGAAGATGTGATTCTAGCAGCTCGCTTTCCAGATAATCTGAATTGGAAAAGCTATTGGAACGACATGGTTTCTAATTATCGCCAAGCTTGCGATATCGCTGCCTCGTTTGGATTGACTTATCAAATGCATCCAGCTTTAGGTGTGCTGTCTTCTACTACGGATGGTTTTTTGCATTTCCATGATGCAGTTGGCCGAGATAACCTTCGTTTTAATTTCGATACGGCAAACCAATACATGCTAAGGGATAATCTTCAGCTTTCGCTAAGACGACTTGCAGACTATATCGACTACATCCACATTTCGGATAATAGAGGAAGTAGGGTAGAACACTTAGCAATCGGAGATGGCATCATTCGATGGGATGATTTCTTCGAAACGCTCAATGTGATTGACTTTAAAGGTCATTTTGGAATAGACATTGGTGGAGCTGAATCTGATGTGCAAGATTTAGATAAAAGCTACAAAGACGCCGCACAATTCATTGAAGAGAATCTTAAAACCCATGCCTTATGAGAAATAGAACCAAGTTTACACTCTGTTTAATGATTCTATGTATGAGCTCCTTTGTTGAGCTTATTGCGCAACAAGTTTCTATTGTTCCTGCCCCTCAGCAAGTTCAATTCACGAACGGTTCGTTCGATTTGAAAGGATCGTTTCATCTACAGAGTTTCCTCAAAGACAAACAAGAAGTAGAGTTTCTAGCAAGTCAGTTAACAGGTGAATTTCAGCAAAGCATAGATGCTGATTTCCAATTCACATCGAACAAGACTAGCAGAAAAATCATTATTGGAGTAAAAGGTTTTAATAAGTCGTTTTCTAAAATTGTAAAAGAACATGGACTTGAAGTTCCAGTTTCAATTGGAGAGGAAGGCTATCAAATCAAGGTTTCGGCTTCTGAAATTATTGTTGTTGCTGCTACAACCAAAGGAGTGTTTTATGGTGTTCAAACTTTAAAACAGCTTATTAGAACCAATAGAATTTCTGGAAATATTCCAGGATTACTAATAACAGATTGGCCTGACATGGAAATTCGTGGAATGATGGATGACATAAGTCGAGGCCCCGTTCCTACAAAAGAATATATGCATCAGCAGATTGAGCGTATGGCTGAAATGAAAGTGAATATGCTTACTTACTACACTCAGGATGTCGTTAAAACAAAAAGTCATCCAGAGTTTGCACCTCCTGGTGGCGCGTTAAGTATTGAAGAGTGGAAGGATCTCGCCGATTATGCACAAAAATATCACATCGACTTAGTAGGTAATTTCCAATCGTTTGGGCACTTCGATCAAATCTTAAAGCACCCTGAATTTGCACATTTAGGAGAGAATGGAACATTACTTTCGCCAGCATTTGAAGAAAGCTATGAACTGCTAGAAGATATTTACAAGGAAATGATTCCAGCGTTTCACTCCAAGTACTTCCATGTGAACTCCGATGAAACCTTCGATCTAGGTTCTGGGGCTTCCAAAGCCATGGTTGACAGTCTTGGCTACGACGTGGTTTATGCAAACCACATAAAAAGAATTTACGATATCATAACTCCTATGAGGAAGACCATTATGGTGTGGGGAGATTTGGTTTTAGAACATCCTGCGCTCCTTGATCTGCTACCAAAAGATATCATTCTGGTTACTTGGGGCTACGATATAATGGATGATTATTCGCATAGAATATTGCCGTTTAAAGAAGCAGGTTATACGCAATTAGTTTCAACTGGTATCCTAAACTCCAGAAGTATTATGCCTGATTTTAATACTGCAATTGGCAATATCGGTGGTTTTATGGAAGAAACAGTGAAACAAGGTGTTTGGGGAATGTTGAATACTGTTTGGGATGATGGTGGAGCTGCGTTGTTTTCTAGAGATTGGTATGGAGTTGCATTTGCTGCAGACCAAAGTTGGAATAGCAATCCTACTGATGAAAGTTATGATAGTAGATTTAACCAAGCGGTGTATGGAAGTACCAACAACGGATTATCTGAAGCAATCCATGAACTGAATAAGTTAGCAGATATCAAATCTACCGAGAAAATGAATGAAGCCATTTTTTGGGATAGAATCATTCCTGAGAAAGGTAAATCGAGACTAATCAACATTAGCGATTGGGAAAAAGTAGACGAAATTGTACAAAGTGCTGAAATGGCTTTGAAGAATTATGATCCAATGATTTATTCCCAAGATGTAGAGTACATCCATCTTACTATCAATCAATATAAGTTCTTGGCAGAAAGTCGCCCTGCAATTGTATCTGCATCGGAAGCATATCGTGAAGCAGTTTCCATTCAAAATTCAAATCCAGCCGAAGCTAGAAGACTGCTGGTTAAAGCATATCGAGCAATTTCGGAATCTTATAGTTCATTAGAAGTGCTTGAAGAGTTTAATAGTTCGTTATGGATGCAAGAAAATAGAGTGTATGCTTGGGATAGAATTGCAACTCAATACAACGATTTAATCAGTGATTTGGGTGAAGTGAAAGACTCTCTCATGAGTGCCACGTATGCTTTTGATAGAGGCGAGTCATTACCAAAGCCTTCAGAAATCCGAATAGACATTCAGAAAGCGGATGGTTGGTATTTTAGAGGCTGGTTAATGATAGAGCCTATTCCAAATCTAATGGGCTATAAAGATTCAGGGGAAGATCATTTAGAAGCTACTAGAGGTATTTCAAAAACCTTTCCTAGTGTAACTGAGGAATTCTACTACAACGATGTAAAGTATAGATGGAAAAGAGTTAACACACCGTATTTCGCAAAAGTAGACCTAGATGAGCTTTATGAGCAAAGTGAGAACTCTGTGATGTATGCCTTCGCTCATATCGATGTTGAAACAGACCAAAAAGTACGAGCTTTAGTTGGCAGTAGCGATGGGGTAGAAGTTTATGTTAATGGAGTTCAAGTTCACAAAAATATCGTAGAAAGAGCATTTAAAGCCGACGAAGATGAACTATTTCTACCTCTTAAAGAAGGGAGAAATCATCTGATGGTTAAAATAACTAATGGGACAGGAGATTGGGGTTTCAGCTTTAGACTTCCAGATTCTGAAATGAGAAGCACCAAAAACCGATATAAAATTATTGATTAACAAGAGGACATTAAAGTGAAAGAATTTGAGATAGATACCTTAAAAGTTGCCGTTTTTCCTGATAGAAAAAGTATGGGTAAAGAAGCTGCAGAACATGTAGCTTCAATTATCGCAGAGGTTTTGAAAACCAAAGAGGAGATACGAATTGTGTTTGCTGCTGCCGCTTCTCAACGTGAGTTTATTTCAGCATTACTGAATATTGATAGTATTGAGTGGAACAAAATTGTTGCTCTTCACATGGATGAATACAACACTTTGCCCGCTACTGCCCCACAACGTTTTGGGAATTTTTTGAAGGAGCATCTATTTAAGCATAAGGATTTCAAGCAGGTGCATTACTTTGGCGAAAGTCTAGATGATTATGCTAAAATTGTTGATGAAGCTCCAATTGATTTAGTTTGTTTGGGAATTGGAGAAAATGGTCATTTGGCATTCAATGATCCTCCTGTAGCAGATTTTTATGACAATAAAACCGTGAAAGAAGTGGAGTTGGATTTAGTATGTCGACAGCAACAAGTGAATGATGGCGAATTCCCACATGTTGATGATGTCCCAAAAACCGCCGCTACATTAACAATTCCAGCATTGATGAAAGCAAAGTATTTGTCGGTCGTTGTTCCTGCTTCACAGAAGGCAGAAGCCATCCAGAAAACGTTATTCAGTCCGATTTCTACAGAATGTCCAGCAACTATTTTAAGAGTTCATAATAACGCCAAGCTTTTTATTGATACTGAGGCGGCAACATTTGTTATGGAGAACGAAAATGTATGACATAGATAAAAACCTGAATGAACCTTTTGAGCTAACATCGGAACAAATTAGCTACTATCAAGAGCATGGTTATATAAAGCTAAAACAAGTTTTGGACACCGAAACTCTTGAGTTCTTCAATAAAGAAATTTCAAGAGAGGTAGTCGAAAAGAATCCATTGCTCAAAAAGCCGATGGAAGAAAGAACGGCTTTCGAAAAGGCTTTTATTCAGATAACTAATCTCTGGAAGGATAACGAAACTGTGAGGAAGTTGATATTGAGCAAAAAGCTTGGCAAAATTGCTGCCGATTTGATGCAAGTAGAAGGAGTTCGCCTTTATCACGACCAAGCTTTATACAAAGAACCAGCGGGTTCAATTAATAACATTACTCCTTGGCATGCGGATCAATTTTATTGGCCTTTAGCCAGTGATAACACCATTACAGCTTGGATTCCACTTCAAGAGACAACAAAGGATATGGGACCTCTCGCATTTAGCTTAGGAAGCCAAAAATATGATTTTGGTCGAGATTTAGAAATCAGCACAGAAAGTGAAGCCATTCTTCAATCCAAACTTGCTGATGCAAATTTGGAACTGGTCGATTCTGGCTTTGATGCTGGTGAAATTAGCTTTCATTCAGGTTGGACATTCCATAGAGCTGGGCCCAATGTTTCGGATAAAACCCGCGCTGTAATGACCATCATTTACATGGAAGATGGAATTAAAGTAAGCGAATTTACAAGAACACCACATTTAGCCGATCGTGATGCATTTCTTCCTAATCTAAACCCTGGAGACATCGCTAAAACCGATCTTAATCCATTGATTTACAAAAAATAATCCATCGAATTCTGAAACTAATCAACATGAAATATTTCCCCAAAATAGAACTCCTACTACTTGTACTAGCTGTAAGTTTGTATTCATGTTCTTCGCCCAAAAAAGAAACATTATCCCCTAAAGAACTCACAAAGCATGTTTCTGACATAATCGTAAATGGTACTACTTTCGAATTTACTCTAAAGGTGGAAGAATTTGAGCAAGATGGTTCTTATTTAATAGATTTCCCCATAAAAGAAGCAGGTGTTTTCTATGCAAGATCAAAGATTATTGTTTCTGAGGAAATTCAGTCGTTACCGGAAATGGAACTTGGGGTAACTCATGCTGCAGGGGCAATTAGTGTTTATATTGATGGGAATGAAGTTTTTAGCAATTCTTCTTCCAAACAAGGAAGTTTAAGTCATGATGATTATGGATTGTTCGATTATAACGACAAAGTAAAAGTCTCCCTCACAGAAGGAGAACACACATTAGTTATCCGTTTTGAGCCAAGAAATAAGGCAGAAAACAGAATAAATTTCGGATTCTTACGCTTTGATAATAGTCTTGCTCATCCAGCGGTTAAATTACATGCACCTTCAGACGATGAAGATTTTGAACATTTTGGATACTGGTGGTTAGGACCACTTTCAAAAAAGTTTGATGCTTCCCAAATTGAAAACCCTAATATCTCAGTCACCGAAATGCTGACTGAAGAGTATCCCAGCAATGCTGGTAAATCCATTCGTTGGAATCTGCCTAAATTGAATTTAGTAAAAGGATTGCCTGGGAAGTTAGCCTATCAAGATTGGCGCTATTTTACAGGTACATTTTTGGATGCAATGCGCAGTGCTGATCGTCATTTTTCAGACTTAGATTATTCAGAATACATCAACAATCACCTCAATTTTTTCCTAGATAACAGAGATGATATTCAGCAAATGCGAGATGATTACGGCCTTAGAGAAAGTCCTTTTGGGCATTATTTTAGATACTCTTTGTTGGATGATATCGGAATGCAAACAGTGCCTTATGTAAATCGACTTCTTGATGAAGGCTTAGAAGGAAATGAAGATGAAGAACAATTAGTGCGTGGAGTCTCTGACTATATCTTAGAAAAAGCTTCTCGATTAGAAGACGGCACATTTGCTCGTTTTACACCAGATACCATGAGTGTTTGGGCAGATGATTTATTTATGAGTTCCATCGTTCTCTTAAAAATGACTGAACTTACAGGCGACCAGAAATATTTGGATGAAGTAGTAAACCAAGTCATACTCTTTGATAGTCACTTACGTGATGATGCTAGCAATCTATATTGGCATGGTTATTTTTCCAGAAAGGGAGAACATTCTCCAAGTAAATGGGGCAGAGCCAACGGTTGGACAATGATGGCCAAAACTGAGTTGTTACTTGCAATGCCAATAAATCATCCTAAAAGAGCACAAATTATAGAGATATTTAAGAATCATGCCGAGGGCTTATTGAAAGTCCAAGCCGAAGATGGTAGATGGCATCAAGTGTTGGATAACTCTTCTACCTACCTTGAAACTTCAGCAACAGCGATGTTTGTAAGAGCTTATGCCGTTGGTGTAATGGAAGGTTGGTTGCCCAAAGAAGAATACGCTGAAAGCATTGATAAAGGCTGGAATGCTCTTGCTCAGCAAATTGATGAAGATGGCAATGTAATTGGAATTGTTCGTGGAACGCCAATTATGTTCTCAGATCAAGAATATGCAGATTGGGGAGCTCGATTAAATGACCCACGAGGTTTAGGTGCGGTAATTTACGCAGCCATTGCAATGGACGAATATCAGAACATGGAAAACTAATATGAGTGTATACTTTCTAGGAATCAGTGTTTTAGACTGGATTATTCTCGGCATTTATATATCAGTAATTACGGCAATTGGTTTGTATTCAAATCGAGCTGTTAAATCTACTGGTGATTATTTTATGGGTGGCCGTAAGTTTGGAAAGCTGCTTATGGTTGCTCAGGCTTTCGGTGCTGGGACTCGAACCGATCAAGTTGTGGCCGTAATTGGCGCATCTTCACAAATTGGTTTAGCTGGAATATGGTACCAATGGCTGTACTTATTTTCGACTCCATTTTTCTGGTTAATTGCCCCTATTTATCGACGCTTACGCTACATTACTATTGGCGATTTCTTTGAGCAACGTTATGGAACTGGAATGGGAGCTGCGTATGCTTTTGTAGGCTTAACTTGGTTTGCCGCAAACATAGGGGTGGTTTTAAAAGGAACTGGAGTTACTATTGAAGCGGTTACTGGTGGCGCTATTTCAACAGAAGTAGCGGTTATTGGGATGATGCTCTTCTTTGTAATTTATGGAGCATTAGGTGGTTTGGTTGCCGCTGCTGCAACACAGCTTATTCAAGGCTTTTTCATTCTACTACTTTCATTCTTAATCATTCCTTTTGCATTAGAAAGAATTGGGGGGATGGAGGCCGCACATGCTGCTTTACCAGCTGATTGGTTTAGCTTGGTTGCAAACGAAGAAGTGACACTCTTCTTTATCGCGATGGCGGTATTAAATGGTTTGATTGGTGTGGTAGTTCAGCCTCATCACATGGCAATAAATGGCTCGGGTAAAACTGAAATCAATTGTAGAAGTGGTTGGACTTACGGGACTTTCATAAAGCGTTTCGCAACTCTGGGGTGGGCTTTTTCAGGTATTTTGATTGCTGTTGTATTTCCATCTATCGTAAACGCAGATTCCTCGGAAAGAGAATTGGCTTTTGGTAGAGCTATTGTAGAATTACTCCCGACTGGTTTTATTGGCTTGATGATAGCTGCTATGATAGCGGCTGTAGTTGCTTCCTGTAATAACTTTATGGTGAATGGCTCCGCTCTTTTTACTCGAAATTTCTACCAGCGTTTCTTAAAACAAGATGCCGAAGAAAAACACTATTTAAGTGTGGCGCGAATTAGCTCATTTTTTGTAGTTGCCGCTGGCGTTGGAATTGCATTATATATCCCAACAGTAGTAGAAGGATTACTTTTAATCTGGAAAATTATGGCTTTCTTAGGAATAGCTTTTTGGGCTGCCGTTTTTTGGAAAGGTGCGAATCGTTATGGTGCTTGGTCATCCATGATTATCACAGCTATAATTTCATTCACTACAAGTTATTACGGCTGGAGTTTTCCTGAGCAAGTAGCATTATACATTCCGATAGGTTTTGCTACAATGGTAACAGTAAGTTGGTTTACTAAACCAGAAGACGAAGCGATAGTGAATCGATTCTATTCGCTTCTAAATACGCCTGTTGGGCAAGAGCAGTGCCTAGAGGATGTAGGAATCTCAGTTTCTGATTTGGAGAAGCCTAAACGAAGAAATGCTGAATCTAACGAGAACACCATCCCATTATTAGATAACACATTAGCACTTGAAGCAGGAGAGGGATTGGTACTTGTAGACTTATTCAAGAAAGATAAGAAGTTCAGTTTTAAGAAATATAAAGTAGATATGAAAGGCTTTTTAATCTCTTGGGCAATTGTAGTAGGCTATCTAATTCTAGCATTTTTACTTAGCCAGTTTTAAAATCAGTGTAGAAAATACAATCAGAAAATTATCTAAATAAAAAGGGGAAAGATAAACCTTTCCCCTTTTTATTTAGAAGAGATGGCAGTGCCACAAGACTCACGAATTACCAAGTGAGGCTCAAAAAGTGTTCTAACTTCCGCTTTTTCACCTTCAATTCTTTTAATAAGCTTGTCTATTGCTGCCTCACCAATTTTCTCAACTGGTTGATGAATGGTAGTAAGTGGACTTGAAGCATATTTAGCTTGGTCGATATCATCATACCCAACTAATGCAATGTCTTCGGGGATGCTGTATCCGAGTTCCTGAACTCGTTTCATAAAGCCTAAAGCAGAAGTGTCGTCGTAAGCAAAATAAGCAGTTGGTTTTTCATCCAATTCATGGAATCTATCGCCAAGTTCATAACCAGCTTCGTAGCTTATTAGCGTATCTCTGGTATTCTTGCTTAAACGGAATGTTTCATTGTATTCAATTCCAGCTTCATCAAGCGTTTTTTTGTAACCTTTAAAACGAATCGTATCGAGAGGATTAGTTTTAGGACTCAAATACCCAATTTTTGTATGACCTAAATCTATAAGATGTTTAGTTGCTAAATAGGCCCCAAGCTCGTGATCTGTTCCTACATACCAAATGTCTTCATCAGCTATGTAGGATATCATTACATACGGGAAATTATCGGCATGTAACTTTCTGATGATAGGAGGAGCTTGTAATTCCTTTCGCAAAGTGGCAATGATAAGCCCTTTAACACCAAGTTCTCTAAAGTGCTTAATTTGACCTTCTTCTTTTTCAATTTGGCTAGAGCTATTAGATAGCAGAATATTGAAATTCTTGGTATAAGCTTTTTCTTCAACAATTTGAGCTATTAAAGAGAAAAACGGATCTTTTAAATGCTGAAGAACCATCCCAATTGAAGAGTGGCGAGTAATACTTGCATCTCCATTCTTTTTAGCTACAAAAGTTCCTTTTCCAACTCGGCTAAATAAATAACCTTCATCAATGAGAGTAGAGAGGGCACTTTTTATAGTTATTAAACTTACGTCGTATTCTTTTGCCAATAATTTGTGGGATTGTAACTGTTCCCCGATTTTTAACTCATCACCATCTATTTTTTCTTTTATGTCCCTTACAATCTGAACATAAAGCGGGGTTGAATCCTGAAAATCTATCGACATTTTTTACTTTTATTATAAATTATTTCTATACCCAATATACCTAATAATCCTAATTTAAACTAATCAGTATCTAAAAATGAACTCTATATACTGATATATAGGCAAAAATTAATATTTTCTTAATGGTTACTCATCAAGTATAGTTTAGCTTATCGCTCTACACGGCCGCTACCGCCGTTTTGAAGTAGCTTTTCCACCTCATCAGCACTAACTAAATTGAAATCACCTGGTATAGTTTGTTTTAAGCATGAAGCCGCTACAGCGAACTCTAATGCATCTTTGGTATTTTCTTTAGCAAGTAAGCCGTAAATCAATCCACTTGCAAAAGAATCCCCCCCACCAACACGGTCTACAATTTGTATATCGTAATGAGTGGAGCGTGCTGGTGTTGTACAGTTCTTATCATCGTGTAGAATAGCACTCCATCCATTTCGGGAAGCAGAATGACTTTCTCTTAGCGTGATAGCAACTGTCTGGAAATTGTATTTTTGCTTCAGTTTTCTGGCAAGTTCGAAATATCCAAACTCATCCAACTCCGCAGACTCGATATTTGTAGTACCGGCTTTTAGGCCAAGGCTTTTGTCTGCATCCTCTTCATTAGCAATACAAACATCAACATATTCCATTAAGGGGTTCATCACTGCTTGTGCTTCTTCAGTAGTCCAAAGTTTACTTCTAAAGTTCAAATCACAACTAATGGTAAGTCCAGCTATTTTGGCTGCAATACACGCTAAGCGTACATTTTCTTGAGCTTTTTTTCCCAAAGCAGGAGTGATTCCTGTCCAATGAAACCAATCTTTTCCTTCAAAAACTGCATCCCAATCAACTTCATTGGTATCCATTTTTGTGATGGCAGAATCGGCTCGATCATAGATTACTTTTGAAGGTCGTTGGCTGGCTCCAGTCTCAAGAAAGTAAATGCCTAAACGATCGCCACCACGAACTATAAAACGTGTATCTACACCAAACTTCCGAACTTGATTGAGGGCACTTTCTCCAATCTCGTGTTTAGGAAGCTTAGTTACAAAATAGCTCTCGAGTCCGTAATTACTTAAGGCAGCCGAAACATTAGCTTCGCCACCGCCATAGTTTACATCAAAGTTCTGAGATTGAACAAATCTTGAAAATCCTGGTGTGGAGAGTCTTAACATAATCTCTCCGAAGGTTACTACTTTTTTGGACATGGTATTAATTATTAGCCTGACGGATGGTTTCCATCAGAAGTTTTGCGTTGGATGTTAAGATGTGGAAATTACGTTCTTGAATGGCTTTTTTATCCATTAAGGCGCTACCTAAACCTACTGCAAACGCACCGCTTTTGAGCCATTCTCCAGCGTTGGTTAGTGTTACACCACCTGTTGGTATCAAATTGAGATGGGGCAGAGGTGCTTTCACTCCTTTGAAAAACGCCATTCCTAAACAATCAGCAGGGAAGACTTTAATTACTTCCGCACCTGCTTCATAGGCATGTTGTATTTCGGTTGGTGTGAAGCATCCTGGAATGGTTGGGATGTTATGAGATGCCGTAAAAGCAATAATTTCTGGTTTGAAAATAGGACAAACTACATACTTCGCACCAGCTTGGATGGCTTTTTCAGCTTGTTCAATATTTGTAACCGAGCCAATTCCTACTAAAGCATCACCTGCGAATGTAGAGCTAATTTGCTCAATTACTTCAAAAGTGTTTGGGGTAGAAAGTGTGATTTCAATTGCGGTCACGCCACCTTCTAGTAAAGCTTCGGTAACGGGAATTGCATCCTCAGGATTAGGCAAACGAACCACTGCAAGAGCGGCTCGTTTTCTAACATCCTCAATAATGGGAGATAATTTTTTCATGATGGAATTTGAGTCTTTAAACTAAATTAGAGTGATTTACCACTCGTTATCAAAACCTGGTTTGTTAAGCACTTCTGCCCAATCACGTCGGCCTTCAGTAAATGAAGCTAAACACCAAGTAAACATAAATTCTATGGCAGGAGGCGCGATAGTATCATGGTAACCATGTGTTACGTTGATGGCTTGCTCGTCAAAAATATGGGTATAAATCCCAACTTCTTCGCCTGGTCGAGAACAGTTCTGAAGGACGTAAGGCTTATCGCCTTCAATAGTTGATTGTACACGAAAGTGATAGATTTCTTCTTTGGCATCTTTACCAAATCCAAAAGGACCATCAGGGCCGTGAAAATGTGGAGGATAACTTCCAACCGCGCCAGGCTGTTGCATAAAAGTGTCACCAAAAAGCAATCTACATGCTTGAACATTGGCGCCATCAACAAGTTTGTATACCGTTCGAACACTCATTGGGCGTTTTGAACCAACAGTTGCTGCTAGTTCGGTTTTCTCGAGCTCTTTGTGTTTGATGTGCTGTACAGGATATGAAGTATTACAATCCACAGCTCTGAATTCACTTACATCGGTAAACTCGGTTGCTGAGACAACAGCTGTTTCATTAATGCCGATATAAATCACATCACCAGTTAAAAGAGAGTGTGTGTCGTCATTAACTGTAACTTGAGCAGAACCTCGATTTACATAGAAAACGAGTTCTTCGTTACTGGTTGAAATTTCTTGAGGTGAATAATCATCTTTGCTAGGATCTAAAACAATTCTAGCTAAACGGAGATACTCAAAAGTTGAGTTGTCTTCTGTAATGATTGGTTCTCTCTTATTTAAAACTGGTACAGCATCAAAAGTCTCTACAACTCTTACATCATCCGTAAGAGGAATTTGAACTTTAGCGTCTTTTCTACGCTGTTCTGGGGTTTTCGATGCTGCTTGTTTGTTGGGTCCTATTAACTTTGGATTTACCATCTTAAAAGGTCTTTTGTAATTAGAAATTAAATTTATCGAGCCATCCAACCGCCGTCTACGGTAAGGGTATGGCCATTTACATAGTTGCTTGCTTGCGAAGCTAAAAACACGGTTGCTCCAGCTAAATCGGATGGAGTTCCCCACTGACCAGCAGGAATACGTGCAGTAATTTGTTCATTTCGCTCTTCGTTATCTTGTAACGCTTGAGTGTTGTCAGTTTTAAAATACCCAGGGGCAATGGCGTTAACTTGGATGTTATCTTTCGCCCATTCGTTGGCCAATGCTTTTGTAAGTCCTGCAACGGCGTGCTTACTTGCAGTATAAGCTGGAACTGTTATCCCACCAGAAAACGATAAGAGAGAGGCTACATTCACAATTTTCCCACCACCGCGTTCTATCATTTTACTACCAAAAGCTTGGCATAGTTGAAATACTGAAGCAAGATTTACTTGTAGAACCATATCCCATTCTTCGAGGGGATATTCTTTTGCAGGATGACGAGTTATCGTTCCTGCATTATTAACGAGCACATCTATTGAGGGAGAAATCTCAAAAACTTTGGCAATGAAAGTTTCAATCTGAGATCTGTTGCTAAGATCTGCGGTTACTTGATGGGCCGTTCCACCTAAGCTCGCTATTTTTGAAACGGTATCATTACAGCCACCATCAGATGAACTTGAACAAATAACTTCTGCTCCAGCTTCTGCTAAAGCAATGGCCATTGCCTGGCCTAAACCTCGACTTGCTCCTGTTACTAACGCTGTTTTTCCGGCTAATGAAAAACTCTCTAAAACTGACATATTTTTTTATTTTTTGATGGTTACTTTTAGCGGATGTTGCCATTGCTTGGCTACTTGATCAATATATTCTTCAAACTTCTCTACAGTTGGGATGCGAACGGCTTCAGGCTCTAATTCCCACGCAGCTAAAAAACGATATTTCACTTCAGAATTTTGGCTATTTAAACTAAACACGTAGCTATCTTGAAATTCACCTTTATACTCAGGAGAGTAGTTTCCAGATAAAATTACAGCCATTCCTAAACCTTCTTCTAAATCTGTTTGATTTCCCCAAGTATATCCAAAAGTGTAGTCGGGTGTTTCTGAAATACTGATTTTTTCCACATTCTTGTGAGTTACCAAACCAGTAGCAAAAACGTCATCGGCAGCGTCTGTTTTCAAACTAAGCTCTGTATAACGATGATGTGCGTGAATTTCTAACTTCATCACTGCATTCATTGTTTTGTCGCCAACCGTCCAATTTGGGTAAGTTACTTTGATGATAGAACGAAGAGGGCCGTTACTTATGGTTTCAAGAGTGCTTAAACCTGTTTGTTCAATTGCGTAAAATGCGTTGTCTTGAAAAAGAGCCGGAGATCCAATTCCTAAAGATGAATTTACTTTTAGGATGTCCGCGCCCCAATCTCTACGCTCGTGGTAGGTTTCTGTGATGGAACCAAGTGAAGGCTTATCTGTTTTCTTTCCGAAGATGTCGAAGCGATTGCGGTTATCGAAGTAGAATCTATAACCTACTAAATCGGATTCCCAACCAGGACCTTCTAAGAAAATAAGACCGTTGTCTTGCTTAAAATCGAAAGGCTGAGTGTAGCTATCAACAAACTCAAAATCAAAACCAATCTGCATGCTTTCAGGATCTGCGTTATCACGTACTTTTATTACAGCAGCAGTTTTAGTAGTGAAATCAGGAGCTTTATCAGCTTTTTTGATGCTAAGGGTTTCAGAGAGATTTGCTCCCAGTGTCATCTGTAAAAATAGTGTTTCTTTAGTGCCGTTTTGGTCCAAATCGTCCAACTGATACGGAATCTCAGTGCCTTTACTATCTACTATGCTAAAAGCAGTAGGAAGTACAAGTTTTGAGCTTTCTAAATTAACGCTAACGGCAGCATTTTGAACTCCAAAAGTATTTGAGTTCGTAATTTCTAGCTGTAAATTACTTTGTGAGGAACAAGCAAAAGTAGTGGCTAGCAAAACACCGATTCCTGCAGTTCTAAGTGTTTGTTTAAATGTTGTGTTCATGAATCTGTTCATTTCATTATGAATTAATAACCAAAGAGTCTTGGTAAGAAAAGGCTTAGGTCTGGCACAAAAGTGACCAGTATTAAACTGACAATCATTACTAAGAATAAAGGGAGTAAAGGTTTTATAACCTTTGTAATGGGAACATCGGCAACCGAACATCCCACAAAAAGAATGGTGCCTACTGGCGGAGTACATAAACCTACGGTGAGATTGAATACAATTATAATCCCAAAGTGTACAGGGTCTATACCAAGCTGAGTTGCTACTGGTAAAAATATTGGGGTGAAAATGAGAATTGCTGGTGTGATGTCCATAAAAGCACCAACAAAAAGTAATATCAAATTGATAACTAGTAAGATGGCAATGTCACTATCAAATAGTGAAATAAGTCCTGCTGAGATGGACTGTGGAATATTTTCGAATGAAAGTACCCACGACATCGCAACCGAAGTAGCAATTAATAACATAACGATGGATGTGGTTTTAGCTGCTTCTAAGAGCACATCGGGTAAACTTTTAATCGAAATCTCTTTGTAGATAAATGAAAGTACAAGTGCATAGAGTACGGCAATGGCTGCGGCTTCTGTAGCTGTGAAAATTCCGCCAATAATCCCACCAATTACTACGAAAATGAGGAACAAACTAGGAATAGCATCGAAAAAACTAAGAACAGCTGTTTTGAGAGAAACACGCTCGGCAACTTTATACTTTTTTCGAAAAGCGATGTAGCCCGAAGTTACCATCAGGCCAAGTCCTACTAATAAACCAGGGATGTATCCGGCTAGGAATAGAGCTGCGATAGAAACACCGCCACTTGCTAGCGAATATACAATTAGAACATTGCTGGGTGGAATTAGAAGTCCTGTTGTTGAGGAAGTAATATTGATGGCAGCACCAAATTCAGGATCGTAGCCTTCTTTTTTCATCTGTGGAGCCATAATGCCACCAATTGCTGAAGCTGCAGCAACGGCTGAACCAGAGATCGCTCCAAAAAGCATGGCTGCAATTACATTAACATATGCCAATCCACCAGGAAGTGTTCCAACCAAAACTTTAGCAAAATCAATTAGCCTCTTTGCGATGCCACCTTTGTTCATTAATTGTCCTGCAAGAATGAAGAAGGGGATTGCTAAAAGAGTAAAACTATCTAATCCCGTTGCCATTCTTTGTGCTACGGTTGTAACCGCAGGCAAAGGAGCAACACTCACTAAAATGGTTGCCAAGGTCGCTAAACCGATGCTAAACGCAATGGGCACACGTAGAAATAACAATACTACAAAAACTAGAATGAGAATAAGTATGCTTTCGAATCCCATTTTATTCTCCTGAATTTTGAGTGTTGTTGTTTAAACTACGTGAAGTTGCAAGATTCTCTAGAATGAAATGGATGCAATAGATACACATAATCAATCCGCTTAGTGGAAGCACCATATAAACATATCCCAAGGGGATGCCTAAAGCTGCAGAAGTTTGGTTTAGGAAAAGAGTAACAAACACGAGCCTAGAGCCACCAATAAGAAGTACTGCAATTGCAAAAACTAGAATAGTTATTTGAATGAAATTATCATATCTAAGAGCTTTGCGTTCATCGAACTTGTGTGAAATTAGGTCGATGGCTAGATGCATTTTTTTACCCAACATGTAAGCTCCTCCAAATAGGCTTAGCCAGATGAGTAGAAAACGGGCAAGCTCATCAGTAAAAGAGCTGGGATCTCCCAAAATAAACCGGCTGGCAACTTGCCAAAGCACATCAATTACTAGCACTGCCATAATACTTATAATCAAGTATTCGAGAAGTTGATCTAAACGAGTTATGAGTTGTTTCATTAGCCTTCTACTTTTTGAATGCGTTTTATCAATTGATCCATTTGGGGATCTTTTTCATAGCTTTTATAAAGCTCTTGTACTTTTTCTTGAAACGCGGATTTTTCAGGATAGATAATCTCTACACCAGCTTCTTGGACTTTCGTTAGAGCTTCATCGCTAGCCTCTTTCCATAATTTTTTCTGATACTCAGCCGACTCTAACGTAGCTTTTTGCAGAATTTGCTGATGTTCTGGGCTTAATGAACTCCAAACATGGGTGCTTATAATCAAAACATCTGGAACAGCAGTATGTTCATCGATGGTGTAATATTTACTCACTTCGTAATGACGAGAGGTATAAAAGCTTGGAGGGTTGTTTTCGGCTCCATCAACTACGCCTTGTTGTAAAGCGGTGTAGAGTTCCCCAAAAGAAATCGGAGTGGGAGAACCACCTAACGATCGAACCATGTTCATCGCAGTTTGGCTCTCCATCACTCTGATTTTCTGTCCTTCCAGATCCTCAGGTTTGTAAACGGGCTTGTCTTTGGTGTAAAAACTCCGACTCCCCGCATCATAAAAGCAAAGTCCGTGAAACCAAAATTCTTCACCATCTTTTAAAATTTCTTGTCCAATTTCACCCTCTAAAACATTAAAGCGATGTTGTTCATTTTTAAAAATGAAAGGAATGCTGAATACTTTATAGGAAGGGGCAAAGTTTTCAAGCACGCTAGCCGAGACTTTTGTAATTCCCAAGCTTCCTATTTGTAGCAATTCCACCAACTGTCGTTCTGTACCTAATTGTTGACTCGGATAAATTTCAATCTTAAGAGTTCCATTAGATTCTTTCTCAACCTGTTGAGCCATATAAACCATACTTTTATGTACGGGATGGCTAACATCTAATCCATGGCCAAGTTTAACAACTCTGGTGCTAGAGACTTTGCCACAACTGAGCATCGTAACTAGTAATAAAGCAAGATAAAATGTCTTTTTAAGAAGCGCTTCCATTGTTTATTCTTTTGAATCAGTATTATATATACTTATTATACCTAATATGCTTTTATGGAGCAACCGATTTCCCAAAATTGTTCCATAAATTGCTGTAAAAATTTTAACAGAATCAAAAATTAGCTTTATGAATCGGTTTAAGGATAAGATTGTAATTGTTACGGGTGGGGGTGGAACCTTAGGGGGAAGCATTGCCAAGGCGTTTATAAATGAAGGTGCTAAAGTGGTACTTATTGGTAGAACGCTAGATACGCTTCAGGCAAAGGCCAATGAAATTGACCCAAGCTCAAAAGCTACCTTATGTATCGCTACCAATGTATTAAGTATAGAAGGGCTAAATTCAGCAAAGCAGAAAATTCTTGATGAATTTGGAACCATTGATATACTAATTAATGCTGCTGGTGGAAATAAGAAAGGAGCCACTATTGCTCCGGATCAGACATTTTTTGATATATCAACGGACGATTTTGAAGCTGTATCTCGTCTGAATTTAATGGGTACCGTTTTACCGAGCCAAGTTTTTGGGAAAGTATTCGCAGATAAGAAAGAAGGTGTTGTGTTGAATATCTCTTCGATGGCGGCCGACCGAGTTATTACTCGTGTAATTGGCTATTCGGCATCAAAGGCAGCGATGGAAAATTTCACGAAGTCACTTTCCGTAGAAATGGCGCTAAAGTTTGGGGAGGGTATCCGAGTAAATGCCATTGCTCCAGGGTTCTTTATCGGCGAACAGAATCGGTTTTTATTGCTGAATGAAGATGGCTCGTATACTGAACGTGGCAATACCATCATCCAAAATACCCCAATGAAACGTTTTGGGAAAGAGGAAGAAATTAACGGCGCAGTATTATTCTTATGTAGCCCTGAATCGAAATATATAACTGGCGCAGTACTTCCTATCGACGGTGGATTCAGCGCTTTTAGTGGAGTTTAAAATATGGCGTTAATGCAATCTTGGCGTTGGTACGGACCAAACGATATTATTTCTCTTTCTGATATTGAACAAGCAGGAGCCTATGGAATCGTTCATGCATTGCATCATGTACCAGTAGGTGAAGTTTGGACAGTGGAAGAAATTCAAAAACGCCAACGAGTTATTGAATGGAACGAAGAAACTAAACAACCACGAAACCTTAAATGGGCCGTTGTTGAAAGTCTAAATGTACATGAAGCCATTAAAAAAGGTCTGCCTGAAAGAGATCAGCTGATTGAAGATTATATAATATCATTACAGAATTTGGCTAAATGTGGCATAAAGATAGTTTGCTATAATTTTATGCCCGTTTTAGATTGGACTCGCACAGATCTAACATTCACATATAAAGATGGATCAAAAGCTTTACGCTACGATGCCATTGCGCTAGCCGCTTTTGATATCCATATTTTAGAAAGAGAAGATGCCAAAGCTGATTACACAGAAGGTCGGCAAATAGAAGCCACCTCGTATTTTAATTCCCTAACGGATGAAGAAAAAGCCCAGCTAACTAAAAATATCCTCCAAGGCATTCCCGGTTCAGGTGATGTGTTCACCATCGAGGACTATAAAAAGCAATTAGCCGAATACGACCATATTTCAGAAGAGTTACTTCGCGAGAATTTGAGTTATTTTTTACGAAATGTAGTGCCAATAGCTGAAGAGTTGGGAATGAAATTATGTTGCCATCCTGATGATCCACCCACAGCAATTTTTGGTTTACCAAGAATTGTGTCCACAGAGGCTGATTTGCTTGCTTTAACACAAACGATTGATAGCCCAGCAAACGGAATTACTTATTGCACCGGTTCTTTAGGACCTCTACCAGAAAATGATTTACCAGGAATTATTGAGCGATTAGGACATAAAATCCATTTTGTGCATTTGAGAAATGTACAACGTGAAGGTAATGGGAGTTTTCATGAAGCAGATCATTTAGATGGCAGTGTGGATATGTATGCGGTAATGAAAGCGCTCGTTTTAGAGTCGCAAAGACGTAAATCGGAGGGAAGAGATGATTTCGAAATTCCATTTCGGCCAGACCACGGGCACCAAATGCTCGACGATCTAAATAAAAAAGTTACCTTTCATGGGTATTCTGCTATAGGTCGGCTTAGGGGTTTAGCCGAGTTGCGCGGTCTTGAACTTGGTATTAGACATAATATCAAAGCATAGTAGATTAAAATTGGAATAATCTCCGTTGTTCTAATTATTGTTAAATACAAAAAAGAGGTTGATAGCCTCTTTTTTTGTATACAGATAGCTCTTAATTGGCTAACTAGCTATTGCATGGTTGTATAAAATTTGGAACAATGAAGAGCATGGTCTTGTGTAAAGGTGTGAATCTTAAATAGAAAAAAACAGATTATGTTTAGATCACAAAAAAAGATAATACCTACACTAATTCTTGGGTTAAGCCTCGTTGGCTTAAACTGCTCAGACTCTGGTACCAACTCATCTAGCGATGCTGTGATGGTTACTGGTAAAGTAGAGGGAAATGATAGCAAACAGAAAATTGCTAACGTTGAAGGAGCTGTTGTAACGGCTGCAACAGTAACGTCAAACGGCACTATTTCTACCTTGGAGCAAACGGAAGTTGAAGCCGATGCAAGTGGCAACTTTGAGCTTAGTTTTGATGCAGACGCAGCACAGAACTTTGTAATCATGGCGGAAGATGGTGAAAGTACTTGGATGGCCTTCCTAAATGCTGAAGTTGAGAACGGCTCAAACATTACACTCAAGCCAATTAATGGAGAGTCGACAGCAGAGACTAAAGTTTTTGCTGAACTCATAGCCAATGGCGAATTCATAAACACTACCAAAGCTGATATCGAAGCGATGGTAACAAGTGAAGCTGCTCTAGCGATTAACGCATCTGAAACAGCAAAAAGTGAATTTAGTGCCGCAATCTCTAATTCATCCGATGCAAGAACAGCATTTTTTAATGGTGAAGTAGAAGGAGATGCCGATGCAAAACTTGAAGCAACGCTTGAGAACCTTCGAGAAGCACAAGTTGACCTTGAAGCGGCATTAAGCTCTTCAACAACAGTAGAGGGAGATAACGCAGCAATTGCAGCATTTATAAATGCCCGTGTTGATGCTTATACCGATGCAAATGTAAGCGCCAATAACGCAGCCAGATCTATCGAAATGGAAACTCGTATGTTCTTGAGTAATATGAGTACTATTTCTACTGATGTTCAAAATTCAGTACGAGCAAAAACATCGCTTATGCTAGCTGTTGCAATGGATAACGCTGTAAGAGTGGAAGCCGAAGCTGCTGGAATGTCTGAGACAACTATGAATAATATTGAACAAGCTGGTACCGACCTGCGTGCGAGTATTGAAGCGGCTTTGGGTATAGAAAGTAGTATAAATACTGCCTTCGAAAACTTTAGAGACGAAGTAAATACTGCTATGCAAGAAGATGGATCTTTTGAAGCAAGCGTATTTGTGAATATTGATAGCGAAATTAATGCTGAAAACGGTTCAAAATCAATATTTGAGTCTGCTATAGAAGCGATTGCAAATGCAACCTTGGCTGTAGATATCTACGAAGACTTTTACTTAAGTGTAGAAACTACTGTAGAAAATAATGTAGACTCATCTACCGATGAAAATACGATTGATGCACTAGTTAACACGATGGTTCTGATTAATCTCGAATCATAAAACAGAGAGACATACTAGCTATTACCAAAGCCCTGACTTAGTCGGGGCTTTTTTATTAGAGAAGGACTCAATTCAAAATTTAGCATTCATCATCTAAAATTTCTTCATCTACTTAATCAGCATCATTTTGCGTGTGATACTGCCTTCTGGGGTAGTTATTCTATAGAAGTACATTCCACTTGAAAAAGTGTGAGCGTCCCATGTTGTAGAATGTGACCCCATCGATTTAAAAGAATTCTCGAGCATGGCAACATTCTGCCCAACAGAATTATAGACCGAAAGTGATACATAACTTGGACTGGAGAGGGTATAATCAATTTGTGTGGTAGGATTAAAAGGGTTCGGATAATTTTGTTTTAAATCGAACTCTTTAATAAGTAAATCTTCGTTCTCTGAAGCAGAAGTAATTTCAGATTCCATAAAATCCATGATACGATTCATTACTTCAATTCGAGCTGATTCTGGATAAATGGTTTCAAAAGGAAAGCCTAAATAAACCATCTTACCTGGAATATTACCATTTGGGAAAACTCCTTTAAACTGAACCCCAGCCACTTGTTGAGAAGAAACTCCAGAATAAGTCAAAGCATTTTCACCTCCGTTTGTTGCAGTTAGCACATCAGGGTATTGCACATCATAGCTCCCTTTTATTCCATTATCAAAGGAGATAGAAGAAACACCTTCAAAGATTGAACCAGTAGCTGGTTGGGTGGAATAGTAAGTGGAAGCTTTATTATCAGGTGAGTCCATGCGATAGGAAGCTTTTAAGTAATCGTTCAGAAAAGCTTTATCAGAGGAATTTCCTTTATTATCTAAATCCCAAGCAATTTCAGCACCAGAAACCATTAATGAGCCACCATTTTGAAGGTAACTCTTAACAATTTCTTGCTCTACAGAACTAAAGGTTTCATCGGCGGTACTTTCGGTTCCTAAAATCCAATGTACGACCTCATAATCATCTAAAGAAACAAAACTTGAGGAAACTGCGTCATTACTAGCTGAATCAAATTCATATCCATTGCTATAAAGGGCTTGCCCGTGCTCTTTGATAAAATCATAGGTATTTCCAGATGTCGCTCTATCAAAGCCGTTAACGATTAAGATTTTATTCTGGGATTGAGATGTAACCACCGCTAATATTTCAGAATAACTACTTTCATCTGTTTCAGAAACGGATTGAAGCTTTAGGTAGGTTATTTTGGAAGGACTTAATCCCGAAAGTTCGTAATTGCTTGAAGTGAAAGAATCAGACTCAGAAAATGTATTCCCATTAAGACTTACAGAAATTTTATAGGAGCTTGCATTAGGATTCTCTTTGATAATAATCTGCGCCGTAGTAGAGTCTTTCGATATAACACCTATATTTTTTGGCGATTCTAGTTCTGACGTTCCTTCTGCTGGATAGAACGGCTTTCTAATGGCACCTTCATAACTAAAAAGAGAAGCTATTGCTGGATCTTGTAACACTTCAGAAATACGATAAACCTGATTGTTTATTAACACACTATCTCGAACAAGCCTAATTCCATGGCTGTAATCTGCATAGGTTTCTGCATGGCCAGCATAAACGGGTTGGATAGGTGTTCCATTTTGGTAGTGCCAGCCATAAATAACAACTCGTTTAGAGGAATTCCCATAAATCCTATTCGAGATAATAAGATCTTTTTTATGCCCTGCTATTAAAGCACCGAGCGGATATTCGTTAAGCTTTTCTGCACGTTGAGCTTTAACGGTAACATTGTGATCCCACATAACAGGAATTGTGGTCATCTGTGGACTTGCTGTAATGGGTGAGGGCGAAAGTTTTACCGATGCATTACTCCAAATCTGATCAACCATTTGCTTAGTTGGTAGTGTATAATCCAAACTATTTGAAAGTTTCTGAGCCAGAATGGGAGTCATTGGCATAAGAAAGTAATCGTTGTCGGAGCCAAGTGCTAAATAGTCAGGCAGCACGTAATAAGTAACTGCATACACTGAATTTTCGATTGTTTTTGAGAATGAGATGGGAACCAAATCACGCAGAAAATCAGGGACGTTACCAGCCAAAATCTGATTGAATAGTTCTTCTTCTCTATTTTCAATGGAAAGATTTTCGATTTGAGTTTTTAGCTCGCTTCCTGAAAGTGCGTCTGTAGCTCTTGGAGGTAGAGGCAGCGTTTGCGCAAAGAGAGTTTGAGTAGTTGCGAATACGAATAAAACGAGAATAACTATCTTAAAAAAAACGTGTGTTCTATTAAAACCCCGATATATCTCAGGAATGGAATTTAAAGAATCAAGTTTGTTAGTGGCAATCGAGTTTTTCATAGTTGTAATGTAGTTATCTTGCTCGGTCTGAAAGTAACAAACTTTGGAAAGATGAGGAAACGCATAAGAGAACATCTTTCTCATCACTCTTATAATGCTGTATGTGATATATGCGCAGTAGTGAGGGGATAAGCATTTTATCAAATTGCTTAGTTCTGCTTTTGGATTTGAAAGGAAGAACTATTTATTCAATCTTAACGACACTAGAAGATTGCTTTTCTTGGTCTCAGTATTGGAATCGAAGACTCAAATGAGGAATATCCAAAATAAAAAACCTATGTAAAACTAGCTTACATAGGTTTCAAGTGCGTCCTACTGGATTCGAACCAGTGACCCCCACAATGTCAATGTGATACTCTAACCAACTGAGCTAAGGACGCTTTTTCAATACGTTGCAAATATAGGTAAGTTTATTGCATTCCTTCAATCATTATTCTAATCAATTTCTTATCTTTGAGGCTCAATTTAAGTTATTTGAAATGATCAACAGACGTTTAGTTCGCGAAACAGTGCTTCAAGCCTTGTATGCCTATCAACAAAGTGGCGATACGGTACAGTATATTACCGACACTGTAATTAAAGAAGCACTCGGTTCAGACAAAGATATCCGCCGTTTCGCGGAGAAATTATTTTTTACCACGCTGCAAAATCAAGAAGACCTCGATTCGGTTATCACGAAACATATTCAAAATTGGGAGATTGGCCGTTTAGCTTTAATAGATCGGTTAGTTCTCAGAATGGCGCTCACCGAGTTCTTATTTTTTGAGGAAATTCCTACAAAAGTAACCATCAACGAAGCAATAGAGATTGTTAAGAAATTCTCTACTGCTAAGTCAGGTCGATTTGTAAATGGGATTCTGGATGCATCTATATTAGAGTTACAGGCAGACGGAAAAGCTCAGAAAAAAGGTCGTGGTCTTATCCAAGAATCTCAGAAAAAGTGAGTAATACTGAATCTCCAGCTTACATTGCTATTGGCGACATACATGGCTGTGCCAAAACTCTAGCTGTATTATTAGCAGACCTAGATGCTAAGTTTGGCACCTCAGTAGAATATGTGTTTTTGGGAGATTATGTTGACCGAGGTCCAGATTCACACAGCGTTATAGATCAGTGTATAGAATTTTCGAGCACGCATAGTTGTATTTTTATACGTGGGAACCATGATTTGATGATGCTGAAGGCATTTGAAAAAGGTGGGTCAAAAGCCTTGATGAACAATTGGCTTCGTTTTGGTGGTGATGAAACAATGGCTTCGTATAAATGTGAGGTACCGAAAGAACACTTCGATTTTCTAGAACAAACTGTGATTTTCCTAGATACTGAAGAATATTTCTTTGTTCATGCAAGTGCACCAACTTCGGTTACTATTGCGGAAGGGATGCGACAAAAGGATGCCGAAACTTCGTATCTTTGGGGACGAGAGCATGTTGATAAAACAGATTTGCCATGGGAAAAGCCTGTAGTTTTTGGTCATACGCCATTCAAAGTACCACTCATCACCAAACAGATGATTGGTTTAGATACAGGTTGTGTATATGTAGATAAAGGTTTTGGTACATTGACTGCAATGGCTTTACCTGGGAAGGAAATCATCCAAAAAGAGTGTATAGATTTTAATTAAGTAAATAAATAAGAAGTATTATGAGTTTAAAGTGTGGTATTGTTGGGCTTCCAAATGTTGGTAAATCAACATTGTTTAATGCGCTAAGTAATGCTGGTGCCGAAGCCGCTAACTTCCCGTTTTGTACTATCGACCCAAATGTGGGCCTAGTTTCAGTTCCAGATGAACGCCTTGTTAACCTTGCAAAAATGGTTGGTTCAAAAAGCGTAATTCCAGCGACTATCGAATTTGTTGACATCGCAGGTCTTGTTAAAGGAGCTTCGGAAGGAAAAGGAAAAGGAAATGCGTTTCTATCTCACATACGTGAAGTAGATCTGATTATTCACGTTGTACGCTGTTTTGTGGACGATGATGTAATTCACGTTGAGGGTGATGTTAATCCAGAACGCGATATCCGAATTATCGAAGAAGAGCTTATCCTCAAGGATTTAGAAAGTGTTGAAAAACGTGTTGACACGTTGAAAAAGCAATCCAAAAGTGGCGATAAAGGCTTTAAAGCGCAACTAGATGTTGTAGAGCGTTTACGTGATCACTTAGAAAATGGAAAATCTGCTCGTGTTTTTGAAATAACAGAAGACGAAAAGGAAGCATACAGAGATTTATTCTTACTATCTGCAAAGGAAGTACTTTATGCTTGTAATGTGGGCGAAGGTGATCTTGAGTCAGGTAATGAGTTAGTTGAAGTTGTGAAGAAAGTTGCGGCTGAACATGATGACGAAACGGTAATGTTTTGTGCAAAAATAGAAGCTGAAATTGCCGAACTCGATCCTGAAGAAAAAGAAATGTTCTTAGAAGAACTTGGGCTTAGTAGTGCAGGTCTAGACCGTTTGATTCACTCAGCGTACAAAGAGTTAGGCTTAGCTACTTACTTCACGGTAGGACCTAAAGAAGCACGTGCTTGGACGATTCATCAAGGAGATAAAGCTCCACAAGCGGCTGGTGTAATCCATACCGATTTTGAAAGAGGCTTTATCCGTGCAGAAACTATAGCATACGACGACTTTGAGAAATACGGCTCAGAGAAAGCTGCGAAAGAAGCTGGTAAAATGCGCCAAGAAGGAAAAGAATATGTAGTTGCCGACGGCGACGTAATGCTATTCAGATTTAACGTATAATCGTTTTATCCTGAAATAGGGTTTATTTTGATAGAAGGGAAGCAGGATTTAGATTTTGCTTCCCTTTTTTTATCTACGAAATTAGCTTGGAAATTAATCACATCAGAAAAGATGGCTTTATTTCACTTCAATCAAATCCAAAGCTTTGCCCGCCTTTCCGTTTCCATCATAATCTACACCTAGAATCTTAGCAACAGTTGCTGCAACTTGGTTGTTATAGTATTGGCTACCATCCATAAGCTCACCTTGTGCTTTAACTCCGTTTCCAAAAGCGATAATCCACGTTGATGTAGCACCAATAACATTGTCGCCATGTCCGTCCCAATGGCTAGGTTTTGCTATCCCACTTCCACGTCCGTGATCGGTTGTAATAATGAAAGTAGTTTTGCCTTTGTAAAACGGGTCGTTTTGAGTGAATTCCCAAAGGTCTTTAATTAATTGGTCGGTGTTATGAGCAGCTTGTAAATAGTAATCGTAGCGGCCATCATGAGCAAAATCGTCAGTCTCTCCGTAGGCAACGTACACTAAAGAAGGATGTTCTCTTTTCATTGCTTCAATAGCATATTGATGAGTAAAAGTATCAAATCGGACACTTCCCCAGCGTTTAGGAGTTTGATCTTGAATTTTATTGATGAGTAGTTCGTTTTCTGTTGGATTGTCGGTAATTGCATGTTTGTAACCTGCGTTTACCGGAATTCCAGAACGTTCTTCATTAATTATATAAGGGAACACATCCCAGCTACCAAAAGCTAAAACCTTACCATTGTATTTTGGTGTTTTATTAACCGCTTCAAGCACCGTGACATTTGGATTGTTCTTTTTAGAGTTGCTGTTAATATTGTCATCAGCAAAACCAGTTAAAATCTCGTTATAACCAGGAAAAGAGAACACACCTTTGTTCGTGAGATTAACATTGCTGTTTTCCCATCTATTTCCAGCCAAAACACCTTGAGTACTTACTGTTGACCAAATGAATGGGAATAAAGTCTCTCTACGCTCTTTTTTTGTGTCTTTCCAAACAAGCCTTTTAAGATGTTCTATATCATCAACTGAATGTTCATCATTCACTACAACAGAATCGGCACCGCCAAATAGTTCTTGCCAACGTAATCCATCTAGCGAGATAAGGATAACTTTATTATCGTTTTTGGATGATTGTGCTTGAACTCCAATTGCGGAGAGAAGAAATAATAGGATGAGACTGATTATTTTCATGGGTGGGTTGTATGAATAATGAAATTTATCAGTGAATGTCGGCCAAAGAAGTAATTGGAATATTATCCAAGCATTAACGAACTGTAAAAGAGTAAAAGGGATTAGCTGGATATTTAAAGAGAAAGGCTTAGTAAAGAATTTGGAAGGAGGTATTTAATAACAAAACACGTTCGGAATCAAAAAGACGAAGGGTACCTACTTTTTTAAATTCTCTTGAACTCTGAATTGTACGATTCTTGTAATTAAATCCTTGGGGAAATCTTGATCTAACGGGATTTTGAGAGACCCTTTAGCGGTTTCAAAATTAGATAATTCATCTTTAAAAGCAATAATGGCAGAAGGGGCGGGGTAGAAACCAATATGGTTTTTGTATCCGGCAAAATGAACAAGATTTCCGTTCAACTTAAAAGTAGGAATACCGTAATTTATAACTTCTTCAGCATCAGGTACTAAGCCCTGAATTAATGAACGAAGTTCGTTAAGCTTATCTTTTGTGGCTTTAGGGAAGTTTGCGATATAAGAATCAACTTCGGGATTATTCATAATTAGCAGGTTTATGCCTTGTTTTGATTCTGTAATTTATGAAAACTAAGATAAGAGACTACTAAAATTGCCATTATAATAAGTGGGGATAGAGCCAATAGGCTAAAGCCATCTACAGCCCAATTACTTATTACGGCAAAGATAAAGTCGAAAGCGAAGCCAGCATACGCCCATTCTTTAACGCGTTTTGGGATTTGTGGAATAATAAGTACTAAAGAGCCTAACACTTTACAGATGGTAAGAGCAACACCGAAATACTCTGGGTAGCCAAGATGTCGAATTCCTTCTTTTGCCATTTCTGTATGGCCAGTTAAAGCAGGCATTACCCCTTGAAATATGAATATAAAACCCGTTGCTACCCAAAAGATAATTTTTGTTCTTTTCATAGTTGTCTCGAATTAATTTTTTGAATTTGAATGATTTGTTAAGCTGATTCTAAAGCCTTGATATCAAGTTTCGTCATTTTCATGAAGGCTTGTATGACTCGTGGAGCTCTTTCTTCATCGTTCATAAGCTCACTTAAAATATCGGGCACAATTTGCCACGAAATACCAAATTGGTCTTTTAGCCAACCGCACTGTTGTTCGCTTCCATCTTTGGTAAGTGTGTTCCAATAAAAATCGATTTCTTCTTGGTTTTCGCAGTGAACAACCAAAGAAACCCCTTCATTAAATTGAAAGTCATGATCTAGAGAACTGTCCATTGCCGTGAAGCTTACATTTGCCAATTTAAACTGAGCATGTTTTACGGCTTCAATACCATTGTCGGTATACTTTAATAGGCTTGTTATTTCTGAGTTTTCAAAGACAGAGGTATAAAAAAGCATTGCTTTCTCAGCGTTACCAAATTGAGCTCCAGTAAATAAAAAAGAAGGAGTAATTTTTTGGGAAGTTTCTGTAGAGTCAGTTATCGAAAGTTGCCAGTTTACTCCAAATCTATCTTGAACCCAGCCGTATTTATCACTCCACTCATAGCTATCTAGCGGCATCAAAATTGAACCATCCTGAGATAATGCATTCCAGAGAGAGTTTATCTCATCATCACTATCACATTGCACAGAAAATGAAATGGATGGATTGGGTTTAAATGTTGGCCCACCATTTAATGCCATAAAAGGTTGTCCTGCCAACTCGAAGGTTGTAACAACGGGAGACTCAGAAGTAATACCGGAATTCTTAAAAATGGAACAATAGATTTTGGCAGCTTCATTGGCATTATCATCAAACCAAATACAAGGATAAATCGGTGTGGTACTAGGCATAGTATTGCTCTTAAAAGTTTTCAGTGTAGCGTTTGAAATTATCAAGTATAGCTTGCCAGCCAGCTTTCTGCATTTCTATGGAGTTGGTCGTTTCAGCTTCAAAAGTCTCTATAACCTTGGTTGAGTCTCCTAAATTTGTAAAGAGAATTTCAACTGTTCGAGCATCTTCTAAAGAAGAGCATATTTTTTCATTCTCGATTACCTCAGTATATACACCTCCAAAATCGAAGCCAAAGCTTCCATCTTTGGCTTCCATTCTACTAGAAAAATGGCCACCTACTTTAAGATCGTTTTCGGCTTTAGTAGTGTGCCAATCATCAGAAGCAGCATTCCATTTTACGATGTGTTCAGGGCCTGACCAAAGTTTCCATACGGTGCTAATATCAGTTTGAATAATTGTTTCTACGGTGATATAGGATTTTGTATTGCTTTCCATAACTATAATCTAAATCTGATGTTTTTTTTCATAATACAAAAATCCATATTAATTCCATTAGCTACTAAGTGTAATAACGACTCTTTTAGGGGCTGATTACGACAAAATCAATTTCTATATTCTACAATGAAAAATGTATGTATACTTGTTTTAGAAACAGCAGTTATTGAAGCGATTGCTGATCCTCATTATATGTTTAAGGCTGTAAACCAGTTTATGATTGCTTCAGGAAAAGAGCCACTGTTTAATGTGAAGCTTGTTGGGTTAAAGAAAGATGTTAAACTTGAGAATAGCTTGTACACTGTTCACACTGAAATGCTGTTGCACGAGGTAGAGAAAGTTGATTTAGTGCTTGTTCCCGCAATTAGTGGAGAGTTAAAAGAAGCAATTAAGCAAAATGAACTGTTCATTCCTTGGATTGTACAACAACATGCGAAAGGAACCGAAATAGCTTCGCTTTGTGTAGGGGCCTTTTTATTAGCATCAACAGGTTTACTAAACGGGAAAAAGTGCTCAACACATTGGAGTTCTGCAAATGAGTTCAGAATGATGTTCCCTAATGTGGAATTAGTTGATGGTGGCATTATCACAGAAGAGAGTGGTATTTATTCTAGTGGAGGAGCTAATTCATACTGGAGTTTACTTCTATATTTACTAGAAAAGTATACGAATAGGGAAACAGCGATTATTGCCTCAAAATACTTCGCCATTGATATAGACAGAGATAGTCAGGCCGCATTTATGATGTTTGAAGGACAGAAGAACCATGGTGATGTCGAAATTTTGAGAGCTCAAGAATTTCTAGAAGAAAATTATCCTCAAAAAATAACGGTTGGCAAGCTAGCCGATTTAGTATCGGTAGGGAGGAGGAGCTTTGAACGCAGGTTCAAACAAGCTACAAATAACACAGTGGTAGAATATATTCAACGTGTTAAAGTTGAAGCTGCAAAGCGCAACTTTGAAAGCACGCAGAAGCCGATAAACGAAGTTATGTATGAGGTAGGTTATAATGATGCAAAAGCTTTTCGAACCGTTTTTAAGAAAGTATCGGGATTAACGCCCAACGAATATCGAAACAAATACAACAAACCTCATACAGTAAACTAAGAGGAAATTACAATTATTCTGTTTTACACGTTTTGATACCAAAGATGGTATAAAGCGGGCAAAAGCTTATAAAACTAGTTAATACGAATACAGCTGCTAAAACCATCAATACGATGCCTAAAGTACCTGCAATTGTGCCGTTGTAAAATAGAAAAGCAATAATTACTGCTACAACTATCCGAACTGCTTTATCTACGGAACCCATATTCTTTTTCATTCTGTTACCTCATTTTTATATCTAATTGTTCAAAGAACAAAGACAACGTACACAAAAATTGTGAAGAATTTGTTAAGCGGCATTATAACCACTTGTGGTAACAATCTTATCGGTACTCTGGGTTTTCAAAACTCCAACGTGAACCTTGATTCCAATCGCCTCTTGAATTTCCATACTCAGAATATCCATTGTTAGATTGAAGCATTTTGGCAAGGTGCATTAAGTTATAAGTCATAAAAGTAGTATTACGATTGGTGAAGTCGTTGTTTTGTGCATCCGACTCTTTATCCATGTAGCTAGCACCAGGGCCTACTTCACCAATCCATCCAGAATCGGCTTGTGGAGGAACAGAATAGCCAATGTGCTGTAAAGCATAGAGAATTCCCATCGCGCAATGTTTAACGCCATCCTCGTTGCCTGTAATAATACAGCCACCTGCTTTCCCATAATACAAATACTGACCTTGTGTATGGCTTAGCTCGGGAGACTTTTTTAACGAGCAATTAACGAAAACAGCTTTCAGTGTTGAAAAATCAGGTTTATTCATAGCAATAAAATTTGTGTGAGATTTAAAAATTCTTAAATGATGTTGTGAATTTGTTTAATAACAAAAACATAGAGTAATTAATTCTGTTGTTCTTTAGAATCAGCTGTAATGCGTCTAGTTGAAATAAACAGCCACCAAGTTTTAAGATGGTGGCTGCATACTTCATATTAGATCTAGAAGGTTATTCAGGCTTTGCTTCAATCATTTTGGCAACAACAACACCGTAAATAATGTGGCCGATAATACTACCCATCATAATGAGTATTAATGGACCAACCATATCTGGCATTGGTAGCATAGTTTTCATAATTGCCATCAGTATTTGGGCACAAATGAAAACAGCGAGTCCAAAAGCAGCTCCTTTTAGGTAAACATTATTGATTGAAACTTTTGATGTAAATAAATAAGTATAGATGGCTGCGAACATAATACCTGTAACAAAATGCATCATCCAGCCAACAATCACGGGTGCGCCCATTGTGGTTGCTAGCATATCTGGTGGCGACATTTTTGGCATCCCCATAAGTGGCGCTAGCATTATGATTACTGTCATAGCCAAAGTGCCAACCAAACCACCTATAATTGTTTTTCCTAATTTATTCATGGCGGTTATTTCTTAGCGTTCAATTCCATAGGAATACTAATAGTAACTTTGTCTCCAACAACCATAGTTGCAGCCCAATCGCCAGTTCCAACACCATAGTCAGTTCTGTTAATAGTTGTTTTAATTGAGACACCAAGAATTGTTACACCTTTCATCATTGGGTGTTCCATTTTCCCAGTAATTGTGAATGGTAGTTTTATGTCTTTAGTTACGTCGCGAATAGTAAGTTTTCCGTAGGCTATGTAATCATTACCATTAACCTTCTCAATTTTTGAAGAAGCGAACTTAATAGTTTTGAATTTTTTGGCGTTAAAGAAATCTTCAGATTGAAGATGGTCATCTCTTTTGGCATTATCGGTGTCAACGCTAGCTACATCAATAGTAAATGAGAATTCACTTCCTTTTAGGTTGCTAGGGTCAAAGTGAAATGATCCTTCGTAAGAGTTGAATTTGCCGTTAACTTCGGAGAAGAAATGATTAATTGTGAAGTTTACGGAAGTATGGTCTTTATCTACCATCCACATTTCTGCTTTTTGAGCGAATGCAGTGGTGCCACCAATTACAGTTAATAATAATAAGAGTGTTAATTTTTTAATATTTGAAATCATTGTAGTAAAATTGAATTAATAAATAATTGTTGTACCTATTAATACCAACGATTTCAAAAAATCACCCAGTAAGCGAAAAATAAATTAATTTTTTATTTCAACTCTTCTTGTTTTTTAACTTTTCGGATTTGATTAATACACTTATGTTTTTGATTTATAGCGTTATGCCGTGTAGTGTATCCGTATTCTTTTTGAATATCCTCAATCTCTTTTCCTTTAAAAAAAAGATCGTCAATTAGTCTGCTACAATGATTTGTAATTTTTTTGAGGTAGCTCTGTACTTTTTCTCTGTAATTTTTTTCAGCCTCTATAGCAGTGTCAATCTCTTGGAAAAATTTCTCTTCGTCGAACTGAGAGGTATTAGAATCAGTATGGGGATTACGTAATTTTTTGAACCATAGATTTTTACTAATGGCCATTACATACGTTTTTAAGGATGCCGTAAGTTGAAAGTGATCTTGGCGTATCTTTTCAACCAATACGAGCATGGTGTCTTGGAAAATATCCTCTGCATCGGCTAAAGTACCGCTATTAGTAGTTACAAAACGCTTCACCATTTCGAAATAATCTTCGTAGAGCTTTCCAAACGCGAAGTTATTTTCTCCCTTTAAATCTGTAATGATTTCATTATTCATACGGGGTGTGTCAATAAAATGAACCTGAAAAAGTTGTAACAGTGCTTAGTTCCCAGGGTTATTAACTCTGGAATAGACTAAACGTAATGTGCAAAAATTCGAGCTAATTCTTTATCAAAGTTAAGTTCTAGCTTTGGTTCAAAAGGGGCGCCTGTCAACATTTTGAAAAGTTCTGCATAGCGCTCATATACTTCCATTCTAAAAGAGTTCGGTAAATCTGGTAGCGTTTGTCCATCTAAACCTTGGAAGTCGTTACCCATCAACCATTCGCGTAGAAACTCTTTAGATAGTTGTTTTTGAGCTTCGCCTTTGGTCTGTCGTTCTTCATAGCCATCTAAATAAAAATAGCGAGAAGAGTCGGTGGTATGAACTTCATCAATAAGTGTAAGTTCACCTTTATAAAGCCCGAATTCGTATTTAGTATCAACTAGAATGAGACCTTGCTGTTCGGCAATTTGGCTGCCTCGTTCAAATAGTTGAAAAGCGACATTTCTAATATTCGCCCAAAGTTCTTTGTCTACAATATTCCTGGAGAGAATATCCGCTTCAGAAATATCTTCGTCGTGCCCTTCAGTGGCTTTAGTTGCTGGAGTTAGGATTGGAGTTGGGAACTTCTGATGTTCTATCATTCCCTCTGGCAAAGTTACTCCACAAAGCTCTCTAATTCCCGCTTTATAGGTGCGCCATGCATGTCCTGTTAAGTAGCCTCTAATCACAACTTCAATAGCTATTGGGTCACACTTTTTAGAAATGGTTACATTCGGATGCGGCACATCGATGACATGAGTAGGGATAATATCATTAACTCTGTCGAATGAAAAAGCGGCCATTTGATTGAGAATTTGACCTTTGAAAGGTACCGCTTGCTTCATAATATAATCGAATGCAGAAATGCGGTCGGTTACAACAATTCCTAGTGTTTCGTCATTAAGCGTATAAACTTCTCTTACCTTGCCTCGGTATGGTTCCGGTAACTGAGGAAGATATGTGTTAGTAATGCAGTGGTCTAGCGCTTCTTGGGTGCTGAAAGACTTGTTCACGTCAGGATTTTAAATTTTGAGTGGATCCACGTTCAATTAACATTGGGTTAATTGTAGTTTGGTAAAGTTGATCGGATGGATTTTTAATAATTTCCGCCAAACGACTAGTAGCTTGAATACCGATAGTATGCATCTTCTGATCGATTGTAGTTAAATCCATGTATTTAGTAAATTTGATATTGTCGTAACCCATTAGTGCGATGTCTTTAGGTACGTTCAATCCCAATTTGGTAAGGGCATGAAGAGCGCCTAACGCTTGAGTATCGTTAGCACAAAAAATAGCATCTGGGTATTTACCCATTGAATCGTATTTATAAATTGCTTCAAAACCTGCTTCTTCTGTAAAGCCGCCATGTTTATCAGAATCGCCCGTTACAAATAGATCTTTATCGATCTTCATTTTGTAATTTTTAAGAGCATCTTTAAAACCACGTTCGCGTTCTAGAGATGAACGGGTTTGAGTGCCAGAGGTAATCATGCCTAAGCGCTCGAAGCCTTTTTTAACTAAGTGCTCTCCAGCCATGTAGCCACCGAGGTGGTCATTCATCATAAAATAGTTATAGGCAGGATGTGCTGAATTAACGAGAACGAGAGGTATTCTAGAAGCTTGAAATATCTCGTGAATTTCTGGAGTAATATCGATTGAAAGTAGAATCAAAGCATCGGCAGTTCCGCGATCGAAGAAATTATGTACCGCTTCTTCTGGATTACGTGAGCCCGTATTATACATGATGATATCAAGATCCATTTTCTTAATCTCATCTTTAACGCCTTTTAAAACTTCATTAAAGAAAGGGGTTGTGAAGGATGGAACCGCAATTGCAAGCATTTGTGGCTCTTTGCTAGCTAGTTTACGTGCACTAACTTGAGGGCGAAAGTTAAGTTCTTTAATCGCTTTTTTGACTTTCACTTTTGTTTCTTCAGAAACATTAGGAGAGTCGTTTAGTACTCTAGAAACGGTAGATATAGCTACCCCAGCACTCTTTGCTACTTCGTAAATGGTTACTTTCTTAATCATAGGTATTCATATCTTTTAATCACAAAAAAAGAAGTTAACTCCTTAATAATAACTTAAAATAACTTCTTTGGAGCTTCGGCTAAGTATAATCAACTTAAAAGGAAGATGTAACGTATCGCAAAATTTAATTCTTTAGTAATAAAAGTAGTGCTAAATACTTACAAGTACTTGATTAATAGAAATAAAGCTGCGATAACGGCACAGATATTACAGTGATATAATCTTTAATGATGCCTTTTTTGTAGAGATAAAGAGTGAATAGCGGGGTTCTCGAAATTTACCTAACCGATTAAAATGAATGAGTGCATATCTCGTAAAAGATATGAAAAGTATTGTTAGAAGGATGGAATTAGCTTAATTCTATCTTGGTTAATCATTCTGTAAAACCCTATAATTGGGTGAACTTGAATTGATAGGATATCATGCCAGATATAAAGAAAATTCTTATTGCTAATAGAGGCGAAATTGCCTTACGAGTTATTCATACTTGTAAAGAACTAGGTATTAAGACTGTTGCTGTTTACTCACGGCCTGACGCAACATCGCCACATGTTCTGCATGCAGATGAATCAGTATTTATCGGAGAAGCCGCTTCTTCAGAGAGTTATTTAGTGCTCGATAAAATTATAGACGCCATTAAGAAAACCGGCGCAGATGCAGTTCACCCTGGATACGGCTTTTTAAGCGAGAATGCGGTATTCGCTGAGCGATGTAAGAAAGAAGGGATTGTATTTATTGGTCCCGAGCCCAAAGCAATGACTTTAATGGGAGACAAAACCTCAGCACGGGAACTAGCCGCCCAATTAGGTATACCAACTCCTCCAGGACTGAAGTCGGAATTAAAAGATTTAGAAGAAGCTTCTAAAGTTGCAGATGAAATCGGTTATCCCATCTTAGTAAAAGCCGCTGCTGGTGGTGGAGGGAAAGGGATGCGTATTGTTCATAAAAAAGAAGAGTTCGAAAGCAGTATAAAAGCAGCTAAGTCAGAAGCTAAAAATGCTTTTGGTGATGATAGAATTTATATAGAAAAATATTTAGAAGAACCGCGGCACGTTGAGTTTCAAATAATGGCAGATACGCACGGTAATGTGTTGCATGTATTTGATAGAGAATGTTCCATTCAACGCAGACATCAGAAAGTAATAGAGGAAGCTCCTTGTGCTTTGCTCACTCCCGAATTAAGACAAGAAATGGCGGAATGTGCAATAAAGGCTGCAAAAGGTTGTGATTATGTGGGAGCGGGAACTATAGAATTTTTAGTTGACAAGCATAAAAAATTCTACTTTTTGGAAATGAATACTCGACTTCAGGTTGAGCATCCTGTAACAGAGATGATTTCAGGATTAGATTTGGTAGCGATGCAAATACTGGTGGCTGAAGGAAAACCTCTTCCTTTTAAACAAGAGGATTTATCCATAAAAGGCCACGCCATTGAGTGTAGAATTTACGCTGAAGACTCATCCGATAACTTTCTGCCTAGTACAGGGTTATTAAAGAAACACCGTGTACCCACAGGTGATGGAATTAGAGTAGATGCAGGTGTTGAAGAAGGCCAGGAAGTTACCATTAACTACGACCCGATGATTTCAAAGTTGACTGTTCACGGGAAAGATCGAGAACATGCAATCAAGCGTATGCTTAGAGCATTAGATGAGTATGAAATTGCGGGCTGTAAAACTACCATTCCATTTTGCGAATTTACGCTAAAACACCCAGCATTTGTAAGTGGACAATACGACACTCACTTTGTGAAAGATCATTTTACCAATAAAGACTTAGGGGAGAGGCCAAGTGACGAAATATTAGCTTTGGCAGCTTCATTATTAAAAATAAACGAGGAAAATACCCAACAACCTTCTCTCATTTCGGAAAACGAAACAGTTTCTGAATGGTGGAAAAATAGACGGTAATTAAAAGTATATATGAGCGATAGAAATAAAGAACTATTTGAGAAATTAAATAACCTTGCCACAGAACAGCGTAATTTGGAAACGCTGGAGATTGATGTAGCGAGCCCATTAGAGATTGTACGCTTAATAAATGAGCAGGATAAAAAAGTTGCGGAAATAGTAGAAACAAGGCTTCCTGCTATTGCTGAAGCAGTTGATGTTATTAGTGAAAGCTTTGCGCTACAAGGTAGATTACTTTATTACGGTGCTGGTACAAGTGGACGTTTAGGAGTAGTTGATGCTTCAGAATGTCCGCCTACATTTGGTTCAAAGCCAGAACAAGTGCAAGCTTTTATGGCTGGTGGTGCTGAAGCTATGTTTGTAGCTCAAGAAGGCGTAGAAGACTCACAAGAGGCTGGAGCTGGCGATGTTGCAAAAGCAGAAGCTTTGCCACCTGATGTTGTTTGTGGATTGGCCGCTAGCGGCAGAACACCCTATGTTATCGGTGCTCTTAAGGAAGCCAAGAAAAGAGGTTGTAAAACAATCTTAGTAACCACAGTTCCTTCAGAGCAGTTAGATTATCATCCAGATATTGTTATTGACGTTCCTGTTGGCCCTGAAGTAGTAATGGGTAGCACAAGAATGAAGAGTGGTACGGCTCAAAAAATGGTGTTAAATATGTTAACTACCGGCGCCATGGTACGCCAAGGTAAAGTGTATGAAAACGTGATGGTAGATTTGCAACTATCAAATAAAAAATTGGTTGAACGAGCTAAAAAAATCATCATGCTGTTCACTCAAGTAGACTATGATAGAGCAACTGAGCTCCTTGATAAAGCTAATAATCATGTTAAAACTGCATTGGTTATGGAGTTAGGTAAAACAAACAAAGAAGATGCACAGGAGCTATTAAATCGGAACCAAGGATTTATCCGAAAAGCAATTAAGGAGTTGCAAGGGTGATGAGAGTACTATTTAGTATTTTTGCTTGGACATACTACAATATTTTATTTCTCCTATTTTTCATAATCATATCCATAGTCTTCCTATTTACGTTTCCTTTCGATCCGTATAGGAAGATTCCTAATTGGTTGTTAGCTCGGATGGGATGGCTAATGATGCAAGCAAGCTTTGGCTGGAAAAAAGAAATGTATGGTTTAGAAAAATTCAACCCAGATAATCCAACCGTTTTTATAGGGAATCACCAAAGCTTCCTAGATATGGCATTTGTATTTATGTTGCCCTGGCAAATGAAATGGGTAACAAAACGTAGCCTTATGCTTATTCCTGTAATGGGATGGATAGCTTGGCTGACAGGGCATTTAGCTATTGATAGAAAAAGTAAGTCGGCTCTAAAAAAGCTAGATAATCTAGTCAAACCAATTAAAGACAAAGTACCTGTAATGATATTCCCAGAAGGAACTCGATCGGTTGATGGTGAAATTAAAAGTTTTAAAAACGGAGCTTTTTTGTTAGCAATGGAAAATGATTTCTATATACAGCCATTAGTAATTGATGGGGGATATGAGGCGTTAAAGTCGGGATCTAAAGTGATGAATCCCTCTGTATCTTTTAAACTGTCTATTTTAGATCCAATTAGAGCGGCTGATTTTACGAGTATGAATGAATTAAAAGAACATGCTCGGCTGCTAATGAAAAAGGAACTAGAGCGAATAAGGGCGAATTGAGTTGGTTCAATCCAAATACTCTATATTTTAAAGTAACCTATCGTAATAAACTGCTGATTACGTTAGTGATCTCAGAATTACTTATATTGAGTGTGTTCAAGTTTTGGCCTATTAAAGTCAGCGAGCCTAAGCCTGTGGTATGGGTTGATGAGGAACCAACTATCTTCACAGAAGAAATGATTCAAACAAAGCAGTTAACTACTCCCGCTCGACCGCCACGACCTCAAATTCCAATTCCTGTCCCCAATGAAGAAGTAATTGACGATGAAATTGAAATTTTGGATTTCGACAATTTACTCTCGTTAGAGCTTATAGAAGATGGAGATGTCGGTCAAAAGGGAGATTCTAACGAAATAGTAGGTAGCCCTCAGGTAAAACCAAGGCTACTAAAAGTAGTTGAGCCCTCTACTCCTGAGGAAGCCAGAAAAGCAGGGATTAGGGTAGAAGTGTATGTAACATTTCTCGTAGATGAAAAAGGACTTGTGGAAGATATTTATGTTTCCCAAATAAGAGAGTATGAGAGTAAGGGCAGTAATTATAAAGTTACGCAAAGTATTGGCTATGGCGTAATGGGAGCGGCTTTAGAGGCTGCAAAACAATGGCAATTTAAGCCGGCTATGAATAATGGAGAAGCTGTTAGAGCTTATACTACGCAAGTTTTTTCATTTGGCTTTTAACTCGTTGCTATAGGCGCTAAATAATTCTATCTTAGCCGCCCTTCAAATAGAGGAGAGGTGCCGGAGCGGTCGAACGGGCTCGCCTGGAAAGCGTGTGTGCCTCACAAGGGTACCGAGGGTTCGAATCCCTCCCTCTCCGCAAATAAAAGCCTTTAGCATTGCTAAGGGCTTTTTTTTTGCCAAATATTAAAATTCTCTTTTTTTCTGTAAAAGCACCTATTTGTGTAGTACATTAATAATTATGTATTCTTAATATTATAAATCAATGTAACTACTTATACTAAAAGGATGCCTTATAATTGGCGAATTTGGGGTAACGTTAGTATTAACAAAAAAATAATGAAATATGGGAAAAATTAACCGACTCATCTGTTTATCGGCAGGATTCGTACTTTTGTACGGTTGTGAAATACCAAAGAAAGCAAATTTCACAACCTCTCACAAAGTGGAAGCACCTTTACTTTTTGATAAAGAATACCAATTTCTTGGGGGAGATGGAGCACTCTTAGATACAACCAAATCTGAATTTGATTCTCTATTTACTGTTTTAGGGAACGAACAAATTGTAATCTCCATCGAAGAAGACTTTGACTTTGGCGACTTAGATGATGCTATTCCCGTAGTTAATGTTTCCCCTACAACTTTCGAATCGGAAGTAGGTGAGTTAGAGATTGGAAGTTTTTCTTCTGGAAATGGAAATTTAGGTACTGCAAGTTTTGAAGATTTGACGGGTTTAAATCCAGCTTTGGTTCCTTCAGGAACTTTAATTCCCGGTGGAACTACTCCTTCACCTGTTATTATTGAAGTAGGTAACAATACTGACTTTTTTGTTAGTGCAACTGTAAAAAGTGGTGGTATTGAAGTCTCAGTAACGAACAGTCTTGGTTTTGATATCAGCAATATCGGTTTGAAGTTAAAATCTGGTTCCACAGATGTGACAACAGGTAATCTAACAGATGTTGATAATGGCGCAACAACTTCAACAGTTCTTACTTTTGTTGAAGGCGACGTTTTAAGCGATTTAAAAATTGAAGTTACTGTAACATGGTTAGCACAAAGCACCTCTGCAGAACCTGGCGAATTAGTTGTTGAAAATATTGTTGGGGATAACCTAGTAGCATCTGCTGTAGAAGCAGCTCTAGAACCTCAAGATTTTTACTCTATTAATACATCAAGCTTTGATGCTACGGAATTCGATTTTGGCACAGATGAAACCCATTATGTAGAATTGAAATCAGGTGAACTTAATATTGCACCAATTCAAAATGGTCTTGATATAACTATTGAAGATCTTAAAATTTCTTTTCCTGGTATTAGAAGAGCTCCATTCGGAGAAGCTGATTCACTAATTATTACTTATTCTAATGCCGGAGGTGTTGACGAGCGAATTCTTCGTTCTTCAAGTTCAGTTGAGAAAAGCATAGATTTAGCTGGGTATAGATTCTTTGCTCCAAATAATGAGATTAAATTTAATATTGCCGCTTCAACTGAGAATACTCAAAATGCAGCAGCAAATGATCAAACTCGTATTATTAACGAAGACAACGACATCACTTCTTCAGTAGCCATTTCCAATCTTGCTATAAAAGAAGCTTTTGGAATTGTAAAGCAACAAAATGTATTACTAAACACCGATGAAGGTGATGATGGTATTTTGGATGTGTTTAATGACCAAGAAGCTGAGTTAACAGAAATTGATGGTTTAGAAGATTTGTCAAAACAACTTGATGGTCTAGATTTTACCAACCCGAGATTAACTATCAATTATGATTCTAACATCGGTATTGCCACAACTATTTATGGTGTTTTTGTTGGTAAAAATGGAAATGGTGAAGAAGTATTCTTAAGTGGTGCTAACAAAGATGGTACCTTCTTAGTTGCTCCAACCGATCCTGTTGCGGGCTTATATGCAAATGGTACGCAGTTAACTGCCGATCAAATGATTAAATTTGAGTTGGAAAAAGTAATTGGAGGAGGCACCGCGTCTTCAAGTATTACATTCAGCAAGGATAATACGAATGTTGATGAATTCTTAAATAGCTTGCCTAGCGAAATTCGCTTTATTGGTAAAGCAGTTGTTAATCAAGACGAACAAGAAGGAACCATTGGTGACTCTCTAGTATTCGACCCAATGATAAGTGTTGATTTACCACTTACGTTTACATCAACTGGAGCAACCTTTAAGGACACTACAGATCAGGATATGTCTAATTTCCCTTCTAAAAAGAATGGAGACGATAGCCAAATTACAAAAGGGCAAATCGAAGTTAGCTATACAAACGGCCTCCCTGTTGGTTTTGAAATAGAGATTAACTTTTTGGATAGTTTAGATGGCAATGTTACAACTATTCCTTTAGCAACTGATGATCCTCTTAGTTTAGATCCATCAAGTATCGATCCTGTAACATCCTTTTCGTCTACGCCTTCTAGTGGTACTCTAATAATTGCTCTTAATACTGAGCAACTTGAGAAACTATACCGGACCAGAAAATTGGAAGTTAACGCTACGTTAATAACAACGAGTGTTAATGGTGTTAACCAGTCTGTAAAACTAAGAGCCACTGATAAAATTTCTTTGGGAATTAGAGCAAATATTACAATCGAAACTGATGTTAAATAATAAGGTAGCAACAATGAATAAATTAAAGACTCTTCTTACGATCTGTTTTGCTTTATCAGCTACCTTAGTGGTAGCTCAAGGGCGACATTATACAACTTCATCACTTGGCATGGGTGGTGGTGGAACTGCTTATGTAGACGGATATCATGCTAATTTTATAAACCCTGCAAACTTGATGCTTCAAACACATCGCCCAAAAAGATCTTTGGGTATTGTTGGTGGTGTTGGAGCTCGCTTTGGAGGTTCTTTAGTTAACATTAGTACTTACAATAAGTATATGACTAAAGGCCTTACTATTGATGGCCAAACTCGTGTTGATATGCTCAACGACTTTTTCGGAAGTAATCCCGAAAATACTCGAGAATTATCTGGAACATTGAATATTGTTCCTTTCGGATTTTCAAATCGTGGCAAAAAATCTGCATTTAGTTTGAGTTCTCGTGTTAGAGTAACCGAAGACTTAGGAGTGAACAAAGGCCTCGCAGAGTTAGGATTTTACGGGCTTGATTCTGAGAAATTCGGAACACCAACTCCTGTTAACTTTGACCTGAACGTTGTGTCTTTTGCAGAAGTTTCTATAGGATATGCTAGAGAAGTATTTAAGTTTGATAATCTCTTATTCGCTAGAAATGTTAGAATTTATGCGGGTGTTGCGCCAAAGTATTTAATCGGTGCACAATCCTCTAAATTGGATTTCAATTCTACTATTACTGTTAATGGTACAAATGGAACAAACCAAGGTTCTGTAGTTCATAATTTCAATTATTCTCTTAGTACTTTTGGTGAACTTTCTCAGCAGTTACAAGACTACTCAGCAGCTCGTAATTTAGATACAGAGGCTAACTTTGATGACTATGTAGATTATTCAGGTTCTGATGTTGGAACACTTGGTTCAGGCTTTGGTTTGGATATGGGTGTTACTGCAGAGATGGATATCTCTCATATAAGTATTCCTGTATTGAACTTCTTTGGTGAGGATAAAAAACTCCGCGTTTCTATGTCGTTAACCGATTTAGGTAAAGTATCATTTGATGATAATCCATCCAGAATTTATGCTGATGGTACTTTTACTTTTGATGGTGATATAGGAGAAACATCTATTGATGATTATTACAGTAACCTAAGTGATAGTTTACAGGATGATGTTTACGGTAAATTTGATTCTGAGAAAACTGGAGCTGTAGATTACAGATTACCAGGTATGTATAACTTTGGAGCTGCCCTTACTACAGGTAAGCTAATGTTAGCAATTGATTACGGTTTTGGTTTTAACAACAACGGAACCAATAGTAAAAGAAGTTCGCTGAATCTTGGAGCTGAATATCGCTTATTAGGCTTTATGCCATTAAGAGTTGGTACTAGAATGGGTGGTTATTCTTCCACTGCTTATACAGCAGGATTTGGCCTAGACTTTAACTTCTTTGAGTTAACTGTTGCCGGCTCTATCGTTAATGACTCTAAAAAATATGGCGGTTCTGCCACTGGTGTTTGGAGTGGTTTAGTATTTAGATTCTAATCTAAATAACCGACTTTATAAAGGCTCGCTTTCTATGAAAATAGGAAGTGAGCCTTTTTTATTTTAGGAATCTTTTAATATCAACTTCTGAAGGAAGAGGGGTTGAGTTGAGAAGTAAATCTGTAAGGGAGTTAGCTAGAAAACTGCTGAAGAGTAATCCTTTGGAACCCAATCCAGAAAAGATAAACAAGTTATCAAAATCAGGATGCGGCCCTAGGATGGGCATTCTATCTGGAGTTGAGGCTCTGATACCTGCCCACTGCGTAGTTTCAATGATGGTTTCGGAGATGGTAGGCATCACTAGGGCAAGTTTCTTTAAAATATAATCAAGCCCCTCAGAGTCGGTATGAGGATGTTCAAATTTATGTTCATAAGTACTACCTGCTGCAAAGCTCTGTTCACCGTATTCTGAGAAATATCCTAAAGCAGAAATAGAGGTGTTAAAAGGGAAGGGAGTTTGAGTTTCAAGAATGGCTATTTGCCCTTTTACGGCATGTAATGTCAGGAAATCCCATTGAGAGATACGGTTGCTTTCAATCCCAGCTGCAGTGATCACGGTAGAAGCTTCAATATTAGAATCATTAAACTTTAGACACCAGCTATTTTCACACTGTGAAAGATCAAACTCTTGATTTGTGATAAATTCAACGTTCCTACTTTCCAATAAACGTGAATAAGCAGTTAAGAACTGAGGTAATTTCACACTTAAACCTATTGGAAGCCAAACTCCACCACCTACGCAGTTAATACCAGGGTAAAGTGTCTGAAGCTCTTTTTCATCCAGCCAATAGCACCAATCTTTAGGCCAATCGGTTGAGTCAAAGTTCGCCTTCATTCTTGTTGCAATCTTGGTATCGAGAGCTGGGCGTAATACACCCGTTTTTTTGTAGAACGATTTTTGAGAATGTTTCTGAACTTTTTCTAAAGTCTCTAAAATACTTTGGTAGCATTCTTCAGCCTTCCAAGTTTTGGTAGCAAATCTACCCGTTGCAGGATTAACTAAACCAAGAGGTGTTCCGGAAGCTCCTCCAGCAACACCATTTGGATCAACAACAACAACAGAAGCTCCAGTCTCCGATAGTTTATCCGCTAAGGAAATACCTGCTAAACCTGCACCGAGAACACAAAAATCAAAGCCCATACAATTCAGTGAGATAGTTTATTACATGGGCTGTATTTGTTAATTTGACCCCATTAAGTTTCATTTCTTTAAGAGCCGAATCAACCGAATTATCTAAGTCTATTCCTCGAGCAGCATCTTCAACCAAGTATACTTCAAAACCCTCATTAATAGCATCTATTGCCGACCATTTAACACAAAAGTCAGTAGCTAGGCCTGTGACAAAAAGAGTCTTAATGTTTAAAGCTTTTAAATAACCTGCCAACCCAGTAGATGTAGTTTTATCATTCTCATAAAAAGCGGAGTAAGAATCTACGGAAGTTCTAAAGCCTTTTCGAATAATGAGATTGGTTCGAGTGGTGTCTAAATCTGGATGAAACTCTGCGCCTACACTTCCTTGTACACAATGGGCAGGCCAGAGAACTTGAGTCCCATAATCCATTTCAATAGTTTCGTAAGCATTTTTGCCATCATGTTGAGATGCAAAACTAGAATGATTTTCTGGATGCCAATCTTGGGTCTGGATTACATGATTGAAATATCCAGAAATTTTATTAATGGGCTTAATAATCGCATCGCCATCAGGAACAGCTAATTCCCCACCGGGGCAGAAATCATTTTGAACATCAACGATAATTAGAGCGTGCATGATTAATGTGTGTTTGAGTTTATAAGAGAATCGCGAAGGGCTTTTAAGTTAGTACTTATTCCAACTTTATATACATGTGGATTATCGAACCGTTTATGCTCTGGATTTAATTTTTTGAGCTGTTCTTTTGCATACAGCGCGCTTTCTTTAGCGGTGGGAATTTCGATAATTATTTCCCCTTTTCTTACAACTAATTGTAACAACTCTTTTGAGATCAAGTTATTTAAGTCCGTTGTTTTTGTGGGGAAAAAAGGATGGAGCATCGAATCTAGTTCTTCTTCATCTATCAATGCGATACCATCTGCCTGGAAGGACCCATCGGCATTATAATATCGAATAATCTTTTTTGCACCGGGAAGCGTCACTTTCTCGACGTTTTCAGAAAGTTTGATTGTGGGGCGTTGGTTGATGGAACTTAGCTTGTATACACCATCTAATGCGGGATTATCGTATGCAGTTATGAGTTTAGTGCCTACTCCAAAAATATCGATGGGCGCATTTTGGTCGAGCAAGCTTTTTATTAAATGTTCATCTAATTGGTTAGACGCAGCAATTTTTACGTATTGTAGGCCAGCTGCATCAAGTTGAGCCCGCGCTTTTTTGGAAAGGTAAGCCAAATCTCCGCTATCCAAACGGATTGCCTTTAGTTGATGACCTTGTTCCGCAAGTTCTTTAGCAACGGTGATGGTATTTGGGATGCCACTTTTAAGAGTGTCGTAAGTATCAACTAAAAAAACACTGCTGTCAGGATAGGACGCTGCATAAGCTCTAAAAGCAGAAAGTTCATCGCCAAAAGATTGAATCCAAGAATGCGCCATAGTTCCGCTCACAGCTAAATCATACTTCATTCCACTGTACACGTTTGAGGTTCCGTCTAGACCACCGATAATTGCTGCTTTTGTAGCTTGGACTCCCCCAAAACCTTGAGAGCGTCTGAGGCCAAAATCTAAGACGGTTCTATCGCCAGCCACATAACGAACTCGAGAAGCTTTGGTAGCAATTAGAGACTCAAAGTTTAGAATGTTTAGCAAAAGCGTCTCAATAATTTGAGCTTCAATGAGGGTTCCTTCAACACGAAGGATGGGTTCGTTAGGGAATATAACTTCTCCTTCTTTTGCAGCGAAGATATTTCCAGAAAACCGGAACTGTTTTAAATATTCTAGGAAATCATTTTTAAATCCATACGATTTTAGAAACGCTAATTCATCCTCATGAAAGGTGAAGTCTTTTAATTCTTCTAAAAAATCCGCAAGTCCAGCAAAAACTACATAACCACCCTTAAAAGGTAATTTTCTAAAAAAATAGTCGAAGGTGCACTGCTCTAAATGTCTACCCGAAAGGAAATATCCTTGAGCCATGGTAAATTCATAGTAATCAGTATAGCTGGCAGGACGGTTTAGTATCATTACTTTAGACGTGAATTAATTGGAGGCAGTAAAATAAGTGAACTGAAGGGGTTCTCAAATCAAAATAATCAGTTAATTTAAATAGATTATCCATTCTTTTAGATATTGAATGTGCTCAAAAAATATTATTTAAAAATACTCATCATCCAGTTAGTTAAACCTTATATTGAAGGCTACACAAAGATTCCATTTTCTTCCATTTATGACTTATTTATCTACAGAAAACCTTTCTAAACAATTTGGGCTAAAGCCGCTGTTTCAAAATCTTACATTTGGAATTTCCAAGGGAGATAAAACAGCATTAATTGCTCAAAACGGTACAGGAAAGTCAACTTTGCTAAAGATTTTGGCTGGTAAAGAAACTGCTGATGCTGGCGAAGTAATGGTGCGGAATGGAATTCGTATTGGGATTTTGGAGCAAGAGCCAGAAATGGACGATAGCATGACCATTAGCCAGTTTATTGCTCATGGCGATAACGATATGGTTAATATTGTGAAGGCTTACGATAAAGCCGTAGCTGCCCAAGCAGAAGATTATAATACTGAAACTCAAAATGCATTTGATAAGGCTCTAGCAGCAATGGATGCTGCAAATGCTTGGGATTATGAGCAACGCTTACACCAGATTTTGAGCGTTTTAAATATCACCGATTTAGACCAGTCTATTGCATCACTTTCGGGTGGACAAAGAAAACGTGTGGCTTTGGCTTTTGTACTGTTAGATGAGCCAGATTTGTTGATTCTTGATGAGCCAACTAACCATCTTGATGTGGAAATGATTGAGTGGTTGGAAGCATATCTCACAAAAAGTAAGATGACGTTACTGATGGTAACTCACGATAGGTACTTCTTAGATCGTGTTTGTAACCATATTTTAGAAATTGAAGACAGCAAGCTGTACCACCATAATGGGAATTACGCATACTTTTTGCAGAAGAAAGAGGAAAGGGAAGAGGTTTACGCAATTGAAGTTGCTAAAGCTGGTAAGCTTGCCAAGAAAGAGCTAGAATGGATGCGCCGCCAACCGAAGGCGAGAACTACGAAGTCAAAATCTAGAATAGATGCTTTTTATGAAACCGAAAAGAAAGCAAATTCTGGCAAAGTTAAGCAAGAAATCAAGCTTGATGTAAGTGTTTCTCGTATTGGCGGGCAAGTACTTGAGCTTCAAAAAGTAAGCAAGAGTTTTGGTGATCTCACCATCCTGAAAGATTTCGATTATTCCTTTAACAAAGGCGAAAGAATAGGAATTATTGGCAAGAACGGCGTTGGTAAGAGTACGTTCTTGAAAATTGTAACTGGTGTTGAACCCGTTGATTCGGGGCAAGTTCTTTCTGGTCAAACCATTGTGTATGGTCATTACAAGCAGGAAGGGATTAAGTTTAAGGAAAGCGAACGCGTAATTGATGTAATTAAAGAAGTGGCGGAAGTGATTAAACTTTCGAACGGAGATCAGATTTCGGCATCCCAGTTTTTAGAGCACTTTATGTTCGATTCTAAAATGCAGTACACACCCGTTAGTAAACTTAGTGGTGGAGAAAAGCGTCGTTTAGGTTTAATGATGGTGCTTATTAAAAATCCGAATTTCTTAATTCTGGATGAGCCTACGAATGATTTGGATCTTATCACCCTCGAAAAATTAGAAGTTTTTCTATCGGAATTTGGTGGTTGCCTCATTATCGTTTCCCATGATAGATATTTCATGGATAATTTGGTCGATCATTATTTTGTATTTGAAGGAAATGGCGTAATTAACGACTTCAACGGAACTTACCAAGAGTATAAAGCCCTCAGTGCTGAGTTAGAAGCTGAGTCTCGGAAAGATGCAGACAAGAAAGTGAAGCAAACTTCTAGCGCTCCAAAATCTGCCCCAAAAGAAGAAAAGAAGCTAAGCTTCAAAGAGAAGAAAGAATACGAAGCCTTAGAAAAAGAAATTGCAAAATTAGAAGCTGAGAAAACTAAACTCGAAGCTGAAATTGGTTCAGGTACGGCTCATTATGATAAGCTACAAGAACTGACTTATCGGTATGGTGAAGTAAAGGATGAGTTAGAAGAGAAAGAATTGAGATGGCTTGAACTCGCTGAAAGGCTTTAAAGCTCAACAACTAGTTCAAATTAAACGTCAACTGCTTTAGCAATTCGGTTCATCAATGCGTAATACATTGGATGGCTTGAAAATGAATCAATCGGTTCAATATTGATGGACTCATATCCATCAATATCAGCTTGCCGAAAACGATCGTAGATTTCACGAGCCATTTTTGCTAAATCACCGTTATAATTAATGACGTTCGAACTTTCCATTTCCATATTCTGTAGTAAAAATAAAGCCTTATTAGACTCGGTGACTTTTGTCTGGTCGAGCCAACGAACTTCAGCATTTGGTTTGTAATGCGAATACTTCTGTCCAGGACTTTTAGGTGATTCCGGAGCCTTTGTTGAAAGTTGAATTTCTTGCTGTAGGATAGCCTCAATTTCACTTTTGCCTATAGCACCTGGGCGCAGAATTGTTGGGATTTCTGAAGTTAAATCCAGAACAGTAGATTCTAATCCGATCGAAGTCGCACCGCCATCTATTACAGAGAAATCTGGTCCAAAATCTAGTAAAACATGTTCAGCCTTGGTAGGACTTGGCTTACCCGAAGTATTTGCTGAAGGAGCGACTAGAGGTCCAGTTTTGGAAATGAATTCAAGCGCAATAGAGTGGTTTGGCATTCTGATGGCAACGGTGTTTAAACCAGCCGTTACAACATCTAAAACAGCAGGTACTTTTTTCAAGACTAGAGTCAAAGGTCCAGGCCAAAATGCTCCCATCAAACGAGATGCGGAAGCAGGAATTTCAGAAGCAAAATCATGGACTTGTTTGATTTCAGAAATATGAACGATGAGCGGATTATCTGAAGGTCGCCCTTTGGTAGAGAACACCTTTTGTATTGCTGATGGATTCCATGCATCGGCGCCAAGTCCGTACACAGTCTCAGTTGGAAAGGCGACAATATCGCCAGATTTAATAGCTTCTATGTAGCTTTTTGAAATCAATGGGTGTTTAGTAATTGCTTTAAAAATGGGGTTACAGCAAAGATATCTTCAATATCTTGAATTGCGAAACGCATAGTATCATTTTTTTGAACGAGCTGATATTTATCAGTGCGGAGTTTACCAAGACCTTCCATAATTGCTTGGAACTTACCGCTATCATAGAAATGAGTTCCAATTTTCGATTCTGGTTTTGGACAAACAGCCCACATTCTTTTTGAGCGGATGGTTACCTTGGTAAACATGCATTGCGAAGCGTAAAGTTTAATTTTGCTGGCCTCAATTAAATACTTGGCTTCTTTTGGAGCAGGACCAAAACGATCCACAATTTCGTCTTCCCATTCTGAAATCTCTTTTTCCGTTTTCGCTTGAGATAATTTGCGGTAAAGATTCAATCTTTCCACGTTATCGTTCACATAATTTGTAGGAAGAAGTGCCGACTGATCAAATTCGACTACAGTTTCTGGTAAATCGATTTCAGCTTCTATGCCTTCAAACATGTGGCTAAACTCAGATTCTTTCAACTCTCGGACGGCATCGTTCAGAATTTTAGTATATAAATCGAAACCAATATCGTTGATAAAGCCACTTTGTTCTGCACCTAGAATATCGCCAGCACCACGGATGTCTAAATCACGCATGGCAATATTAAAACCAGAACCTAAATCAGAAAATTCTTCTAAAGCGAGTAAACGCTTTCTTGCTTCAGGAGTGAGTGTTTCGATAGGACGAGTGATAAGATAGCAAAAGGCTTTTTTATTGGAACGTCCTACTCGTCCACGTAATTGATGAAGCTCTGCCAACCCAAAATTATCCGCATTGTTGATGATAATGGTATTCGCGTTGGAAATATCAATGCCGTTCTCAACGATTGTTGTGGAAACTAGAACATCAAATTTATGTTTGTAGAAATCGCCAATGATTTTCTCTAATTGTGGCCCAGTCATCTGTCCATGACCAAATCGAACACGGATGTCGGGAACCAATCGGCGAATCATTTCAGCAACTTCTTCAATATTTTTCACTCTGTTATGAATGAAGAATATTTGTCCACCACGGCTTATTTCTTGAAGAATAGCATCTCGGATAAGCTCTTCATTAAAGCCATGAATTTCGGTGTAAACAGGTTGCCTATTCGGTGGTGGTGTATTGATGACACTTAAGTCGCGAGCTCCCATCAAAGAGAATTGCAACGTTCTTGGAATTGGTGTTGCCGTAAGTGTTAATACATCAACTGCTGCTCTAAATTCTTTAAGCTTTTCTTTGGCACTCACTCCAAAACGTTGTTCTTCATCAACAATGATAAGTCCGAGATCTTTGAACTTAACGTCTTTAGAAAGCAATCTATGAGTACCTATTACGATATTTAAATCACCGTTTTCTAAATCTTTGATAACCTTTGTTTGTTCAGATTTTGTTCTAAATCTGGACAGAGCTTCAATCTTTACAGGGAATTTGCCTAGACGCTTTTCAAAAGTTTTAGCATGTTGCTCAGCCAGAATTGTGGTAGGTACCAAAACACCAACTTGTTTATTATCCATCACTGCTTTGAAAGCGGCTCGTACAGCAACTTCAGTTTTACCAAATCCCACATCACCACAAACGAGGCGATCCATAGGCTGTGTATTTTCCATGTCCGCTTTTACGGCTATAATAGCAGCGTTTTGGTCAGGAGTTTCCTCGTATTGGAAATTGGCTTCCATTTCAATTTGCCAATTATTATCAGGACCGAAAGCGTAGGCTTTTTGAGCTTTTCGTTTGGCGTAAAGGAGTATAAGTTCACGGGCAATATCTTTTACCCGCTTTTTAGTTTGAGCTTTTTTACGAGCCCATTCGCCGGAACCTAACTTGGTAATTCGGGGCGCAGTTCCTTCTTTACCAGAATATTTTTGAAGTTTATGAAGGCTGGTAACATTTACATAAAGAACGGAATCGTCTTTATAATGAAGCACTACAACTTCTTGCTCGTTGTCTTTTACCAGAATTTTTTTGAACCCAGCAAACTTTCCAATCCCGTAATCCACATGGACAACAAAATCGCCAATTCTGAGGTCTTTGAGTTCTTTGAAAGAGATTCCGCCCGAATACTTACGTCGTTTAACTTTGGGGCGGTGGTAGCGGTTAAAAATCTGGTGATCAGTATATAGCGCTAATTTCGCGTCTTTAAGGATGAAACCTTCGTGGAATGACTCGATTACTAGCGAATAATTAAAACTGGGAGAAGCTTCACCTAAAAGTTCTTCAAATCGATTTTTTTGACCATCGTTATCACAACAAATTAGAACGTGAGTACCTGCTTCGCTATGTTTTATAATATCTTCGCGAACGAGTTCAAAATTACCATGAAAGTCAGGCTGTGGTTTACTGCCCATTTTTAGCGTGGTAACATCAGCACTCTTTTCAATTTCAGAACTGCCAAAAATTATGGAGTTTTTGAAGGTACTGAGCTGAGTTTCAAGTTCAGCTTTACTAAGGTAGAGAACTTCAGGTGATGTTAGTTCTTCATTGTCTTTTGCGAGATAAACATCATTTGCTCTTGAAAAGCGCTTGTCAATTTCAGCAGATATGAGTTCCGGATTTATAAGAACAACTACCGTGTCGTCTTTGAAATATGAAAGGAAGCTGTCTTTGTCGCTATCAGGTAGATTCGATAAGTCAGGAATAAAACGTGTTTGATTCAGAAAGGCGATAGAGCGCTGTGAATCGGGATCAAATTCCCGAATAGACTCTAATTCATCTCCGAAAAATTCTAAACGAATCGGGTATTCGCCTGCATAAGGATACACATCTACAATGCCCCCACGAATTGCAAATTCGCCTGGTTCATCAACAAAACGGGTGGGGGAGTAACCTTGATCTACCAGTTTTTCTTTTAAAGCATCTAGTTCAATCTCATCACCTTTGGTAAGAATGATACTTACTTTATCCAATAACTGAGGTGGAGCTACTTTTTCGAATAATGCTTCTGCAGAAGTAAATACAACTTTCTTTTTCGACTTTTGAACTGCTTCTAAAGCTTCAGATCGCTGAACAAGGAGGGCAGAGTCGAGAATTTGTTCTTCATCATAGGGTTTATGATTTGTGGGAGGGAAGCTTGTGCTTTCGTTTCCACTTAGAACTTCAAGATCTGATTTAACAAAACGCTCGTTTTCATCAGTGTCGGTAATTACAAGAATCGTTTTGGCCTCTTTTTGAAGCCTACTAATTACTAATGCATTTAGAGAACCGACACTTTCTTTTAGATACAGTTTGGAGTACTCTCTGAGCTTTAGCGAAAGCTCTTGAAAAGCAGGAGTACTATGAATACTCTTAATAAGTTTGTCTTTTTTCATGAAAAACGGGATGGCGGAGTAGCCAGTTTAGGATATCAATCAGGTAGAGAAGTTACCAAAACTTCTATGGAATTAAGTATTAACAATGCTGCGTAAGTAAAAACGATTAATTACTAGCGCTGTTAAGAAGAAGGCAAAAGAAAGACCTAAATAGATAGGATATTCGTCTTCGTAGTCGGTGTATATAAGTTCTTCAACTTTAGTTTTCTCGAGAGAGTCGATTTCTTCATACACTTTAAAAAGCTCGTTGGTGTCGGTAGCACGGTAGTATTTACCGCCAGTTAGTTTAGCAACAGAGCTTAACATCTCTTCGTCAATATTTACTTCAATATTCTGATGGCGGAGTCCAAAAATTGGATCTTGGATAGGGTAGGGAGCTGTTCCTCTAGTTCCAGCGCCAATGGTGTAAATCTTGATACCGTAAGTTACAGCCAAATCGGCTGCTGTAACGGGGTCAATTTCACCTGCATTATTTTGCCCATCAGTTAAAAGAATAATAATCTTACTTTTTGTCTCACTGTCTTTAAGACGATTTATGGCAGTGGCTATTCCCATTCCGATGGCGGTGCCATCTTCAATAACACCCATTTTAAGTTCATCCAAAAGATTATTTAGCAAATTGTAATCTAGAGTTGGAGGAACCACTGTGAAGCTCTTCATAGCAAAAGTAACAAGTCCGATTCTATCAGAAGCTCTTTTTTCAACAAAAGCTTTGGCTACACCTCTTGCGGCTTCAAATCTATTTGGTTTTAAATCTTCAGCACGCATTGATGAAGAAATATCTAACACCATGACTATATCAATGCCTTCTGCATTTTTTTCAACAGTAGTAAGCGTAAGTTGAGGGCGGGCTAGGGCAACGATTAACAGCGTAAAAGCAACCCAAGAAAGAAGTGCAGTTAACCAATGAAGGTGTACTTTCCAGTTACCAGGTAATTTCTCAGCTGAGTTAAGTGTTGAAAACGTAAAGGTAGTTTTCCTCTTGCCAAAACAGCTATAAATATAGAAGCCTATTATTAAGGGAAGTAATAGTAACGCCCAAAACCATTCTGGATTAGCCCATTCCATCAGTTACTGTCCTCTTGGTCTAATTCTATTTCCGGTTGTCTAAATTGAGACTCAAAGCGTTCTTTTAATCTAGCAATTCGCTGAATGTCATAAACTCTAGCCCTATCCAAGAATGCTTGTGCATGTTGATAAGCAACCCAAGATTGATCTAGTGACGGAATCATTTTTGCGAACTTAATCATATCGGCTTCATTTAGAATGAGGCGTGTAAACTTGATAAGTTCAAGATCTACACCAAAAGCATCCATATATCTAGATAATTCTCTAGTTGTAGATTCCAGAGCAGGAATGCCGTAAAGATCTTCCAAATATGCTCTAACCGCATCTCCAAGTTGGCTATAAAACAACTTGTAATCTTTCTCTGCTCGTAGTGTATGCTCTTCTTTGATGCTGTTTAATCGCTCTTCAAGTTGAGTTAATGGACTAACAAACTCAGGTATATCTTTAACTACTTTTTCAGTCACGGGTCTGTTTTTATAGTACTTCTGATAAATAAAATAGGCCAGGGCTGACGCTAGCAATACACCCAATATCCAAGGCCAGATTAGTAGGCTAAAGACGAAATTAGGTTTAAGAGGATCAAACTCATCATTCTCAGAAGCTAATACTGTTTTAAAGAATAAAGGATAAGCTTCTGTAAAGAACATAGAGGTATCAACACCAGTAACTAGCTTTACTGGAAGTGGAGGAATTATAATGTCTTTATTGGCGAAGAACTGTAGCGAATAACTAGCGCTATCTGAAAAATTAGGTAACCTAAATTGTTGGCGGCTAATAAATTCTAAATCATCATTAAAAATGGTGGAATCTGGGAAGATAATTTTATCGTATTCAGAATTATTTTGTAGTGTGAGAGAGAATTTGAACAAAGTACCTACTGTAAGTGAGTCGGTAGGTCCAGATACACTAACTTCTTGAGCCGTTCCAAGAAACGGAATAAATGATGATATAAATAATAGGAATAATAGTTTGTGTCTATTCAAAAGAGTCTTAAATATGTCAATTAAGTTACCAATATAAAAAGGGAGAAATCTTAAGGGCAAGAATATATAGTAAAGCATTCTAAAAAGAAGCCCGAATCTGTCAAGTTTATCCAAATTTACAACTCTATTTTTTTATGATATGACTAAATTATCTCTTAGTTTCCATTTTCTTGAAGGAAATCATCTACAATTACTCCATGTCTATATATTCAGTAAATAAAGCAATTCTTATTGCTTGTTTCGCAACTATTGCTACGTCCTGCCAGTTTTCGGGGCAAAGTCAAAAAGATGAAACAGTATCGGTAACTGAAGCCAATTTGGTTGAGATTAAAGAACTTCCAGGGTATGATTCATACGGTTTTTTGAAAGATGGCTCAGAAATTGAAGAGCATAGAGTTAGAAAGAATGAGAGTTTGTATATAATTTTGCGAGCTTTAGATGTTTCTCCTCAAACAATTTATGACTTAGAGCAAGAAGCTAAGGGGAAGTTTCAATACAACAGAATTCGCCAAAATCAGAAATATTATACTTACCTAAATTCTGAAACTGGCAAGCCTAGTCGTATGGTGTTTCATAATTCGGCTACAGATTATGTTATTTTTGATTGGGATGATGGGGTTTCCGTAACAAAAGGGGTTAAAGAAGTTCGGAAAGAAGTAGCTTCAGCTCACGGAACAATAAAGTCGTCTTTATATGACGCGTTGGTAGATCAAGATGTTAATATTTTGGTAGCTAACCGGTTGAGCGAAATTTTTGGTTGGCAAGTAGATTTTTTCAGATTGTATCCTGGTGATGGTTTCAAAGTGATATATGAAAAGCAGTTTGTTGATGATAAGCCTTATGGTATAGGGGATATTTTAGCTGCAGAGTTTGTTCATCAAGGCGATGTTTACAATGCTTATTGGTATGAAGGTTCTGATAAAACCGGTTTTTTTGACAGTGAAGGTAATAGTGTTCAAAAAGCTCTTTTGAAGGCACCATTTACTTATTCGCATAGAGTAAGTTCTGGATTCTCCTTGAATAGGTTTCATCCCGTTCTGAAGGAAAATCGTCCACATTATGGTGTTGATTACGCTGCTCCGTTAGGAACTCCGGTAATAGCGGTAGGAGATGGAGAGATTATAGAATCTCGGTATAGAGGGGCAAATGGGAATATTGTCAAAATTAGACATAACTCTACCTATACCACTGCTTATTTGCATCTAAATGGATTTGCAAAAGGGATTAAAAAGGGAGTAAAGGTTCGCCAAGGTCAGGTTATTGGCTACGTTGGCAGAACGGGGAGAGTAACGGGTGTGCACTTAGATTACAGAGTGTATAAGAATGATCGGCCGATGAATCCTTTAAAAATTAAGCTCCCACCATCAGAAGGTATTACCGAAAGTAATATGGATGTTTTCAAGGTTCGAATATCTAGTTTGAAAGCACAACTAGAATCAATGGATGAAGAAAAAGAAGTAATAGCTAATCTTAACTAATAACTTCTTAGTATCTGTTTACCCGTCGCATTAAGAAGTTCATGAGTGGCTGAACATACGATTGGTTTGTACTCACTTCAACCGAGTCAATTTTCATTTTCCGAAGCTTTTCCGAAAGTTCTTTTTTAAGAATAGATCTTCGTTTTTTGTATTCAGAGCGTACTTTTTTACTTGAGGTATCGATAAGGATGTCTTTATTCGACTCTGCATCTTTAAACGGTATAATACCCATATTTGGTAACTCATCTTCCATGGCATCGTTAACTATGATGCTTACCAAGTCATGCTTTTGGTTTGTTATTCTGAGCTCTTTGTCAAAGTTGGTATCTTGGAAATCAGAAGCTAAAACGACGATAGCTTTTCTATCAAGTAAACGGTTAATGTAAGAGAGCGCACCACTAATACTAGTTCCGTGACCTTCAGGTTTAGTAGTATAAAGTTCTCTAATTAAGCGTAGCACGTGGGTTCTCCCTTTTTTAGGTGGGACTACTTTCTCAATGCGATCGCTAAAAAGAACTAAGCCAACTTTGTCACTATTTTTTATCGCGCTAAAAGCGAGTACAGCACAAATTTCGATAGCGAGGTCCATTTTTGTTTGCCTGTTACTACCAAAAACACCACTTTGAGAAATATCTACACAAAGCATAAGTGTTTGTTCACGCTCCTCTTCAAAAATCTTGATGTAAGGGTCGCCAGTGCGAGCCGTAACGTTCCAGTCGATTTGGCGAATATCATCACCGTAGTTATAGGCTCTCACTTCCGAAAACTCCATTCCACGACCTTTAAAAGCAGATTGATACTCACCGCCAAACAAAGTGTTAACGATTCCCTTGGTTTGTATCTCTAGCTTACGAATCTTTTTTAAGACTTCTTTTGATATCACATTTTTGCCATTCAATTAAACAATTCTATTTAAAATTTAGAGAATTATGACATACTATACCACATGTTATAAAGTATATTATAAGAAATCATTATAACGAATATTTGTTTGGTTAGTCAGTGTGATAAATTTTACAAATGTTAGATTCCAACGTTTGTAAAAAACTCTTGTAATGGCACATTGTGACCATGATTTTATATTAAAAAGCTCTAATATAAAAAATAGAAAAAAGGGTGGCTTACATTAGAGTGATTTAACGGGGTGAAAGCAGTAAGAAGAGTATATTTGTGACGCCTAAAATGGGTTAATAAACAAATATGCATGAATTATGAAAAATAAACTGCTTTTTATAGTATTGATAATTATGATCTTACCTGCGTTAGTAATAGCGCAGGATGGTGGACCTGTTTCATCTGTCTTATCGGTGTATAGAATTACACTTGATACTGATGGTAATGAAATAGCCACGATAACGAATGAGGTAACTCCTGGTGATTTGATTGAATACAGGGTCTCATATACTAACAACGACGCAGGAGCAATCACAGCGCTTCAACCGATGCTGCCAATTCCAACTGGAATGGAATATGTGAAAGACTCTGCTCGTCCTGCCATAATAAGTGCCAGTGTTTCCAGTACAGGTACTGATTTCCAATCACTTCCTTTAACCCGACAAGTGCGACGCCCGGATGGAACGGTAGTTACCGAAGAGGTACCTGCTCGTGAATTCCGCAGATTAAAATGGATGATAGAGTCGCTGGACGTAGGGGAAAGTGTAATTCTAGTCGCCCGGGTAAAGGTGATTAACAAATAGTTATTTCGGAAATCAAAAAATTAAAACAAACAATTAATAATTCTAATTAATAGGATAAAAAATGAACAAAAACAAACATATACATAGTAAGAAAGCATTAAGCTTTGTTGGTATGCTGATGCTTTGCGGGTTGTTTATCGGGCTTTCATCTTCTGATGTATTTGCTCAGGTGCCTCCTGCAGGACAAAGCATTGGTAACACTGCTTCTGCAACGTATAAGGATACTGGTGGGATTACTCGACCAGCTACTTCTAATACCGTAACAACTATCGTTCAGCAGGTTGCTGGATTGACTATTACTCCAGGTATCTCTAAGACAGTAAGTCCTGGTAACAACATTGCGTTTTCTCATACAATTACCAACACAGGTAACGGTACTGATAACGTAACTGTTGGTGTAGTTGACTTCAATCCATCTGGTGGAGACTTTGATTATACAAACATCAAAGTTTATGGTGATAATGGTGGAGCGCCTGATTTAGGTAATGAAATTACAAGTGCAATTTCAATTCCTGCTTCTAACACTTACAAGGTGTGGATTGTTGCTTCTGTTCCAGCTGGTGCCTCAGATGGCGACACTGAAAACTTAGTAATTACTGCAACTAGTGGTGTAGGTTCTAATCCATCTGTAACAGCTACTGATATTGGTACAGTTGCAGAAGATGCGGTTATTAACGTAGTAAAAGCTGCAAATACGAATATTGCAGAAGTTGGCGATACTCTTACTTATACCTTCACGTATAGTAACACTGGTAACGCTGCCGGTACTAACCTTAGAATCTCTGATGAGTTACCAAGTAATGTAACTTACATTCCTAACTCAGCAGTTTGGTCTGGTACATCAGGAAACTTAACAGATGCTGCAGCCGGTGACCCAAGTGGTATTACTTACCATTATAAGTCTGGTGCTACTGATTCGGTTATTTATGTAGTTTCTACAGTAAACTCAGGTAACTCTGGTACAGTTAGTTTCAAAGCTAAAATTAATACTGGCTCTGAAGGTGCAACTATTTCCAACGAAGGTTTCTATACTCATGATGACCTTACTGGTTCATCATCAACTGGTCAAGTTGACGTTACCATCGACGAAGTTTATGGTATCGTAGTTCAAGGCCCAAATGTTGTGTCTTCTGATTCAGTTGATCAAGGTTCTACTGTTGATTTATTGAACAAGTTCACAAACATTGGTACAGATACTGATAACTTTACGATTACTTACTCTGGAAATACATTCCCAAGTGGTACTCAAATCTTGTTCTACCAAACTAACGGTTCTGGCGTTGCTACTAACCCTTACTCTGGTAATATTGTAACAGGTGTTGCTCCAGGTGCTACTATTGAAGTTGTAACTCGTATTAGTCTTCCTTTAGGTTCAACTGGTGGTCCGTTTAAATTAGACAAGACCTTAACTTCAGCTAACGATCCTAGTAAATCAGCTACAATTCGTGACTCTTTAGGCGGTATCTTTACTGCAACTGTAGATCTTACGAATGATTTTGCTTCTGGTACTGCTGGTGCTTTAGGTGAAGGTGTAACTACAAATGGTGAAGCTTCAGCTGTTAAAACTCAGTCTGCATTGCCTGCTACTACAGTTAACTTCTCATTGTTTGTTAAAAACACAAGTGATATTGATGATAACTATGGCTTAACAGCTAGTACTGACAATACTTTTGGTACTTTAGCTCTTCCTTCAGGATGGAGTGTTGTATTTAAAGATCCATCTAACGGTAATAGTGTAATTACTACTACTGGTAATATCACAGCAGGTTCAAATAAACAAGTTATTGCTTCAGTAACTATTCCTGCAGGTTATGCTCCAGGTGATGTTGCGATGTTCTTCCGTGTTCTATCTTCAAATACTGGTGCTAAGGATGTTATCCATGATAAAGTAACTGTATTAGTTAACCAGAGCATCACGCTTAACTCAAGCCAATCAGGTACTATTTTCCCAGGTGGTTCTAAAACGTTTGTTCACTCATTTAATGTGAACTCTAACGTTGACGAGAACGATGGTACTAACTCTGACTTCGAAATCACTCTTTCTAACAGTCAGTCTGGTTACAGTGCTCAGGTTTATGTTGATAATGACAACAACGGTGTTATTACAAGTGTAGATTCACTTATTACAAGTGCAACTAGTGGTGCAAATGGTTTCCCTAATACAGTAGGTACATTAAACTACGGTGACGTTGTTAATCTGATTGTTAAAGTAACAGCTCCAGCTGGTGCTACAGTAGGTGATAACAACACTACTACATTATCAATCGCTGATCTTGAAGGTAATGTTACAACACTTACTAACACTGATTTAGTAACTGTTCAAACAGGTGTGCTGAAAATCGAAAAGTATCAGTCCCCTGATTCTGCAAATGTTGCATTCTCGCAAGCAAACTTGACTTCAGTTCCTGGTGATACCATGTACTACAAGCTTGTTATTTATAATGATGGTTCTGGATTTATTTCAGATATCAACATTAGTGATTCAACTCCTGCTTACACAAAAATTGTAGGCCAAGCAGTTCTAGAATTCACTGCTGCAAACTTTGCAGGTACCACTGGTGACATGGCTCCTTCAATTGTTTCTCAGCCAGCTGATGGCACAAGTGGAACATTGAGTATTCATGTTGACAAACTTGATGCTTCAGATGATGACATCGTTATCATATTTGCCGTAAAAATTAATGGCAACTAAGAAATTGCATTAACCCAATGAGGTTAGGGTTGATAGCCCTTTCTTCATCTTAAAAAATAAAGAACTTGAAAAACATCCTTAAACATACACTTCTTTTTGTCCTGCTTTTAGCAGGCTGGGGAGAGGTATATGCTCAGGATGGAGTTCCTCCACACAACACCCAGATAGTAAATATTGCAGATGGGACATATGACAGTGCTAATGGCCCAGGTGTTGTACATTCAAACTCTGTATTAATCAGTATTGATAATCCAGATAGAATAGATTTATTTCCAAACCATACAATAAGTGAATTTAGAGGCAGAACAGTAGAGTTCTCACATACACTTACAAACAAATCTCCAAATAGCGATTCTTTCGAAATTCTGATTTTCAACGATGAGAATGATGATTTCGATTTAGAAAACCTAGAAATGGTTTCGGAGCAGAAGCTTAAAGCGGCCTCTACAGATACGCTTAAAACACAGGTTACACTTGCTGCAGGAGAATCATTTGAGTTTAGATACAAAGGCTTTATTAATACAACTATTCAAACAAGAGTAACCTCAGTGATGGTTGTTAGGGCAATATCTCTAACAAGTTCTAAGCAAGTAGATAATAATGATACCATTTCAATACTTAATGGTACCGAAATAGACTTGGAAAAGTCATTTGAAGAAGGCTCTGAGTTTGTACGTGGTGAAACCTTCAACTATGTACTTGAGGGCAAAAATGTTGGTGATATTGTAGCAAGTGGAACAGCTGTTGTGCTAGATGGTCAACCAGCATCAAAAGTTATTCTAAGAGATAAAATTCCTGCTAACACCACTTTTGATAGATTCGTTAGTACATCTTCTGGTACTCCTGCTTATCACCTATTTGGAAGTGGAGAAGTTGAGTATACTACCAACATCCCCGCTAGCTTAGAAGATATTGACGAGATTGCTGTTCTTTACGATTCTATAAAAGTTAATGAATCATTTAGTACTGTATTTAGTGTTCGAATTAATGAAGCGGCGTCCGATTCTCTAGTTAACGTTGCAGAAGTAACCTATGTTGATCCAAACGGAGATATCACAAAAGCAGCGGCTTCTCAAGAAGTTGTATCTGTACTAACTGAAGGCGATGCTGATATCAACTACTTTACTGATGAGAGCTTTGGCCAAAAAACAGGTACTTCTACAATTGGAAAGCCACTGTTTTTACAAGCAAGTGCCGGTACTTGTAATGAAAACGCAGCATTAATTGAAACTGTTCGTATTGAAATTACTTCAACGCTTACGGGAGACATGGAAGAGTATGGAGCTACTGAAACAGCTCGTAATAGTGGTATTTTTAGAGTTGATAACCCAGTTCCAACTAGAAGTGCTGATGAGTTTCCTCCGATTTCAGGTAACTTAATTCTAGAAGTACTTGAGAAAGATGTGTTAACTGCGATTTTGGATTGCCAAAACTCAAAAACGCAAAACGCTTCAATAACTACTCAAATCATTCTAGATCCTTTTGGTGTTGTATTTGATTCAGAGTCTAACAAGCCTGTTGAAGGCGCCTTGGTAAAATTAATTGATGTAACAGGTGCTGGAAACGGTGGTAATGCTGGCGGTTTAGCTAAAGTTTATGATGTTGATGGAGTAACTGAGTTACCTAACGAACAAGTGACTCCAGCAAGTGGCGAGTATCGCTTCCCATTTATTCAGCCAAGTTCTTACCGAATTGAAGTTATCGCTCCTAAAGGTTATGAAGCACCATCACAAGTAAATAAAGCTTTACTAGATCCATCAAGGGTGATTAAGGATTCACTCTCGTATGCAGGTGTATTTACCGTTGTTGGTATTCCTCGCTCTATTGAAAGTGATATTCCTGTGGATCCAACAGGAACCAATGTTTTATTCACTAAGAAAACAGTAAATAAATCTGCTGTTGAGATTGGAGAGTATCTAACCTATACCATTACTATTTCTAGTAAAGCGGTTAACGATATCGACTCTACTAAAATCGAAGATCTTCTTCCTTTTGGATTTGAATATCAGCGTGGCTCTGCACGATTAGATGGTATTCCATTTTCGGACCCTGTTGGCGGAACCGGACCAACATTGGTATTTAATATTGGTACAGTAAAGCCTTTAACCTCAGTTGAGCTTAGTTACAAAGTATATGTAGGTCCAGGATCTGAACGCGGAGATGGGATTAATACTGCAATTTCTAGTAGTGAAGAAGGGGTTGTACATCGTCAAAGTTTGCCAGCAAAAGTAAAAGTGGAAGTAAATGGTGGTGTTTTTAGCAATGAAGCATACATTATTGGTAAAGTTTTCGCAGATCTTAACGAAAACAAAGTTCAAGATCCTGGTGAAAAAGGTGTGCCTGGGGTTCGTTTATACTTAGAAACTGGATCTTATATTGTTACCGATGTAAAAGGTAGATATACCTTTTATGGTATCACTCCAAATAAGCACGTTCTAAAGCTTGATAACACAACGCTACCAAAAGGTTCTCGTCTTAACATTCTTGATAATCGCCATGCTAACGACCCATCGAGTAGATTTGTAGATTTAACAAATGGCGAAATGCAAAGAGCTGACTTCGCAATATGTTATTGTGCTGGCGACATTGTTGATGAAGAGATTGATCGCCGTATCGCTGCATATTCAGAAAACGATGATGAGCTAAAAAATTCATTAAACCAAAGTTTTTCAACTGAAGAACAAAAAGCTTCTAAACAAGGTGGCTATGGTAACATTAGTGGGGTAGTTGGTGGAGAAGCAGTTAAAGATGTTAAGCTTGAAACGCCAAATAAGGCTAAAAACAATGACACTACTAAAGTAGAAAACCTTGTAAATGAAATTGAAGAAGTAGACTTACTTCTAGAAGCCGTTGAAAATGGCAACACTGATCTTGAAATGCTGAACATTGTAGATGGTGATACACTGAAGTCAACAACTTTGAAACTGCAAGTAAAGTCAGCTTCTACAGCTACTGTTTATTTATATGTTAATGAAGACCTTATTGGTGTTGATAATGTTGGACGTACCGAAATCAACGATCAAACAGGTGTACAAGGGCTTGAGTTCTATAATCTTGGTTTAAAAGCTGGTAAAAACGTACTTACACTTCAAGTAAAAGATCCGTTTGGTAATATTCGAGAAGAAAAGGTTGCTACACTTTATGCGCCAGGTAAGCCGTCTCAAATACAACTAACTATTCCTAGAAATAATATTGAAGCTGATGGCGAGTCTGAAGCGATAATACATGTAGATGTAACCGATGAAAACGGAATGCATATTGGTTCTGAATTTCAAATTACTCTGGATTTATCTGAAGGGAAATTACTTGTCGAAGATGAAAACCCTAAAGAACAAGGAACACAAGTTACACTAAGCTCTGGAAAAGGGAAATTTAGATTAAAGGCGCCAATTGATCCAAGAACAGTGAAAGTTGTTGCGAAATTAGGTGCGTTAACTGATGAAGCTCGTTTAAACTTTGTTCCTAATTTAAGACCTTTAATTGCTGCTGGTATTATAGAAGGAACCATTCGCCTTAATGAGCCTTTGAATATTAGCTCAGCTTCTAGTTCGGATGGTTTTGAGCGTGAGTTAACAGCTCTATCACATAGCTTCGAAAACTTTACTTTAGATGGTCGTTTTGCATTCTTCTTGAAAGGTAAAATTGCAGGAAGCACTTTGTTGACTGCTTCTTATGACTCTGAGAAGTCTGAAGAAGAACGTTTATTTAGAGACATTAGACCAGACGAATTCTATCCTGTATATGGCGAAACTTCACTCAAAGGTTATGACGCTCAGAGTTCTGGCAGACTTTATATCCGCTTAGACCGCAACAAAACTTACGCAGTTTATGGCGATTTCATTACTCAAGAAAGAGATCAAGATCGTCAGTTAGGTGATTATAGCCGTGCTCAAACAGGTATTAAAACACATTTTGAAAATGAAATAATAAAAGCCACTGCATTTGGTAGCCAATCTTACTCAAACAGACTAGTAAGAGAGTTTTCTGGACAAGGTATTTCGAGATACGAGCTTCCAGATGAAGAAATTATTATAAACAGTGAGATTATTGAAATTCTTGTTTACGATAGAGATCAACAAGATGTATTGTTGAGTAGCACTCGTTTAACACGTTTCAGAGATTATGCGATTGAGCCGTTTACAGGTACGTTGGTATTTACGGAAGCTATTTCTAGTGTAGATGAAAACTTTAATCCAGTTGTGATTAGAGCTACCTATGAAGTTGAGAACGGTGGAGATCAGTATTTAATTGGTGGCGCAGATGTAACGGTTAGTCCTATTAATGGGCTTCAGATTGGAGCTGGCGTAGTGCAAGATCAAAACCCGGAAGATAACTTCAATTTAACCTCTGTTAATGCTGGCTATAGCATTGGTAAAGGCACTAAAGTAGTTATTGAGGGAGCACAAACCATTACTGATAGTAAAGGAACCGGCCAAGCAGGTAGGGTAGAAATTCAGCACAAAAATAATCTAGCGAATGTTAGACTACAGGTTGGTAGATCTAATAAAGATTTCGCAAATCGTTCTACAACATTAAGCAGTGGTAAAACAGAAGCCAAGGTTAAAGGTCGCTTGAAATTGGGTAACTCTTCAAGCTTTAATACTGAAGCACTCTATTCTCGTAACGATACTACTGGTAATGAAACTGTAGGTGGCTTAATGACCTTGCAAAAAACATTCTTAGGAAACATAAGTACTGAGCTAGGTTTACGCTATTCGAGACAAGAAACTGGAGTTGGAACAGCTTCAGAGGAAGTTATCGAGAATACAAACTTAAGAAGTAAGCTTTCTGCTGACCTACCATTCATTGATGGTATTTCAACTTTTGCTGAATATGAGCAGGATTTAAACAATGCTGACAAGCGTCTTTTTGCATTAGGTGGTGATTACAAAATCAACAATTTTGCTAAAGTTTATGCTCGTCATGAGTTTTCTTCATCTGCGGAAGGTAGATACACGCTAAACGAGAATGTTAGAAAGCAAAACTCAGTATTTGGTATCAAATCTAGCTATATGAAGAATGGCGAAGTTTATAGCGAGTATCGTATTGCTGACGCTACTGATGGCGAAAGCGGTCAAGCTTCATTAGGATTAAGAAACAGCTTTCAGTTAGCCGATGGTTTTAATTTAAACGCCGGCTTTGAGCGAATATTTACTGTGAAAGGAAAAAGAGGTGGAGACGGAACGGCAATATCTTCAGCATTAGATTATACAGCTAACCCAAATTGGAAGGCTACTGCTAAGGCTGAAGCTCGTTTCACTAGCTCTGATAGAACATATGTAAACAGCCTTGGATACGGACAACGTATTAACGAGTCGTGGACATTCTTAGGTAAAAATATAATTGCACTAGCTGAAAAAGCGGGTACTTCAGGGTTTAGCAAAGTCCAAGAAAGATTACGTTTAGGTGCAGCATATAGAGATGTAGACACCAATAGATGGGATGCTCTTTTCCGCTACGAGTTTAAATATGAAAATGACAAAAATGTAAGTGCTGATTACGAAAGAAGTGCACACGTTTTCTCAAACCATACCAACTTCCATCCATCAAATGATTGGACATTCTCTACTAGATTGGCTGCAAAATACGCCGTTGAAAATGATACAGACTTTACTGAATCAAGCTTCTTAGAATTAGCTTCAGGTAGAGCGTTATATGACATCAATGAAAAGTGGGATGCGGGTGTAAATGCTAGCTTGTTAGCAAATAGCGATTTTACTACAAAAGATTACGGTTTAGGTGTTGAAGTAGGGTTTTTAGTGGCGACGAATTTAAGAATTGCCACGGGCTTTAACTTTTTTGGATATGATGATGAAGATCTTGTAGATAATTCTTACTCGAGAAAAGGTGCTTATTTAGGTTTTAGCTACAAATTTGATGAGCGATTGTTTGAGGCACTTGCACCAACTAGACAGAAACCATTCCTAGATCCTAACCTCTATTTAACTTGTGACGCTGTTCAAGTTTGTAATCCTATACTGAGATTAGACCTCGATAAAGACTGGTTTACAGCAAGCTTAACACCAGCACAAATTGAAGCTGTTAATTTCGTATACGAAGAGCTTGAAGTTCAAACATTATTGCCAAAACAAATTCACTTTGATAACAACTTGACTTATATCAATCGCCCTGCATCTCAAATGCTTGATAAAGTTGCTAAGTTCTTATTTGAAAGAGACGATTATATAATCAACGTAACAGGCCATACGGATAGCAAAAGTTCTTATGCATACAACTTAGATCTGTCAAAGAGAAGAGCGAAAGCAGTAAGAGCTTACTTGGTTGCTTCTGGTGTTGACCCTGACAAATTGGTGTTTGATGGAATGAGTTTCAACGAAAATGCTGCTGTTGAAAAAGATCCTATTGATATGGCTAAAAACAGACGTGTAGAGTTGGATTTAAATTCAGAAAACTTAAACGTACGTTTTGTTGATCAAGTAGAAGATTTACAGGTTAACAAGAAAATTCCTGCAATTGGTGGATGGGACTTCATCTATAACCCAGAGCATAAAGCGGTTCCAGCTAACATCAATCTAACAAACGGTTTCAATCAATTAAGCCCTATTAATAGCTACATGATAGAGCGAATTGCAATTGCGTTAAAAGAATATACTGAAGTAGATGTAACAGTTGGTATTGCTGGAAGTCCTGAGTTTGAAAATATAAGCGAGCTTATAGAAGCCGAGTTTATTTTTAATGGAATTTATGATGATAGAGTTAGCTTCGAAAAAACAACAGCGGCTAATCCTTTTGTAGTTTCCTTGACGTACACGAAACCACAATTATTGGAAATCATTGAGCAAAGTGATGACGTGAAATTTAAAGGGGACAAAAAAGCATTTAGTATGATGCAGAACTTATTGGATGTTCTTAAAAAGCGTGATGATTACACATTATTACGCGATTTCTCTCAAACGTATGTAGTTCCTGATAGAATTATGTATGAGGCTCGTACCACAAAGTTAAGTAACGAGAATCAAGCAATTCTATCTAGAATTGGCTCGTACTTAAGAAATAGCCAAGGAGTTTATTTAGAGCTTAGAGCAGACGGTTCTGGAACAGGTGCTAGTAGAATGAAAGCAATTAAAGATTATTTAGTGAATTGGGGAATACCAGAGGGCAGAATTAGCATCAGTGAAATGGCAAGTGGTTTAGATAGTAATAGAGTGCTATTCAAGTATCTAAAAGCTGATGCTATCAATCTTTTGGATATAGATATTCTGTATAGAGGTGGTAATTAATGAAAGGATTCATGGCTACATATAGATTAGTTACAATGCTTGCGATGACACTACTGTTTGGTGCAATTGCTATCGCTCAACCATCTGGATATAAATATTCGAAAAGCGTTACGATAAATGCATCCCAAGTTCAGGGTACGAATACAGATTTCCCTGTATTAATAAATGTTACCGATACTAACCTGAGAGATAATGTTGAAAATAGTAATGGTTATGACATCATTTTTACTTCTAATGCTAACGGTACTGGAATATTAAGCCATGAGCTTGAAAGTTTTAATTCGGGAAATGGAAATCTGACGGCTTGGGTTAAAGTCCCATCTATAAGCTCTAGTAGTAATACAACTATCTATATGTTTTATGGAAGAAGTTCAGGAACCCCAAACACTTCCGCTACAGCTACTTGGGATTCGAATTTTAAGTTAGTTATGCACATGGAATCGAACTTAGCAGATGCTACTGCTAATGGGAACAATGGTTCTAATAATGGTACAGGTTCAGGTACCGGTATTATCGGGAACGCTAGAGACTTCGAAAGAAATAACGATGACTATATTACTGTAGCCGACGATAATAGCTTAGATTTAACCAACCAGTTAACTATTTCTTTTTGGCTTAATTTAGAATCAGATATTGAACCTGATTATATCACAAAAGGCCAAAATGAGTCCTATGAAATTTCATCTAGAAGTACAAGAAGGCCTTACTTCAAAAGAAATAATAATTCAAGTTCTTTAAGCTCTGGTACTACTATAGCTCAAGGGTCATGGGTTTATCTTAGCTATGTAAAAACTACGACACAAAAACTCATTTATATTAATGGGAATTTAGATACCTCGCATAATGACTCCGGAAGTTTTGACACAAACAGTGATGACCTTCAAATTTCTAGAAGTGGGGATGCAGTTGACGGCCTCATGGATGAGGTTCGTATTTCAAGCATTCCTCGTTCCGCAAACTGGATTAAAACAGAATATAACAACCAATTAAATCCAGGTTCATTTATAACACTTGGGCCTCAAGTAGAATACATTCCTCCAACGGCTCCTCAAAATGTACTAGCAACTTCATTACCCGGTGGTAGCTTAAGAATCTCCTTTGATGACGTTGACGAGTCTGGTTCTGGCGTGGCTAGTTACTCTATAAAACGTTCAACTACTCAAGGTGGTGCATACACTCAAGTTGGAACAGTAACTGACAACGAAAGTGCCAATTATAGTTTTGATGATAACACCGTATCAAACAATGTTACGTATTACTATGTGGTTACTGCCATTGATGGCGATAACAATGAAAGCGTACTTTCAGCAGAAACCTCTGCATTATCTGATGGTATAATTCCTCCAGCGCCAACAAATGTTAGTGCAGCAAGTCAGTCAGGTGGGGGAATCCTCATAGCGTTTGACGATGTTGACGAAACAGGAAGTGGGGTAGCAAGCTATTCGATTAGAAGATCTACCTCACAAGGCGGACCTTATAGTGAAGTTGGTACGGTAACAGATAATGAAAGTGCGAGCTACACATATACAGATAACTCGGCTGTAAATGGTACTTCTTATTATTATGTAGTTGTTGCCATTGATGGAGCAACAAATACTAGTTTAACTTCAAATGAAGTTTCTGAAGTATCAGATGGAAGTGCACCAAACGCTCCAAACAATGTAATTGCATCTGGCTTAGCCGGTGGTGGCATACAAGTTTCTTTTGACGATGTGGATGAGACAGGAAGTGGAGTAGCAAGCTATTCGATTAGAAGATCTACCTCACAAGGTGGTCCGTATACTCAAATTGGAGTGATAAATGACAATGAGAGTTCAAGCTATACGTATACTGATAACTCAGTTTCAAATGGAACAACCTATTATTATGTAATTGCTACATCGGATGCTGTAGGAAACACAAGTTCTAATTCATCCGAAACTTCATTCACAGCAGATTCGAACATACCAGTACTACAATCAGCAACTGCTATCGGTACGATGTTGGTTCTCGATTATAATGAAGCTTTAAATAGTTCACCTGTTCCTAGTAATGGTGATTTTGTTGTCAAAGTGAACAATCTTACTAGGAATGTAGCTTCTGTTGCAATAAGTAATGATTCTGTAAAAATTACACTAAGTAGTGCGATAATCATTGGTGATAATATTCAGATAAGTTATACCGCAGGAACCAATCCAATTCAGGATATTTCAGGAAACGATGCCGCAAACTTAACGAACCAAGCTGTAACTAATAATACTCCAGATAATACAGCGCCTCCTGCACCAAGTAATATTGCAGCTTTTGCTCTTGTTGGAAGTGATATCGATATAAAGTTTGATGATGTTGATGAAGTGGGAAGTGGAGTTGTTTCTTATTCCATCCGAAGAGCTACTGTTTCTGGTGGCCCGTACACCGAAATTGGGACAGTTTCAGATATTGAAAGTGTTAACTACACTTATACCGATAATACATCTTCTATAGGCACCACTTATTATTATGTGGTTGTAGCAATTGACGCATCTTCAAATGAAAGCGTAAACTCTACAGAAGTAAGTGCGGAGTCTGGAACAGTAACTGATGCTACGGCTCCAACTGTTTCTACAACTACTGTATCTGGAAGCAGATTGATTCTTGATTACAGCGAAGATCTAAATGAGAATTCGGTTCCAGCAACTAATAATTATGTAGTTAAAATTAATGGTTCTCCAGTAACAATTTCAGCTGTTGAAATTAATGGCGATAAAGTAAGTATCGATTTTACTCCAAGTGTTCAAGCTGGTGATAATGTAACTGTCGATTATACCGCTGGTGGAAATCCAATTCGTGATATTGTTGGTAACGATGCTCCAAACTTCAGCTCTCTTACGGTTAATAACAGTGCCGCATTTACTACAGGTTTTGGTCCAGATCCATGTCCTATCATAAATGGAAAAGACGCGGCTTGGAGTTGCTTCGATGGTAGTAATAATGGAACCACTATGCGTGCCGAAGTGGGTGGCCTTGAAATTGCAACTATTACAGCTGCTTCAGGAACTCAGACAACATTTTCGCCAAATGCGCTACAAGCTTGGACGAGCGGTGCTTTTTCTGGTGATGAATTTAACGGCCCACAAATTAACGCAACAGGTAATGGTGGAAACGCAACTTCTTTCGATATAAACATCCCTGCTGGTGTACCTTCCGATGCCATTATGTTATCGTTAAACAGATTACGCCCTGATGGTGGTGGAACTTCGTACACGTTAGAAGCTTTTGATGGAAGTAACGCAAAAGTGCCACTTAATGGTTGGTTAACGGGACAAGGTTCTGATGGGGGAGTTTGTTCTAACTCGGTAAATATTAATTACACGAATGGGAATACAACCATTCAATTTCAGCCTACGGTTTCTGGTGCCCCTGCATGTGCGTCTTCGTCAACTCCTGTTTGGTTTAAAATTACTGATGACAACGTTCGCCGAATAGAAATAAGAAAAACTTCTGCTCAGCCGGATAACATTTATTTAGGATTAGCTTTGGTCGCAGATTTTGGAGATGCTCCAAACGTTTATGGTACTAGCTACAGTTCAAGAACAGCACCACCTGCTTTTCATTTACTAAATAATGATGCTCCAAACGTTGTTTATTTTGGCACTGGTGTAGATCCAGATGGAAACGGTATTTCTAGTTCGGCTGCTAATAATGATGTTGAAGATGCCATTATTAACTTCCCAGTTCTTACATCTGCTACTACAGATTATTCGGTTACTCTTAGTTGTACCAATGGTGGAAATGTAGGGGGATGGATAGATTTTGATCAATCAGGTTCTTTTGATGCAGGCGAGTATGACTCAGGAGTTTGTTCCTCAAATAGCGTAACGCTAAACTGGTCAGGTCTTTCTGGAATGATAACAGGAACAACTTACGCGCGTTTCAGAATTGCAAGTAGTGCAAATGAAGTTGCGACGCCTACGGGTTCTGCAAAAGACGGTGAAGTTGAAGATTTTCAAGTAACTATTTCTGAGCCAATAACTCCAGACTTGAGTATTGTTAAATCTGTAAACAACTCCACTCCAATTGTTGGTGAAACCATCACCTATACGCTTACTGTAACTAACCCAGGTGAATATATTGCTACCGATGTTAGAGTTACTGACGTGCTTCCTGCTGGCGTTACATTTGTAAACTCAACGGCTAGCCAAGGTAATTATAACAACGTAACCGGTGTTTGGATTATAGGTGATTTTGCCGCTGGTGATACCACAATAGCCACCTTAGATATTGAGGCTACCGTAGACAATGGTACGTTGGGTTCGGTTATTACCAACTCGAGTTCAATTTCGAACTTAAACGAAACAGATTTAAATCTCGCTAATAATTCCTCAGAAACTGGTATTACTGTTGTTCCAGAGTCTGCAGATATCGCGATTACAAAAATAGCAAGTAACGCAAATCCTATTGAAGGCGAGTTTATGTCTTTTACGGTTTCTGTTACAAACAATGGACCAAAAGCTGCAACTAATCTTACAATACTGGATCAATTACCCACAGGTATTTCATATCAAGATTCATTACCAAGTGTGGGAACGTATAGTCCCTCAACTGGAATATGGGACATCGGAAATTTAGCTAATGGAGCAAGTGCTTCATTAATTCTGAATGTTAGAGTAGGTGGAAATACTCAAGGAAATACCATCAATAATACAGCTGCTCTTAACGGAATGGATCAGTCAGATTCTAATTCTCAGAATAACACAGCAACAGCTTCTATTACTATAGTTCCACCAATAGCTAATTTATCATGTGGACTTCCATATTTGAAATTCAGGAACGCATCACTTATTTCGGGGAGTCCGTTGCAAATTGGAGCGGTTTATAAATTCCCGAATGTTCTTAAAGGGGTTTATGCGAAGGTTGAAATTGTGACCATTAATAATGCCACTATCAAAAACATTGATGATGGTGCTACTAGTGGTTTACCTAATGAATTTTCTCCATTTGTTGAAAATACTAGTGGTGGTGATGGCTACATCGATTTTGAAATTTCTTTTTACGATTCGGCGTCAAATCTTTCTCGATACCTCTCATTTGCAGCTACTACTTCCGATGTTGATGGTACAGGCGATTTGAAGGATTTTGTTGGTTACCAAAATCTAAACTCGTTTGTGATTGAAAATACAACGGAGCTTGTAGTAGGAGCAGAAGGGCTATACACGACATTCACTTCTAGTAATTTCTCTGATACACAACCAACTTACAATAATTACTCGGAATACAAGGTTTACACTTCATACACTAATGAGCCTCTATTTAGGCTTCGTGCTGGTATTAAGGCAGGCAATACTGTTGATGATAGAATTATTTCTGTAAACTTTGACCCATGTGAAATTAATACGTTTAATGACCCAGTAACTCAGAGTGTGGTTGATGTTGGGGTTACAAAGTCGGTAGATGATAATTCAGTTACTGTTGGTCAAACTGTTACTTATACCGTACAAGCGGCTAATAAAAAAGCGAATGCAGTAGGTAGTGTAAAAGTTACAGATCAGCTCCCAAGTGGTTTGACATACGTTTCTTCAAACCCAAGCCAAGGTAGTTATAACAGCAACACTGGCGTTTGGAATGTAGGTTCTCTTTCTGGATTACAAGTTGCTACTATGGATATTGTAGCTACAGTAAATAGTGGGCAACAAGGGAATACTATTACTAACACGGCAACACTTACCGATAACAGTGGTATTGATGGAGTTGCTGCTAATAACACGGCATCGGTGGCAATTGCAGTATTTGATCCAAGCTCTGGGATGAGTTGTACAGAGCCTCCTAGATACTCTTTTATAAATTATAACCTTGAGCAAGGCACTAATAATCAAGTAAATTCCATTTATCGATTCTCTAATGTTGCTTCTGGTGTAGATGCTAAAGTTAAAATTATTGGAATTACCAACGCAACAATAACCGCTTTAGATGATGACGGAACAGTATCTAGTGGGCAAGCAACTACCACTAACTTCTCGCCATTATTTACCACAAATAATGGTACAAGTGCAGGTTATATCGATTGGGAGATTACATTTGTAGAGGCAGGAACTAATACTCCAATCAAAAGTGATTTCTCTGTTACTGCATTAGATATTGATGGTACAAGTTCAGGTGGGCAAACTATTCGAGATTATTATGGGTTCGCTCAGAATCTGTCTTCTACAGTCCAAGCTGGTAACAATATTAACATAAGTACTCAAGGACCATTTCAAATCTTTGAATCTTCGGTAACAAGTGATGCCAATGGTTCTTTCGATATCGATCACATGGCGTATATTTCTTATAAATATACTTCAGTCTTTCAGGTTAGGTCTGGTTCATTCCCAACAGGAGGGTACTCTAGCCAACGTATGGTTGAATTTAATTTTACGGATTGTTTGAATCAGGAATTCACTAACCCGATTACAACAACTAGAGATGCTGATTTACGAGTAACTAAAACGGTCGACCAACCAAATCCTTTAGAAAATGAATCCGTTAACTTTACCATCAGTGTGAAGAATAATGGTCCTGAAGATGCTACTGAAGTTTCAATTAACGAGGCATTACCTGCAGGCATTACTTTAATTGAAGCTGTTGCTAGCCAAGGATCATATAACCAGCTTACAAAACTTTGGAATCTAGGTACACTAGCCAATAATGCTACAGCAACACTCGAACTTGAAACAACTATTAATCAAGGCTTGAGCCAGGACTCTTTGATTAACAAAGCATTTGTAGAAGGCTTTAATCAGAATGATCCAATCATTGCTAATGATACTTCTCAAGTTGTATTAAAAGTAAGTGTACAAGTAACCGGTACTGTGTTTAAAGATAAAACTGGTGATGGAATTACGGATGGTGATACCAATTTTGGTGACGCATCAGGAGATCAACAAGCTTTAGAAAATGTTGAAGTACATCTATTTAAAGACGGTGGCGATGGTCTTGCTAACGGTGTTGATGATGTTTACAAAGAAACCGTACTAACCAACAATCAAGGTAAGTATGTGTTCCAAATTGGCGAGAATGCACCGTACTGGATTGTTGTAGATTCAAAAACGGGGGGACTCTCAAATAACACTACTTGGGCAGAGCAAACCTATGCGCCAATTAACGCTTTATGTAATGACGGAAATGGTGGAACTGACACTACAACTGTTGCTGGAAATTGCTTCGGTGGTAGAAGAGGTGGCGTTTCAGATAATATATCTACAAACCCAGTAAGTAGTGACTTGGCAAATGCTGAACACGTGGCAAAAGTATCTGTAAATGGTGGCGGTACAACCGGTATCGATTTTGGATTTAGTTTCAACGTGGTAACAGATGTTAGAGATGGTGACGATGACGGGTCAACTGCTCGTTCAATTCAAGGTTCACTTCGTCAGTTTATCACAAATGCGAATGCTATTGCTGGTGCAAACTCTATGCGCTTTGTGCCTGCTGTGCCAATAAATCAGTCAGGCGGTGGCGGAAATTGGTGGTCTATTACAGCTTCATCAGCTTTTCCTGCAATCACTGATGCACTTACAACCATTGATGGTTCTGCATTTGATCAATTCGCTCCAGTAACAGAAATGGATGACAATCCAGGTTCTGTTGGAACAGGTGGAAGTGTAGGTTTAGATTTACTTTCTGGAAACTCTGCTAGCTTAAAAGAACTTGAACTGAACTTAAATGATGTTGGAGACAATGGATTAAGCATTAATAGTTCAGGTGCAGTTATAATTCGTGATTTAGCGATTTACAATAACAGTGTTGGTATTCAAATTACATCAATGTCTAGTGGAACCATTGAGAATAACTTGATTGGTGTTCGCGCAAATGGTGTTGATCCAACAGGTTCATCCAGATTAGACAAAGGTATTGCGGTAGTTGGAAGTGGATCACTTTCGGCACTTATCACAAAAAACTATATCGCGTATGCAAATACAACGGGTGTTGTTGGTGATAACGCAAGCTCGAGTGTAACGCTATTTAAGAATGAGATTTATAAGAATGGTTTAGGCGCGTCGGGTGGAGACGGTATTGAGATAATCGGTACTTGGTCGGTTGAGCAAAACTTAATTCACGAATCTGGTAATTCTTCAAGCTCACCAATATCTGGTGGGAATGGTATTGAGATTGGTAAAACTACTGGATTAAGTACAGGTAGTACTATTCGAAATAACACCATCATAAATAACAGCGTTACGGGTATTAACGTATTTAATAATGTAACCAACACCGTTATTGAGAAGAATATAATTACTGGAAACGGAACCAATTATTCGTCAGCAAGCACGAGACTTGGAGCGGGTATTAAGCTCACATTCCCAAATACTCAGCCACAGAATGGAATTAAGATTACCAACAACAGTTTCTCAAATAATTACGGTTTAGCTATTGATGTAGTAACCTCAGGATCTGGACAGGCGGATGGAGTTTCTGGTAACGATGGTGTGCTAGAATCCACTTCTACTGAGCCAAACAGAGGTCTCGATTATCCTGTATTTACACTTTCAACCCTTAATGGTTCGGTGTTACATGTTGAAGGTTATATAGGAACGGCTTCAACAAAATTAACCGGTACTTATACAATTGAAGTGTATAAAGCCAGTAATGATGGCGACAATAATGGAGCTCTTGAAGAAGGTGATGGGAAGCTAGAACCGCATGGTGAAGGCCAATACTTATTGGGAACGATTACTTCTAACCCAAATGGATTATTTAGCCAAGACATAACAATTCCAGGTTCTGTTTCTCTAGTATTTAATGACAGAATTACTGCTATTGCAATCGGATCAGCAAACAATACTTCAGAGTTTAGTGCTAATCAGCGTGTTGTGCCTACGGGCGTATCTGTAAATGGTACTGTATATCACGATACGAATTACAACTCGGTTTTAGAAAGTGGTGAAGCTGGGATTCAAGGCGTAACCATTGTGCTTTATAATGTATCTCAAAATAACTGTAAGAGTGTTCTTACCGATGCAAACGGATTCTATCAATTTGATAACGTACTTAACGGTCAGTATCAAGTAATTGAAGCTTATGGCGAAGCAGTTCCAACGCCTAATATCTGTACACCGGCTGCTGCAGATCCAACCGACCATGTTTCTACAAACACAAACTTACGTGATGTAACCATCAACAACTTACCATCTATTCAAAATTTTGGGGATTTTGAAGGAATCAAGGTTCAGGGTAAAGTATTTAAGGATAATGGAATTGGAAGCGGCATACCTAATGATGCTGTACAGAATGGTGGTGAACTTGGATTAGGCAATGTTGTTATTCAGGCTCTTAATAATGCAAATTCATTAATTCGCCAAACTACAACAAACGCTTCAGGAGCTTATACGCTTTATCTTACAAAAACGGCTCTACCTAATGGTAGTACAGTTAAAATTAAGGAAAGTAATTTATCTGGTGATATCTCAACAGGAGGGAAGGTCGGAAACTCTGGTGGAACGTATGATATTACAGATGATCAGATTGTATTTATAAGCTCAGTTGGGTTCAGCTATACCGAACTAAATTTTGGTGATGTTACAACAAGTACATTGTTAAACGATGGACAAAGAATAGTAGCTGCCGGTTCTTCAACTCAATTATCGCATATTTTTGAAGCCAAGACAGGTGGTAATGTTACGTTTACAACAGCTAATACGTTCGATCCAAATGTAATGTGGCCAGTCATAATCTATAGAGATTTAAACTGTAACAGTATCATAGACCCAGGCGAACCCGTGTTAGACGCTAACACAGCTACCGCTGTAACTGCTAACGAAACGGTTTGTATTGTATTAAAAGTAACAGCACCTAACGGTTTGGCAAATGGAGCTTCTAGTACTTCTACGGTAACCGCCAGTTTTGAACTTGTTAATACCACACCAGGAATTACGCAAACACTTTCAAGAACTGATTTAGTTACTGTAGATAACGCACTTGGTGGCTTTACAATTACTAAAGTTGTAGATAAGAACTCTGCTTTACCAGGCTCAATTCTTACCTATACGGTTACGTATTTAAATAATGGCTCTGATCCAATTTCAACTATAAAAGTTTCTGATACGGTTCCAGCATACACTACTTTCAATTCAGCAACTTTTGCAACACCGCTACCTGATAACTTAACAGGATGCACGATTACAGCACCAGCAGTTGGTGCCACAGGACAAATAAAATGGGAATTTACAGGCACTCTACTTCCAGGACAAAGTGGAACTGTTTCCTTCACGGTTAAAATAAACCAGTAATGCAAAAAGAGACAAAAAATCATAAAATCATAAAGCCGCTTGTATTCATTGTTGAAGACAATGAGGCCTATCGCGTGCTCTTAGGTCGCATTTTAGAGAAAAGAGGGTTTATGATCATGATGTTCGGAAATGGTCGAAAAGCCGTAGAAATGCTCGAATATTGTAAGCCTAGTTTAATTATATCAGACATACAGATGCCATGTATGGACGGTTTTGAATTGTATGTTATGATTAAGAAAAAGTACCCTAAATTTGACATTCCTTTTGTCTATCTGTCTTCAACAACTTCACCTGAAGAAATTGAAATGGCTACCAAACTGAGTGCTCGCGAAATGTTAGGCAAACCAGTTCGTCCAGAAGAACTAATGGTCTCTATCAACGAAGCTATTCTATCTGCGTAATTGAAAATGCTTTTAGGCGAGTTTTTTAGAGAAGTTATCAAGTAAAAGTTTCTTTTTGTTGGTTGGAAGAATAAGTTGAGGCTATGACAACAACCTCCCAAATAATTATATTGCGCTGCGTTGATTACCAAGAATCGAGCAGAATTATTACCGTTTTAAGTAAAGAACATGGTAAAATAGCACTTATAGCTAGAGGGGTTAAGAAGCCAAAGAATAAACTAGCAGGGTTAGTTGAAGTCGGCAATGTCTTAGATGTTGTTTACTATTACAAAGCCTCTCGTGAAGTACACACTCTTACCGAAGCCTCCATTTCCTATCAATCGTTAAGCTTTCGTCAAGATTTTGAGAAAGCATCTGTACTCTACGCCACCTTAGAGTTAGTGAGCCAAATCATTCACGATAATCAAGAAAACAACGAAATATTTGTATTCACTAAGCGCTTTATTGAATGGCTTGGAGAACAACCGGAACCGAAAGTAGCCGTGTTTCCATATGTACAAATTCGGTTGGCTCAGTTAATTGGCTTTGCTTTGGTTAATGAATGTGAAAATTGGGATGAAACAGTTTTTCTAAATATAAGTAGTGGAACATTATCCAATGAACCGGATTCTGAATTGTCCTATAAACTTACAACTCTTCAATCAACTTTTGTTCTGAAAGCACTTCAATCCCGAAGAAATGATATATTCCAACTCGGATTGGCAAACAGAGAACTAAAGCAATTAATTTATCATTTAGATGTTTACTTTAAATATCACATTGAAGGCTATAAAGAACGACGATCGGATTCTATATTTGAACAAATGATTCAGGCTTAATCATGAAAAAAAGAGACATTTACTTAACATCAATTCTACTCCTTTTGGTTGGTGTTACATTCGGGACTCTAGTTGCACTTTATGTACTAAACGACGACTTAACGCCACTTTCTGAAGTTAGATTCACAGAAGTAACCAAAAACGATTCTCCATTATTTGACGAAGAAATTCTGGCTTCTAGCGATGCTCGGTTTTTATTCAAAGCTGTAGCCGAAAAAGTTACTCCTTCCGTAGTATACATTGAAACCATCGTACCTATTGAAACCGATGTTCCCAACGATGAGAATCACGAATTTGACGATAGTTTTTGGGACAGAGTAATGCCTAGAAGAGCTCGTACAGTTGGCTCTGGTGTAATAATATCTAAAGATGGATACATTCTTACAAATAATCACGTAGTTGAAGACGCCGTAAAACGAGGCATAAAAGTAGTACTAAGCGACAAACGAGAATACCAAGCTAATGTAGTTGGATTAGATCCTAGCACGGATTTGGCCGTTATTAAAATATCTGCGGAAAATCTCCAAGCTGTAACCATAGGTAACTCTGAGACCGTTGATGTTGGTGAATGGGTACTTGCTATCGGAAATCCGTTTAGATTGCGTTCTACCGTAACTGCTGGCATTGTGAGTGCATTAAGTAGAGATGTGCAAATCATAAACGACAATTTCAGAATAGAAAGTTTTATACAAACGGATGCAGCCATCAATAAAGGAAATAGTGGAGGGGCGCTCGTTAATACAAGTGGACAGCTTATCGGTATAAACACAGCTATTGCGTCTCAAAGTGGTGCATATCAAGGGTATGGCTTTGCAGTGCCGAGCAACCTCGCAATGAAAGTAGCTACCGATATTATCGAATTTGGTAAAGTAAAACGTGCGCTATTGGGTGTAACTATAGCCTCAGTAAATTACGATAGAGCTGTTGAGCTTGGAATGAGCGAAGTTAAAGGCGTTGAAATTATCGGAACTTCAGAAGTAGGCTCCGCTTACAAATCTGGAATACGAAGCGAAGATGTTGTTTTACGTGTAAACGGATATTCAGTAAATGAATCGAATCAGCTTCAGGAAAAAGTAGCGATATTACGTCCTGGTGATACCGTAAAGTTAGATATCCTGCGCAAAGGCAAAGAGTTTACGAAAGAAGTTTTGCTAACAGATATCGCACCAGAAAGGGTAGAAGAGCTTTCGTTCGATGATATTCCTGTTGACGTAGAAGAGATTCCAGAAGACGACAAACTAAAAGTAGATAGCCACGAGTTTGAACTAGGGTTTAGAGTTATTGAAGTTCCTGAATCGGAACAACCAAATACCTTATTTGTAGCTAAAGTGTTTAAGTATTCAGAAGCATGGAACCGGGGTTTACGTGCCGATCAAAAAATTATAGCAGTAGACAAAGAAAAGGTTGAAGATATCTCAACTTTGAAAGAACTTATCAAAACTAACTTAACTAAAAATGGAACGGTTAAAATCGAGGTTATTAATAAAGACAATGCCCGTGGTTTTATCGAATTGAAGAACAAATAATGAATCGAATTTATTTATCACTTACGGCAATAACTCTCATTTTAATAGCTGCATGCTCTAGCACTGAAACAGTTGCTGTAAAAGAAAAAGTCGTAGCATCTATCTACCCAACTTGGTATCAACAAAGTGGCTTTCAAGCCGACTCAAGTTCGTTTACTATGAGCGCTACTGCTGTGGCTTCAGACTCAGTAACAGCTATCAAACGCGCTGAAACCGAAAGTAGAATGTTATTAGAAAGTCATATTTCCAAAGAAATGGAAAAAGTTCGTACAACTCTTGATCGTGAAGGCTCAAAATCGGTTAGCAAAGCAGATTTTATATTAGCCCTTAGAAATGCTCATCTTGCAGTAGAAAAAGAAGCCCAAACCAAATATCAGTTGAGTACAAAAACAGAATTGGGTTATAGAGGTTTTGCCAAAGTGGATATCACTAAAGCTAAACTAGACGAACTCATGAAAAAAGGTTTTGCTGGCAAATCTGCATACTGGAAAGAATTTGGTGGAAGTGAGGCTTACCAAACACTGGTGAATTAGGGTTAGTTTTTTAGCTGACAGCTATCAGCAGTTAGCGTTTAGCTTGGAGGTGTTAGTTGACCCTCGTTACGTAGATCTGCTGCATAATGCAGTCTGGAAGCTCCAGCTTCCTATGTTTTGAACTTTAAGTTATTTCCCAGCTCGTTATCATAATTATCTCTTTGAGGTATGTACTTTTATGTTGCCCCGAATCTTGGGTTTTGCACGTACCAAAAACTGTCAACCTAATTCAGGAATAGACCGCTAGAAAATATCCCTCCTTTGGGAGAGACAGAGGCAAAAATTTGTTTTGTCTCAGGGTAAGGACCGTGGAGGCAACAAACTTGATATACTGCCAAGAAATAACTCAACGCCTCTAATCAGTTGGTTGCCAAACTAGTATGGAGAGAAGTCAGAGACTTCTTGTTTATGTATTCTTTTAAGTCACAGCTTCGCTCAAGACTTAAAAGAGCCTATGGGGCATCCTGAAGGTAATCACTATGGAAACTAACAAGTTACATTCCAAAACTTTAATCATGAAAGCCTTTGCCTTCCAGTATCTTAGGAATATACTTTTGTATTCTTGAAGCACGTGTTTTGGATTGCTTCGCACCTGAGAAATATAGAAGGTAGCCGCGTTGACGTCCAGGCGTTAAAGCTTTAAAAGCCGCTTTTAATGCAGGAAGTTCATCCAGTTTTTGCTGAAATTCATCAGGAATATCCTGTTCTGATGGTTGCTTAAAACTAACTTTCAACCCTGTTTTTTCTACCTCAATTGCCTTATTGATGTAGTCTTTCAAAGTGAGTTCTAGATCAAGCACTTGTTGGACACTAGTGAAGCGTATCAGGCGTGCGGCTTGCGAATTTTCACCCGGTTTTACGAGTACGCTTTTGTCGTCTTCTATCAACACACCTTTGAAGAAACTAACGGAGCAATAGTCTTTAAAAGCAGCCATCACAAGGACATTACTTTTCTCGAATGTGTAACAAGGAACACCCCATTTCAACTCTTCTACCAATCCAGATTCCAGAATAATAAGTCGCAATTGCTTGAGCTCTTCGCGCCAATCATTGACCTTGCACTGAGGCGTTCCTCCCAACGGGCAACGACCACAGCCATCTGCTAAATATGTATCAATTTGTGGATTCATTATCTGTGCTAAATATGCATTTACAAGAGCTTTTCAACTGAAAATAAGCCTTCACTAAATCCATTATGGTGTTAGTGTTCAAGAATAATCTAAATGGATCATAAAATCTACTTTAGATATAAATTCACAGCTGTTCCATAAGATCCCGAAAGCAATTCGGAATGACCGAGATATTATATAGGGCTAGGTTTTAATAAAATTGCCGTCATCCTGAAGATACCTCTGAAGGATCTTCGGGATTAGTTTTAGCAAGAAATAACTCAACGCCTCTAACCAGTTGGTTGCCAAACTTGTATTGCAAGAAGTCAGAGACTTCTTGTTTATGTATTCTTTTAAGTCACCGCTTCGCTCAAGACTTAAAAGAGCCTCTGGCGTTTTGGGTGAGGACCGTGGAGGCAACAAACTTGGTAAACGGGCAAGAAATAGCTCAAAGTCACTAATCCATAATCCAAAATTTAAAACCCAAAATTCTTAACTCTGAACTCTCAATTAATACCCCTAATACATCGTATTCTCATTCGCGGAGTTCTTCGGAATTTGCTGAATAGAATCCCAATGCTCACAAATCTTTCCATTCTCATCAAAGCGGAAGAAATCCATGGTGATATACTCGTCGTTATCGGGCCAGATTTGATGCGTATGCAAAGCCACCAAATCACCTTCGGCAATGCAACGAACAAACTCAATAGACTTCTCCGGATATTCCAGCTTCATCCGCTCGAAATAATCAATAAAGCCCTGAGTTCCATCGCTAACATCAGGATTGTGCTGTATGTACTCGTTGCCTACATATTTCTGAATCGCCTCTTTAGGATTCCCCTCATAAGCCGTTCTGTAAAATGCAATGGCGTTACTTTTATTCGCTTCTAAATTCATAATTCTCAATTCTTAATTTTTTCTCGTTACGTAGCTCTGTTCCAAATACAATTGGTTTGGCTTCCTTGCTAGTTAAAAGTTTTTGAAGATTCTTCGGAAGTATCCTCAGAATGAGTGTCGGCGTTGTTTTTATTAGTAAACAAACAATCAACGACTTTCTATACCGTCATCCAGAGGCCACTGCCGATGGATCTTTGGGATTAGTTTTTAATAGGGATTTAATCTCCCAATCCATAATCCAAAATTAAAAACCCAAAATTCTTAATTCTGAACTCTCAATTCTCAATCCCGATTACCTTCCTCTTTCTTTCCTTCAACAATCATTTCCTCAGCTTCTTCCAATTCCTCTTTCTCTAAGTACTCGGAAGGCTTCTCATCAACGAGTTCCTCTGGGGCAATATAAAAACGAGTGTAAAGAGGGAAGTGGTCCGACCCGATATCACCAAGAACTTTAAACTCCTCGATAACGATGTTGTGGGAATGATAAAGTAAATCAATGGGAAACTGCATCAGCTTGTACTTGGCGTGATAGGTAGAATACAAACCCCGACCAATACGGGCATCTTGCAATCCCGATAACTTCCGAAATAGAACCGTAGACTTAGACCAAGCCACATTGTTGAAATCGCCCACAACTATCAAAGGCTTGGTAGCATTTTTCGCTTTCTTACCAATAACAATAAGCTCGCCATCTCTCTCTTTAGAGGTAGATTCCTCAGTAGGACTTGGCGGCGGTGGATGAATACCGAAGAAGGTGAACGTTTGTTGATCCGGAGTGATAATATCCGCTTGTATAGAAGGCAGATCGTCCGACATATAATAATTTACGTTGAGGTCGGTAACTTCAAGCTTAGAATAGAAATGCATCCCGTAGGTATTTTCGAGTGCAATTTTTTGATGATAAGGATAGGATTCATCTAACACCGAAAGCGCTTGCTCCCAATCGGAGTTCGTTTCTATGGTTAAGAAGATGTCGGGCTGAACCTCATTAATAAGATCGATTAGCTTGTGATACTCCGTGTTGAACTGAAGCACATTCGCAGAAATCATGGAAATAGATGGCGTGTTCTCAGGTTTAGCGGGCGACTTGAGTTCTTTCTTTAAAGGGAAATAAGGGGCAAGTATAAAAATGTGTTGGGCGATGAAGAACAGCAACGCCGCTTGAACCCACCAAATGTAACTACCCGAAGCAGGGGATAGCAAGAATCCTCCCAGAAAGGTCAGCGATAGAAGAGCCAGTACTTGGATGCGTGCAAACTCGCAGACTCTAAAAACCCAATATTGATGCGATACAAACGGAAACACCGAAGCCAACACCAATAAAGCAGCAAACAAAAAGTATGCGATGTGAAAAACCATAAACAACCAATTAAAAGGGCAGAGGGATTATTTCCGAAGAAGTTAAAGAATTATGGGGGTTGGTTTAATTATTGTTTTTATTTGAGTAATGTTGGAGAAAATTTGGTTTAAAAGAGTTTACCTGCTTTTGCAGCTAGTATTTTCTCGTCCAGATAAGTTTTGAAATTCAGTTGAATTAATTTACGGGCTTCAGATAATACTTTTCCAGATGAAGGGGTATATGTTTTTATTGTTTCTTCAAGTAAGGATATCAATTCAAGTGTTTTTTTATCAAGAACTGAATTCATATAAAGGATATAAAAAATCTTTTGTTCACTTACAGCTATTTCTCCTTTTAACTTTTCATACTCTTTTTTTATTGAGAAGTATGTTGTGATCATTTCGGGACATAACTCAAGAGAGAATTTTTCACTGAGGAATAATTCGTCATAATATTTATCAAAAATGGCCTTTTTTTGATTCGTAGCTCTTTCAGGTTTTCCACTTAATGACAACAATACTTGTCCAAACCTTTCCATGCTTATTTTGTGGGTATATTTCTTTGTCCCATCTATTCCAGTATCACCAGTTTTTCTAGAATAAATAATATTATGATCATTGAGGTATTGTTCAATATTCAACTGTTCACTTCTCAGGGACTTGAGGTCAACATTAGAAATAGAATTTTGGCTATTTGTATATTCTGCAATTTTATTATTTAAATCGGAGTCTTGTGAGGTTTTAAAAATCCGTACCAAAACTTCGCTATTGGAAAGATAATCTTCTAAATGTTTAGGGTCTTCAGAATTAAATTGATGAATTGTTCTTAAAGATTGGCCACCATTTAAAACTTGAAGTGAGTCAATTGTTAACCGAATTTTCTTGTTTGCATTTACAGGCTCGGCCTTAATATCATTAGCCGTTAGTGTTAAGCCATTATTAAACATGAAAAATTTTGATGGTTCATTCTTCAAACTATAAGAAATATTTCTATTGTATTTTGACTTGACAACTAATCCTCGAACATTATCAAATAAAACAGAGTAATCAATTTTCACTTTTGTCAAAGGTTGAAGATCTTCGATACCATAATTCATTCTTAAACTACTATCAGAACATGTTACTCTAATTATTTCAGAAAGTGGTAGTCTTATAATGTAAGATTTAGATGAAGAAATTGAACTTTCTGAAAATGACATTATTGCATCATTATCAACTATTAATTCTGCGTTAACTGGTTTTGGCCTAAGTGAAACGAATTGACTAATTTGCTCGAGGCCTATAGAAATTACTTCAAGACCATATACTTTTTCCATTTGTTCTAAATGATGATCTTTATTAGTAATTTCTATATCCTCATTACTAACAACATAGAGTGAGATTTTCCACTCCTCATTACTATTTAATTTGTCTATAATCTCCCTTGCACCCTTTTTTGTCTTTCCTTCTAGCTTAGATAAATCTTCATTGATTATTGCATTTATGAATTTACTAGACAAGATTGTTTCATTTAGGCTCTGTTTTCCAATGTTAAACTTTTCTCTATATTTGAAATTAAATAGCTGAATGTGATGATCGTCTTCATCAATTACAATTGAGTCAATACCACAGTCATCATACTTTTCATTAAAAAGTATAAAATTGAATTCAGTATCTGATACTACATCGGCAATGTCTAGAACATCATTGAGAAAAGTAAGGTGTTCGATAATGAACAAGTAGAAGCCTAAGCGCTCCAGTTGTTTCGGCTGCAAATCAGAAGTATCAAAACCCAGTTCTATTGCAAGTAACTCGAAATATTTCCCACTCTTGTGACCGATTATTTTAAAATCATTTATACCTGCCATATACTTTCTATTTTATTACCTACTGTAAGTACGATATATTAATGTTACTCTTCAAAAATCTTGGCTGAAGATGAACAAAACAGTTCATATTTCAAAATCAAACATACGAGTTATCTCTATATAGAATATGTTTTTACAGAAGGGGAATTATAGAGGTAAGACATAAGATGTGAGATGATTGGAAATAGGGAAGAGGTGAAGGGCAAGTAACTTGGAGAAAGTTTTGTCTCGTTTAAAAACCTCAGTCATCCAGAGGCTACTGCCGATGGATCTTCAGAATAGGTGAATAGCTGTTAGTTTGGGATTCAAACTCCTCATCCACGGGCTGGCTAGTTGTAATCCTGTACATCTTAATAATCCTGTAAATCCTGGTTCAAAAAAGAAGTGATTAGCTATCCGTTAACCATTAACAAATAGCCAATCACAAATAATAAAAACTACTAACCTAACTCTTGATATTCTTTCATCAATTCTAAAACCGGCTTATGAGGTCTGCCAGTAGCTTGTTCGTAATCGGAGGGAATGTCGTATGCACCATCATGGATTCCTGTGTAAATACCAGCAATTACTCCTCCAATAAATTCACCGAGTTCTTGCTTTCGTTCTTCCGTATAAGCATCTATGGAAACAGGATTGAAAACAAGCTGTGTGCCATATACTTGATTGATAAGCTCCGCTAGTTCTTTTTGGGAGATTGCTTCCCCAACTAAATTATACGTTTTACCATTATGGATATCTTGAACGAGCATTTTTGTGTATGCATATCCTAATTCAGTACGACTGGTGTACCCGCATTTTCCATCTCCGGCACAGTTTCTGATTTCGCCTTCTTGCTTGTACGTTTCTATGTACTCTAAATCAGGTTCTATATAGATTCCATTTCTTCCAATAGCCCAAGCTAGTCCGGAGCTTTTGACATCTTCTTCCGTCAAACGATTGCTTTGAACAACAGGACTAAAAGCATTGTTCTTTTCATCACCTACAATACTGGTATAGACAATCTTTTTAACACCATTCTGCTTTGCAGCTTCAATTACGTTACGGTGTTGTTGAATTCTTTTTTGAGGATCATCCATTCCTGAAATCAGCATCACGCTATCAACGCCTTTCAAAGCAGCATTAAAATCTTCACGGCTGTTGTAATCACCTTTTCTAATCTCAACGCCAAGGTGTGCGGCTTTCTCGGGCGACCTTACAATTCCAATTACATTCTCTTTACCAATCTCCCTTTTAAGTTCATTGATAATTGATGAGCCTAATTGTCCATTTGCTGCCGTAACTGCGATCTTCATTTCGTTCTGTGGTTAAATGTTTTGCTAATTAGTTTAAATAGGGGACTAAAGTTCTTTATACATTCTCTTTTCTGCATGTAATTGGCCTGATTAATAATGCGGTGCAGGGGCGGATGTTTTTATAGCTGATTTAAAGATAATAAAAAAAGAGCCTACGATTTTTTAAAACTGGAGCTTAGAAGTCTGAGTCTATGAAGTCTCAGACATCCATTATGGATGAGCTTTGATTCAAATTAAATGCAATTTCCCAACTCCATAACACATTCATCTTAAGGATGGTTGTAATTTTACCCACGTTACGGAGCTCTGCTGCGTAAAGCAGTCTGGAAGCTCCAGCTTTCAGTAGGTAAGAGTACGTAGAAGCGAGAGGTTTGCACGAGGTAGGAGGGTAGAAATGAGAAAAGGCTTCATCTAATTCTTTACCTCGCAGGACAGAAGGATATGATCAGAAAGGTTTTCTAAGCGTTAAAACTATATCCAATTAATACATATAAGGTGATTAAAAGATTTTAGTGTGTATAATGAAATGGAATATTTTTTCGACAAATTCACACATGGAGCAGAAATTCCAAAATAAATACCGAATTCAATCTAGCAGATTGGCCTCTTGGGATTACGGATGGCCCGGTTATTATTTTGTGACCATTTGTACCAAAAATCGACAATGTTATTTCGGAGAGATACATTGCCTTTCCAAAATTGGTAGAATTGTACAAACCGAATGGTTAAAAACGCCCGAAATACGCCCCGATATGAATTTGGAATTAGGGGAATTTGTGGTAATGCCCAATCATTTTCATGCCATTATCCGAATTGGTGAAAATGAATTTAATACGCAACGTAGAGACGCAATGCATTGCGTCTCTACCCGAGGGATGGAACCAACGGGTGATCTGGATCCAAAACCTGGTGATTCAAATCATCATTCAGAAACGATGCATAGCGTCTCTACCACAACCACCGATAAAGGCGATATCAATTCGCCCCAAAATAAATTCGGACCCCAATCCAAAAATTTGGCATCAATTATCCGTGGTTTTAAATCCTCTGTTACCAGAAAGGCACGTAAAATTCGTCTCGATTTCCAATGGCAATCCCGATTCCATGATCAAGTTATTCGCGATGAAAAATCTCTGAATACTATTTCGGAGTATATCCGGTATAATCCAGCTAATTGGGAAGCAGATAAATTTTTCCAGCATAAATAAAATAAATCAAAAACGCCCCTTAGAAACGCAAGAATGTCCTAAAAAAATGGAAGAATGACCTGTAGGAATGCAGCACCAATCCCTCATTCAAAATCTAAAATTAAAAATTCTCCCTTCATCATCACCTAAACTGCTTTGGGAGCTGCTGTTGTGCAGAATGGAGAACCACTTCAGAGATTCTTTTCATTCTAGTTTCAGTTCGTTTTGCACTCATAACCCAATACAAAAGAGACTTTCGTTTAGATTTACTCAAACTGAGGAAATAGCTTTTGGCGCCTTCCTGATTGTTTAAGGCTTCATCTAAATCTGTTGGGATAATCAATGCTTCAACTTCATCTAAGATAGTCCAAGAGCCATTTTGCTTAGCTACTTCAACACTTTTAAATCCAGCTTTGGTCATCAATCCTTGAGAGGTAAGCGTTTCAATTTTCTCTTTGTTGATTCTAGACCAATTACTTTTGGCTTTCCTTTTGCTGAAAAACTGTTTGTATCGATTATCATCCATCGTTTTTTTGGTGCTATCAATCCAACCAAAGCACAAAGCTTCATCAACGGCCTCGCTCCAAGTTATAGATGGCACACCTGAAGAAACTTTATAAAACACTACCCACACCGATTGATGGGATTCATGGTGTTGCTCCAACCAATCCCGCCAATCTTTTCTGCAAGTTGGGCAAAAATAAAGTTCGTTGTTATCAGGCATTAAGTGAATGAGTTTGTGTGTCCCCAATTATAGGAATTGATTATGACAGCCCTATGTCAGTAGTCTGAAATTTAATGAAGAGTTTAAATCAAATTACCTAAGAACTAAACCCCTTTCAAAATAAATATGAACCTTTCCATTTTTTAAACGACTATAAATATGAAATGCATAAACAGACCAATCATATCATAAACGAGGAACTTGCCAGGAGGTATCAATCCGGGGATAAGGATGCACTAAAAGAGTTAATCAAACGATTCAATTCTGTATTAACGGCTAAAATTTACGCTCAAACTAGAGACAAAGACTCGTTAAATGATATTGTTCAGGATTGTTGGTTCGCTATTATTAACAACTTGCATGAAGTTAAGTTTCAAATCGGTTTTGAAGCGTGGGCACTGAATATTGCCCGAAACAAAGCGGTGGATTGGATTCGAAGGAGACAGCAGCAGCGAAGGAAACTTGCACAAATTTTGAATGAAGAAATGGTAACAGCTGATGATTCCACCGACATTAGAGAAACTCAGATAAAAAAGCTGCGAGTTAACATGAACTTGCTGCCTGAGTCTCAAAAAATAATACTCGAACTGTTTTATAAAGATAATCTTTCACTTTCAGAGGTTTCTAAACTTTTGGGGGTTCCAGAAGGAACCGTTAAATCAAGATTATTTACAGCAAGAGAACAGCTTAAAAAATTAATTCACTAAGAAAAGAGGATTATCATGAATATGAATATGAAAAAAGAAGATATAGACAACCTCATCGAAGAATCATTAAATGAAAAAGAAGTCAAATTCTATAATGAGTTGGAAGAAGGGGGTATGGCTAAGCAATGGTTTGGCCTGTATAAAGGTGCTTTTAAAGGCTGGGCAATCTTAATTACCACCGTACAATTAGTACTTACAGTTCTGATGTTCTACCTCGGGTATGAGTTTTTCACCGAGAGTTTGTCCACAGATCTAATTCATTTTGGAGGACTGTTCTTCATCGTTTTTGTAGCGGTAACAATGCTTAAACTTTGGCACTGGATGCAAATGGATAAGAATTCCATTCTACGCGAAATGAAGAGAATAGAATTTCAAATTGCTGTGCTTTCAGAGAAAATTAGTGAGAAAAACGAGGGGTAATTCTCTGTCCAAAATATCTGCTTTAAACCTACTTATTAGAGCTAGCTATAGATCTAAAAGCGACTACCCATTTATGCGTTTTAACTTTCAATTTTATTCAATAACCTCCGATAATCAATAAATTAACTAAGGAGATGTCATGTCAAATGGATTAAAATTTCAAAATGGGTTAAACATTGATGTGAAGGTAGAATCGGAAGTAGACAAAGGTGGAAGAAAAGGAATAGGGAGAAATGGTGAGTCTCGTGTTTCTAGAAGATCTACTTCAAATAATTATGGAGAGCTTGATTTTACCAACTACAAACCAAATAAAGAAGTAAAGGTATTTATTGAAATGGAAGAAATACCCGATGATGGAAAAACAGTAGGTTTTGAATATGATTTTGGTAGTAACATAAATAGGATTCCACATCACATTCAATTCACGAAAAAAGGAAATAAGTTTGAACTAATCATACATTATGCTGATGATCACTCAATCACTCATATTGATCCTCAAATAAAACATCCTGAGGGGCTAAAGTAACATTCAAATCAATGTTATGTTTGTAAAGCGTGTAAGTATAACCATACTTATTAGTATTGTCTTAGAAGGCTGGGTTTTTGCTCAGCCTTTTAATGCGTATGTGGTGCATAATTACACGGTAGAAGATTTTAAGAATTCGCGCCAAAGCTGGGCGGCCATACAAGCCGATGATGGGAAAATGGTGTTTGGGAACTCAAATGCGATTAACCTATTTGATGGAGAGCAGTGGCAGTATATTCACGTTCCCATAGGTCAAACTACCTATTCTTTAGCAAAGTCTGATGACGGAAGAATCTATACTGGTGGCGAAGGTGATATAGGTTATTTAAGTGCAGATGAACGTTATCAGTTTGAGTTTAAAAGCCTACTACCTCGTCTGGATTCCACAAAACGCAATTTTCAGTTTGTTAGGCAAACGCATTATTTATCAAACCAAGTTTATTTCCGAACTCGTACACAGTTAATGATGTACAACGAGCAACAGGATACCGTTTTGGTATATAAGCCCGGCGTAGAAATCTATAATTCCTATCTAATAAAGAATAAGATTTATGTACAGGTAGAAGGCAAAGGATTGGTAGACATCACTAACCTTAAAGAAACTGTTGTTGATAGTTCTAGTTACTTTCTCACAGATAGAATCTTTGGAATGCTACCAACTGAACAAGGGCTACTTATCTATTTCAGAGAACATGGTTTGCAGCAATATTATGGTGAACTGTTTACGTCCTTTTCACCTAGCTCGTTAGATTATCTAAGTGAGCATAAAGGCTACAGAATGCTTCGGCTTAGTAATAATAGAATAGCTATTGCCACACTATCTGGTGGGATTATGTTTTTGGATGGAAAAGGTCAACTTCTACAAATTCTCACTCAAAAAACGGGCCTTAACGACAATCACGTTTACGAGCTTTTCCAAGATAACCAAGGTTTGCTTTGGGCAATGTTAGACGACGGAATCTCTGTGATTGATGTAAATAGCAACTTCACACAGTACGATATCAATTATGGAATTGATGGCTTGGTTAATGGCGTGTTTCAGCAAAGCGATGAAATTACGGTTACCACAAACAATGGTTTTTATTATTGGGATGGGAAAGGCAGTCCTTTTTTCCAAAAAGTAGATGGAAGTCCTGAACATTCTTTTGTAGCAATACAACTTCAAGATAAGGTTGTTTCTTCAAGTCAGGCTGGATTATTTGTAATAGAAAATGGGAAAGCCTCTAAAAAATCAGAGCTGATATTCCCGAAAATTATTGCCAATGGTGAAGGTAGTTTTTTGGGGTGGGGAAGTGGAAGTTTGAATTTGTATGAATTTAAGAATGGGGCGTTAAACCTTACCAAAACCTATGCAGATATTCCGTATCCCAAAAGTTGGGTTCTAGATGAGGGACAACTTTACATACTAACCATTAATGGTCAACTGCTAAGAGTGAGCTTGAGTAGCGGGGTTATCTATAATATCGAAGCGGAGTTGGTAACTAGCGAGAAACTATACATTGGCAAAATCGGAAGCACTGTAATGCTGGGTACAATGGAAGGCATTTTCAAAGTTGATGAAAATAAGATTGTCCTTTCAGATAGTTTGTTTAACGGGTTAGTAAATATCACTCTGTTTAAAGACTGTGGAGATGAAATTTGGATTCGTTCAGGTAGCGACTTAGTAAGGTTTGCAAGAAATGGTGATGTTTGGGAGAAAGAAGTAAATACGTTTAACAGCATTGGAGCTAATGAAGGTTTTTTTGCGATGAGTTGTTATCCTACTTCAACTTGGTTTGGGTTAGAGAATAAAATCATTCAAATACCGAAGCAGTTCAAACAAGAAATACTTCCATTTCAAACCAACATTACATCTGTTGTGATAAATTCAGATTCATTAATCTACAATGGTTATGGAATCCCAGATGAGAAATTTGTTTTAGGATACAGTAATAACCAAATGCGATTCAGTTTTGCAGCGGCTAGCTTCTTGAACCCAGCTTTCAATACCTATCAATACAAACTAGAAGGCTTTGATGAAGAATGGAGCAATTGGACATCAGAAAGCCAAAAAGATTATACAAACATTCCCGAAGGTGGTTATACCTTTAAAGTTCGTGGACGCAATATTTATAAGAAAATAGGACGAGAAGCGGCATTTCAATTCCAAATTCTTCCACCATGGTATAGAACTTGGTGGGCATATTTGATGTACTTAGCCATTATCTCAGCCATTTTATATTCCATTCACAGAGCAAGGGTAAACCAAATTCTAAAAGTAGAAAGGGTAAGAAACAGAATAGCTGGTGATTTACACGACGAAGTAAGCGCCACACTAAGCAGTATCTATTATTTCGCGGAAGCTATAGAAAGGTATCCTGAGCAATCGAAATCGAAACGTTTTGTTCATCTAATTCTTGAAAGTGCATTTGAAGCCAAAGAAAAGATTACCGATATCGTATGGTCAATAAACCCGGAAAATGACGATTGGCAAGACTTCTTAGCGAAATGTAGGCGCCATGCATCGGATTTACTAGAAAGCAAGAATATTAAGTACGAGCTCAAGATTCAGGGTGATGAGAAAGGCAAAATGGATATGGAATTTCGTCAGCATATTTGGCTCATTTTCAAGGAAATACTTACCAACTCGGTTAGGCACGCAGAGCCATCAAGAGTGGATATTATTCTAAGCGTACAATCGTGAAAGTTAACCCTTGTTGTACAAGATGATGGCAAAGGTTTTGATGTTAAGAACACACCCAAAGGTAACGGGCTTGCAAATATCCAAAAAAGAGTAGCTCAAATTAATGCTGATGTAGATTTTAGCTCAGAAAAAGACTTTGGCACTCGCTGGATGTTAATAGCGGAGATTTAAATTCCGCATATACGGGTAGTTCGCTTTGTGTGTTAGCCGAGTATTTTTTAGCATAAAGAATTATAGGTAACTGGAGTTGGCTTGATAAACGTTGTAATTATTGAAGATAATAAGTACTTGAGAGAAGGGTGGAAGACCTTTATCGACTTCGACCCTGATACGGTAATAGAGAATGTTTTTGGGAGTTGTGAAGAAGCTTTCAACTCAGATTCTCTACTAAAATGTGATGTAGCACTAATGGATATTGGTTTGCCAGGTATGAGTGGAATTGATGGCATTAAAATCATCAAAAAGAAATATCCCAATATTGAAGTGATTGTAGCCAGCGTATTTGATGACGACGATAATATATTTGAAGCGGTAAAAGCCGGCGCGGTAGGATATTTGATGAAGAAAGTAACTCCCGATGAATTAGTTGCCGCCATTAAAGAAGCGCATACCGGTGGCTCGCCCTTAACACCCTCAATCGCAAGGCGTATAATCGACTCTTTACAGCCCAAAAAACTGGCGGGTGGAGCTATTGAACTAAACGAAAGAGAACTTGAAATCTTAAATGCATTAGCCAGAGGGAAATCATATCAAGAAATAGGTAAAGAAATCTACCTCTCAGTTGATGGTGTAAGGCATCATATCAGAAATATTTACCAAAAACTGGAAGTGAACTCAAGGTCTGAAGCGGTTTCTGTTGGAATTACTAACAATATTATAAACCCATAACCACATAAACAGGCGTTTTAATTAAGTATCCAATTATTTAGTATCGCAAGTAGCTTTTAAGGAAGACCGTCCTTCTTCCTTTTTTAATCACCAACCCCTAATCATTGATACGGTTAGGGGTTTTCTATTCTGCAATTTGGGTAGTTTTTTAATGCAAAAAATTTATTATCTATCTAAATGATTAAAATTTGCATCATAGAAGACAATGAATACATGAGGGAAGGGTGGCAAACCATTCTTGATTTCGACCCTGAGCTTTGTGTGATTGGTGTTTTTGGAAGTTGTGAGGATGCTTTGAAATCGGATGAACTTCCTAAAACTGATATTTTGCTTTTAGATATTCAATTACCTGGTATAAATGGAATTGAGGGGGTAAAAATCATCAAACAAAAGCATCCCGATATAATTGTGTTAATGGTAACCATCCATGATGACAATGAACGGATATTTAATGCTATAAAAAATGGTGCAGATGGATATCTCCTGAAAAAAGTATCCCCAGTGGAATTAGTTGCGGCTGTTAAAGTTGCTTATAAAGGTGGCTCTCCCATGACTCCAAATATTGCAAGAAAGGTCCTAAATTCATTCCAAAAACAACATTCTCCTGCAGTTGAGCTATCAGATACTGAAAAAAAGGTTCTAAAATGTCTTGCAGAAGGTCTTTCTTATAAGTCTATTTCAAATCAGATGTTTCTCTCTGTAGATGGTGTTAGATATCATATACGGCATATTTATCAAAAATTAGAAGCAAAAAATAGATCCGAAGCAGTAGCAAAAGGAATTAACTTTATCAATTACTCGAGAGGTTAATATTGGAATTTATAGACATAAAGTTTGCAATCTAAAGTAGATATAGTATTTTAAATTAAAGTTGAAAGTAATAGAAGTTGCTTTAGCTAGACTTAAAATTAGTAGCAGTAGAACCATCAAAAAGAGTGGTTAATATTAAGAGGTACAAGTAAGTAATAAATTTCTGAGATTACTTTTCAATGACATAGGTTTAGATTGGCTAATATAATAGGGGCATTTTTTGGGAAATAATGATGAGGCGGTACAGTTTAATTCAAAGCCAAAGACTAAAAGAATACAAATTCAAACAGAGTATGAGAAGGTGTCAAACTCTGAATTTGCTACGTTAAATATTCAAGCTTCAATTACTTTAACAGAGAATGAATTAAGACGAATAGAGGACATTGTTGATACTACTATTAAAGGCTTTGTAGAGCAAAAGGCTCGAAGGTTACGAAAACAAATATCGTTTATAAAGTCTCGGAAAGATCAATTTGAATCATTGACCAAGAGGGAAGTTCAAGTTCTTAAATATCTGGCAAGAGGAAAAAATAATCCCCAAATAGCTGGCATCCTGTTTATAAGTAGAAGAACGGTTGAAGAGCATCGAAAACATCTCAACAAAAAATTAGGTATAAAAAATAATGTTGAGCTTTGGGAAATAGCTAGGGCTTTCGAACTTATTTGATAATAACCATAGTGAGTATAATCTCGGAAATACCAAAGCTTCGGTATTTCTTGCTCAAGAAATTAGATGAATCTTTTAATAATCATTTCACTGGGGAATACAATCATAAGAAATGATTTCTAAGTAATATAATAATAACCAATAAGGGTACAATTTTGAATAAAAATATACGAAAGCTATATCTTTTTCTCGCTCTATTCTTTGGCTTTACTATAAACACGGTTGCACAGAATATTATGCAATATCAAGATCGTGATGTACGGGCAAATAGTATTGTAGTTGTGTTTGATAACACCACTATCAAAGCAAAAGGTAATAATATAACACCACAGCAGTTAGCTGCTTCATTAAAGAATGATTTTGACGTTACAGTTAAATCATCTGTAAATAATTTAAACGCAGAAGAATGGGAAACTACAGGAGATATTGCACCTCTAATGAGTCGCCTAAATAAAATTCCAGGCGTTAAAGCTTTTCCTAATTACGTCTTTTCTCGTCCAGATGTACAAAGAGAGAAGTTGGTTAATAATACTTCCGCTAAACAAAAAGTGCTAACAACTGACCGAGATGATAAGTCAGTTGACTATTCTGGTTTAGCTATTAGCAATTCAGCAAATAAGTTTAAAGGCCAAGCTGGGTTAGCAGTAGATGTTACTAAGTATGAACTTGTAAACGCTGTTGAGAGAGATGCTGTAATTTATCATGAAACTTTTGACGATTCATTATCAGCTTCAACTTGGAGTGTATCGAACTTCGCTGACAGCACAAACTGGAGACGTGTAGAATATATCGATGAAGGTAACTATTTATTTTTGGCTGGCGATTTTGATTCAATGTATAAAAGAAATAGTTGGACAAAAATAAGTTCTCCAAAGTTAGATTTATCTGAATTATCCTCAGAGTATGAGTATGGTCTATTCCTCGACCATTCATCCGTGATAGACACTTTAAATGCTTCATTGATTTTCAATATTTATGCAAGAAACAGTGCAGACGAGAGTTTTTATGTTGATACTCTAGACATCACAAAAATGGATGGACTGGCATATAGAACCCATGTTAACATATCCGAATATGTGGGCTATGATGAAATTTGGTTTGAAATTTCATTTCGTTCTAATCAAGAAACTCCTATTGGGTTTGGAGCTATATTCGATGATTTGGTAATCGCACAATATAAAATTCCACCAGTAAACGATCCATTTTACGCTCTTCAGTATGCATTAGAAAATGACGGAACTTTCACTGAAGGGGCTATTTTTGGAGCTGATATTTCTGCCGTTGATTCTTGGGAAGTTACTACTGGTAGCGACGAAGTAATTGTTGTTGTATACGATGATGGCGTTGACTTTAACCATCCTGACCTTGCAAATAATGCCTGGGTAAATAGTGGTGAAGATCTTAATGGCGATGGCCAAATCACACAAGACGAATGGAACGGTGTGGATGATGATAACAACGGTTATGTAGATGATTTCTGGGGATGGAGTGCTGTTTATAACGACAATTCATTCTTAAACCCTGGAAGTTTTCATGGTACACACGTAGCAGGAATTATTGGAGCTGAGGGAAATAACGGAATTGGTGTTACAGGTGTAGCTCAAGATGTTTCTATGATCTCAGTTATGATTTTTGATGAATTCGGAAGTACAGATGCTATTTCAATCATGAGAGGGTATGCTTATATAAGTAGCCTGTTGGAAAATGGTGTAGAAATAACTGCAATTAACCAATCTTGGGGCGGTGGCGGTGCATTGATAGGTGAGAGCGAACAACAATTTGTTTCTGTGATGACCAATTATGCACAACACCACGCTTCTTACGATGCTCTTTGGGTTGTTTCTGCAGGTAACGACGGATCAAATAGAGATGACCTACCTTATTATTCGTATCCGAATAATATTCAATCTCCAAACATTATTACCGTAGCAAATACTGATTGGGCTGATGAACTTTCTGCTTCTTCAGATTATGGTGTTAGAACAGTAGATGTAGGAGCTCCTGGTTCTACAATCGCTTCAACATTTCCTAATAATGAATATTATTATCTCTCAGGAACCTCAATGGCTTCCCCACAAGTTACAGGTGCACTTGCTCTTGCTAAAGCTGCCCATCCAGAGGAAAGTGGTTTAGCATTAGCTACAAGAGTTACTGCAGGTACTGATATCATTACTTCTTTTGTTGGAGCTTTTGGCGAAGGTGGAAGACTTAATGCTGGTGAAATGGTTAATCCTACACAAGAAGGTTTAATTCCTAGTAATAACATCGCCTTTTTACAACGTACATTTTTTGATGGCCCAGCACAGAAATCTGTTGGCTTTGTGAATAATACGGATGGTGAAGTAACTGTAACAGGTTTAAATATAACCGGTGAAGACGCTGCAAAATTCGATGCACAATTCGAATCAGTAGTAATTCCTGCAGGTGGCGCTTATGGTGTTGCTGTTACGTTTGATGATTTAGGAGAGGATGGTGAGTTTCTCGCTTCTTTGAGTATTGCTACAAGCAATGGTTCAGTAGACATCGACCTTAATGGTCGTCAGCAAGCTTTCAGTTCAATTGAGATTACTCCAATAGTAACTGATTTAGGTGCGCTCCCTTATGGTACTACAGTAACGGCATCTTTTGATATTCTAAATACAGGTAGTAAAGAGCTTATGTATGGTATTGGACAAACTCTATACTTTACTGATTTAGAAGGTTCAGTAAGTGTTGAAGCAATTAATACTTTTACTCCGTCTCCTTCATTCCCATATGAAAAGAGTGAAGTTTCTTCAGAAGATTTATTGAATCGTGTTGCCACACAAATATTTCTTGAAAGAGGAAATAATCCAAAATCAAAAATCACTTACACTCCAACGGCAGCTCTCAAGGCTATTGGCGACGAAGTAGTTTTCTATGATGACTTGAATGACGCTTCAGTTACCAACGAGCAATGGGAACTTTATGCTGAAGGCTCTGAAGAGGGTGAATTGGCAACTTGGGAACTATTCGATCTAGATGATACTGAAGAAGGCACTGACAATGTATTTCTCGCTGGTGATTTTGCAACTGGTTATACGAACAACATGATTGCAATTGCTTCGCCACCTGCATTCGATTTCTCGGCTTTAGAAGAAGGTAAGTATCCAACATACTTAACCTTTGATTATGCAGCTGGTTTAGATGTCCCATTTGATAATTTCTATGTAAATGTAATTTCACATGGTGAACGCATCATGACATTAGAGGGGACTGAACTTAGAAACCTCATTGCTGATGGAAACAGATATACAGCAAGTGTTGATATTTCAGCTCTTGCAGGAAATGATGATGTTGAGCTATGGTTCATTGTTAATACAGATGCAGAAGCAGTTGGTGGTTTCGGTGCATTTTTTGACAATGTTAAAGTCGTGGTAAGGGAAAGTCCTTGGTTCGCTTCTAATTTTGAAGGAACCATCCCAGCTGGTGGAAGTGAAACGGTTGATGTAACTGTTAAAACTCATCTAATTCCTCCAGGCGACTTTTTCCTTGTTACAACGGTAGAAAGTGATGCAACAAATGCATTTTACTATGGTCCACCTCAACATACAACTTACTTCCAAAGCCGTAATACAAACCTTGCTATTTCAAATCCAGAAGTGGATTTAGGTGAAGTTGATGCAGATGTACCATTTGCCTTCGATTTTGATGCAACCAATACAGGTGCATTTGATTTGGGTTATTATGCAACTGTTCAAATAACTTCTCAAAGAAAATTTGCTGAAACCTTATCAGAATCTATTACTTCTGCTAAAGAATCTCTTGCAAGTATTGAAACAGAAAAGGCTAAATCAGATTTCGACCTGAATACCCACAAACAATTAGTGTTAGATGCTGAATCATCTATAGGTGTTAAATCTAAAGTTGGAAGCAAATCTCCACTAGTTCGTTCACAGTTTTCTATATCTAATGCAGAAACAGAAGCAATTTTTGCAGAGGATTTTGAAAGTGAAGAAGTGCCTGAAGGTTGGATAATAAATGATGGTAGCTTTGGTTTAGGTCATAATTGGGATGCTCAGAGCCTTGGTTCTGAAGAGAATCCTCTTAACACATTATTTGTTGGAGATCCTGAAAATATTATGATCTATAACAATACTAGAACTGCGGCATTAACTCCGCTTTTCGATTTAAGTAATATTCCAAATAGTGAATTTCCAGTATTAGAATTTGATTACGGATTCTTACTAGAACCTGGTTATGATATAGCCACTGTTTGGTTAGGCGTTTTAGGTGAAGGTGGATCTGAATTATATATGCTTGGGACTTCGGAAGATGTGTTTAACAACGATGGTTTCTTATATAAAACAAGACTTCAATTGTCTCAATTTAGTGGTCAATCACAAGTATACCTTGCGTTTGTTGTTGAAACAGATGAGAGCGAAGAGTCTGCTTTTGCCTTAATTGACAATGTTGTAATTACAACAGATGAGAAACTAACTTACATAAGCCCTGAAATGGGATTAATTGATTCTGCCGCAACAGAAACATTTACTGTTAATGTGAACACTAACCTACTATTGCCAGGTGATTATAGTGTTACTTCTTATATCGACTATAACAGCGAAAATAATTTATCCATTAATACTGGAATACAAAATACGTACTTCAGTATTGCTAACCAGCCTCCTGTAGCAGTTGACGATGCAATTGGTGTGCTATCAGGAGATGTAATTACTTTTAATTCAATTCTAGGATACATTACTAGTAATGATACCGACGAATACGGACAAGTATATCTTGAATACGTTAGTGACCCAATATACGGTAGCTTAAAGTATATCAGTGATGAAGTCGGCTTTGTTTATGTTGCTCCATTAAACTATGATGGTACTGACATTATGCGATATTCAATTACAGATGGACAGAGTAGTGATACTGCTACAGTGTATATTTCTGTATTTGCAAGTCCAGAGTTTGTTAAAGGAAGTGATCAACAATACGTTTTTCTTGAAGACAACGAACTTGTGTTAAACACAGCTGGTATGGCCGCTGGTGTTGGTGGGTTAGATACTGAACTTCATGTGTGGGCTCGTCCTCATAGCGAAGACTTAAGTATCGAAACAGATTCAGAAAACTACAAGCTAACTTTATCTGCTACTGAAGATTACTTTGGACAAACTTCTGCTACACTTTATGTAGGCCATGAAGGAAGTCCACTTGATTCTATGGTAGTATCAATAATTGTTGCTCCAGTGAATGACGCACCAGTTGCTGGTTTCACTTTCGACAATGCTGATGGAACTGTTGCCTTTACAGATGCATCTACTGATTTCAGAGATGTTAGTGATGGAGCGGTTGTAGCTTGGTCTTGGGACTTTGGCGATGGTAATACCAGCGACGAAAGAAACCCCGCGCATCACTATACTGAGATTGGTACATATGATGTAACTTTAACAGTGACTGATAATGGTGGCTTAGCAGCAGAAAGCTTACAAAAAGTAGAAGTACTGAACATAGTTTCTAATGAATCTATGGGCGATATACCTTCTACTCTTGAGTTGGATCAAAACTATCCAAACCCATTCAACCCTACTACAAATATTCGTTTTGGTTTACCAAGCTCAGGCTTTGTTAATCTAACCGTTTATAATACGCTAGGTCAGAAAGTGGCAGAGCTAGTAAATGATAATAAAGCAGCGGGCTGGCATACAATTGCTTTCGATGCTTCTAAATTATCTTCTGGAATCTATTTTTATAAAATACAGTCCGGAAATTATGTGAAAACAAATAAGATGCTTTTAGTAAAATAATAGCACTTTCAAAATTTGTTAAAGCCTCGTATGATTTTCATACGGGGCTTTTTTTTGTGAATCAAAGTTAAAAGCTGGGTTCATTAAACATCTAACATTGAAGAGTGTACGAGATTAAAAATATTAAATAAGCTTATTTAGTGTTTGTACAAATGGTAGTAATCGTATCTATATTAGTGCCTAGGTTCAATTCTCACCAAACTTTAAAAAAGCGCTTTTTTAAATATCTAAATGAGTTGTCTTAGTCGTATATTTGCAAATATCATTACATATTTTGATTTCAAAACCAATCAAAAATTATCGATATTAATTGTGAAAGTGAGTTTTAAATAATAAAATCATTTAATTAAAAGGCGTTTGTGAAAGATTCTATTCGTATTGCATCAGGACAAGGTTTTTGGGGTGATTTACCCATAGCTCCAGTTAATCAAGCAAAAAGAGGACCTATTGACTACCTAGTTATGGATTACCTTGCTGAGGTAACAATGTCTATTATGCAAAAGCAAAGAATGAGAAACCCTGAGTGGGGTTATGCTCGCGACTTTGTTGGTGTTGTAGAACAAATTCTTCCTGAAATCAGCGAAAAAGGCATTAAAGTGATTAGCAATGCTGGTGGTGTAAATCCTCTTGCATGCAAAGACGAGATTCTTAAAGTCGCTAAAGCAAAAGGTTACACAAACCTTAAAGTGGCCGTGGTAGATGGAGATGATATCCTTCCAAATATTGACCAACTTATTGCAGATGGTCATTCACTTAAGAATATGGAAACAGGGGAACCCATCACCACTGTTAAAGATCAATTGTTAAGCGCTAACATTTATTTTGGATGTCGCCCAATAGTAGAAGCTCTAAAGCTTGGCGCAGATATAATTATTACGGGTAGAGTAACCGATACTGGCTTAACTTTGGCTCCTATGATTCATGAGTTTGGTTGGGATTATGACGATTTTGATAAAATGTCGGTAGGAACAATTGCTGGACATATTCTGGAATGTGGAGCTCAAGCTTCGGGTGGTAACTTCACGGATTGGGAAAAAATTGAAGATTTTACCGATATCGGCTTTCCAATTGTAGAAGCATTTCCAAATGGAGAGTTTTTCGTAACCAAGCATGAAGGCACAGGTGGTCTAGTAAGCGCTCAAACAGTAAAAGAACAACTGTTATACGAAATTGGCGATCCTAAAGACTATATCACTCCTGATGTAGTTGCCGATTTTACGTCTATTCATGTGGAGGACGTAGCTCCAAATAGAGTTAAAGTGTTTGGCATAAAAGGCGCAAAAGATACCGACTTCTATAAAGTATCAGCAAGCTATAATGATGGATTTAAGCTATTTGCTACTTTAGTATACTCTTGGCCAGATGCTTTGAAAAAAGCAGTTAAAGGCGCTGAGATTCTTGAAAAAAGGGCAGAGGCTTTGAATTTAAAATTCACAGAATTTAGGAAAGAGTTTATAGGTTTTAATGGTGTGGCAGAAAATCCTGTTAACCTAGAAACAGATGCTTTAGACGCTGATGAAATCCAAATGAGAATTTCTGTTAGTGGACAATCTAAGGAAGATCTTTCGAGATTTGGTATGGAATTAGCGCCTCTTATTTTAACAGGTCCAAGTGGTGTTACAGGCTTTGCAGGCGGTAGACCAAAAGCTAGCGATGTAGTTGCTTATTGGCCAGCATTGTTAGCTAAAGAGGCTGTACAACCAAGAGTTACTGTTTTTGAGATTTAAGTGAAATTGATTGTTTTCTTAAATTACTTACTGGAAAAGAAATAATAATGGGGAGAATGTTTTTTGGACTAATTCGGTTATCCCAAAAAACAAGAATTGATTTTGAGCTCACTTAAACAACTAAATACATATCTAAAGAAATATAAAGCTTCGACAATACTCGGAGCCATTTTCTTAACGGGAGCCAATTTTTTCTTAGTGTGGATTCCTATAATTATCCGACGCACTTTAGATGAAGTTGAATCGCTTAATGATGGAAACTACCAAGTTGCTGATACTTTCTTTCAAACACTGTTTACCTCCGAAGCAGGGAAGATTCTAGCTATAAACGCGGCCTACCTTACGAGCTCTGTAATCTGCTATGGAGTGTTGCTTTTCGCTACTAGGCAAACGCTAATCGTTTCGTCGCGTAAAGTAGAGTATGACATGAGGAATACTTTTCTAAAGAAGTTGATGGCACTACCACAACGGTTTTATGCAGAGCTTTCTTCAGGTGAAGTCTATGTTCGAGCAACAGAAGATATAAATAAAGTTCGCGAGTATTTCGGACCTGTAATAATGTATAGTATCAATACGATTACTAGGGCAGGTTTTGTAATCACTATGATGTATTTAGTAAATAGTGAATTAATGTTTTGGGCACTCGTTCCGCTCCCTTTAATTTCTATTTTTGCATATTGGATTACTAGCTACATTCATAAGCATTCCATAATAATTCAAGAGCAATATTCAGTATTGGCAGGTAAAGCCAAAGAAACATTTTCGAGTATTAGACTAATAAAAGCTTACAATCGCCTCGAAAATGAACAAGCAAAATTTGAAGTCTTAAGTGAAGACTATCGTAAGAAAAAGCTTAGGCTAGATCTCATTGAATCTTTATTTCATCCATCTTTAAATTTCTTAATCGGCTTCTCGTTGATTATTGTAATTTGGAAGGGCGGAAGCATGGTAATTGAAGACACCATAACAGTTGGTAATATTGCGGAGTTTTTAATTTACGTTGCTTACCTAATTTGGCCTGTTGCAGCTTTAGGATATACTACAAACCGTTTTCAACGTTCTTTGGCCTCTTGGAGTCGTATCAATGAAGTTCTTGAACAACCTTCGGACATAAATTCGGATGATGCACAAGAGCATTTGAACATTAAAGGAGACATTGAATTTGTAAATGTAAGCTTTAGATACCCCGGGGCATTAACAGACGCATTAAAAAATATAAGCTTTAAAATTCCTGCAGGTCAAAATGTAGCTTTTGTTGGGCGAACTGGAGCAGGGAAAACAAGTTTAATCCAATTAATACCGCGGCTTTTTAAACCTACTTCTGGCTCAATTTTGATTGACGGCAATGATATTGAAAGCTATAATTTGGAACAGCTACGCTCTTCAATAGGCTTTGTGCCTCAAGAAACTTTCTTGTTTTCAGAAACAATTGGCGAGAATATTGCGTTTGGAGTAGATGGAGCTAATTTAGAAGCTATTGAAATGGCTGCTGAACAAGCTCAAGTAAAAGAGAATATTTTGGATTTCGATAAAAAATTTGAGACTATATTAGGTGAAAGAGGTATAACACTTTCTGGGGGACAAAAACAGAGAACTGCAATTGCTCGCGCACTAATAAAAAAACCAGGCATTCTTATTTTTGACGACTCATTAAGTGCTGTAGATACTAAGACTGAAGAGGCGATACTTAAACATTTACGAAATGAATTAAGTGGCAAGACGACAATAATGATTAGTCACCGGATTTCAACAATAAAAGACGCCGATATTATTTATTATATACAAGAAGGACATATTGTAGAAAGTGGTACACACGATGAACTTTTACAAAGGCAAGGACATTATACAAGCATGTATAATAAACAAATGTTAGAACAAGAATTAGCAGAAATATAAAATCAGGGGTCAAGGCTTGAACGTACAGCCCCTCCATTAATAATAAACGGGAGAAGAAATGATTGTAGTTCCATTAGGTGTAGCATCGGCAACACCAACAGCACTTAGACACTTACCCGCTGTAGCTTTATGGCGAGAAGGAAGTGTTTTCTTATTTGATTGTGGCGAAAACGCCCAAATGCGTATGCTACAGGCTGGGATAAAACGCTCTAAAATCGAGTGTATTTTTATTTCACACTTTGATGTAGATCATTATTCTGGATTAATTGGTTTACTTTCTACACTACAGTTACAGCGTAGAGATAAAGCTATTCGTCTTATTGGGCCTAAAGGCTTACAAGAATATGTAGAGTGGAACCTTAATTTTTCAAGTATCGAAATTGGTTTCGAGATTATTTTCATTGAAGTTGAAGATACAATAGATGAAGCTGTTGTTATAGATGAAGATGATTATTTCGTTGTTGCTCGTGCACTAAAGCATAGAAGGTTTTGCCTTGGCTATCGTTTTCAAGAAAAAGACAAGCCAGGTAAAGTGAATTCTGTTTTGGCTAAAGAAATGGGTGTTTCAGAAGACGCTCACTTTAAGGCATTAAAAGCAGGAGAAGACATCACGCTGGAAGATGGAACACTCATAAAGTGTAATGACATTGTAGGTCATCCTCGTCCAGGCGATAGTTTTGCGTATGTTACTGATACAGAATATTGCCCAAATGCGGTTAAGCTAGCTTTAAATACCAATATCTTGTATCACGAAGCTACTTTTAGCAATTCACTATCTGATAAAGCGACTGAAACAGGACATTCATCTGCAAAAGATGCAGCTCGAGTTGCTACTGAAGCACAAACTAAATTGTTGGTAATCGGGCACTTTTCAGCAAGGTACACCAATGCTCATTTACTTTTGAATGAAGCAAGAGAGGGTTTTTACCCAACTTGGTTAGCGAATGAATTACGTCCTATTTTTACAGATCCGTCGCATGAACGAGGAATTATTACTCCAAAAGTAGAGTTAAAAGACTTAACTAAACCATCTACTGGCGGTTTCGGCGGTAGAGGAAGTGATAATCGTCGTAGTGGAGGAAGAAATTTCCGTCCTAGAAGAAATGATTCAGGACGAGGTGGTTATAGAGGTGGAGATTCCGATCGCGGTGGAAGAGGAGGTTACAGAAGTAACGACTCTGACCGAGGTAGAGATGGATACCGAAGCCGTGGCGACTCTGATAGAGGCGGTTACAGAGGTGGAGGATCCGACCACGGTGGCCGACCAAGCTATCGAAGTGATGATAGAAACCCAAACCGAGGTAAAGTCATTAACGTTAAAGTGAACAGAGATAATCAGTACAACAGGCGAGATGACCATAAATCAAACGAACCAGATAGTCGTTCAGGTTCTTCAAGACCATCATACGATGAATTCAATAGATTTTAAAAAATAGCTCGTTGAATAAGAAGGAAGTTAAAAAAGCCGTCGATAGAAAACTCATTCGGCGGCTTTATTATTTTATAAAGCCTTACCGCTGGTTTGTAGTACTAGCTGTAGTATTAACTTTATCAGCATCTTTTTTAGGTACTGTAAGGCCAAAGCTTACCCAAATTGCGGTAGATGATTATATAGCAGTAAAGGATAATGAAGGCCTTCTGAATATAATATTTTTGCTCGTTTTAGCACTTGTTGGTGAGTTTATTCTTCTTGTAATAAACACCTATTTAACTCGATGGTTCGGACAAGGAACTCTTTACTCATTAAGAAATGCTGTTTATAAAAAAATACAATCGCTGAATGTTCAATTCTTCGATAAAACTCCTATTGGGCGCTTAATAACGCGAACAACTAGTGATGTTGAAGCTTTAAGTGAGTTGCTTTCCGATGGCGTAGTTGCCATGATTGGCGATCTATTCAGGATATTCTTTATTCTGTATTTTATGTTCTCGATGAGTTGGGAACTTACACTGGTTACCATATCTGTACTCCCATTTCTTTTCTATGCTACATTTTGGTTTAAAGGAAAAGTACGAATAGCTTTTCTTGAAGTAAGAGATCAAATATCCCGTTTAAATTCATTTGTGCAAGAACACATCAATGGAATGGATGTGGTGCAACTCTTTAATCGCGAGAAAAAGCAGATTGAGAAGTTTGAAAAAATTAACGATGCCCACAAAAAAGCTCATATTAAAACTATTTTCTATTTCTCCATATTCTGGCCTTTTGTAGAAGTTACCGCCAGTTTTGCGATGGCGTTAATTGTGTGGTATGGAGGGGGAAGAGCTTTAACTGGTGGTGTTACTTTCGGAGTGCTCCTTGCATTTATTCAGTATGCACGACAGTTTTTTATGCCCATTCAAGGAATTTCAGAGAAGTTTAATACTCTTCAGTCAGCGTTAGCTTCATCAGAACGAATTTTTGATGTTCTTGATACGGAGTCCAAGGTAGTGGAAAGTGAAAATCCAGTTGAGTTAACGACTTCCGAAGGTAAAATTGAGTTCGAAAATGTGTGGTTTAAATATAACGAAGACTCCGAATATATTCTGAAAGACGTTTCATTTGTTGCCATGCCTGGAGAAAGTGTTGCGATTGTAGGTGCAACGGGTGCGGGTAAAACAACCATTATAAGTTTACTATTACGTTTCTATGATATCCAGAAAGGTAGCATTAAGCTAGATGGAGTAGATATCAGAGACCTTCGCCTTAAAGATTTAAGATCTCATTTCGGATTGGTACTTCAAGACAATGCACTATTTTCAGGTACTATTCTAGAGAATATTACTTTGGGAAATGACGATATCTCTAGAGAAGAAGTTATAAAAGCTGCTCATGAAGTTGAAGCTCATCGATTTATAGAAAACCTACCTGATAGCTATGATTATAAGCTACGTGAAAGAGGAGCTTCTCTTTCAATGGGGCAAAGGCAGTTAATCTGTTTTGTGCGTGCATTGGTTTATAAGCCATTAATTCTAATTCTTGATGAAGCAACTTCAAGTGTCGACTCTGAAACAGAAGCAATGGTAACAGCTGCAAGCGATAAAATGATGAAAGGACGAACTTCTATAGTGGTGGCTCATCGGCTTTCAACTATCCAAGGAGCTAACAAAATACTTGTTATGCATAAAGGTGAGATAAGAGAGTCCGGCTCACATCAAGAGCTTATTAAACAAGATAAAGGTCTTTATAAAAAGCTCTATGAGCTTCAGTATAAAGAACAAATTGAAGTGAAGGCCTAATTACTTTATTTAAGTATTTGTAGCAATAAGTAGACTATAAAGCCACAGACCGGAGTATGCGGGGTGACTTTCTAAAGTGTGTGAAGGGAATTTACGCTTTGCGGATGAAAAAACTGCGCCAGACATTTCTACAAAATTCACTTTCATCCAGCGTGTAAACCAGTCGAAGCGTGAGCAATCAAAGTCGATTACCATTAAAGTGCCTTTTGTCTTTAAATGGAACTGGATATTAGAAAGAACCTCGTCAATCTCATTCATCATTGTAAGCGAGTAAGAACACACAACTAAATCAAAGCTATTCTCAGGGAAGCTTGTTGAGTTATATTCTTGATGAATTAATTGAATATCACCAGACACTTTCTGGGACGCTTTTTTTAGCATATCGCTTGAGGCATCTAGTCCAATGATGGAAGCCTTTGGATATCGATTTTTTAGCGAACGTAGCTGATATCCTGTTCCACATCCTAAGTCTAAAATGGAAGCATTACTCGGGAGATCTGGAAGTCTTTTAAATAACTTAGAGCGACCAAAAAGAAAACTCCATCTTGTTAAATCATAAATATGAGATTGAATTTTATAGTATGTAGATATAGAGTTATACATGAATGGTTGCCAAATGTGTGCTCGAGTAGGTTCCCACTCTATCTTTTTTAAGAATGGAAGCGTCAATATTCTCAAACTGTAGCTTCTCTAGAGCAAAAGATGGTAAGAAATTAGGATTAGAGTAAGCAGATCTAAATAGAACTTTAGCCCCTGGTTTCGCATGTTCAAAAATGGACTTCCATTCTAAAGTAAGCTCTTCAGCATTGTTAGTTGCTAACCAATCCATGTGATCTAGAAGAATAAAATGTGAGTATTTTCTAGAGCTTTGCCGAAGCCTTTCTAGTATGGTTGAAGAGTGTAAAGTGATGCGGTGAGAATCACTTTTAATTCGTTTAAAGTTGGATTCCATTAGATAGTCAGGTAAGAAATTTTCACCATAACCACCGTTTAGATAGAGTCTCCAGAAGTAGTTTTCGTGTGCTTGGTGTTCCACAAAAACAAAACGGAAAACATTATTCATAAATGTATTTAAGTCACCAATAGCCTCTTTTTGTTCTTTTGGTATACCTGCCAGAGTGAGTAATCCATCCCATTTCCAGATATACTGACTCATTCCACTCCAAAGCTTATGCTCAATTTCTGAGTAAATTTGCTCACGAACTGAACGATCGGATTCATTAACAAGTGCATTAACTGAATTGCGAAGGTTCTTTCTATCTACAACAGAATTTATAAATCTCGCAAAATAACCAGATAAACCAGAGCTATAAAACCCTCTTCCTTTTGAGTTAAAAGTGCGAATGTGGTTATCCCAAAATTGTTTAGTCTGCTCAGAAAGTTGATCTCTAACTGTTTCATAAATGGTTTGATAATTATCGGCTCGTCCATCACCAAAAAGTTGCCAAAGTTGTAAGTGAGATGAGGTCTGGAATAAGGCTAATTTGAGTTCTAAGACCGCATTTTGGCGAAAGTTCATATCGACACAATCTATGGAGGCGGGATTGTCTAACAGGTAACTAAGCGCATTATCACCTGCACTTGTAATCATAAGAATGTCGCTATCTGAGTTTAGATTTAGGAGTAACCGATCCACTTGTGGATCTTCCCAGCAAGTATTGTAAATCAGAAAATTTGAAGTTATGGTTTTAAACCACCATTTAGATAACGAGCTCATATGTAAAACAAGTTACCAAAAAATGTAGGAACATGAAGTGAGAAACAAACTAACATTTACTAACCAAATTTGTATTTTTAAACATATAAACTCAATCCAAGAATTATGACTACTCCAAAACCAACGGAAAAAGCTAAAAAGCAAATCGAAGATACTTTTGACAATACAGTAGAGTATTTAGAAGACAAAGCTTATGAGAATTATGATAAAGCTATTGATCGCTTGAAATACGAGAGAGACCGACTAGAAAACGAAGTACGCCATGAGTATAGAAATGCTCGTCGTTTTGTTCGAGCTAACCCAGAAAGAGGGCTTGGTATCGCGCTTTTATCAGGACTATTAATCGGAATTCTTCTTGGAAGAGGAAGTAAAGACTAAAATTTAAGACTACAGATCATCAATAATGAGCATTAATAAAGACCATTTGAATGAACTCTATGAGCGATTGGACTCGCTCAGGAGGTATCTTTGACTACGACAAACGAAAAATCAGAGTAATAGAACTTACCGAACAGACACAAGATCCAAATTTTTGGGGAGATCCAGACGCGGCTCAAATTGTAATGAAACAAATTGATCACGAAAAAGGCTTAGTAGAAGCGTGGGATAATCTCCAAGCTCTACGTGATAGCATTACTGTGTTTCAAGAATTTGAGGAGATGGGTGAAGATGTTGAGAAAGAACTCGACAGCGAATACACAAAACTCCAAAAAGGCTTAGAAGATCTAGAACTCAGAAATATGCTTAATGGTCCTGATGATCAGAGAGATGCTGTTATGACCTTCAATCCTGGAGCTGGCGGCACAGAAAGTCAAGATTGGGCTTCAATGCTATATCGAATGTATGTTCGGTGGGCTGAAAGAAATGGCTTTAAAGTTTCTGTGATAAATTACCAAGATGGTGATGTAGCTGGAATGAAAACCGCTACGCTAGAAATTACAGGGAATAATGCGTATGGATTCCTAAAAGCCGAAAGTGGCGTACATCGTTTAGTTCGTGTTTCTCCATTTGATAGTAATGCTCGTCGTCACACTTCTTTTTGCTCAGTGTTTATATCGCCATTAGTTGACGATACCATTGAGCTTAACCTGAATGATAGTGATATAGAACTGCAGCGTTTTCACTCAAGTGGGGCTGGTGGACAGAACGTGAACAAGGTAGAAACAGGTGTTCGATTAGTTTGGACTGGTACGCTTTCTGATGGTCGCTCTGAAAGAGTAGTAGCAGAATGTCAGCAAGAACGTTCACAGCTACAGAACAGAGAGAAAGCACTTGTGTTACTTAAATCTAGAATTTATGAGCTTGAGCTTGAAATTCAAGAAGCTGAAAAGTCTAGACTGGAAGGTTCAAAAGGAAAGAACGAATGGGGCTCACAGATACGAAGCTATGTATTTGACGACCAACGCGTGAAAGATCATCGAACAAATTACGAGACGTCAAACGTAAATGCGGTTATGGATGGCGATTTAGATGAATTTATAAAAGCATATTTACTTTCTATTTCCACTCAAGAGCAACAATGATAAAAGTTGGAGTTACAGGGGGAATTGGTTCAGGTAAGACAACCTTTTGCAAGGCTCTGGAAGAACTAGGTTCCTTTGTGCTCTATGCTGATGATTTTGCCAAAGAGTTAATGTCGACAGACAAAGAATTAAAGAGCAAAATTGTTGCAGTATTTGGTATCCACTCTTATACCGAAAATGGAAATCTAAATAGAGAGTATCTAGCCGAGCAGGCTTTTTCAAAGAATAGGGTGCAAGAGCTGAATGCTATTGTTCATCCTATTTTGTGGGAAAGAGTTGCAGAGTTAATGCACAAAAAAGAGAAAGAGGGAACACAAGTATTTGTTAAAGAAGCCGCCATATTATTAAATAATGGCCGCCCATCTGACTTAGATTTTGTTGTGTTAGTAAAAAGCCCAAGAGAGAAGAGAATTCGGAGAGTTCAAGAAAGAGATAATACTACAGAGCTACTTGTAACTGATAGAATTGATAAACAACCCAATTTTGATGAATTAGAAGCTCTATGCGATTTTGTAATCGATAACACTGGTACGGTGGAAGAGCTTAGACAAAAAGCCTCGGTGTTGTTTAAAGAGATCTTAAATAGATAGAAAATTTAGAATTTTAGTTATGAGTTAACAAAAAAACATTCCTATATTTCAGAAAAGCGCTTCCAACTAATAAAAATAGGATCATGACGCCAGAAATAAACAACAGAATCGTAACACTTGAAGAGTTTATTATACAAGCTCAAAATCGATTTCCTGGAGCAACTGGAGAACTGTCTCAACTTTTAAGAGATATTGGTTTAGCCTCAAAAATCATTTCTAGAGAAGTTAACAAAGCGGGTATTACTAATATTTTGGGATACGAGGGTTCAACGAATGTTCATGGTGAGGCAGTAAAAAAATTAGATTTATTTGCGGATCAGCAATTGATTTCGGCCCTCGACCGCTCCAAAATAACATGTATGGTTATCTCTGAAGAGAATGATGGAATCATTCGACTAGCAAGTACAGGTGGTAAATACATTGTGTATTTAGATCCACTAGATGGCTCTTCAAACATTGATGTAAATGTGTCTATTGGAAGTATTTTCTCGGTGTATATGAGGGAAACTAAATATAAAGCAGACCCAAAGGAATCGGATGCTTTACAGCCTGGCGATAAACAAGTAGCCGCTGGATATGTCTTATATGGATCGAGTACTACACTGGCTTATACAACAGGCTTAGGGGTTACTTTGTTTACATTGGATCCAAGTATTGGTGAATATATTTTGAGTGAGAACAGCGTCAAAATTCCCGACCACGGCAAGATTTATAGCATTAATGAAGGGAGCTATAATACTTGGGAGTTGGGTTTAAAGAAGTATATAAAGTACTGCCAAGAGGAAGATGAGGAATCAGAGCGACCATATTCTGCTAGGTATATTGGTTCGATGGTAGCAGATATTCATCGCACACTTATAAAAGGGGGAATATTTATTTATCCTCACAGTAGAAAATATCCCGAAGGTAAGCTACGGTTGATGTATGAGTGTAACCCTCTAAGCTTTATTATAGAGCAAGCAGGAGGGATGGCTACGAATGGCAAAACTCGAATTATGGAAATTGAGCCTAATGCCATTCATCAACGCACACCAATCTATATTGGCTCTCCCGAGAATGTTACTCATGTAATGGATTTCTTGCACGAGTACGAAGAAACTGCTCAAGAAAGCTCTAATTAAAACTTAATTTTTACCCCTTCTTTAATATCATTGTTGATACAAAAGCCTGCATTAGTTTCTACAACAAATTTTGCAGGTTTAAAAGAGGGTAAAGACTGCTCTGAAAACGGAGTTGTACTATGATAGACTGTTACAATAGTACTATCTGCACCTACATAAATGATATCGAGCGAGAGAGGAGTGTTAACCATCCAGAAACTCTGAATTTCTTCAGTATCAAAAAAGAACACCATGCCAGCATCTTCCGGCATGGAAGGTACATTCATTAAACCTTGGTTCCGCTCGTCTGGCGTGTCCGCTGATAAGTAGCGCAGTGTAGTAATCTCATTTCCAGAATTATCTATAAAACTAAGCTTGTTAGGGAACTCAAGGCTTCTACCAATGGGGGCTTCAGTTTTTACTTTCTGTTTATTATCTCCACAGGAAACGATTAAAGTTGTTAAGGTTAATAGAATTAAAAGTTTATTTAATTTGAAATGGTACTTCATGCTTATTTTTTCCAGCGGTGAAAGTTATGGTGTATTCTCCTCGTTCGAGAAAGGTTGGTTTTGTCTCATTTCCGGAGCTAGTGACTAGATTCCAATTAAACAGATTAAAGCCAGGTTTAGCATCAACTGTTGTATTGTAAACTTGCTCTCCTTTTTTGTTCACAAAAGCGATTCCCACTTTCGAATTCTGAGCTTTACTTAGGTAAAATTGAAAATCTACTGAAGGCATGGAGGCTTCTCTGTAAGGACTTGAGTTTTGTCCCCAGCGATTATTAAAACGTACATCTTTAGGCTCGAATGCGGTAACAGCTTCGTTCATTCTGGGAACTAGGCTTTGTAACGGTTTAACATCCATCACCCAAATACTTCTGCCGTGAGTTCCGATTACCAGTTCATTTTCCCTAGGGTGTACCACCATATCGTAACTAGCAACGTTTGGCATGTTTGCTAAATAATGCCACTCTTTACCATCATTAAGACTAACATAAGTACCGTGATCTAGCCCCGCATAAAGTATAATTGGTTCAACTGGATCTTGTACGATTACATTAGCAACCTCATTAGGAAGATTTCCTTTTATGGAGGTCCATGTTTTACCGAAATCGGTCGTTTTATAAAGATAGGTTGTGAAATCATCAATGCGATAACCGTTTAAAGAAACATAAGCCGTTCCCTTATCATATTTGGAAGGATGCACTTCACTTACCCAAAGTCCTTTCGGAATACTTCCTGTAACGTTGCTCCAAGTTGCGCCACCATCTCTTGTGAGTTGAATATTCCCATCGTCGGTTCCAACCCAAATTTGATTAAAATCTAAAGGGGATTCGCCAATAGTAGAAAGGGTAGAGTAGGGCACATCTCCATTTGGATAATCGTTGGTTAAATCGGGACTGATTGCTGTCCATGTTCTACCTTGATCGAAAGAACGGCTCAATTTTTGAGACCCGAAATAAATAACATCTGGATTGTGGTGACTTAAAGCGATAGGGCTATTCCAGTTGTAGCGGTAACGTGGTTCGCCAACTTCGTGTGAAGGAGTTATCGATTCTCTAATGTTTTTGCTTTGTTCCATTCGGAAATAATTTCCATACTGAAAGCCAACATACACCATATCTGAATTGGTAGGATTCGCGAATACATGCATCCCATCCCCACCAAAAAGGCGTTTCCAAGGGCGGTTACGATTCGGTGTTGACGTAGATGGACCGTAGAACGTTCCATTATCTTGAAGTCCACCATAGATATTATAAGGCGTATCCATGTCTACACTAACAGTATAAAATTGCCCGACTGCTGCGCTGTTATGATGAATGAAATTTTCGCCACCATCATGACTTTCATACAAGCCTCCATCATTGCCTAGCAAAAGGTGTTCAGAGTCGCTTGGATCAATCCACATTGCCTGCTGATCTGCATGTACAGGATCGTTATTGGCTTTAATGGTCCAAGTTTTACCACCGTCGGTAGATTTAATTAAAGGAACACCCAACGCATAAATTGTATTTTCATCATTAGGATCAACTCTGATTTCTCCAAAATAATATCCGTAGGTATTATAAACTCCAGGTATTTGGTAATCATGAGTGAGTTTCCAACTATTACCCCCGTCATTTGAGCGATAAACTTCCATTTCCTTTATACTGGTGTTAAACAGCGCTGCATTAGCATCCCCTAAAAACTCACCTAATGCTTTTGGTTTATACTTACCATTCTTAACATCTGCTTTAACTTTTTGAGCGGAATACTTTTCAGGAAAACGATTTCGTCTTAAAAAAGTCTCTAATTTTTTATTATCTAAAGCTGCGAATTCTTTTTCCGACATCTTAATAAAAGATGTTTCCGTGAGGCTATTACTACTTGAAGCAGCCTCTTTTTTTGCTTTATACTGATTGTCGACTAGGGCATAAAGCACATCTGGATTAGAAAGACTGATGTCTAACCCAATTCTTCCTACAAAATCACCTTGAGGTAATCCTGAAACCGATTTTTTCCAAGTAATACCGCCGTCAGTAGATTTATAAACGGCTGAGCCTACTCCTCCTTCCTTAAAATTCCAAGCTTTTCTGTCTTTCTCCCAAGTAGAAGCCCACAGTATATTTGGGTTTTTTGGATGAATGAGTAGGTCTATTACACCTGTGCTGTCGTTTACAAATAAAGTTTTGTCCCAAGATTTGCCACCATCGGTTGTTTTGTAAATTCCACGGTCGCTACTGTAAGAATACAATGGACCTACAGCGGCTACCCAAGCGGTATTTTCGTCAGTTGGGTGAGTAATGATCCTACCTGTGTGGTGGATATTTCTTAATCCAACAAAATTCCAATTTTTGCCCGCATCCATACTTTTAAAAATACCTGCACCAGCATAGGTAGAACGGCTACTATTGTTTTCCCCGGTACCAATCCAGACTATGTCGGGGTTTGCGGATGATATGGCGATATCTCCAATTCCCAATGCGTCTTGATGATCAAACACGGGAGTCATCGTGTTTCCTGAGTTAGTGGTTTTGAAAACGCCACCAGAGCCATAGCCTACGTAAAAAATTCTACTATTCTCGGGATGTACTGCTATATCTGAAACTCTCCCGCTCATAACTACAGGTCCAACACTACGAATAGGGTAATCTTTAAATATTGAATTGGCTCGAAGTTGCTGCCTTTTTGAGATCGAAGACTCTAGATCTTTTGAGGAAGAGGGGAGTGATTGCTGAGCATTTAGAAGTGAACTCGAAAGTACGATTGCTGTTAACAAGCAAGCTAGATATGATTTTGTCATTAATGGCGGAGTTAGTTAGCGGTACGTGATGATATAAAATGGAAACCAAAGAAGTCGAAAAAAGTTATAAATCCATAAATATGACTCTTTATTAAGAAACAATGATTCAGTCTTTGAAATCTTGGCTAAATAAGGGTATATTCAAGACTCAGTGAGCGTCGAAAGGCACTTGCTTTTTTTTGTCCTTGTTTTTTGAGTGTGCGAACAGATACCATACAAAATATTAAAGATTTAATTGCTCCTCTAGCTGAAGCTGAGGGGCTTTTTCTGGTTGACATCGAGGTTAACACCGGTGGTGGAACAGAGGTATGTCTCTTTCTAGATGCAGAAGACCGAGGCGTGAATCTAGATGAATGCGCAAATATAAGCCGTGAACTTGGGTTTTTACTCGAAGCTCACGAACTATTTGATAACGAATACAGATTGAATGTTTCCTCTCCAGGTTTAAGTAGGCCTCTCGTAGACCTTCGCCAATATGGAAAGAATGTAGGGCGTTCAGTGAAAATGAAGTACAAAGCAGATCAGGATTACAAAAAAAGTGAGGGAGTCATCGTTTCAGTTGAGGGTAACCTCATAACTGTAGAGAATGAAGACGGAAGTGTAATTGAAGTCTTGTTCGACGATATCTTAGAAACAAAAATCGTCCCAAAAATTTAATCATCATACAAAGCAATAAGCTGATGCAAAACGATTTATCAAAACAAATTATCTCTTCTTTTGCGGAAATTGCCAAAGAAAAAGGCATAGACCGCGATCTGTTACTATCTATTCTTGAAGATGTTTTTAGAACTATGATTCGTAAAACCTACGAGAATGATGATTCATTTGAGGTTATTCTAAATGCCGATCGTGGAGAAATTCAGATTCTTCATGTTCAAGAGGTAGTTCCAAAAGAAGAGCTTACAGACGCTGTTTCTGAAATTTCACTTGAAGATGCTCAAAAAGTTGATCCAGATATTGAGCTTTATGATGAACTAGCGCAAGAAGTTCAGATTCTCGATTTTGGTCGTCGTGCAGTTATGATGGCTCGCCAGCAATTGGCACAACGCATTCGTGAGATTGAAAAAGACAATATCTACGAAGATTATTCAGACCGTGTTGGTGAAATTATTCTTGGTGACGTTTATCAAGTTCGCCAGAATAAAGATATTTTAGTAAATCATAACGGTGTAGAACTACTTCTACCTAAGAATGAGCAGATTTATAAAGATCGCTACCGTAAAGGTGATTCTATCCGTGCAGTAGTTATCGGTGTGCATATGCGCAATGGTAACCCAACGGTGCTTATCTCAAGAACTTCTGATTTGTTCTTAGAAAGATTATTTGAAAATGAAATTCCTGAAGTTTTTGATGGAATTATTGACCTTGTTAAAATAGCACGCTCACCTGGTGATCGTTCTAAAGTAGCAGTTCGCTCTCATGACGAGCGCGTTGATCCTGTAGGTGCTTGTGTTGGCATGAAAGGTATTCGTATTCATGCTATTGTGCGTGAATTACAAAACGAAAATATTGATGTTATCAATTACACAGATGATAAGCTTGAGTTTATTAAACGTGCCTTACAACCTGCAGACGTAGTTAAAGTAGAGCTTGATGAAGAAGGCAAGCGTGCAAGTGTACTAGTGCCAGCTGATGAAGTATCGAAGGCTATTGGTAAAGGCGGAGTGAACATTCGCTTGGCGTCTAAACTTGCGGAATGTGAAATTGATGTTTATCGCGAAGTAGAAGAAGAAGATGACATTGATATTTCAGAATTTGAAGAAGATTTTGGAGCAGCAATAATTCAACAATTACACGAAATTGGTTGTGACACTGCGCGCTCAGTACTCGATATGAGTATTGAAGAGCTAGTGAGCAGAACTAACGAGGACATTGACGAAGAGATGGCTCAAAAAATCATAAATGTTATCGGTTACGAGTTCGAAGACGAAGGCTAGTCAAAATTTTATCCAAAAAATTGATTAGTTTTCGCACACATAGTTAAAAAGTATTTATGCCCATAAACAGACCTAAACCATTATTTAAAGTTGCATCAGAATTCAACGTTTCTACGCAGTCTATTGTTGACTCGCTGTTAGGCCGTGATTTTGAAGTTTCTAATCGTCCGAATTTTAAAATTACTCCGGAGATGTATTCGGCTTTGGAGGGGATTTATGGCGAAGATAAAGCAAAAAGCCAAGACCACGAACGTACCCGCGAAGAGTATGAAAGTCGTCGCAGCCATATCATGAATCAACGTAACGATAGTGTTACGCTTGATAACGTGCTAGAACCTCTTGAAGATTTAGGTGGCTTAGAGCCTATAGAAGTTGAAGAAGAGCCGAAAAAGGAGCCTGAAAGTATTCTGGATCCGATTGAGGAAATTGAGCCTGTTGAAGAGCCTCAAGAAGAAGCAACGCCTGTTGTTGAAGAAGTGGTTCAGAAAGAAAAAGAAGAACCAGTTGTTGAACCTGAGCCTGTTGCTGAAGTAGAGGAGAAAAAAGAAGAAGCAACTCCTGCTGTTGAAGAAGTTTCAGAAGTTGAAGCTGAATCTAAAACAGAGGAAGTAGCAGAAGAGCCTCAAGCAGTAAAAGAAGAAGTTACAGAAGTTAAAGAAGTAGCTGAAACAGAAGCTGTAGAAGAAACAAAAGAGCCTGAAACTCCAAAGGCTGAAGTAGCAAAAGAAGATGTTGTAGCTGAAGAAGAGGAAAAAGAAGCGCCAGCAGAAGTAACTGAAAAAGAGCCTGAAGCTAAAGTTGAGGCTAAAGAAGAATCTGCAGAAGCAGAAGAAACTCCAGCTGAGCCGAAAAAAGCTGAGACCAAAGAAGAAAAAATTATTAGAGGTCGTGCAGGAAAGCTAAAAGGAACGAAAGTTCTGGGTAAAGTTGCTTTCACTAACGATCTTTCTGCCCCTCCAACTAGAAAGAAAAGAAAGAGACGTAAAGACCAAGACGAGCCTAAAAAAGCAGCTCCTAAAACAGCAGCTAAAACAACTGATGCTAAGAAAACTGCTAAACCAGCAGGAAAGAATGCAAAACCAGCGGCTGCAAAATCTAAGAAAACTGAGGTTGCTGAATTTGACGTTGATCGTATGATGCGTGAAACGTTACAGAAAATGCAAGGTACGGCTTCAGTTGGAAGTAAAAGATCTAAACGACGTCGTCAAAGAAAAGAAGACCGAGTAGAAGAGCAGCAGTTACATGATGAGTTGCAAGAGCTAGAATCAGGTGTAATTGAAGTAACCGAATTTATTACAGCTAACGATCTTGCTGAAGAGCTTGAAGTGGGTGTAAATGATATCATTTCTGCATGCATGAGTATTGGCTTGATGATTACTATCAACCAACGTCTAGATGCTAGTACTATCGAGCTTGTTGCCGGTGAATTTGATAAAGACGTTAAGTTTATTGACGCTGAAGAAATGGATGAGGAACTCGAAATTGAAGAAGACGATCCCGCAGATCTAGACTTCAGAGCTCCAATTATTACAGTGATGGGTCACGTAGATCACGGTAAAACTTCACTTCTTGATTATATTAGAAGCGCGAAAGTAGCCGACGGTGAAGCCGGTGGTATTACTCAGCACGTTGGTGCATATTCAGTAGTACTTGATGAAAAGAAAATTACTTTCTTAGATACTCCGGGTCACGAAGCCTTTACAGCTATGCGTTCTCGTGGTGCTCAAGCTACAGATATTGTAATTCTTGTAGTTGCTGCTGATGACTCTGTGATGCCTCAAACCATTGAAGCAATTAATCACGCAAAAGCAGCGGGTGTTCCAATTGTTGTTGCAATAAACAAAATGGATAAACCAGGCTCAACTCCAGACAGAATTAAACAACAGCTTTCCGATCATGGAGTAATTGTTGAAGATTGGGGTGGTGATAGCCAGTTCGCTCTAGTTTCTGCAAAAACAGGAATGGGAATTGATGAACTACTTGAAAAAGTATTGATTGAAGCTGAAGTCCTTGAACTTAAAGCCAATCCTAAGCGTAGAGCTGATGGCGTAGTACTGGAAGCTCGCCTTGATAAAGGAAAAGGTATTATTGCTAATGTTCTTGTACAAGGAGGTACGCTTAAAGTGGGAGATCCATTTGTAGCCGGACCTTGTTTTGGACGTGTTAGAGCAATGGAAAATGACCTTGGTCAAAGAATTAAAGAAGCTGGTCCTGCAACGCCAGTTCAGTTGATGGGCTTTGATGAAATGCCTCAAGCTGGTGATAAATTAATTGTTGCCGTAGATGAAAAATCAGGTAAGGAAGTAGCCGCTCAGCGTCAGCAGATTAGACGTGAACAAGCTATGAGAAAGAACAAACACATGACCCTTGATGATATCTCTCGTAGATTGGCTCTTGGTGAAGTATCAGAACTTAATATTATTATTAAGGCTGATGTTGATGGTTCTATTGAGGCGCTTTCTGGATCACTTCAGAAATTAGGTAACGAAGAAGTTTCTGTGAACATTATTCACACAGGTCCAGGTGCAATATCTGAATCTGATGTACTTCTAGCGTCTGCTTCGGATGCAATTATTATTGGTTTCCAAGTACGTCCTACAGTTCAAGCTCGTAAACTAGCTGAAACAGAAGAAATTGATGTGCGCTTATTTAGTGTAATCTATGACGCTGTTGATGAAGTTAGAGATGCACTTGAAGGTCTACTTTCTCCAGAATTGAAAGAGCAAATAATGGGTGTTGTTGAAGTTCGAGAAATCTTCAAAGTTTCTAAAGTTGGAACTATTGCAGGTTGCTATGTAACTGATGGAAAAATCGACAGAAATAACCCAATTAGAATTATTCGTGATGGTGTTGTTATTTACAACGGTAATATCGGCGCTCTAAAACGCTTTAAAGATGATGTTAAAGAAGTTGCTTCTGGCTACGAATGTGGTATTAGCATACAGAATTACAATGATCTTAAAGTGAATGATTCTTTCGAGAGTTATAAAATTACAGAGCATCAGCGTACACTTGAAGACTCATAATTAAAAGAGCTAGTAAGTCGAAATGAGCATTAGACCAAAACGTTTAGGCGAAGTTATTAAAAAGGACCTCGGAGAGATAATTCAAAGAAATTATCAACCTGAGGGAGTTTTTATTTCTATTACAAAAGTTCTACTTACTGTTGACCTTTCTATTGCTAAAGTATATTTGAGTATTTTTGCCCCTGGTAGAAACGATACCAAACTTTATGAGCATCTAGATGCTCATGTTGATACCATTCGCCATAAGCTAGCCGCAAGAATCAAAAATCAAGTTCGTAAAATTCCTGAACTCCATTTTTATGTAGACGATACCTCAGAGTACGTTGATAAAATGGAAACTCTATTCAAAAAGGTGAAGGAGCAGCCTAAAGCTCCCACCGACGAAGAAGAGTAGTTATGGCCAAAGCACTCCCTTTGGAACAGATTGAGGTATTTGATAAGAATAATAAACCTCGACCTAGCTTCGATTTTGGTACAGCAGGAATAGTACTAGTCAATAAACCTCAAACATGGACTAGCTTCGATGTTGTAAAATACGTTCGAAGTCGTCTCAAGACTAAGAAAGTTGGCCACGCTGGTACACTCGACCCGATGGCAGAAGGCTTGCTTATTTTGTGTTCTGGTAGAGCTACAAAATCAATTTCCGAATTACAGGAAATGCCTAAAACATACATTGGTGAAGTAACATTTGGTGGTTCAACACCAAGTTATGATGCTGATAGTGATATTGATGAAGAAGCTCCGTTTGAGCATATCACTCAAGAAATGATTGAAAAAGTGCTTACTGAAAAATTTTCAGGTGATATTCAACAAGTTCCACCTATGTATTCGGCACTTAAGAGAGATGGACAGCGTTTATACGACTTAGCCAGACGAGGAGAAACTTTAGAACTAGAACCTCGTCCTGTTACTATACACGAGCATCAGATACTCGAATTTTCGGATTCAAAGCTATTGTTAAGTATTACATGTAGTAAAGGAACGTATATACGCTCTATTGCTCACGATTTAGGAATTGCTTTAGGGTCGCGAGCTCACCTCAGTAAGCTAATAAGAACAGCTATTGGAATGTTTACCTCAGTAAATGCGCTTACTCCAAGCGAGATTGACGAATTATTAAGAGCTGATGACTGAATTAATCCATCTTGAAAATATTGAAAGAGAAGCCAATTCAGTAGTTACTGTTGGTACTTTTGATGGTGTACATGAAGGCCATCGTACATTGATGGAAACTGTTGTAAAAAAGGCTAAATCTCGAAATGCACGAAGTGTGGTAATCACTTTCGATCCGCATCCAAGAGATATAATAAGTCCAGGAAGTGATGGTATTAAAATGCTTACCACTCTTACTGAGCGAAAAGAGATTTTAGAAAGTATTGGTATAGATGAAATGGTTGTAATTCCATTCAATCGTGATTTTTCTTTATTAACTTCCGAAGAGTTTATTAAGAATATCGTATTTGAGAAAATTGGAGTTAGTGAATTTGTTATTGGCTACGATCATCATTTTGGTAGAGATCGTTCAGGAACTATAGAAACCGTTAAGCGATTAGGAGAGGAACTTAATTTCGATTCCTATGTAGTATCTAAACGGGAGATGGGAGATGTAACAATTAGTAGTACTGCCATCAGAAAGGAACTACAGGATAATGGTAATGTAGAACAGGCTGCTAAGCTTTTAGGAAGAGATTATATTCTGAATGGATTAGTTACTCACGGCGACGAAAGGGGTCGAAAGATAGGCTTTAGAACGGCAAACCTTAAGCCGGAACATCCTAATAAAGCTATCCCAAAAAATGGGGTTTACGTTGTTAAAGTGAGAGTTTCAGGAGTATGGTATGGAGGAATGATGAACATCGGTGTACGCCCAACTTTCGAAGATGATGGACGCACGCTAGAGGTTCATATTTTCGATTTTGAAAAAGAAATATATGGAAAGACCATTCAAGTTCGCTTCTTGAAAAGACTTAGAGCTGAACAAAAATTTGATGGCATAGAAGAATTGAGAAATCAGCTTATAAAGGATAAAGAAGCTGCATTAAATCTACTTTAGGCAAAGAAATATTCATAGTTTTGTGTAGAAATTGATATTCTTTTTCAATTGCATGAAAAGATTGCCGTGAAAATTAGAACTTATAAATAATATGAAGAGAGTAGGTTTTATAACTTCAACTTCCATATTATAACAGCAAAAAGTAAAAGGTCGTTTTATTTGGTAAGTATACGTTGTTGCTTAGTTATAAAAAACGTATCTTTGCAAACTATTAAATCGTTTTAAAGTTATAACAGAATTGTAATGAGCATTACAGCAGCAGAAAAAATAGATATTTTCAAAAAATTTGGCAATGATGAAGCCAATACTGGTACTACAGAAGGTCAAATAGCCCTTTTTACTCATCGCATCAATCACTTAACTGGCCATCTTAAAGAGAACCAGAAAGATCACGCAACTCGTCGTGGCCTACTAAAGTTGGTTGGTAAGCGTCGTCGTTTACTCAACTACTTAATGAAGAACGATATTGAAAGATACAGAGAGCTGATTAAAGAACTCGGTATTCGTAAATAATTTGAAGGCTCCGGAAATCGGAGCCTTTTTCAATTCATCCCATCTGTATTTTATAGTTATTCAAAACAACTTGATGACTATGGGCGGGATTAAAGCAATAAACAAAAGAAAGAAAAAATAAATGAAAGAAGATTTTAGAAGTATAGAATTTGCACCAGGTAAGGTGCTATCAATAGAAACAGGCCGGATTGCCAAGCAAGCCGATGGCGCTGTTGTGGTTAGAATGGGAGACACAATGGTACTTTGTACTGCTGTGAGTGGAAAAGAGCCAAGACCAGGGCAAGACTTTTTCCCATTAACTGTAGATCATAAAGAAAGTTTTTCAGCTGCAGGACGTTTTCCTGGCGGTTTTATGAAACGCGAAGGCCGTTCTACAGAAAAAGAGATTTTAACTAGTCGTTTAATTGACCGTGTGTTACGTCCACTTTTCCCAAAAGGATATGTGTGTGATACTCAAGTAATTTCAAGCGTTATCTCATCTGATGATGAGAACGATGGTGATATGTTAGGTGCCGTTGGTGCTTCTTTAGCAATTCACTTGTCTGATATTCCTTTTGACGGCCCTATGGCTGAAGTTAGAGTGGGTAGAGTAGATGGTAACTTTATCATCAATCCAACCATTTCTGAACTAGAAAATAGCGATATCGACATGTGCGTTGGTGGTACTGATGACAGTATCCTAATGATTGAAGGTGAGATGAAGGAAGTTTCAGAAGCAGAAATGCTTGCTGCAATTAAAGAAGCTCATGCTGCTATCAAAAAATTATGTGATTTCCAGAACGAACTTCGCAAAGAATTAGGTAGAGAAAAAAGAGAATTTATCGCTCCTACTTTATCTGAAGAAATTGAAGCAAAAGTTTCTGAACTAGCTTCTGCTAAAATTAGCGAAGTAGTTAACATTGGTTTAGGTAAAGAAGAGTACAACGAAAAAATTCGTGAAATTAAAAACGAAGTTGTAACTGCTTTAGAAGAAGAATTTGCTGATGATCTAGCTACAGTTAAGAAAGTTCTTGGTAATATTGAGAAAAACGAACTACGTAATATGATTCTTGAAAAAGGTCGTAGAATTGATGGTCGTTCAACTACCGATATTAGAGATATCTGGACACAAGTTGGTTATATCCCTAGAGCTCACGGTTCTGCATTGTTTACGCGTGGCGAAACTCAAGCTTTAGTTTCTGCAACATTAGGAACTCGTAGAGATGAGCAAAATGTAGACACTTTATTCGATCAAGAAGCAAAGCAATTCTACCTACACTACAATTTCCCTCCTTATTCTGTTGGCGAAGCTGGTTTCTTACGTGGACCTGGTCGTCGTGAAATAGGTCATGGTCACCTTGCTGAGCGTTCGCTTAGAATGATGATGCCTACTTTCGAAGAGTTTGGTTACGTTGTACGTATTATATCTGACATTACAGAATCTAACGGTTCTTCGTCAATGGCTTCTGTTTGTGGGGGCTCAATGGCGTTAATGGATGCTGGTGTACCTCTTAAAAAACCAGTTTCTGGTATTGCAATGGGTATGATTGTTGGCGAAAACAAAACAGCAATTCTTTCTGATATCCGTGGAGAAGAAGATTTCATGGGTGACATGGATTTCAAAACTGCAGGTACTGTTGACGGTATTACTGCTTGCCAAATGGATATGAAAGTTCAAGGTATTAGCTTTGAAACTATAGAAGAAGCTTTAGGCCAAGCACATACTGGTCGCTTACATATTCTTGGTGAAATGGCTAAAACCCTTTCAGCACCAAGAGAAGCTATTTCTCAGTACGCACCGCAATTCCTGAAAATGGAAATTGATGGTAGTGATATTGGCGCGGTAATCGGACCTGGCGGAAAAGTGATTCAAGCTCTTCAGAAAGAAACTGGTACTGAAATTATCATCGAAGAAGATAAGAACGGTAAAGGCCAAATCACTATTTCGGCTAACGACTTAAGTAAAGCTGAAGAAGCTAAGCAACGTATTAAAATGATCGTTGGTCATTTAGAAGAAGGTGCAACTTACAAAGGTGTGGTAAAATCAATCAAAGACTTCGGTGCATTTATTGAGATTGCTCCAGGTAAAGATGGTTTACTTCATATTTCTGAGATTGCTCACGAACGCGTAGAGAAAGTTTCTGACTTCCTACAACTTGGTGATGAAGTTGAAGTTCAACTGCTTAAAGTTGAGCATGGCGGAAAACTTCGTCTTTCTAGAAAATCATTAATTGAAAGAGAAAACTAAGTTCTCTTTTTAGATTTTAAAGGCGCTTCTCAGTAATGGGAAGCGCCTTTTTTTTGTCTATGAATTATCAATTTTGGGAATTATGAGCAAAAAAAGATATAAAGCTATCGTATATCTTTGGGTAAATAGGGATAAATATTTGAACAACATTATTATCTATACTCTGAATAATAAAAACAGAGAGTATTTAAATGACGGATGTTATGCGAAATCTATTTAGAAACTAAAGTTTAGATGAATTATAAAACACATTGTAACAAGTATTAAAAAAGTTTATCTACGCTAAGAATAATTTTAAGCTTACTTATTAGGGCATAAGCGCTTCAAACGGGTATAAAAAAAACAGGACAAACTACCAGCCTTCGCATTAGAGTGTACTTCGTAATAGATAGTCCACATCTTTTTAGTTGAGTTCGGTATATCAATGATTCAAGATTAATTATTGGAAGGAGTATGCCAAAAAAATGAGCTCCTCTAGATTATCTGAAATTGAAAAACAAACCAAGCTATCATCACAATTTGAGATCAATAAGATCAATGAGATTTAAACATCTATTTTTAACTACGATAATAATATTTATCGTTTTCAATATACAAGCCCAAACCATCACAGAAACTGATGGCAATTTCAACTTATACAGCAATGGGATAGTTAAATGTACTAGTGCTGCGAATTTAGATACGGGTACATTAAATGGTACTACCTACACCAAACGTACAGTTGCTGAAATAACAACAGCTAATGCAGCGACTACTTGTACAAGTGGTATTACGGACATGAAAGATCTTTTTACTTCAGAGAATAGCTTTAACGAAGATATTAGTTCTTGGGATGTTAGTTCTGTAATTGATATGAGTGGAATGTTTAATTATGCAGGTGTATTCAATCAAGACTTGAGTAATTGGGATGTTAGTGCAGTGACTGATATGCAGAAAATGTTTAGCTCTGCACAAGTATTCAACCAAGACTTAAATAGTTGGGATGTAAGTTCTGTGACCGATATGCAGCAAATGTTTTACTATGCAGCTGCATTTAATGGAGACTTGAGTAATTGGGATGTAAGTTCTGTGACAAATATGCTTTTCATGTTTAGTTCTGCACAAGTATTTAATCAAGACTTGAGTAATTGGGATGTAGGTTCTGTTACAAATATGAGTAATATGTTTTCTCATGCTTATGTATTCAATCAACCCTTGAATAATTGGGATGTAAGTTCTGTGACTGATATGAGTTATATGTTTTATTATGCATATAAATTCAGACGAAATTTGAGTAGTTGGTGTGTAACTGCTGTAAGTTATAGCTTTAACTATTTTGGAAATAATGGCACTGACCCTTCGTGGTATTCATGCCCAGGAGATCAAGAGATTTCAGGTAATGAAGGCTGGAGGCTACTTTCTTTCCCAATCACTGGAGGAACCGTTTCCGATATTTCTGATGACACTCCGATTCAGGGAATTGCTGGTGGGGATAATGAAGCTTTCGCTGCTAATTTCTATCTCTATGATGATACGGGAGTCTTCGAAGAACCTACTGATGTTTCAACCGCTTTTGGTGACGGAAAAGGTTTTGCCGTCTATTTTTACGATAATGAGGATGGAGGGTCATCTGAATTACCAATATCGATCTATACAGCAGGTCCAGAGCCTTCTGCTAATGTAGCTGTTACCTTAAACCCCACTGCAAATGGATATACACTTGTTGGGAATCCATTTAAATCTAATTTTAGCGCTGATGCTACGAATTTGACAGTAAGCGGTGCTGACTTTATTCAGAACAACATTAGTTTCTGGAACAATGGACTAGGAAGTTATTCCATAAAGGACCGAACCACGCCTTACATCATAAAACCTTGGCAAGGATTTTGGGTTCAATTGGGAGCTACAGGTGGCGCAACAACGTTGACCTTTAATACTTCAGGCAAAACAACTTCATCTGCTACAGGAAGCTTTTTCTCTAAAGAAGTAGTCGCCAATCGTGGAGATATTAACTTCACCATGAGTTCAGATAGCAGCTACGATGAAGCTATTCGTCTGAGCTTTCGTGATAATGCCACCACCGAATACGACGCTGACGATGCCGGAAAACTAATGCCGCTACTTAATCAGTACGCTGTAATAGGATTCCAATCCAATGATTTGTTTAAAGCCGTAGAATCTCTTCCTTGGGATTTACAAGAAGAAGTTACCATTGCGATGGAAACTCAATTAGTAGGAGTGAGCGGAGGCTTTACACTCAACTGGAAAGGATTCGAAAGTATTCCTGAGGGTTGGGAACTGACCTTCCACGATTACCAAACCCAGACGAATGTAGACATGCGAGTGGATAGCTTGTATCAATTTGATGCTACTGCTCCAGCCGCTAAAGTAAACGCAATGAGTGTTCTTACAGGTCCACTAGCAACGTCATTAAAAGCTAAATCTACAGGCAATAGATTTGCCATTACTGTTTCCCCAAACAAAACAAGCGTAGGTAACGAAACGGTTGAAGAAATACAAAGCTATTCATTGGCACAAAACTACCCAAATCCATTTAACCCAAGCACTACCATCAATTACACGATGAAGAACGCTGGGCAAGCAACCATCAGCATATACAACGTAATGGGACAAAAAGTAGCAGAGCTAGTAAACGAAGTTAAAGCTCAAGGCAGCTACAATGTAACATGGAATGCAAGTGGAACAGCTTCAGGCGTGTACTATTACAAACTCGAAGCCGGTGGGAAATCCATCACTCGGAAAATGACACTTATTAAATAGTAGTGAGCTATGAGTATTGAGTAGAGAGATTATCAAACGGAGCTTAACAAGTGATGATTTAGTACGATAAGTCATCTATACAAAATTACTATTGAAAAGCATTGGAAGGGGTACACCTATTAATTCATTTCTGTAGGTAACTGGAAAGGTAAATAACAAACAATTTTAGAATCAAAATATGAGAACAACGATACTTAAACATTGCCAATTAACGGCGGTACTCTTTTTAATCGCTTTCAATATTCAAGCCCAAACAATCACAGAAACGGATGGTAATTTCAACTTATATAGCAATGGAATAGTTAAGTGTACAGCTGCTTCTGATGGGGATACCGGTACGTTGAATGGAGTTACCTATACTAGACGGACCAAAGCGGAAATACAAGCTAACCATAGCCTTGCATCTACGAGTTGCACAAGTGGTATAACTGCAATGAATGCTATGTTTGAAAACGCTTCAACTTTTAATGAAGACATTAGTTCTTGGGATGTAAGTAACGTGACGAATTTTGGGCACATGTTTCGTAATACATCGGCTTTCAATCAAGATCTCAATGCTTGGGATGTTAGGTTAGCTGGTACTATTAGTAATATGTTCTATGGTGCGGCATCCTTTAATAAGGATATTAGTGGTTGGGATATGAGTAGTAAAACAAATTTGGGTTCTATGTTCCGTGATGCAACTGCTTTCAATCAAGATATTAGTGCTTGGGATGTAAGTAGTGTGACAACAATGGCAAATATGTTTAGAGGTGCAACTGCTTTCAATCAAGATATTAGTGCTTGGGATGTAAGTAGTGCTACAAATATGAACTATATGTTCCGTGATGCAGCCGCTTTCAATCAAGATATTAGTGCTTGGGACATGAGTGGTATAACTATAATGAATCATATATTTAATGGAGCAACTAATTTCAATCAAGATTTAGGCTCTTGGTGTGTTCCCGATATCGGAGAACCTTCAAATTTTGGTAATGCAGGAACAGATCCTGTTTGGGGAACTTGCCCGGTTCGTGCTGTAGTTCGAGGTGATGCTGGTTGGCGTTTATTATCATTTCCATTTACGGGAGCCACAGCATCAGACATATCTTCCTTTGCTGGTGTTCAGGGTGTTCCTGGTGGTGATCATACTGCAAAAGCTTCTAACTTTTATTTATACGATGACACCGGGTCTTTCGAAACACCAACAAATGTATCTACAGCTTTAGGTGACGGTAAAGGCTTTGCACTCTATTTCTATGATAATTCAATTTCAGGGGATTTTGAGTTGCCTATCGCTTTAGATACAACGGCCACTGAGCCTTCTTCTGATGTAGCCGTTACTTTGAATCCTCTTGCCAGTGGTTATACCTTGGTTGGGAATCCATTTGCATCTAACTTTAACACTGATGCTACCAACCTTACTGTTACTGGTGCTGACTTTATTCAGAACAATATTAGTTTTTGGAATGATGGCCTAGGAAGTTACTCTGTGCAAGATCGTACTACGCCTTACATCATAAAACCTTGGCAAGGATTTTGGGTTCAATTGGGAGCTACAGGTGGAGCAACAACGTTGACTTTCAACACTGCTGGCAAAACAACTTCATCTGCTTCAGGGAGCTTTTTCTCTAAAGAAGTAGTCGCTAATCGTGGAGATATTAACTTCACCATGAGTTCAGATAGCAGTTACGATGAAGCTATTCGTCTGAGCTTTCGTGATAATGCCACCACCGAATACGACGCTGACGATGCCGGAAAACTAATGCCGCTACTTAATCAGTACGCTGTTATGGGTTTCCAATCCAATGATTTGTTTAAAGCCGTAGAATCTCTTCCTTGGGATCTACAAGAAGCTGTAACCATTGCCATGGATACAAAGTTGGTAGGAGTGAGCGGAGGCTTTACGCTCAACTGGAAAGGCTTCGAAAGTATTCCAGAGAGGTGGGAACTGACCTTCCACGATTACCAAACCCAGACGAATGTAGACATGCGAGTGGATAGTTTGTATCAATTTGATGCTACTGCTCCAGCCGCTAAAGTGAACGTAATGAGTATTCTTACCGGACCACTAACAACGCCACTAAAAGCTAAATCTACGGGTAATAGATTTGCCATTACTGTTTCCCCAAACAAAACAAGCGTAGGTAACGAAACGGTTGAAGAAATACAAAGCTATTCATTGGCACAAAACTACCCAAATCCGTTTAACCCAAGCACTACCATCAATTACACGATGAAGAACGCTGGGCAAGCAACCATCAGCATATACAACGTGATGGGGCAAAAAGTAGCAGAGCTAGTGAATGAAGTTAAAGCTCAAGGAAGCTACAATGTAACGTGGAATGCAAGTGGAACAGCCTCAGGTGTGTACTATTACAAACTCGAGGCCGGTGGAAAGTCCATCACTCGGAAAATGACACTTATTAAATAGTAGTGAGCTATGAGTATTGAGTAGAGAGATTATCTTTCTACTCAATGCTTTCCATAGTGTTCAGATCTCATACCTCAAATCTCAATTCTAATACAACTATGAAAACACGTATCCTTTTTACTCTTACAGCAATTCTTCTTTTTTCTACCGAATTTGCAATGGCACAGCCTCCGGGGCTTCCATCTACACCAGATCAAGCACCTATTGATGGTGGTTTAACCTTATTAGCAGCTGCTGGTGGAGCTTACGCTATCAAAAAAATACGCGACAACAAGTTGAACAAAGAAGAGAATATCGAGGGGTAGGAAGGGGCATCTCTTGGTAAATGGTACGTTACTAGAATTTTATATTTTAGATTATGAATTTTGAATTAGGTGAGAGCCATTCAAAATTCATCATTCAAAATTTCTCCTACGTAACTCTACTGTGTAAAACCTTTAGGAAGCTCCTGCTTCCTGTTAGTTAGGGACTCAATTGTGTCTTGAAACAATTAAATGCACTCCCGTCATCCAGAGGCTACTGCCGAAGGATCTTCGGGATTAGTTTTTAGCAAGAAATAACTCAAAGCCTCTAATCAGTTGATTGCCAAACTAGTACCGAAAGAAGTCGGAGACTTCTTGTTTATGTATTCTTTTAAGTCACCGCTTCGCTAATGACTTAAAAGAGCCTACGGATTATCAATCAGCTAGATTTTTTGTTCCAATTCTTTGTTAAAGCTCTAGATTCCTGCCTGCGCAGGAATGACGGTGTTTTTTAGCCGTGAGCCGTGAGAAATGAGTTTTGAGCTTTGCCTCATTCAAAATCCATAATCCATAATCCAAAATTCATAATTCTTCATCCTCCTCAGATATTTCTAAAAGCAATACAGAATCTCCCCGCTAAGCTTCGTATATTTGGCGACTTTAATTTAAGTGAATCTACAGTCTAATTATTTGCATGGAAAACCTGAAAGAAATTGAATCAGTACAGAAAACAACGTTACCTAATGGTCTTCGCATCATTACTGAAAATATATCAAGCGTTAAAAGTATCTCAGTTGGTATTTGGGTTAAAACGGGCTCACGAAATGAAACGGTAAAACAAGCTGGTATCACGCACTTTTTGGAGCACATGCTTTTTAAAGGAACGGATACTAGAAGTGCTTACGATATCGCTTTAAGTATGGAAGCTGTTGGTGGTTTTCTAAATGCGTTTACATCTTCTGAATATACCTGCTACTACGCTCGCTGTGTAGACACTCAAATTGATAGAGCGCTAGATGTGCTTTCTGATATGGTGCTAAACCCATCTTTCCCAGAAGAAGAAGTGGAGAAGGAAAAGAAAGTGGTTATCGAAGAGATGAAAATGTACCGCGATTCTCCCGATGATTTCCTATTCGAAGAGTTTAACGCAAAGATTTTTGAAGGTCATGAGTTAGGTCGACCAATTTTAGGAAACGAAGAATCTGTTTCTTCTTTCACACGCGATGATCTATATGCGTATATGAAAGAACGCTACCGCTCTGGTAATATATTGATTGCTGCTGCTGGAAATGTAGACCACGACAAAGTGGTGGAAATGATTTCAAATGTTCTTGGTGAACTCGAAGCTTCGGATGTTACAAATCCAGAGCAACCACTTGAGGATCTCGTTCCAGAGAAATTAGCTCTCACTAAGCCAATTGAACAAACTCACTATATTCTAGGCAGAAGAGGTCTTAAGTCAGATCACGATAAGAAGTATTTACTCTTACTAGCCAATTCTATTCTTAGTGGTGGAATGAGTTCTCGCCTTCATCAAAATGTGAGAGAAAAGTACGGTTACTGCTATTCAATTCAGTCTTTCAACCAGTCGTATTCCGATTCAGGAATGTGGGGTGTTTATGTAGGAACAGACAAAGAGTACGTAGAGCATGTGCATGAATTGGTTGTTGCAGAACTTAACAAAATGAGAGAAGAGCTTGTGCCAGCTAAAGAACTAGATGAAGCTAAAGCTCAATTAAAAGGTAAGCTGTTACTTTCTCAAGAAAATACTAGCAACCGTATGATGCGCCTCGCAAAAAGCGAATTGTACTTCGATCGCTTTGTAACCCTTGATGAATTAGTAGACAACATCGACGCCGTTACTGCCGAAGATATTCTAGCGTTCTCTAAAGACTTCTTCGATCAGAAGTTCTTTATGGAAGCCGTTCTAACTCCAGAAGAGTAAGCCTAAACGAGCTTACTCTTTTTCTTTTTCCGAAGGCGATTTATCCACATGATAATACCTGTAATCGGGAAAGTTGTACCCAGCAAACAAACGATGAATGCTATCACTCGCCCTGGAAGTCCTAGAATAGAACCGACATGAATAGGATAGAATAACGTGCGAACTTTACGACCTAAATTGTAATCTGAGAAGCTTGTTTTGCCAACAGGCTCCGCGGTGTACTGATCCAAATAGATATATCCATAATCTCTGACGTGGGCCGCATCATCGGGTAAATATTGCGCACGAATTGCCCCAATTGAATCGGAAGGCATAGAAATAGAAAGAAAGGGATAGGTGATATCTTTGAGTTCATTTTTAGCACTTTCCAAAGTCGCATCAAATCCAATGGTCTCTGCAAGCTCATTATAATTGGACTCAGGAGCTTTTGTTCGCTCTTGAGTCGTATTTGTAACCCAGTAAATACCATCGTTCACCCAAGAAAATGACCAAGCCAATCCTGTAAAAGCAAAGATGAAAAGCAGAATAGCGGTGTAAAACCCGACTACGATATGTAAATCGTGATTGAGTCGTTTCCAATTTCCATCGGTTTTAATCTTCAAACGATTTTTTAAAATCTGCTTATTTCTAGGCCACCAAAGCACAATTCCCGTAATGAGGATGAAAAGGAAAATCACGGTAGCAATTCCAACAATCAGCTTCCCGATATCTCCACCAAGCATCCAGCGGTGTAATGCAAAGTTGGTGTAGAAAATAGTGTCTCTGTAATTATAAAAGCTTAAAACTTTACCCGTGTAAGGATTGATATATGCTTTACCAGGTAAACCCTTGCCACTTAACTCCACCGAGCGTTCTGGGTCGCTATAGACCCTGAGAGATGTAATGGAAGCCTTTGGGTACTCACTCTGAAGTGATGAAACCAAGGTGTCGATAGGAAGGGCTTGTCCTTGGTTCTCGACCCAATACTGGCTGGGATTGGTCCACATTTCTAATTCATCCTCAAAAACGAGAACAGCTCCAGTAAAACAGGTTATCATTATGATTAATCCAGCTACTAAACTTAAGTAAAGATGGATATTTCGAAAGAGGCGTTTAATTTTCGATTTCATGGGTAAGAGACGAACGTATTATATGATGATAAGCGATGTGAGTTGAGCAAAAAGTCAGATAAAAATTACTATCCTTATTTAGACTTTATATAAATAGCGTGCAAATATAAGATTCCTTACACCTAAGACAAATCACTTTTTGCATTAAAATTCAGTTTCTAAGGCTATGGAAATGGATTGGAGTAGATGAAAGAATTCAAACAGATAGAGAAAAAATATTTTCGTATTTAGAAGAAAAAACTCATCATTAATTAGAACTATGGTTAACTTTGTGTGCAGACTTCCGCTTAGTGAAGGCATTCAAACGAGTTCAATTTGAAAACATATTTAAGAATAGCATGACATACATCAATCAGCTTGCAAACCATGTAGACAAAACCGTAACCTTGAAAGGTTGGGTATACAATATTAGAACGAGTAAGGCGCTAGCATTTATAGAACTTAGAGATGGAACGGGACTTGCCCAATGTATTGTAGCTCAAGATGATGTTTCTGAAGCTGTTTGGGAAGCTGCAAATTCGCTTAAGCAAGAAAGTTCGCTGGAAATTACAGGTACAGTAAAAGCGGACGAACGAAGTGTAGGCGGACATGAAATTCATGTAACGGATCTAACGGTTGTTCAGATTGCGGAAGATTACCCAATCACCCCTAAAGAACATGGCGTTGAGTTCTTGATGAATAACCGCCATTTATGGTTACGTAGCCAAAAACAGTGGGCGGCAATGCGTGTTCGAAACGAAATTATATTCGCCATTCACACTTTCTTTCAAGAGCGGAATTTTGTGCAAATGGATTCTCCAATTTTTACCAGTAATGCCGCAGAGGGAAGTACCACTCTTTTTGAAACCGATTATTTTGAAGAAAAAGCATATCTAGCCCAAACTGGACAGCTTTACGGTGAAGCAATGGCAATGGCTCATGGATTGATTTACACATTCGGCCCAACCTTTAGAGCCGAGAAATCTAAAACTCGTCGTCACTTAACCGAGTTCTGGATGATTGAGCCAGAAATGGCTTATTACGATTTAGATATGGATATGGATCTTGCGGAAGAGATGCTTCGCTTTATCGTTAAGACGGTGATTGAAAAGAGAAAGAACGAGCTAGAAATTCTGGAACGAGATATTTCCAAACTACAAGCGGTTGCCGACAATTCATTCCAACGCATCACTTATACTGAAGCCGTAGAGCAACTTAAAAGTAAAGAAACTGCTGACATGCTTGATGCGATGATGGAAGAGCGCAAAGCCGAGAAAGTGAGCTTAGAGCAGGAGAGAGAAGAGATTAAGAAAGAGCATGGTTCTGCTAAGAAGTGGAGAAAGAAGCAGATTGAAGGAAGACAAATTGAGATTTCTGCTAGATTAGACCAGATTGAAGAAGATTTTAGAAATATCCCAAAATGGAAAGAATCGGCTCAGAATTTTGAGTGGGGCAACGACTTCGGTGGCTCTGACGAAACCGTGCTAATGATGAAGCAAGAAGTACCGATGATGGTTCATCGCTGGCCAGCAGAAATCAAAGCGTTTTATATGAAACGTGATCCTGAAGATGAGCGACTTGTATTAGGTGTAGATGTTCTTGCGCCAGAAGGATATGGGGAAATTATTGGTGGTAGCCAACGTGAAGACGATTTAGAATTTCTTCAAAACCATATCGAGAAGCATAACTTACCGATGGATGTATTCGGCTGGTATTTAGATTTACGTAAATTCGGCTCTGTACCTCATGCAGGCTTCGGACTTGGACTAGAACGAACCGTTGCTTGGCTATGTGGATTATCTCACGTTAGAGAAACCATCCCATTCCCAAGAATGATGGGAAGACTAAGACCCTAAGGTTTAGAATTTTATTGATGAGATTAAGCTTTGGTTATGTAATGTAGCCAAAGCTTTTTTTTTGGAATAATTTTCGGACGAAAACACTTTTCGCAAAGAAGGATTCGAGAGGTGTTCGTGTTAACTAGCGCAGGAATAAATGAAAAGCATTGGAAGCAGGAGCTTCTAGACGGCATTACGCAGCAGAGCTACGTAACGAGATTAAGAATTAATAATTCAAAATTAAGAATTGGGGGATATGAATTATGAATTTTGAATAAGGATTCGAATCTTGCCTCTAACTACTAACTACTAACTACTAACTACTAACTACTAACTACTAACTACTCCTCCATCAACTCTAAAACCTTTTGGATATTCTCTTTAGAAGCTAAATTAGTACCATCGGTCATTGTTGTAGCAACACCGCAAACAACTCCCCATTTTAAAATATCCTTAGAGGAATAGCCCTTCGCAATGGCGCAAACCATACCAGCCACCATGCTGTCGCCAGCTCCAATGGTACTTTTTACTTTTATTGAGGGCGTCGACTGGTAAAAAATACCTTGCTCTGATGCTAAAAATGCACCACGAGCGCCTAAAGAAACGATAACGTATTGGGCTCGCTTGCCGGTGATTAACTCCATAACAAAGGCTTCTTGTTCGGTCTTGGTTAAAAAGTCCTTACCGGCTAATTGAGCCAATTCACTTTGGTTAGGCTTCATTAGAAACACCGGTTTTTTAAGACTAGCTTTTAAGGCAGCACCGGAAGTATCTATAATAAGTTTGACGTTTTTAGCGGTTAAATTGTCTATCAATTCTACATAGAAATCTGGAGACATAGAATCTGGAATACTGCCACTAATTATTAAAATAGAATCGTCTGTAACTAACTTATTAATGGTGGTTTTTATATCCTTTATGGCAGTGTCACTGATACCTTTTCCTGGCATCCCGAATCGGTATTGTAAGTCGGTTTTAGTATCTACAATCGCTAGGTTTTCGCGAGTCCAGTGTTCCACAGTGATAGGCGTAATTTCTAACTTCTCATCCTCAAGTAAACCCTTTAGTGTTTCTCCAGTATCGCCCCCACAGGTGAATACACAATTATTTTTCACACCCAAAGTATGAAGCACACGTGAGATATTTACGCCACCTCCACCAGCTTGAAATTGGATATCGTGGCATTTTAGCTTTTGCTCTGGGATTAGCTGATCTATCTTTGCACTTTTATCTAAAGAAGGATTGATCGTTAAGGTTACAATATTCATGAGAAGTGTAGTTTTATTTAGCCGTCGTAAATCACTTCATTATATGAATTACAAGTGACTAGTTACACCTAAAAAACTCGAATTATATTTTATTTATCGTAGTTACTAATGTTCTTATTCGTAGTGTAGATTGGAAATTCCAGCTCTTGTTATCATACAGTTCCAATTGCTCAGGTATTAGTTCTCTTCTTTAAAAAATTTTGAAGTTTCTTTAAAATCCTTATAAGCATCTGTATCTCTAAATTCCTTTAGAATTGGAAACTCTTCTAATCCTTCAGCATTAATTTGCTTTGTTTCAAAAAGAATGGGTAGTATATCAACGATTTTGTCGTGTTCTCCTTTAATAGCATGAAATCCTAATTGTAAAAACTCTTTTTTATCTGAGAAGTCTGTTTGATTTAATTCTTTCTCGACTTCAGAGAGTCGTCCCTGTTCCTTTTTACATAACCAATAATTTAATTGAGCTATTGATTTGTCAAGAGGATTAATTCTAGCATCTTTTAGGGAAAAATAGCAAAGCCCTTCACATAAATCCCATCTCGACTCTAGTAAATTTTCATAAATAATGTCCCCTATAATGTCGCCCCGCATTTCATCTTCGGGGCTGAGTTTTTTCCAAAGTTCTGCTCCAACTAGTATAAACGCCTTTTGAAGTTTACATATAGAATTATCTAAGTAGTCTTTATCTACTGTTAATTTGTCCTTTATGTTAACACCTTCTCTGAGGCTCAACTTTACCTTTGAAAAATATATTGAGTTTACTTCACCTCCATTGTGGACAAATAAATTTCGCCTTTGATAAATTTCGACTAATTCATCCATCATGTCTTTTAAGTATCCTAGTCCTAGGCCAATGTCATCTTTCAGTATTAATGTCCAACTTTCGAAGTTACCGCGTAATATTTCATCAATTTTTATATCAATAAGGTGTTTTTCAGCATCTTCAATTGTTTCAAATGATTTCAAATCAGCTAGTGTCATTGTTCTTTTTTGTACTCCTGCTGACTCAGGATGCTTATCGTAAAAAAAATGAAGTATTTGAGAAAAAAACCATTCCACGTTACTCAATAATGAGATTAATGAATTAGTATATAATAGGCTTATGTGCTTATTTGTTTTCTTTACACTTTGAATATGGTTGTAGACATCATCATCACTTGTCTTTATACTGATTGAAATAGATTGTAATTCACCTTCAGAAACTTCATCTTTTTCAATAATAACTTGAGTACTATCAGCGTACTTAGTGTTGATCATTTTATTTAGCTTTTCTCGCATCTCGAGAAATTCCTCTCTTTCACCATCCTTCCAATCATCTTTTTCCGACAGCAAGTCTTCAATCAAGGCGGAGTTAACTAAAGGTTGTATATGCTTATGATGCTCTTCAACCTTGTCATTTAAAAATGGGTCAATTAAGTCTACAAAATCACGAAGACCAATAAGGCTTTCATTGAAGTCAATTATGTGTTTTTCTATCATTTAGTTCTTGCTTTTTCTATAAATATAGTAAAGCAAATATCATTACTTCACGCTTCATATAATGGCTTTACTGATTGTACCTTTTAATTTCTCGGCACAAGATGATTAATACCAATTTCATTTCAAAATGGTAGTTAGTGTTATCTGTCTATGTAATAAGTTTTTACAGGAGAGTAGCAGTCCCATTTACCCATTCGGAAAAGAGTTCTGTTTAATCGACGAACTTTCCTCCAATATTAGAATGTGGGAACTCTTTTAATGCTCTTTCAAATAGAGCTTGTTCCATTTTACTTTTATTTTTATTTATGAATCCAAGAAGCATTTGTTGGGCATTAAATGATTTTCTTATTTTAGAGTTATCTAGAGAATAATCTATTATCCAAGTAACCTCACTTTTAGAAAAACTATTCTTAGTTACAATTTTTGAAATTATAAAATTTACTTCGTAAAAGTCGGTTGTATTTTGTAGTAAATCAATTAATAGTGAATTCATTTCAGTATCACTTATAATTTCAGAGAGCTGACTGTATTCAATAAAAAATTTGTCTTTTGGCTGTTCCATTGGAAAAACAGTACTTCGAATTTTACTTAACTCTGACTCGTTTCTTGCATTTAATAAAGAAGAAATATATATAATTTCAATAAAAACAAGAGTCTTGTAAGGAAGGTTAAGCTCTTTATGAAAATGACGAACTTCTAGAATAGCTATACCGTCAATGATGAATTGCTCATAGTTTACTGAAGCTTGCTTCATAGTCATTGTCTTTTTATGGTAAATAACAATGAATTATGTTTAATTCTATTCATCATATGCTAACTTTTTTATTGGGTATAATTGAGTTTTCGCTAGTCATAAGATGAACATTACCTCTTTTATTTCAAAATAGGTGATTGGTTTGAACGATGAGTAAACCCACATCATTCAATCGATACCCTAATCACAATCTTGCCATTATGGAGCCCGTCCCCAAAGCGTTGAATCGCCCACGGTAATTGGTCAAACGTATAAGGGCCATCAATAACACAGTGTATCTTATTGTCCGCATAAAGCTCATGGATGTACTCTAAGTCTTTGTTAGTGTCTAGCATAACCAAGTGCACACGTTTCTTGCTAAATAGTTTTAGTATGGGATTCATATACAACATTTGTAGCAGCTTGCCAGACTCACCACCAATTGAAATGTATTTTCCTTCAGGTTTAAGTACGTTCAGAAACTTCCAAAGCGACCGATTGGTCTTGCAATCAAGGATTAGATCATACTGCTCATCACTCTTAGTGAAATCAACTTTTTTGTAATCAAGAACGGTGTCAAAGCCTTGAGCTTTCATCGCTTCTAGTTTATCGCCTGTATCCACTCCCGTAACATCAGCGTTGTACAGTTTGGCTATTTGAAGTCCAAAAGAACCAACACCTCCGCCACCGCCATTAATAAGAACCTTCTGGCAATCTTTAATTTGCCCCACATCTCGAAGTCCTTGTGCAGCAAGCATTGCAGCATGTGGAATACTAGCGGCTTCTTCAAAACTCAAGGCATCGGGCTTTAGAGAAAGTGCTTTCTCATCTATGCAAAGAAATTCAGCAAAACTACCAAATCCGAAGTTGGAGATGTCACCGTAAACGGCATCGCCAACCTTAAACTTGGTGGCATTATTCCCAACCTGATCCACAATTCCAGATACTTCCATCCCCGGAATGGCTAACTTTTTTCTCGGACTAAAAATCCCAAAAAACAACCTATAGGCTAGAGGTTTCCCCGTGGTAATGCTCCAGTCGTAATCATTGATTGTTGTTGCGCAAACCTTAACCCGTACCTCGTTATCTTTAGGCTCCGGTTGCTCGATTTCTACAAGTTTAAGCACGTTGTCAGGCGCTCCGTAATTTTTAATACTATATGCTTTCATATTCACTTATGTGGAAGGGGGTTTTCTTTAACTAAATATTCTCACCAAATGTCAGCAGATTAGAATCTGGATCTAGGAGAGAAAACTCCTTTTGTCCCCAAGGCTTGATCTCCAATGGCCCATTAGGATGAATGTTGGTTTTTCTATCTAACAAAGATTGGTAGAAGTGGTCAATATTATCAGTTCGGATATAAACCTGTCCATAGTTTTCTTTAAGATCTAGAGCTTTAAACTCAAAGAAATGAATCTGAATGAGGTCTTTTTCCATCATTAAATAACCGTCATAATCAGCACTTCCATATACAGTAAATCCCAACTTATTGGTGTAAAACTCTCTAGTTACATTTTTGTCACGCATGGGTAACTTCGGATTGATGTCGGTAAGCATATTTCTATTATTAGTTTCATAAAACCATTCGTTTGGTATTCAATGTAATAAAATATACAACAGATGCAGTTATTCTTGTAGGTGTGAGGTAATTCAATTACAGATTTGGTTGTTCTATATGTATCGGTGATGACGAGTTTGGAAATAACTCATAGCTAAATCAATGTTGAAAGAAGTCAGAGACTTCTTGTTTATGTATACTTTCAAGTCACCGCTCCGCTAAAGACTTAAAAGAACTTTGGGGAATTATATGTAGCTGAGTATCACAAATCTAGCAAGAATAAGTCTCATTGAGGGGAGTTAATCATCCAAACAGTTCTTTGGATGATTCGAGGGGTGTTTGAGATAACGAGCACGGGGAAGATTCAGGAAGCAGGAGCTTCCTGACTGCATTACGCAGCAGAGCTACGTAACGAGATTAAAAGTACAACCCTCAACGAGATAATTGCGATAACGAACTAGCTCAAACCTCATTTTTCACAACTCACTTCTAGAAACACCCACTAACCCCAATAACAAAGAAACGAAACAAGAAATCATGTCATCCATTTTACAAAACGACTAACAATCTTTACTTCTCCAACATCCAATTTATAAAATCTTCTTTATCAACTATCGACCAGCTATGAGGATGCCTGTCTCCATTTGCTCTATATCCTTTGTTATTTGTTGGGATATATTCAACATGTTCAAAGCCTTGTTGTTGCAAACTCTCCGATAATTTATTGATATAGTAGGCATTCATTTCTTCGTAATCAGCCATTCGGTTCGTTTTCCACCATAGAGTGTCAGGTTCCGTATAAAGTCTGATTTTAGTACTTTTTAACTTCTGCAAGTTAGAAATATTGTCACTTCTGTGAATATATACAGAGCTCTTTTCGTATTCTTCAAGGTGATCATTTGGATTCCCAAAATAGCTCCCTAAAGTTTCTATTATCCATGCGCTTTCCTGCATAGAAACTGCTGAAAAATTCCGTTCAATATTCTTTTCTGAGGTTGAATAAATTGCGTCTAAATCAATAGGTGAATCTATAATGAATACGCCTTTGGGGTCAATATAGAATTGTTTCATTCCTACAATATAGTTGCTAACTAATAGGCTTACATTGCCACCACTTGAAAATCCTCCGATATAAATATTATCAGTTGGTAGTTCATTGGTTTCAATAATTTCCTTTAATCTTCTTGCAAGTTGGTGCTTTTCATCTTCTTCTAGCCATAGCTTCCGATTGTAATTTGAAAGTATAACGGCTACATCGTTTTCTTTAGCCATTTCAAGTATTTTAAACTCTCTTTTGACATCCTCAGCAACTTCTGGATAGCCACCAAATAGAATCAAAACAGCATTAATTGGCTTAGTTGGTTTATAGAGTTCATAATCTTCTTTGATGACCTCGGTAAACTCTGATTTTACAGCATTGTTTGTTTTCTCTTGAGACTTGTTATTCGTACAAGATGTAAGCCCAATAAGGATTAGTAGTGTGATAATATTATTCATATTCAATTCTTTTCTTATGTAAAAATAATTTTCCATATCTAAGTTATTATTCATCTTATATGCTCTTAAAGCAGAAGGAAAGATGAACATTGTCTTTTGTAGTTCAAAATGGGAGGAGAAGGGGAGTTATGAATTATGGATTATAGATTTTGAATTTCTCTGGTTACCAGCACCCAAACACCAACCGATCATTCCTACGAAGTCATGAGATTTTGTTACGGTTTGGTCAATCTATGAATACCTCCGAAGGCAGGAATCTGGAATTTTTACAAAGTATCGGAGTAATAAAGCCAACTCATTTTCAATTCATCAGACAAAAAAAAGAAGGTTGAGGATTCAGCTCAACCTTCATCAATCACAACTTAATCAATCAATCTAAATAACTATTTACGGCGCTAGTGCGTTGTGCTACATGAGATTTTAGCGTGTTAATGGCACTTTGAAACTCAGAGCTGTTGCGTAAAAAGGAATATCCAGCAACTTCGCTCGTAGCATACTGTTCTACCAAAGCAGCATAATTTGTGTAGAGCGTTTGCATGTCGCTAGTTTTAAAGTAACTGTTTATGGTCTCCTCAACGTAAGCATCATACTTTGCTTTATAGACATCATTGTTATACAAAAATCCAATTAGTGGCCAAGAACTTGATGACAAACCAGAAAAATTCAATGGTAAAGAGCCTTGCTGATTTCCTGTTTGTAGAGCTTCGTTATTATCCCAAGGAATCCAAGTAAGCAAGCCAGTATCAGGATTGTTGTATAGATAGTAATTATGAGTCATTCTTCCGTAAGTATCCCAGTTCTGAATCACTGTATTTACTGCCAAGTATTTTAGGAAAGTATCGGTATCAAATACAGCATCTAATCCATTTCGCCAAGCCGTAGGGTCGCTAGTGCGATTATCGGCGTGTAGTGCAGTAAACAAGCTCTTGATATCGGTCCAGTCTTCATCGTCTTCATTGGTTTTCTTTTCGAAAACATCTTCACTAAAAGTACCGGATGCAAAAGAAGCACCTGTGCCATCTGGTTTGTAGAGATTCCCATTATCATCAGAAAACTGAGTGTCTAAAACAGTATCGTCAACTTCTTCAACCAAAGTATACACTCCAAAATATTGTGGACCATCACCATAGTCTACATAAAGGGTATAAAACGCCGTATGAGATACCGCAAGCCCAGCATCTCTAAAAACATCGGAAGCTACTTTTTCGCGCAACATGGATGCGTCGTTATAATTGTTTTTTAAACTAAACTTTTTGAAACCGTAGAAGCGTTGGTTTTTAATTTGAGGATAGGTGTCTTCAAATTCATCAAAATCTAACTTAAAGGACAATTTCAAGTTTCCTGAACTCCATGTTGATTGCAAACTAGAGTTTCCTTTAAAGCGAATGCCCACTCTGTACCATTCTTGGTCTTTGTAGAATACTTCTGCCGGGACAAAAATAGGATCTTCATCGGATTCTATTAAAGAACCGGGTCTACCAGAAGCTCCAAAGCTTCCATAAAGATCGCTCATATCAGCTAACATTGCTTCCCAGCGTTCGCTGTCTACAACAATGTCTAATCTTTTTACGGTATTGTCTTCAAACACTTCGTCAAAGTTTGGGTCGGCATCTTTGCTATGAGTTGTTTCGGTCCAATCGGTTGGCTCAAAGTCAGTGTCGTTTAATTCTATAGTGATTTCGGAGTCATTGTCGTCGCTACCGAGATTTGCTTCAGTGCAAGAAAACAAAACAAGAAAGCTTAATAAAAGTATTGGTTTAATGGGAGGGATGATGAATAGATGTCTCATAGGTTATTCTCTTTTTGTTTCATAGATACTGTTTAGACAAAAAGAAATTGGGAATCCTTCGGTGGGAAATGTAGAAACTGAAAATTAATTTTTAGAACGTATTAGATATCAACTTTAAGCATAGTTGTGATGCAGTGAGAAAGCTAATCCCCCAAAAAAAAATTTTTCCAAAATTGTGAACATTCTCATTTCATTAAAACTCACTTTGCTTATCTTCATCACCCGATGGCAGCAAAAAAAGCAAATAGCAAAGATGTATTTAACCAGTTAGTTCAGGAAATTTCCTCGAACCAATTAAAGCCGGTGTACTATCTATTTGGTGAAGAGGAGTTCTATCTAGACCAATTGCTTGATAAATTCTCTGAAATTTTGCCTGTTCACGAAAGAGATTTCAACTTCGATTTGCTCTACGGCCAAGATTTAACACTGGGTAAAGTGATTTCTATTGCTAAAAGTTACCCGATGATGGCCGAACGACGAGTTCTTATTGTTCGGAATTTTTTGCAAGCAGGTAAGGGAGGAGATGATCTTCAGAATTTCATCCATTATCTAGAGCATCCAAATCCAACGTGCTTACTCGTTTTATTTGATACAGGTAAACCTGCAGCCAATACAAACCTAGGCAAAGCTCTTGCTAAGAATAAGAATGTTGGCTACCACCAGTTTGAATCTTTAGCAGATTACTTAATTCCTGATTGGGTAATTGCTTGGGTACAATCTCACCATAAAAAACAAATTGCACCTGCAGCAGCTCAATTATTGGCTCAGTTTGTAGGTAATAATTTGCAGTTACTGTCTACAGAAATAGACAAAGTGTGTACTTTTGTAGACACTTCAGATTCGGTCTCCGAAGCCGACGTAAAAAAAATAATCGGCTCATATCGCGAGTATACGGCGATTGAGCTGAAAGAAGCGATAGTAAAGCGCAATTTGGAACGTGCTTTATACATCTCGGAACAAATGTTGCAACATGCTAAATCAGACACGGGAGAATTAATTCGACTCGTGGGGTTCTTTAACAGTGTGTTTACAAACATTTGGCAGATTCGAAGATTGGCAGAAAAAGGTCAATCGAAAAATCAGATCCAAAGCGAACTTGGTATTGCTAGTGCCTGGTACTTTAATAAGCTTTGGGATGATGCAGCGAATTTTAGTTATTCCGATATGCCTCGTGTTTTTGAAGCTCTGCTAGACGCAGATCGTTCTATCAAAGGTTTTAGCACACTCGACTCCACCTCGATTTTATTCTTCCTTGTTAAGCGAATCATCGGTTAAACCGACTCGCTCTGAACAGAGAATTTTAATAAAATTTAGTGGTGTTGATTATGAATACATTTGTAGGATCGAACGTAAGTGCGTACAGTGACGAAGATTTAATGGAATATTTCCAAAACGGAAAAGAACTCGCCTTTAATGAGTTGGTGAAACGCTACCAAGATCGCCTTCATAATTTCCTTTATCGTTATACGCACGACCACCATGATTGCGAGGATTTAGTTCAAGAAACTTTTCTTAGAGTTCATAAAAGCAAAGCTTCTTACGAACGTATTGCAAAGTTTTCTACCTGGATGTATACCATCGCTTTAAATCTTGCAAAAAGCTTGTACAAGAAAAAGCAACGTATGTATAAAGTTTCGATTCATAAAGATCCAAACGATTCTGAAGATCGTGAAATGTTAATCGAGGATACTAATATCCTTCCAGATGAGATTCTTCATCAAAAACTAAGCTTAGAGAAGCTTGAAAAAGCATTGATGTCGTTACCAGATGAGTTCCGCGAGGTTGTAATGCTTAGAGATTTACAGCAAATGACCTACGAAGAAATTTCTGAAATAACAGGAACGCCAATGGGTACGGTTAAGTCTCGCATCAACCGAGGTAGAGCACAAATTCATCATCTTATAGGAAAATATGTAGAGTTGGGAACTTCTTTCTAAGAATGACATTAAAGGTGTTGAATAACCACTAGCAATACCTTGATATGAAGAAATTTTTAGACAGAGAGTACCATCCAGTAATTGAAGATTATATTAGCAATTACGTTGAAGACAATCTTGACATGGTCGAGAGAGACGCTTTCGAGGAGGTGCTGGTTCACGAAGATGAGCTCCGTGAATTGGCATTCTCCGCGAAAGAAGGTTTAAAGCTTTTGCAATCGCTACACACCGTAAAAGCCGCCGAAGGCTTTCAAGAACGCCTACTTAAAAGGCTTGCCGAAAAAAACTAGAGTTTGGAACTTTGTCCCTGACTTATGATGACGGGACATTTTTGTAGAAGCCAGTAAATTCGCTATCAGATTTACACTTGAAAACTATCTCGGTCATGCTGAACTTGTTTCAGCATCTTTGTAAGGAATAATATTTTGATCAACTTCCTCATATACTAGAAGCTGGAGCTTCCAGACTGCATTACGCAGCAGAGCTACGTAACGAGAGGGAAAGAAGACTCGCAGAAAAAAACTAGAGTTTAGAACTTTGTCCCTGACTTAAAACTACGGGTCATTCTTGTAGGAGTTAGATAATTCGTTGACAGTTTTAATAAATAAATCAAAGCTCACCGTCATCCTGATCCCGAGGCTTCGGGAGAAGGATCTTC
>JBLWXP010000003.1:0-434026 GCA_048267405.1 Balneola sp. | reverse complement strand
GTAGTGAGGACTGTGTTGTCACGCTTGCTCTAGATTCCTGCCTGCGCAGGAATGCGGTTGATGGAGTTTGGGGAGTTGATTGGAAACCTAGCCCCATAATTCATAATCCAAAATCTAACATTCAATATTCCCATCGCTTTTTAATGGCTTTGAAGATCCTTCGGAAGTATCCTCAGGATGACTGGGGCGTTGGTGGGGTTAAGAATTTAGAATTAATAATGTAGAATTAAGAATTGGGGTTTGGGAGTTAGTTCGTTGGGGCCTTCAACATCCAACATCTCACAGTCATCTCGCGGCGTATGCCCGAGATCTAGGTTGGTAATGAGGGCTGTGTTGTAATTCTAGCTCTAGATTCCAGCCTGCGCAGGAATGACGTTGATGGAGTTTGGGGAGTTGATTGGAAACCTAGCCCCATAATTCCTCATTCATAATTTAGCATTCAAAATTCCAACGCCCTCCCCAATTATTAATTATTCATTAATAACCCCCACCCCTTCATTCAAACGTAAAAAAACGTATTAGTCTTAATCTAGTCTATTCTTCTTGATATATTGCAGGTTATCAGTTAACTAAATTGAGGTAAATACAGTGAAAAGATCACTACTACTATTACTATTTATTTTGGTGTTAGGCGGCAATTTTGTGTCGGCACAAACTACCAAAGAAGTTGTTGAGGACATCGTGCAAGAAGCTACGGAGAACTCTCAACTTGAACGACTAGCACACGAATTACTTGACGTTATTGGACCCCGCTTAGTGGGAACGCCTCAAATGTTACAAGCTAACAAGTGGGCAGTTGAAAAATTCGAAAGTTGGGGCATCGATGCTCGCAACGAAAAGTGGGGCGAATGGCGTGGCTGGCAACGAGGCATCACTCATATCGATTTAGTATCACCTCGCGTGGTTACCCTACAAGGTATGCAATTGGCTTGGAGCCCAAGTACTCCTAAAAAAGGTGTAACAGCTGAAGTTCTTTCTATCCCTGAAGTGGCTGACTCAGTTGCTTTCCAAAAATGGCTAAAAACAGTTAAAGGCAAGTTTGTATTGGTTTCAATGCCACAGCCAACTGGCCGTCCTGATTATAACTGGGAAGAATTTGCTACGGAAGAGTCTTTCGCAAAAATGAAAGCTGATCGTGAAGAGCAAACTAAAGCTTGGAACAAGAACATTTCTAACACAGGCTACAACTCTCGTACGATAAACGCTGCACTTGAAAAAGCTGGTGCTGTAGGTATCATTCAGTCACGTTGGTCTAACGGTTTTGGTGCTAACAAAATCTTTAGTGCAAACACGAAGAAAATCCCTGTAATCGATCTTTCTCTAGAAGATTATGGTTTGCTACATCGCTTAGCTGACTACGGCGACAAGCCAAAAATCAGCCTAAAAGCTGAAAGCAAAGACAACGGTACTGTTGATAATTTCAACACTATTGCTGAAATCAAAGGAACTGAGTTTCCTGATGAGTACATCATCTTATCAGCGCATTTCGATTCTTGGGATGGCGGAACAGGCGCTACCGATAACGGAACGGGTTCTATCACTATGATGGAAGCAGCACGTATCTTGAAAAAAGTATATCCTAACCCAAAACGTACCATCTTAATTGGCCTTTGGGGCAGTGAAGAGCAAGGTTTGAACGGCTCTAGCGCTTTTGTTGAAGACAATCCTGAGATTGTAGACAACATGCAGGCTTTATTCAACCAAGATAATGGTACAGGTCGTGTGGTTAATATTTCTGGCCAAGGTTTCTTGCACTCTTACGATTATGTAGGAAGCTGGTTAGAAGCTGTTCCTAGAGATATCCGTCGCCATATCGAAACTACTTTCCCTGGCACGCCATCTGGCGGTGGAACCGATCATGCATCGTTTGTAGCCAAAGGCGCACCTGCATTTTCACTTAGCTCATTAAGCTGGAGCTACTGGAACTACACATGGCACACAAACTTAGATACCTATGATAAAATCGTATTCGACGACGTTCGTAACAATGCGATTTTGACGGCTATCTTAACGTACATGGCTAGCGAAGATCCAGACAAAACTTCTCGCGAAAAAGCCATTTTGCCTATAAGCCCAAGATCAGGCGAGCAAATGACATGGCCTAAACCACGTACCGCTAACCGTAACGGTGGTCAGGATTAATCTCCTATCTATCTAATTACTGTTAATGTAATTTAAGCCTTCTTTCCTTCACGGGGAAGAAGGCTTTTTTTATGCTTGGGATTAAGAGATTGAGTTGTTTGGTGATTGAGTGGTGGGCGTTGCTTTAGCCGTGAGTTGTGAGAAATGAGTTTTGAGCTTTGCCCCAATTCAACATTCATACTAAAATTAACAAAAGTTCTTTTAAGTCACCGCTATCGCTAAAGACTTAAAAGAATACATCAACAAGAAGTCTCCGACTTCTTTCCATTCCATTCTATATCAAAATTTCATCTATGTTTATGGATCTCGCTTCACCTAACAAAACCATCGCTTTTTAATGACTTTGAAGATCCTTCGGAAGTATCCTCAGGATTGTATAAGTCAGATAATTCGCTGACAGAAATAACTATTTCATTCCTGACAAATCACCTAGTTATTTTTAAAACCCAGAGTGTCAATACGCCCACCAAACCCCATCGACGTTTAGAATTATTGGCGGAGAAAGAACACAATGGAATCGAGGTCTCCGGCAGGAGCAATTATTCCACACAGGCTCGGTCTTGAATGTGGGAAAAATGATCGAAGACCATTGGAATAATTGAGTCGATGCCATGGAGTTCGCGCCAATAATTCTTGTCGAGAGCTTTTGGTACTTTTGTCGGCACAAAAGTACAGCTATCAAAGAGATGAATGCTTTAGCGAACACGACAATAATGTGAAGGTAAGATTAGCTATCACCTACAAACAAACCATTGCTTTTTAATAGCTGGGAAGATCCTTCAGAGGTATCTTCAGGATGACGGTGAGCGTTGATAGATTTATTAAAACTGTCAACGAATTATCTAACATCTACAAGGATGACTGGGGCGTTGACTGAGGTTTGGGGAATAATTTTTAAATACCAGTCCCAATTCAACATTCATCATCTAAAATTCAAAATTTCCAACATTCTTAATTTTGAATTATTAATTCTCAATTCTTCAACTCTACCGTCTCATTACCCGTTCTACGAGATCAAAGAAACCTTGAACCAACAATGCGAGTACGGCTGCGGGAATGGCGCCTTCGAGAATGAGCGAAACGCTATCAAGGCGAATACCAGTAAGAATCGGTTGACCGTAGCCCCCTGCCCCAATTAAAGCTCCAAGAGTTGCAGTTCCCACATTGATGACGGCAGAGGTTTTAATACCCGTTAAAATGGTTGGGAGTGCGAGTGGTAATTCAATCTTTTTTAAGATTACGGAATTTGGCAAACCCAGCGCTTGGGCAGATTCGATGATAGGCATCGGGATATTTTTAATGCCTGAATGTGTATTTCGAACAATGGGCAACAAACTGTACAGAAATAATGCTGCCATTGCAGGAACAGCGCCAATGCCCAACAAAGGAATCATAAATACTAAAAGAGCGAGGGACGGAATAGTTTGTAACACCCCCACCACATTGAGTACAATGCTTTCAATTGCTGATACTTTAGCAGCTACAACACCCAACGGAATGGCGACTAGAATCGCCAAGCCCAAAGAAATTCCCACTAGATACAAATGCCCCAGAGTGTTAACCCACAAGCGCGACCACATCGTAGATTCCTTAAACTCGGTTTTGATACCAAAGTTTTGATCTAAGTAATTTGATGCAACAGCGGCATCCGTTATCTCTCGAATTTTGACGGCTGCATTCATCGCTACCATCACGTCTTCGTTAATACGCCCTTCTAAGCGCTTTAGCACTTCCACGGCTTTAGGATTCGTATTCTTCAGTTCCTTGCGATAAAGTATAATGGCTTGATAATCGGGGAAGAACTGCTGATCATCTTTAAGGACTTTTAGATTGTAATAGTCGATTTCGGCATCGGTAGAGTACAAATCTATGATGTCGATGTTGTTGCCTTGCAAACCTCGGTAAGCTAAATCATGGTCTAAGCCGGTAACTGTTTTAGGCGCTAAACGATACGTACTTTTGAGTCCAACCCATCCATCAGCGCGGTCTATAAACTCGTTACTAAATCCAAACTTTAGCTCAGGGTGATTGCGTAAATCGGAAATGGAAGTTATCCCGAGTTTATCTGCTTTTTCCTTCAACATCCCTAGTGCATAGGTATTATTAAATCCCAACGATTCTGTGGCTTCAAGACCTAAGTCAGCGAGTTTCTCATTTAACTCCCCAATGGTTTTGATATCAGCACCACCAAGCATTTCTTGAATAATTGTGCCCGTATAATCTGGATAGATGTCAATTTCGCCACTCAACAGTGCATTCCACAAAATACGAGTTCCACCGAGTTGCTTATAAAATTGGGCTTCGAATCCCTCCTCCTGCAACATTTGATACGAGATTTCGCCAATAATCACGGATTCTGTAAAGAGCTTCGTTCCTACTTTCACAGGCTCCATGACTTGAGCAAAACTGCTTCTTCCTACAAAGCTGAATATCAATAACAGTGCTATTCCCCAAACAGAAATCTTTTGGGGTGAATTTGAAGTGGATACTTTTTTGAGTTCGATATGATTCTTCAGCAGTCTCATAGCTCTAGCTCCGATAGTGGACTGCGTTGGGCATTTACAAAACGTTCAACAAATTCATTGGCCGGTTCTTTCAAAATTTGTTTGATAGAACCTTTTTGTTCGATGTTTCCATCTCTCATCAGCACAATTTCATCACCTAAGAATGCTGCTTCACCCAAGTCGTGAGTAACAAGAAGAACCGTTTTATTAAGCGTGCTAAAAATGTCTTTGAGGTCGGTTTGCAATTCGTAGCGTACCAGTGGATCGATGGAGCCGAGTGGTTCATCAAGTACGATTATTTCCGGATCTAACATGAGCGCTCGAATCAAACTAATGCGCTGTTGCTGCCCCCCTGAAAGCTCATCTGGCTTTCTATCTAGTTGACTCATTTCGATTTTGGCAAGGCTGGCGAGTTCCTCTATTCTACCCTCCATGCGCTTGGCATCCCAATTCAAATAATTCGCGACTAGCGTGCAATTTTGTCGGGCAGTAAGATGAGGAAAAAGTCCGCCTTTTTGAATTACATAGCCCATTTTCTGCCGAACTTGAAGCATGTTATCGTTTCCCATTTCAACGCCATCAATGCTAACGGTGCCACCATCTTGGGAAATCAACCCCATTGCAATACGAAGCAACGTAGATTTACCGCACCCACTTGGGCCAATGAGCGATACCGTTTTGGCTCGAGGAACTTCTAGCGAAACTCCATGGAGAACCGTTTTTCCATTATATTTTTTGGTGATGTTTTGAAGGGAGATCATGCGGAGTAAATACGCATTTTATGCACACAATTAAAAGAGAGAGTTTCGGGAAAGGAGAAGAATTAAGAATGTAGAGTTAAGGATTAAGAATTGGGGATTTGTTAATGGGCGTTGTTTTTTTAGCCCTGCCTTATTCAACATTCATAATTCCCTCCCAAATTCTTAATTTTGAATTATTAATTCTCATTCCGTCCAATGTTCATTTAAGTCTTAGCGGAGTGGTGACTTAAAAGTATAAGTAACCATAAAGTCTCTGACTTCCTTCAGTATTTGAGATGGCAACCCTGTTGGGTTAAGTAAGCTCGTCAAATCACAGCCACTCCGTAAGATTCCGAAATAAATTCGGGATTGTAGATGTTAGATAATTCGTTGACAGTTTTTAATAAATTAAACTAAGCTCACCGTCATCCTGAAGATACCTCTGAAGGATCTTCCCAGCTAACAAAAAGCAATGGTTTTGTTCGCAGGTGATTGCTGATCTTAACTTCACATTATTTCCGTGATCGCTAATACACTCATCTCATTAATGGCTGTGGTTTGGTGGGCGTATTGACACTCTGAAGCAAATCAAAAAGTTATTTCTGTCAACGAATTACTTAGCATCTACAGGAATGACCGAGACCTGAGTGGTTTGGGGTTTCGTTATTAAGTGATTGAGGAATTGACGTTAGTTTTTAGCCTATTATCATTCAAAATTTAAAATTCATAATCTATAATCTTTCAATTATTAATTCTCAATCCCCACGTACGCTTTTCTTTCTAGAACAATTTCATTACTGTCTAAACTTAGTCATCAATTCATCTATAAAACTACTTCTCAATGGGCCAAACGAACAATCACATCAATTATGTTGAATTTTTAGCTCCTGATCTCGAACAGATAAAAGAATTTTATAGCAAAACTTTTGGATGGACATTCACTGATTACGGCCCAACGTATGTAGCTTTTTCGGATAGTGGCATAGAGGGCGGTTTCGAGAAAAGTGATGCTAAAGTAGTTAATGGAGCTTTGGTTGTACTTTATCACTCTGACCTTGAAGCCATTAAAAATAAGGTTGAAGAAGCTGGAGGTATCATTTCGATTGATATTTTTTCATTCCCTGGTGGCCGCCGATTCCACTTTATTGATCCATCGGGAAATGAGTTGGCTATTTGGAGCGAATAACAGTTTTAGTGAATAAGCGATTTTTCATTCCTCTAAAAAAACTTTAGTCACTCATTTTAAAAACAAGTGTTATGCCAAAGATTACAATTCCCATAAATTGTGGTAACTCTCCAAAAATGGAGTTTCTCAAACAATTCAACATCGCATTTGCAGAAGGCAACGTAAGTTTCCTTCTAGAGAGTGTGATAGATAACGTTGTTTGGAACTTAGTTGGTGATCGGTCAATCCATGGAAAAGCTGAATTTTCTACCGAACTGGATAGCATGAAGGATGTAACCCCAACAGAACTGACCATCGAGAAGATTATGACTCACGGCAAAATGGGCGCAGTTAATGGCATAATGAAAATGCCGAATGGTAAGAGTTATGCCTTTTCAGATATCTATGAATTTAGTAACACGAAAGGATCCCAGATAGCTGCGATCACTTCTTATATAATTGCTGTTTAGAGGCTTGGGTTTCGTTATTAGATTTATTGGTCCACTGTCCTCACCCTGATTTCTTGCTTTTTCTAAATCTTGGGCACAGAATATCTCCCCTCGGGGGAGACAGCAATCAAACTTGTTTGATTTCAGAGGGAGGTCCCTTCGGATTTGAATTCGGAATAAAACCCCCGATTCCTGCCTGCGCAGGAATGACCTTGTCAGCTAACTCATAGCCATTCCATAAGATCCTTCGGAAGTATCCTCAGGATGACGAGGACGTTGGTTACACTCGTTACGTAGCTCTGCTGCGTAATGCAGTATGGAAGCTCCAGCTTCCATTCTTCAAAGGGATGGAACGAGCTAGAGTACGTAAGATGACAAGGACGTTGGTTGGGATTTAGGGAGTAATTATTAAATCCTACCCCCTCAATCCAAAATTCGAAATCTAAAACTACTTAATTCTTCTCAGAAGAATAAAGCCCTGTCCATTCTTCTATTGCTACGCGAACACGAGGGTCAAATTCTTTCAAGAGCGCTTTAGAAAGGAAGTCTTTGACTGTTTGCCCGAGTAAGTATTTACTCGACTCTAGAGCCTGAATACGGATTCTTGGGTCTAAATCATCCATCAACTCAACAGTTTTTAGTCGCCAAAACTCTTCATCATTTTGATGCTGTATGAGTAAATCAAGAGCTTTAGATCGAGTTGTGTAGGGATATGAGTTACTCACTAGCTCCTCTGCCAATTCAAGTCCCGAAATTGAGTTCTCTACATCCATCACCAACTGAAGTGCTTGCAATGTTTTTTGGCCTGTAGTATCTGCTTTTTGAAGTCTTTTCGCTAAAGCGAGTAATTCGCTTGCTGGTGCAATTGTTTGGTACGAAAGTAAACCTTCACTAAATACACTCGGATATTCTGTTCTCAAAATCTTAGACTGTAACGAGCTTTTCACCATGTCATCGCCGAAATAATTACCAAGCGTTTTTACAGCAGCGATTTGAATCTGTTCAGACTTACTATTCAATTCCTTTAGGAATGTTTGCTCAGTTCCAGTTGCACCTTTTGTAAACACTCCAAAAGTCTCTAGCAAATTAGCTTTAACCTCAGGATTAGTTTCGGAAGCAAGTGCGTCACCCAATGCTAACTGCAAGTCAGGATTTTCAGTGTGATAGCTAAGAAGTTGAGCCGCAAGCTCACGCTCTTTAACATCCGTACTTCTCAATTGATTAAGTAATAGCATTACTGGAAATGATCCATATTCAATTTGGCTCATCTGAGTTACACCTGCTGAAAGTGTTACGTACTCTGTACTCATTGGAACTTCAACCGTAACCGAATCTTTTTTTCCTGTGAAAGCTATTTCTGTGGATGTGGTATCATCGAAGGTATACACGTTCAAATTCAACCCTGAAAGGATTTCGCCGTTTCCAGAAAGCGCATCAAAATAAAATGTAAGCTTAGAGTTTCGTTCGTCATAAGTAGCACTTACGCTATACATCAAAGGCTCTTCTTGGTCACTTCTACCAAGTTCATAATCGTCTAATAAGCTAGTAGTTGAAGATGCCCAATTTAAGCCCGTTTGCTCGTACCAATATCCATCGTACTTATCATCATTTACAACACCATTACCCGATTTTATGAGTTCAGATAGAGACTTTTTCGTGATTTCTTGGAAGAAATCGTCTGTGGTTAGAAAGCCTTGTTGAGCTGCGTTCCAAAAAAGAGCGCTGTATAAAGAATCTGGATTCTCTAAAAGGATGGATTCCTTTTCAATAGAATAATGAAGTGCCGTTCTCATCACTTCCATTTTCTCAAAATCTGTAACCATATTTTCTGAACGCTGATACTGCCCAAACCACTGCGAATAAATTCCACGTTTCAGCTGAGCACTTAATGAACCTAAATCTTTGTAGAGATAGATAATTCCTGCTCCACTTTGTTTCTCTTCCCAATAACTATTTTGGAGTACAACGATATTCAACGCATCAAATGGAAATTCGAAACTAAGTGTATTCTCTACGTTTTTTTTGGCGCTTATTGCGGTTTGAAGTAGTGAACTGAACTCATCTTTGGTAAGAATACTTTCTTCTGAGAATAATCGGATTTTCTTAGTGCCCGCAATCACTTCTTCGTGGCTAAATGAACCAACGGCAAATGACATCCCCGTTACAGGAATTGCTGTTTTACTGCTCCAATAAACGGCTTTCTGGTCTGCCGAAACGATTTCGTCTTTCAACAAATTGCCGTTAAAAACGACGTCTAAATTTGCTGGAATAGTAATTTTTGCATCTATTTTTGTTTCCACTCTTGGGTGATCAAAAATGGGAAGCCAATGCCGAAGTGCTTTCGGATTAAGGCTTCCCCAAACAGTTCCCAAGTAATCTAAATGAGTTCCAAACACAGACTTTGCTTGCCAAGTTACCGCAATATTCGCTTTTTCTCCTACATCTAGCGTATCGGCTAGTGTGATTAAGAGCGAATCGTTGCTAACCATAAATTCCACATCTGCATTGTTCATTGTTACCGCAGAAATTTCGAGCTCTGCGGCGTGCAGAAGTACCGAAACTTGGTTTGGGGCTTTTGCACGAATAGCGTACGTAGCAACACCTTTAACAACGTTATCAGATGGTAGAATGGTTAAATCTAAATCTAAGTGCTCGAACGCAAATGGAATAGACGGTTTCGTTTCATAATCAAAACCATCCGTTCCAAATTCACATTTCTGAGCGCCTGTAAAGAGAAAGATTAATAATGAGGCAATCTGTAATAGTCTGTGATTCATCATTTATTTGTGTGCGTCAAATACTGCTTTTACTTGTGGGTATAATGCTTTGTTGGTAGAAAATCCGTTTCCAGTATGAATGGTTTCGTCGCCGTTCATATCACTGAAAACACCGCCTGATTCTTTTACCACTGGAAGCAACGCCGCTGCATCCCAAATATTTAGAATTGGATCAAACATCACATCGGCACGCCCAATAGCTACCATCATGTGTCCGTAAGCGTCACCCCAAGTACGGTGTAGTTTAGTTTTTGCCATAAGTTCCTGGAACTGTGGCTCTAACCCGTTATCCTGAAATCTCTTGATTTCGGTAACTAAGAAGGTCGAATCTGCTAATTTCTCTGTATTTCTAACATGACATGGTTTGCCATTAAACGTGGCACCGTGGCCAATAGCTGCTGCACAAATTTCGTCGAGCGCTGGAGCGTTGATAACACCGATAATTGGTTCGTTGTCAATCATAATACCAATTAATGTGGTATAGAATGGAACGCCATGAATAAATGATTTTGTTCCATCAATAGGATCTAAAACCCACTGGATGTTACTATCTTCGTTAGTGCGTCCGTATTCTTCGCCAATAATACCGTGGTCTGGATATCTTTTAAGAATTTCTTTGCGAATGATCTGTTCGGTTTCACGATCTGCAATCGTAACCGGAGAATCATCTGCTTTGCTAATTATTTCGAAATCTTTTTTGAAGTATTTGAGCGTATGCTCGCCGCCAATTTTTGCGATTTCGACAGCAGCGTTAAGTAGCTCTTTGATGTCAGTCATGTTTTGTAGTATTTTCGATGAGTTAAAATGAGTTTGAAAAAGTTAAAAACGAGCCTAATAAATTGCATCTATATTGTAAGTCTTCTCTAGTTGCTAGTATGTTTATACTAGTAGCTATTCAACCAGATTTTGTAAAAGCCCAACAACAAGAAGTGTCTATTCAGACTGTCGTTCTTAATGAGAGTAAATTAAGAATTAATGGGACATCAAATGTGACTGATTTTGAATGTAAATATGCTAACAGTTTTGAGCTTGATACGCTTTCTCATCAGCTAGAAATTTCAAAAGATAGCATACTTGTAAGTGGAGATAATTTGCCCCTTACTATTGATTCTTTTGACTGTGGCAAGCGAGCAATTAACAGAGATTTTAAAAGTACGCTCAAGAGTAAAGAGTATCCAAACATAGATATCTCACTTTTGGAAGTGTTCTCGGAAAATGATATTCCAACGAGCGCGAGCATTGCAATTAGCTTGGGCGGCACTACTCAGAAGTATTTAGTTTCTCTTACAGAAGAGGTTATGGATGATAAAGTGGTTTCTATTTCTGGAACTCAAAAACTAAAATTAAGCGATTTCAATCTAGAACCACCAAGAGCATTGTTTGGACTTATTAAAGTGCGAGATGAGCTTGTTGTTACTTTTGAACTTCTTGTAAAAGCAGGAAAGACTGAGCTACGAACTGCCTTAAATTGAGAAACGCTCGTTAGCAGAATCGTTGGTAGGTTTTTAGTTCTTTAAGCCTCTTAGTGTTAACTAGCCCACCAAACCCCATCGACGTTTAGAATTAATGGCGAAGAAAGAACGCAATGGAATCGACGTCTCCGCCAGTGGTAATTATTCCACACAGGCTCGGTCTTGTATGTGGTAAAGCGAACGAAGACCTTTGGAATAATTGAGTCGATGCCATGGAGTTCGCACCAATTATTCTTGTCGAGAGCTTTTGGTACATGGTAAACCCGAGATTCGGGAGCGGCACAAAAGTACAGCCCTCAGCGATATATGAATGTATTAGTGGTGCGTAAAAATGAGAGGTTACGATCGCTATCACCTATAAATAAAACCATTGCTTCTTAATAGCTGGGAAGATCCTTCAGAGGTATCTTCAGGATGACGGTGAGCGTTGTTTTAATTTAATAACAGTAAGCGAATTTACCCTTATCTACAGAAAAGACAACTTTGTTTCTAGTTTGGGAAAAGATAAACCCCTAATCATCTCGTAGCATATGCCCGAGGTTTAAAAGGCAAAGTGATCAGTCCAAAAATTCATGGACATAAAAAAAGGCGTATGTTTCACCATACGCCTTTTATGAGGGGTTAGAATTAGAAGCTAATTACAGCTTCAACCATAAATCCGTTAAACTCACCATCTTCGTAGATTCCAACTGGGAAATCAGTGTAAGATTGTTTCATATACTCTACTTTTGCAAGGATATTCTTAGTTAAGAACCAGCCACCACCGATATTGAAACGGTCGATTGAAACGTCGTCGCCAGTGTTTAACTCACCACTTACGCTGTTGTAACGGCCACCTACAAAGAAGTCTTCAGTTGCTCCAAAGCGGTAGATAAGTTCTGAACCAAGTTGGATAAAGTTTCTTGAATCAGTTTCAGCTACTGCTTTACCTGTAGAACTTTCGAATACACCGTAGAACTCAAGACCTTGGAATTTTACGAATGGGTTAACCATGATTGCAGTCAACTCGTTGCTGAAGCCTGGGTCAAAACGACCTGCTCTAAAGCTACCTTCCATTACTGCGTAGTAACGTGAACCAGCACGGTCACCAGCGTATAGGTAAGTTCTAGCAGACTCGTCAGTGCGGTAGATAGAACCTGTTAATCTAACTCTTAGATCTTCGTTGATTTGGCTGTCATAACCAAGTTTACCAACTACTGATACACGAGTAACAGGAGAACCTGGAGCAGGCTCAACAACACTTTGGTTCAATTTACCGTTAGTGAAACCGAGCATCGCTAGTATGCCATTGCTTTTGTAGTATACTTCACCACCAACTTCGGTAGTAAAAGAATCCATGATGTAGTTACCAACAAATGGGTTGTATAAAGCTTGAGCATTGTCACTTCTTCTAAAGTGATTGTCACCGTAGTTAATTTCCATATGACCTACTTTAATAGTCACTTTGTCCATAATTTCTGAAAGGAAATCTTCTTGGATGAAATTCAATTTGTCAATTTGCATGTACCCACCTTTTACATATGGTTCTGGGTGATGCTGTGATGACAAGTATGTTGTTAAATGCATTCTAACACCGTCATAAAGAGCAACATCAAAAGCTAAACTAGAAGTAGCTAAGTTGAAGTTAGTGCCAATCTCAGCTAATGGAGCAGTACCACTGTTATCATGGCTTAAAGACTGAAGTTGGATAGTATTAGAAGCTCCAACACGAACTTTCAGGCCGTCAAAAGTAACATCGTTAGTTTTTGGTGATTCAAATACATTGATGCCTCGTTTATCTGGATAGCGGAAGTTTTGCATATCGCGTGTTTGTTGTGCATATACGCTACTTGCTAGCAATAGCACAACCATAAAGACAGATGATAGAGATTTAATTAGATTTTTCATGACAGTTGATTTAGTTATTTAGATTAATTTGTTTGGAATGCGACACTGAATACTACTTCCACATCATCGCCAGTTTTTAGCGTGCCTAACATGGCTTTTGGTGGTTTCATTTTGTAGTCAGTCATTTTTAATTTCTCTGAGCCTGAGAAGCTCAAAGTCCCATTCTCATCAATACTATATGCACCTACCAGATCAATGGTGTTATTTACACCTGCCATAGTGAGTGTACCTTTAGTAAAGATTGAGTCAGCGGTAATGCTAGTTACTTCGCCCAATTCAAAAATAATGAGTGGGTTTTTCTTAGCATCAAATGCATCATGGGTTTTGCTGTCCATAATACCTTTACCACTTTTTATAGACTTTACTTCAACAGTTAAGTTGAGTTTGTCTACTGCTTCAAGACTACCATCGTTTACTTGGAAAGTAGCCAAGCCGCTGATAGTCTCAGCATTTGACTCCCAATCGTGTAAAGATGAGGTTCCTTTAATGATAATCTCTGATTTCTCTTGATTGAGGGTGTAATTAGTTTGAGCATTTGCTGAAACGCTTACTAACAATCCCACAATTATTGTGAATAGTGGAAATCTCATTTCTAACTCCTTATTGATTCTTGTTTGTTCTTTTTTTACTCGAGAAAGTCTATTCGAAGACTGATTAACCTCATTGTTTCTGAAAGAAGGATATACTTTGAAAGTGAAGATAATGTGAAGTAAAACTTACAGGCATAAATTTCTAATTTTCACAATTACTGCTACCAATCAATCTGTAGTGTTACTATTATTAAGGTTCTTAATATCGTATGAATCATCAGACCTAAATGACAGATAAAAAAATAGTAGAGCGTATTGCCGCTCAATTGAGTTTTTCACAAAAACAGATTAACACCGTTGCTGGCTTTATTGAAGAAGGTGCGACTATCCCCTTTTTAGCAAGATACCGTCAAGAAGCCACAGGTGGCTTAGATGAGGAGCAACTCCGTGCAGTTCGAGATGCTTTGGAGTTTCAAAAGACACTTAAGTCTCGTAAAGAAACTATACTAAAGTCTATCCAAGAGCAAGACAAACTCACCCCCGAATTAGAAGCAAAAATTATAGCTTGTACCGAGCTAACTGTTCTTGAAGATATTTACCTGCCTTATAAGCAAAAACGGAAAACTCGTGGCGATAAAGCCAAAGAAAAAGGCTTAGAGCCTCTAGCTGATCTTATCTGGAAACAAGAAATTAACGATGGAGATCCAGATACGTTTGCTCAGGAATTTGTAAATGCTGAGAAAGAAGTACATAGCATCGATGAAGCTTGGAAAGGTGCTACTGATATTGTGGCTGAATGGGTAAACGAAAGCTTAGAAGTTCGCGAAAAGCTACGTGATATTTTTATGAATCACGCTACCATCAGCACCAAGAAAAATCCAGCTATAAAAGAACGCACCAATTTTGAGGATTATTACGATTTCTCTTACAAAACCAGCAAGCTGAAGCCGTACCAAATCCTCGCTATAAATCGCGGTGAAAGAGAGAATATCCTTTTTGTAAATACTGAAATCTGGGAGGAACGAACCCTCGAAACCATGGATAATATCATTATCCATAACGACATCAGTATCTTCACTGAACGCCTTCAAGATGCCATTGAAGACTCCTATAAAAGGTTGCTCTTCCCTTCCCTTGAACGTGAACTCCGTAATGCACTCACCGATTTAGCCGACGAGAATGCCATCGAAACCTTTGCCACAAATCTTGGCAATCTTTTAATGCAACCACCATTACAGAACAAAGTAATTATGGGCGTTGATCCTGCTTTCAGATCAGGTTGTAAAGTCGCGGTGGTTGACCAAACCGGTAAGTATTATACAGGAACAACAATTTATCCAACTCCTCCTCAGCAAAAAATAGCCGAAGGAGAAGCGGTAATCGAAAAACTGATTAACGAATTTGGTGTAAACTTAATAGCCATTGGAAACGGAACGGCCAGTCGTGAAACGGAACAGTTTATTGCCAACTATCTTCAAAAAAGGAAAAAGCAATTCCCTAATGAAGAGCTGAATTACCTGATTGTAAATGAGGCTGGTGCTTCTGTTTATTCAGCATCCAAAATTGCACGCGAAGAATTCCCTGATTTAGATGCTGCACAACGTGGTAATATTTCTATTGCACGCCGTGTACTTGATCCTCTCGCAGAGCTTGTTAAAATCGATCCTAAATCTATTGGAGTAGGTCTATATCAGCATGATGTAAACCAAAACCAATTGGCTACCAAACTAGACGATGTAGTTGAAAGTTGCGTAAACGAAGTTGGTGTAAACTTAAACACAGCAAGTGCTCCACTTTTGGCACATATATCTGGATTGAGCAAGCGTGTTGCCCAAAACATCATTGCATATAGAGAAGAAAAAGGAGCATTCGAAAACCGCTCACAGCTCCATGAAATTGAAGGTGTTGGTGAGTTTCGTTTTCAACAGGCCGCTGGTTTTATGCGCATCCCAGAAGCTAAAAATCCACTCGACAACACCGCTATTCACCCAGAGAGTTACGAGGCTACCGAAAAACTTTGTAATCTGTTTGGCATAGACTTAGATAATTTGTCTACTCAGATAAAAGTGATTGAGTCGAAATTGAGCAACATTAATACCACTCAAGTAGCTGAACAAATTGGTGTGGGCGTTCCAACACTAGAACTGATTATTGAGAACTTGCAAAAACCTGGTCGTGATCCTCGTGAATCGCTTAAAAAACCTATTTTAAGAACCGACATCATGAAGATGGAAGACTTAAAAGAAGGCCAAAAAATGGAAGGCACAGTTCGTAATGTCGTCGATTTTGGTGCTTTTGTTGATTTGGGTGTGAAGCAAGACGGAATGCTTCATATTTCAAATATGTCTAGAACGGGAAAACGCGTCGAAGATCCACACGAAGTAGTTGGTGTAGGCGATATCATTTCTATAGAAATCATCACTATAGATTTAGAACGTGGCCGTATTGGCTTGAAGCTTATTTAATATTCGGATTGAAGGATTGTATAACCTCGTTATGTTGATTTTCTGCGTAACGAGGTTTCTCTCTCCCAAAGCTCTTTTAAATCTTTAGCGATAGCAGTTACTTAAAAGAACATTCACTAAGAAGTTTCTAACTACATTGCCCTCCTTCTTGGTAATGACTTGAATCTTTTATCTTACTTTTCACGTCTATAGTGAAGTATAACGTATCATAAAAATTCTATACATTGCTCTCATGGAACAAATTATACCTTTTACATCTCAACACGAAGCGCTAACCGTTCTTGATAATGGCGGACGGTTTTATAATCTAATTACCAAAGCTAACGACGGAAATATCACCTCTGCTGAATTGAGCAAAGTGGTTGGGTTGATGTCTGACAAGCAGAAAATGGTGCTTTATTTAGAGTTATCACTTTCTAAACTTTCGGACGATTCTAGAAAAGAGATTTTAAAGGCTCTTTCTTCGGATTTAACGGCAGCTATCATCAAATACCCTACGCAGTATCTACTTCCATCAGAAGCTCAAGAGAAAGGCATATTGGCACAAAATACGGTGATAGAAGGAATCCCAAAGTACGTTGAATCAAAATCCGATTTTAGTGGCTTTGTTATGATTCCCATTATGTCGGGAAAAGTTACCACGTTCATGATGGTTCCTATTTTTGATGAATACAATATATATGAATTGAGAGATCGTACTTCTTCAGATACTTTTTTCATCGCCCATTCCAAAGAATCAGACAGATTGCCTGAAAAAAGAATGACCTTCGGTGGAATACTCAAAGAAATGAAAAAAGAAGAAAGTGAAAATGCCCCCGCTTACAATTACCTAGAAGTTCATTATTGCTTAGACATTTAGTAATTATTGTTAGTTTAAGATTACTAATTTTACCCAAAGTTCTTTTAAGTCTAAAGCGACTGCGGTGACTTAAAAGAATACATTCATAAGAAGTCTCTGACTTCTTTCCACTTCTCCCCTCGTTACGTACGACCTCGCTTAGAATGTCTTTTTGGAACTCAACATTACAGGGGTTTTAAATGACTTTTGCTATTTTTTAATGATTTACATGCTATCCTTCCTATTAAAGCAGGAATTCTATTAAAACAAGTATTTAATTTTTGTATGTTGTTTAATAGCATAATGATACTTCTATGAAAAGGTTCCTTCTACTTCCGCTTCTTGTTTTAATTCCGCTTTTATCGAATGCTCAGGAAAAGTATTTCCATGATTTGAAAGGAATGGAGGATTCGGAAGGCAATACACAATTGTTTTATAGAGTGTATGATAAGTTTTATACTGAAGTTGGAAGAGATCACTTCAATGTCTATAACCATGTGTATCATTTAAACACACTTACTGAAAAGGATTCTATTCTTATTAATTCACATCAGTGGTATTACATAGTTAATTACTCAAACAAACTCTCAGATTCATATCTATTTTTGAATCAAGATCTAAACAAAATTTTCAGAGTAACTTATAGTTCTGACGACTACAGTAATACATTTAACAAGGTTGTAGCATCTAACAATACTTTTTTTGACGCTGGTACTAACAAAATCCAGAACATTCATCAAATACAAACGGATACCTCTACCGTATTAGCTCTTAACCTTAACACAAAAAGCATATTCATTACTCTAAAATCGGATAGTTTACCCTCTATAAGATATAATTATCCGATATTAGTGAAGAGAAGAGTACCATTGGAAGAATGTGATTATTCCTCCAATGAGCCTTGTATATTGGGTGCTTCTGATAGTGTGAAAATATTTGACTATAACACGCTATCATTCGAATCTGATAATGATTCGGTCTTGTTCTTTCAAAGAAATGATTCGTTATTCACATCCGCGGATTTAGGTGAGACGATGACTTTGAAGAACACTACTGTTCCATGGTCAGATATAAATTCCATCCAAAAAATCTCCTCTGCTGGACAATTACTTGCACAAACTGACACTCGACATATTTTTCTTGAAAGCCATTATAATATTGACTCTAGTGCTGTATATATCTCGGATGACTTTGGTGAAAACTGGACTACCATCTTTTCTGATACTAATCGTGTTTTCACCACTAGTGAGTTCAATAACTCAACTGTTTATATTGGATCGGGTACTAAAATTTATCTTTGGGACACTGCCCAACCTCTTTCCATGTTTTTGGAAACAGAACACGAAATCACAGGCCTTTACAAAAAGCCCAATTCCGAAAATCTGTATGTTCTTACCACAGAGGAACTATTAATCGTTGAGAATGGAAATGCTAGAACTTTAAAAACTCTTCTTGTTTCAAACGAATCTGAGCCCACCACTCTTCCAAACAAGATTACACTGTTTCAAAACTACCCAAATCCCTTCAATCCAAGTACAGTAATAAGTTTTAAATTACCTGTAAGTAGTTCGGTGAAATTAGCCGTGTTTGATATGCTGGGCAGAAAGATTGCCACATTGATAGATGGGAAATCACCAGCTGGACTTCAAAAAGTTACTTTTAACGCTCAAGGTTTATCCTCGGGAATGTACTTCTATCGACTAGAATCCAATGGTTTTACGATAACAAAACGACTCACCATCATTAAATAGATATTAGTTTTGAGGAGTGAGTTTTGAGCTTTGAGCTAGAAAACAGTTTTTAATTCAAAACAACTACAAGCTACTACTGAACACTTATTTCATTTTAACAATGAATATCTATTTTGTATGTTATTGTAAAGCATAATGATACTTCTATGAAAAGGCTCCTTCTACTTCCGCTTCTTATTTTAATTCCTCTTTTGTCCAACGCCCAAGAAAAGTTCTTCCATGAGTTGAAAGGAATGGAAGACTCGGAAGGCGTTACACAGTTGTTCTATCGGATATATGAAAGCAACACATATACTTGCCATGATTCGGAAGGTGGTTACGATTTTAATATCTACCCAAGCTCTAACGACGTATATCACCTCAATACTCAAACCTTGTCAGATTCTATAAAATTTGGAGATTATTATCAGCCTTGGTGTATAAACATGCACTATTCCCAAGCTACTGGTACTTATGATTTTTACGATAATGACCTTAATGAATGGTTGGCTACATCTTTTTGGGAATGTGGCTTTGGTATAGGCAATAAAGATAATGATTTGATAAATTTATCTGGACCATGTGCTATTAAAAGAAAGACTTACATAAATAATTATGATAATTACATAGCTTCTTTCTTCCTTTCACCAAATAGCGATTCTCTTTATGTAAAGTGGTATGATAGTATGACTATTCCCTTAAGTAGTTCCCCCGAAACTTGGCCTTCTTCTGACGGAAGTTATGAAGACTATGAACAGTTTATAAGCTTTGTTGATAGTGTAAAAATACCCTACACACTGATTGCCATCCATCCTGTCAAGGATTCACTTTACTACGCCATCGACAGCACAGGCAAACTCTATTTAAGTGAATACTATTCTTCCAGTTTCACGATGGCTGATTCTTCTTCCCAATTCTCAGAGTTATTTTTTGATTCCGACAATGCACATATCTACTCGTTAGATAGAGACAACAACCTTCTCGTTTCGAATAACTTGGGAAGGAAGGATAGCTGGACTATTCAGAATTTACCCTCAGAAACTAGGTTTATCGAAAATGATCGTGACGTTTCTGGAAATATCCTTTCAGCGGACACCACTCATATTTATGTATCACATGATTATGGAGCCACTTTCGAATTATTTTTGGAAACAGAACACAAAATCACAGGCCTCTACAAAAAACCCGATTCAGAAATTCTATATGTCCTCACAACAGATGAACTACTCATCGTTGAAAATGGAAAAGCTTCCACTTTAAAAGAATTACCTGTTTCAAACGAATCTGAGCCCACCACTCTTCCAAACGACATTTCACTTTTTCAAAACTATCCAAATCCTTTCAATCCAAGCACGGTCATTAGTTTTCAATTGCCGGTAAGCAGTTCGGTGAAATTAACCGTGTTTGATATGCTGGGCAGAAAGATTGCCACATTGGTAGACGGGAAATCATCAGCTGGACTTCAAGAAGTTACTTTCAACGCTCAAGGTTTGTCCTCGGGAATGTACTTCTATCGATTAGAGACCAGTGGTTCTACTCTAACAAAACGACTCACCATCATAAAGTAGTTATTGTAATATTTCAACTCGTTGATGTTTTAATAATAGAACGTGAAGACTGAAATATTAATAATCTAAAATAGTCTTTTGAATTACCTAGCATCAAGAGCTCTCCTTTTTTACAACAATATTTGATTCAGGAAAATAAATACATTATTGTGACGGCTTGCTTTTGATTCTATCCCGCAAGCATACTCTATCTTAGTGCTCACAAACTCTTTTACTCATCATTCACTCAAATAAAGATTTTTTTAATGACAATTCCTGGCTTTGTAGATTTACAGGTTAACGGCTGTATGGGCGTTGATTACTCCTCACTATCACTTACTGAATCCGATTTTATTGAAAGTTGTAAAGCACTAAAACAGAAAGGCACCGTTGCTTTTCTTCCCACCATCGTAACAGCCTCTGAAGAAATTTACGAACAGAATCTAGCCATAATGTGCTCTGCAATGAGGGCAAATAAAGAAGTCCGACAGATGGTTTTAGGCTTTCACTTAGAAGGTCCATTTCTCTCTCCAATTGATGGCGCGCGAGGAGCTCATCCCAAGCAACACATTCAAAAACCAAGTATTCCTTTGCTGAAGAAGCTTATACAATGGTCAGAAGGTAACACCAAGTTACTTACTATAGCTGCAGAACTTGAAGGAGCAAAAGAGTTGTGTAAAATTGCGACTGAACATGGAATTACCGTTTCACTAGGGCATCAATTAGCTAATTACCAACAAATTTCCGAACTCCAAAAAGTGGGTGCAAAAGGGCTAACCCACTTAGGAAATGCAAATCCACATATGGTAGATCGCCATAAAAATGCTCTTATTTCTGGACTTGCATCCGATGAACTAGTTGCGATGATGATTACCGACAGCTTTCACATCCCCGAAAAACTCATCAAACTTATACTGCTAACTCGTGGAACAGAACGTTGTTTTATTGTAAGTGACGCATCTCCTTTTGCCGGAATGCCAGAAGGCAATTACTCCTCACTAGGCTTAGATATTCGTCTCGAAAAAACGGGAAAGCTATATAACAAAGTAACAGGAACTCTAGTTGGTTCATCCTATACGATGTTAGAATGTATGAACTACATGGCAAGTCTAGGTTTTGTATCAGAAAAAGACCTTGAAAAAATGGGTTTCTATAATGCTTTAGACTTTATCGGAGTTGATGTAGAGCGTGTTCCCACTCAACAATATGTATCCTTTTCAGATAATAAATATTCCATAATTTGATAATGCATTTTGTACCAAAACGAGTATTTTCTGGACGTTCAACAATTTAATACTTCCTCTTAATGGATAATGCACAACTGCTCGAAAATCGTCATCACTTTCAAGTATATAACCGATATCCCGTAACTCTAGACCACGGACTTGGCGCCAAAGTCTGGGACACCAACGGCAATGAATATATTGATGTGCTGGGCGGGATTGCAGTAAATAATCTCGGGCATTGCCACCCTAAAGTTGTGGCAGCAATAAAATCTCAATCCGAGAAATTACTGCATGTATCAAATTTCTATTATACCGAAGCCCAAAGCAATTTAATAGAGCGTCTGTCTAAGCTATCTGGATTAGAACGAGTCTTCCTTTGTAATAGTGGAGTGGAGGCGATGGAAGCAGCAGTTAAATTGGCGCGAAAATGGGGCCACGAACACGGCAAAACTGGAAATATAATTTCGCTGAAAAGTGGTTTCCACGGAAGGTCTGTAGCAACCATCACTATGAGTGCCGAAGGCTATCAGCAAGGATTTGCTCCACTGCCTGCTGGATTTCAACAGTCGCCATTTAACGACTTCGAAGCTCTAGAAAAGATTGCCGACGCCAATACCATCGCCATCGCTTTTGAAACCATTCAGGGAAATAGCGGTGTTCATGTGGTCAAGCAAGAATTCTTCCAAAAAGTGCGCAAGCTGTGCGATGACTTGAACATCCTTCTAATTATCGACGAAGTTCAAACTGGTGTTGGACGAACAGGAAAGTTTTGGTCATTTGAACATTTTGGCATTCAGCCTGATATTCTAACTTCGGCAAAAGCACTAGCAGGTGGAATCCCAATTGGTGCATTAATGGCAAAAGAAGAGATTGCAACCGCTTTAAGTTTCGGGAATCATGGAACTACTTTTGGCGGAAATCCTTTTGCTTGTGCTGTTGCAAATGCCACGCTTCAAGCCATCGAAGACGAGCATATTCTAGCTCAAGCCACCGAAAAAGGTGCATATATGATGGCTCAAATCAAACAAAAATCCGCTCACCTTTCTACTGTTGTGGATGTACGAGGACTTGGACTTATGATTGGAGTTGAACTAAATAAGCCAGCACGTCCCGTTGTTGAAAAAATGTTTGAACGCAAAGTTCTTTCTAATGCTGCAGGTGGTAATGTAATTCGCTTAGTACCTCCACTGGTCATTTCCAAAGAAGAAATTGACACCGTGGTTGATGTTTTAGTAGAATGCCTCGACTAACCAAAGAAGCCGTATTATTTTAAAATGGATATGAGGCGAATTATGACTATTATTTTACAAGACTTAAACTTGCTAGATACCCTAGCTAAAGCAAAGTCTTAAGTAGCATAAAAGGGAGATTAATATGTCGAAAGAAAAATCGATTAAAAAGAATTCTGCAAAAAAAGCACCCGCCAAAAGCTTGAAAGAAAAGAGAGCCGACAAAGCCTCTAAACGCAAAGATAAATAACATTTTCTTCCTCATTTCCTCTGATAGCTTCTTTTGCTTATAGCTAACGGAGGAAATGATTTTATCCTATCATCTCTCTTCCCTTTCAAAAGCGCCGGCCCAAATTACTTTTACTAAGGGAGTTGGCGGCCTTGACTATACAACTATAATCAACGCATTTATACTGAGTTATTTATTCTCGTTATAAACCTTTGCAACTACTTTCCATCCACTTTTAAATTTAAGAAGCGATAAATAATCGGTGTAAACATGCTTTCCATTATGATGTAATTCTAGCTCAACAGCGGCGGCTTTTCCCGAAACATCTACAGTTATAAATTTATGTTCCCACTTGTTTTTTGCTGGGTCAAAATCTGGACTTTTTTTCTTATCCCTTGTACTAGCAATCCAGTCAGCGATCGGGTATCGACTAATTTCGTCTCCATTTTCAGAAAAGATAGCGAAATCTTTATGGAATGTTTTTGCCATCGCATCAGGATTAAGCTCGTTAAAGGCTCCATGTACATAGCCAGACAATAACGATTCTTTTATCTCTGTTTCATCATGATGCTTAAATTCTACAAAATTGATACCTACTATTACCAATGCTATTAGTAATGTTCCAAATACTAGGCGCTGTTTCATAATCCTTTATTTTACTTTTGCTTTCAAACTAATTACGAGATTCAAACCGTTCTTCCAAACTGTTTAAAAGCTTTTACGTTTGTTACGTAATCAAATAAATTACTCTTTTCACAGCACATCAGTTATAAAGCTGGTTGATTACTGATTTCACCTTTTCCAAAGCTCTATCATCAATTTCAAAGTGAAAAGTAGCTCGTACTGTATTTGGTCCAAATTGCACCATCCTCACACCATGCCTCCCGAGTTTCTCTACTGCGTCGGCTGCGTTTTCAGAAAGCACTTCAAAAATCAAGATATTTGTCTCCACACTTTCCAAATCGATGGACAGTTGATCACATTCATTGATTACTAAAGCCAAATCTTTAGCTCGTCTATGATCCTCACCCAATAGCGGTTTGTGATGTTCAATCGCATAGTTTGCAGCAGCAGCAAGCAAGCCTACTTGGCGCATCCCTCCTCCCCACATCTTACGATATCGCCGTGCTCTATCTATGTTTTTCTTTGACGATAGCAACATGGAGCCGACTGGGGCACCTAGACCTTTACTAAAACACACCGAAATAGTATCTGCAATCTCTCCAAAGAATTTCGGATTAATTCCCGTTGCAGTAATTGCATTCCAAATTCTAGCTCCATCTAAATGCACTTTCAGGTTATGAGTGTCTGCAAAGGTTCGAAGTTCTTTTAACTCTTGCTCTGTATAACAAGCTCCACCGCCTTTGTTTGTAGTATTCTCGAGGCATAATAAGCTAGTATTGGGTTCCCAATCGTACAACCCGCGTACCGTACTTACTAAGTCGCTAGGTTCTAATTTCCCATTACTCCCTTCTATAGGCGAAATCTGTACTCCCGATAACATGCTAGCTCCTGAAGATTCATAGTTGAAAATATGTCCTTTCTTCTCAATTAGAATTTCATCGCCAGGCTGAGTAAGAATTTTCACCCCTAGCTGATTACTCATTGTACCACTCGGCACAAATAAACCAGCTTCTTTACCAAACATACTAGCTACTTTAAATTGTAGCTCGTTCACTGTGGGATCTTCCCCAAAAACATCATCTCCAACTTTTGCACTAAGCATTGCTTCCAACATTTTGGCTGTTGGTTTTGTAACAGTATCACTTCGAAGATCAATCATTTTTTCATTTTGCTTTGTGGTGTGCATAGAATATAATCTATCTCAAATACATGTAACTATATTCTAATTTTTCTTCTGTGAATAATCCGTATAAAATTGCCATCGTTCAACACCCACCAGTTTTTTTAAATTTGAACGAAAGTGTACAACTTGGACTAAGCTATATTAAGCAGGCAGCAAATAACGGAGCACGTTTGGTTGTGTTTCCAGAAACTTGGCTTCCTGGTTATCCCGTTTGGTTAGATTACGCCCCAAAGGCAGGTTTATGGGACTATCCCCCAGCAAAAACGTTATTCAATATTCTCTATAGAAATTCCATCGAAATTGGAGATTCTCACTTTGAAGCATTTCAGAAAATAGCACAAGATGAGCAGTGCGTTGTGGTGATGGGTGCACATGAAAAAGTTGGACGAACTTTGTACAACACCATCTTCTATTTCTTACCTGATGGCACTTACAAATTGCACCGAAAATTAATGCCAACATATACGGAAAAGCTGATTTGGGGAATGGGCGATGGAAGCACCTTATCTACAATACAAGATCAGGAAGTTCAGATTGGAGGATTAGTTTGTTGGGAACATTGGATGCCCCTTGCACGAGCTGCGATGCATCAATTAGGCGAGCATATTCATATAGCCCAATGGCCGATGGTTAAGGAACTCCACCAAACTGCTAGCAAACATTACGCTTTTGAAGCTCAATGTTATGTGATAGCCGCAGGTTGCACACTAACAAAACAGCAGATGTTAGATGGCTTCAACTCCGTTCTTCAAACTAACAAAGACCAGGAAGCGCTTGAATTAATCGAAAGCATTCCTGTTGACCTCTCCGAACAATTACTACAAGGTGGAAGTGCTGTAATCAAACCAAATTCAGAATACTTAGTTGAACCCGTTTATACTACTAGCACTATTATTTTTGCAGAATTAGACCTTTCGAATATTATGGAGGGGAATTTATTCCTTGATACAAATGGTCATTATTCCCGACCTGATATCTTCCATCTAACTGTTGACACCAAGCCTAAGCAGAATGTTGTTTTCAAGAAATAGTTTATCTCTGTTAGAAGATTCGGTTACCATTTAAAAACCGACATTTACTTGAATGCGAAATTGCAGCTCATTACTCGCATTCGCAAAATCAGAATAAGTTACATCTGATTGAAGTTTTAGATTATGACCAGCAATATATTTTGAAACACCAAGCGTGTATTCCTTACGTTCCGACAGCGTTGAGTTCGTTTCATCTGGTATAAGTGTTGCAAATCGAACAGCGGTCTCTATATTGTTCTTATACAAATAACCCAAAGATGCGAGTGTCCCTGTTCCTGTTTCAAAACCATAATTAGTGTCTAAACCCGTACGCTGAGCCAGTTCAGCGCTTGCGGAAAGTCCTTGATATTTAAAAAGTGCATCTACAAATATCGACTTCAAATCGTTCTCAACAAGCTCATTACTCAAGCTGTATACAAAACTACCATTCCTTCCCCTGCTTCGCACAGCACCGTTGTTAAAATCGTATGCGGCACCAATAGTTAATTTTGGTGTAGGCTCTCGTTCTAAATCGGCTCCGGTATAATCTCCTTTATTCGCAAACTCACCAAAGGGCAATAACTCTACTCTTGCCGTGTATGCATAACCGCCAGCATTTGAAGAAGTGATATTTCGCCCCTCTCCCGTACTTATAGCTAGTTGATCTTTAATAACCATATCACCTACAGAAAATGTATTCTTAATCTGAATTCCAAAATCTCTATCTAAGTTGAACGTCGAATTTGTGGCACTTCGATCTACAAACTGTAAACTTTGAGAAGAAATCATCCGCTCTTTATTCCCTGGCATTTTTGCTTGGCCAAAAAACAACTCAAAATTTTCATTCGGCTTATATATCGCAACCGCATCGAGCACAATATTCGCTGTAGCACTATATTGTGACAATGCAACGGTACTTGAATTTCGTGTATCTCTATTACTGAACCCAAATTGCAATTTGAATTTAAATCTCGGGTCGTATACGAAGCCTTCGAGCTTAAGTCGCGCTCTACGAATTAGCATTTGATCTGAATACTCGTTGGAATCTAAATTCAACTCCCCCACATATAAATTCTGAAAAAGTGCGCCCAGTTTTAATTCATAAGATTGATCGTTTGGAGTAAAAACGATTCCTTTTCCCAAAGTATTAACACTGACTTCTTGCCCATAACTTTTCAGAGTTATTCCATAAAGCATTGTCATTAATGCTAGTAAAGTAAAAGTAAATTTCATATTGTGCTGATCAATTCAAACGATTTAGTCGAAAATGTATACATATTGGCCACACATCACAATGCCATATTACACTAAGTTAACACATCCTTAACATTACGGTAACATAGCAAGTGCTTTTAAATATGTATTTTTGTTCTCAAAGTAGATCGTTACTTACTTCATTTATATAAAACTATGGAATTTGGATTTTTTGAGCTATTACATTTACTAGGAGCTCTCGGCTTTTTCATTTACGGTATGAAATTGATGAGCGAGAGTATCCAGAAAGTAGCTGGATCAAAAATGCGTAATATTCTAAGCGCAATGACCTCCAATCGCTTCAAAGGTGTTTTTACAGGTTTTTTATTAACAAGCCTTGTTCAATCCTCTTCGGCCACTACCGTTTTGGTTGTTAGCTTTGTAAACGCTGGTTTATTATCTCTGGTTGAATCAATTGGTGTTATTATGGGAGCCAACATTGGTACTACCGTAACAGCTTGGTTAATTTCTATTATTGGTTTTAAAGTTAAAATCGACGCTTATGCCCTTCCGATTATCGCTATTGGCTTCCCAATGCTTTTCATCAATAAGAGCAAAGTTAAATCTTGGGGTGAAGTTCTCATCGGTTTTGCACTCCTATTCCTTGGCTTAGCCTACCTTAAAGATTCAGTTCCAGACTTACGAGCTAATCCTGAAATTCTCGAATTTTTAGCTTCTTACACCGATTTAGGACTTCTTTCTACCTTACTTTTTGTAGGTATTGGTACTTTGATTACTGTTATTGTTCAGTCGTCCAGTGCGGCCATGGCGTTAACTCTTGTTATGGCAAACAATGGATGGATCCCTTTCGAATTGGCCGCCGCTATGGTTTTAGGTGAGAATATTGGAACTACCATTACCGCAAACTTAGCAGCCCTCGTTGCCAACGTACATGCAAAACGTGCCGCAGCAGCTCACTTTATATTCAATATTTTTGGAGTAGTTTGGATTATCCTATTCATGCATTTCTTCTTAACAGGCATCAACTCGTACATGGAGTCGAGCTACGGAATGTCTCCATTTAATGACCCAGAAGCAGTGCCTATTGGCTTATCCATATTCCACACTGCTTTTAATGTTGTTAACGTATTACTCCTTATTGGCTTTGTAGGCTTCATCGCCAAAATGGTTGTTAAAATGGTACCATCTAAAGGTGATGACGAAGAATTCCATCTGGAATATATTGGAACTGGTATGATGGATACAGCCGAACTTTCTCTTGGCGAAGCTGCTAAAGAAATAGCCAAATTTGGTGAAATAACTAGCCGTATGAATGGTTTTTTACGAGAGCTTATAAAGGTTGATAAGTCCAAAAAGCAGAAGAAATATCTTTCTAAAATTAAAAAGTACGAAGATATTACAGACAGCATTGAGAATGAGGTTACTGCATATCTAATGAAAGTTTCCCAAGGCCAACTTAGTGCCGAGTCGAAAGAAAGAATTGCTGGTCTTTTAAGTATCAGTAACGATTTAGAAAGAATTGGAGATATTATTTATCAAATGTCACGAGATTTTGGCCGCATGATTGAAGATGATGTTGCGTTCAATAACAAACAACTTGAAGGCGTTTACGAAATTCTAGATAGTTTAGATGAAGCTTTTGTAGTTATGAATAAAAACTTACTAGCTGACCCTGATCGCGTTTCCATTGCAGAAGCTTATGCTAAAGAAAGTGTCATTAATGCCACCAAAAAGAGACTTTACAAAAAGCATCTTAAGCGTATGGAAGACAATGAGTACGATGTGAAAAGTGGTTCTGTATATAAAGATTTCTTCTACTCTTGCGAAAAAGTGGGTGATCATATTATTAACGTTAGTGAAGCAATCACTGGCGAGAAAGAAAAGGAATTCGCTCTTCTTGATGATTAACTTCTTATCACTTTTAAAAGCCGTCTTAGTATTTACTTTGACGGCTTTTTTTATGCCTAGAAACTAAATCTTACACATTAATATTCTAGAAGAACAGCCTCTTTCAATTATACTTATTTTAGGGTATTCTTTATTCATGTTAACCACATTTCATATCCTAAATGGAGATGCTTTACTAGAGCATTTCCCCTCTTCGCTTAACGGAGAGCACATTGTTGCTCGCGAATGCTTGGTGGAGGGAGAAGTGAATGGCAACACCTTAGAAGCTCTTTTTGAAACTCGAGCAACTTTCATTTCTACAGCCTACCCTGAATTTTCTAAAGCTGACTATTTTGACAAAACAGCTTCCGAATTACTAAAAATTAAGCAGTTACCTGAACGTAGCTCCGTTTACCTTTGGTTTGAACACGATCTTTTTTGCCAAGTAAATATGTGGTTTGTTTGCTCTCTTTTACTAGGCAAGGCACATACTGTTTACTTTGTACAGCCAAGCGCTTCTATTGCCTATGGCTTTAGTGCAATGAACAGTTCACAGCTCCAATCCGCATTTAAAGAGGCTAAAAAGCTAACTAGCAGACAATGCTCTCTCTTTGCAGAGTTGTGGGTAGCGTATCAAAAATCAGACTTTCAATCTCTTCAATCTCTTTCGGAGCAATTACATCCTGCTTTCCCTTTTCTCCCAGAAACGGTCTCTGCTCACATCCAACGTTTTCCTGAAGACGGGAGCTTAGGTCGACCAGAAAAAACACTTCAGCTTATTATGAAAGAGTTAAACACCCGAGATTTCAACATCGTGTTTCCAGAGTTCTGGAAACGTGAAGCTATCTATGGGTTCGGAGATTTACAGGTTAAACGCTTATTTGAAAACTTAACATCGGATGATTAGCAGATATCCATACTTATAGGCTCTTTGTCCGATATTTTGAATTATAGGTATTTTATCCGATATTAAAACATGACAAGTATAATTACAGGCGATATCATTAACTCTAGAGCAATTGATGCAGAGCTGTGGCTAACAGTTTTGAAGCATGAGCTAAATAATTTAGGTAGCGCTCCTAAGCAGTGGGAAATATATAGAGGCGACAGCTTTCAAATAGAAGTACCATCGTATGATGAAGCATTATTGCAGTGTATAAGGATTAAAGCGGCTATAAAAACCATCAAAGGTTTAGATGTTCGTATGGCAATCGGTGTTGGTAAAAAAAGCCACGATGCGAAGAATATTTCAGAGGCCAATGGTAGTGCATTTATTCGCTCAGGAGAAGGCTTTGAATCACTGAAAGGCCTACGCCAATCTTTAGGTGTATTTACAGGTAAGCCCACTTTCGATGAACGCTTTAACCTATACCTTAAACTTGCACTCATCGCTATGGATAACTGGACTCCAGGAGCTGCTGAATTTGTGAAACTAAGCTTGCAAAATCCTACGGCTTCGCAAACTAAAATTGGATCGATACTAGGCATCTCCCAATCTTCTGTGAGCGAGCGACAACAAAGATCCTATTTGCCCGATATTCTTGAAATGGAAACATTGTTCAGAAAAGAACTAAAGAAGCTGGAGAACCTGTAATGATTTTATTCCTGAAGCTAATACTCGCTCATCTTATTGGTGATTTTCTTTTGCAATCTTATTCATCGGTTAAAAGTAAGGAAGAGAAAAAGCTTAAATCTCCCGCTTTATATTATCACATCTTCTTCCACGGTGCGGCAACCTCTCTCCTTCTTTGGGATACAAAGTACTGGGCTGGTATTCTCTTTATAGTCATCACACACTTTTTGATTGATGCTTGTAAACTAAGTTTCCAGAGCTCTAAAAACGGAAAATATCTATTTTTTCTAGACCAAGCCTTGCATATTCTAGTCCTGAGTACAGTTTGGATGTACTACGAAGGAAATGAATTTACTCTTGCTTGGCTACAGAGTTCATGGTTTTTGTTAACCGTAATAAGCCTTTATTTTTTAACTCAACCAGCGTCTATAATCATAAAAGTACTCATCTCTAATTGGTCTCCACAAACCGAAGAAGGCAGCGATGAGTCACTTGAAAATGCAGGGAAATATATCGGGATTTTAGAACGCCTTTTTGTATTTGTATTTGTTGTTACTGGAAATTGGGATGCAATAGGCTTTTTAATTGCTGCGAAATCGGTATTTAGATTTGGTGACTTAAAAGAGTCCAAAGATCGAAAGTTGACCGAATACATTTTAATTGGGACACTCATAAGTTTCGGAATCGCCATCCTAGTAGGTTATAGTTATACTCGATTTCTATGATGATATCATGTCTCAATTACCCTTCTCGTATTGCTTTAGAATGAAAAAATTATACTTTTATGGCATATAACGAATTCTTGGCCGATCGAATCTCAGACTTATTTAACAGTCTTTCTATCAGCTTTGTTGAAAAGAAAATGTTTGGTGGTCTCTGCTATATGGTAGACAATAAAATGTGTCTTGGCATTATGGGAGACTCACTCATGGCTAGGGTTGGGCCAGAAGTTTATAGTTCTGCTCTGAAACAAACAGGTTGCCATCTAATGGAGTTTACAGGCAGGCCACTCAAAGGTTACGTACTCGTTGATGAGCATGCCATCGACAATGAAACCGATTTGAACTATTGGGTTAAGTTATGTCTCGATTTTAATCCACATGCTAAAGCTTCTAAAAAGAAAAAGCTAAAATAGTCCTGAATTTTGCTCTGAAACTTAGACCTAGTTAAGGCTTATTTTTTCATTATTTAAAATTAAATAGCTGACAGGTTATTGGAAAATAAAGTACTTTAAGTCCGTCTTAACATTCTAATAAGTTGGGATAGAAAAGAATACAAGACTCCATGAAAAAATTATTCGGATTTATTGTTGTAACAATGGCTCTGCTAACGGTAGCTCTTTCTACAAAACCGTTTGAGTTTAGTGGCCCAAGCGATTTTTACTATGGGCTAATTTTCGGAATTAGTATTGGTTTAGACATTGCCGTTATCTTACTGTATAGGATAATCAAAAAGTCTTCCGATAAATAAATATTACTTCTTCTTAGTTAAGGCTGGATTCCCGAGCTTCTGCAAAACAGTCAAACAGTAACTACCGCAAATACCTTCAGCCCATTACGGGCTAATACTGGATTTTCTTTAATAGTTCGCTGATCGCTTAGCTAAATAAATATTGGGATAATAGAGCCGCTACAGCTGTTTCCGCACGAAGCCTATTTTTTCCTAACGAAATAAATTCACCACCGTTATTTCCATTAAGAGATAGCTCTCTTTCCGAAAAGCCACCTTCAGGCCCAACAAACAACACGCTGTCATTGGCTAACTCACCAGTCCGGTTTGTTAGTGAAGTTTCTTCATGCGCCATTATATAATCGAAATCGGCATAATACTTATACACTTCGTCTAACGATTTAAGTACAACTAACTCGGGTAACCAAAATCGGCCACTTTGCTTAAATGCGCTGATGATTAGCAATCTCAATCTCTCTTCATTGATTTTAGTACGCTCAGTATGATCTGCACTAAATATACAGATTTCAGTTGCACCCAACTCCACCGCTTTCTCAATGGCAAATTCGAAACGATCCCTTATTCTAACAATTCCTAGGGCAAGTACTTTCGCTAATTCTGGAATTTCTTCTTCTACATATGATCCTAAAATCGCACTAAGCTTTTGCTTAGAAACAGCACTAATCTCACATTCATAAATTTTCCCTTCTCCATTCGCAATATGAATAGTGTCTCCCACATTATAGCGTAGAACCTTTATTATGTGCTGCGCTTCCTGTCCAAAAATCTCAACCTCATGTTGATTTATCCATTGCTGAGGTGGGGCATAAAAATAATTCATTCTATTGTTTTCCTTCCATAGTAAGCACCAGGGGTAAATTCCGTTTCACCTGTTTCAAGTACCATTTCAACGTAGGGAGCACACATTCTACAACTATTACTACAATAGTTTAATGCTTGTAACTCCTTCAAGCCCACAATTCCATTTTCCTGTGAGAATGCCTTTATTTCTTCAAAGCTTTTGTCATGGCAAATACATCGTGTTACCAAAAAGCGACTCATTTCTGCTTAAAGTGCTTACCTAATTTAAGCCCTTGTCCTTGGTAGTTGCTTGCTATATCAGTTCCATACATAAAATCAGGATTCTCTGTATTTGGCTCAAACTGCATACTAAATAAAGTTTGTCCATCTTCAATCATGAAAGGGACATCATGCGAACGAACTTCGAGTACAGCTCTAGCTCCTTTGTCGTCAATAGTTCCACCGAAACCGCTATCAAAGAAACCGGCATAATGTGTTCTCAATTCTCCAGAGCCTGTATCGTAAGCCATCATTTCGCAGGCCAGATGCTCAGGAATTCGAATGCGCTCTTTGGATGCAAAAATATAGAACGCTTCAGGTTCGAGAATAATAGCACTGTCTGGAGTAGCTAGAATTGGTTCCCAGAACTCTTCAACTTCGTAATGGTTAAGATTCTCTAAATCTATTGAATTGCTATGCTTTTTAGCTTTATAACCAATTACCTCGCCTTTCTTTCCTTTTAGCTGAACACTCATAAACAGACCTTTATTCACTTTAATCTGTTCCATATTCACAGGCTCAACACGTTCGTTGTAAAGCAACGGTTCTGCAGCGTGTATTCTTAGTAAATCTTGATCGGAAACAACCTCAAAACCATGACGAACTCTAAGCTGATTTAAGCGTTGCCCTGTTTTTACTTTGATTGAAAATGATTTTGGAACAACTTCTAAATATAAGTTCCCTTTATAACCTGGAGTAATCTCTTCAAAACGGTGTGAATGGTCGGTAATAACGCGTGTAAATACATCCAAGCGCCCCGTTGAACTCTTAGGATTTGCCTTTGCTGATAAGCTCTCTAAGGTCAAAAGTTGTAGAGCTTCGTCCGAATTAGAATCTGCTCCAGGCTTATAATGCGTTGAAGTTTGTGACTTCGGCAAATCCAATCTTTCTAAAAGAGGGATGATGTATACACAATTTTCTTCTAAAACAGCACCATCTTTTATAGAAAACGAGTACTGTTCTAGCTTTTGAATCTTTTCTTCAACCGTCTCACTTTCGGGTAAAAAACTACAACGTACACGGTAAGCTTTCTCTCCTAATCGAAGATCTAAAGAATTGGGCTGAAATTGATTGTCTTCAATTGGGTAATCTGGATGAGCGCCAATAATTCCCCACTCTTTAAGAACTCGGAGTTTTTGGACAGGTAAAACTCCTTTTGTGCGTAGATGTACTTCTTTTGAAACTTTATTCATTTACTTAGGCGTGTTCAATTTTATAAGAAGATAATAAGCCTAACACTTTAGGCAAACTAGGAAGTGAAGAGATTTATTTGGGATAAATTTTAAAATGATAAACTGCTCCAGAAAATAATTTCTATCATCACTGACATATAGCTGTCAGTACCGTTTTATATATTTGTCCATCATTTCAAAAAAATATTAGCACATGAAGTACGAATGGAGGAAAAAGGAAAAGGAACTCTATCTTCCTAAAACAACACCTGAGATTGTAACTATCCCTGCTTTTAGGTTTCTCACTATCGACGGCAAGGGAAATCCTAACAGTAGCACTTTTCCAGAATACATTGGCGCGCTGTATTCACTTTCGTACGCTATTAAGATGACGCTTAAAAAAGGCTCGCCTTTAAAAGACTATATGGATTATACCGTATATCCATTAGAAGGACTTTGGGATATTAACGAGAAAGCTAAAAAGAACTTTACGGGAACTATCAATAAAGACGATTTAGTTTTTAAGCTGATGATTCGCCAGCCCCATTTTGTAGAAGAAGCTTTTTTTCTAGAAATGTTAACTCTTACAAAGACTAAGAAACCACATCCATTATTAGATAAAATTGCTTTTGAAACCATTACTGAGGGCTCATGTATTCAGATGCTACATGTTGGTAGCTATGATAATGAGCCAGAGAGTTTTAACCGAATGGAAACCTTTGCAGAGGAGCAAGGGCTTGAACGTCTATCCAAAGTACATAGAGAAATCTACTTATCTGACTTCCGTAAAACCGCCCCTGAAAAATTAAAGACTGTTTTACGATTTCAAGTGATTCATAAACAGAGGTAATTAGAAAAATTAGCACTATTACTCAGCGCCGGCCATGTCGTTAATTTTCTCCCATTCAGCTTCTGTAACAGGGGTAATGGAAAGACGACTTCGCTTAAAAATCAGCATTTCTTGCAGAGCCTCTTCTTCTTTCATCGCTTCGCGAGTAACTGGTTTTTCGAATTTCTGAATGAACTTTACATCAACTAATTCCCATCGTGGGGCAGACTCTTTGCTCTTCGGATCGAAATATTTTGAATTTGGGTCGAACTGAGTTGGATCCGGATACGGTTCACTTGCCACTTCCATTGTACCAACTATTGCGATTGGCTTGGCGTTAGAATGATAAAAGAAAATTTTATCTCCAATTTTCATTTGGTCTCGCATAAAATTACGTGCTTCATAATTTCGAATACCATCCCAAGGCTCTACAACATCCCTCACTAAATCATCGATACTATACGCATCTGGTTCTGATTTCATTAACCAATATCTTTTCTCACTCATAATAAACTATGCTTTTTTTGGTGCTGAGTATTTCTTTATATACCACAAAACTGTTTGACGTAACATTCCATCAAAGTCTTGAGATGGCTCCCAGCCTAATTCATTTTTAATTTTTGATGCATCAATGGCGTATCTAAAATCGTGACCTAAACGATCGGTTACAAAGCTTATCAGGTTTTTATAATCGCCATTAGGTCCTTGGCCCACTTCTTCGTTTAAGATATCACAGATTTTATGGATGAGCTCTAAGTTCTTCCACTCGTTATTCCCACCAATATTGTACGTTTCACCAGCTTTTCCAGTTAAAAACGCTGTTTCTAAAGCCGAGCAATGGTCATGTACAAAGAGCCAATCCCGTACATTTTGTCCTGCACCGTAAACAGGAATAGGCTGATTTTTTATCACATTTCGGATTACGGTTGGTATCAACTTTTCATCGTGTTGATGTGGACCATAGTTATTAGAACAATTGGTGGTAACCACGTTCATTCCGTAGGTATGGTAATATGAGCGAATTATCATATCACTTCCTGCTTTTGAAGCGGAATATGGGGAATTTGGAGCGTAAGGAGTGTCTTCAGTGAAAAAGCCTTCATCACCTAAAGCTCCGTAAACTTCATCCGTAGAAACATGAAGAAACCTATTGTTTGCCCAAGCCTCATCGTCTTCTTTCCAAAGCTGTCTACATTCTTCGAGAATATTAAACGTACCCAACACATTAGATAAAATAAATGGTTCCGGACCAGTAATAGAGTTATCAACGTGAGACTCTGCCGCAAGATGGATTACACCATCTGGCTTAAAATTTTTCACGATGTCTTTTACTTCGTCTCTATTTATTAAATCTATTTTTTTAAAATAGTAGCGTTCGGAATCTCGAAGTGGTTTTAGGTAAGATGAATCCGATGCATAAGTAAGTTTATCTATGTTCATAATCACCAAATCTGGATGTTTTTCGAACAAACTTAGCACCAAATTAGAACCAATAAAGCCTGAACCACCTGTAATAATTATTTTTTTCAAAATATATCTTCTTCTCTAGTTGATGAAAGTAATGGAAGAACTTTATCCTTATCTGAAAGAATAGGATTATTCACTCTCCAGTTAATCTGAATATTTGGGTCATTCCAATGGATTCCCCTCTCTCCCTCAGGGTTATAATAATCGGTACATTTATAGCTTACAACAGCCTCTTTACTTAAAACAGAGAATCCATGAGCAAAACCTTTTGGAACTAGCAGTAACCGATGATTCTCGTCCGATAATTCAATAGCTACATGTTGGCCAAATGTAGGAGAATCTTTCCTGATATCTACAGCCACATCCAAAATAGTACCTTTTAAACAAGTTATGAGCTTATCTTGAGGGCTTTTAATCTGATAATGCAATCCTCGAATAGTATTTTGATAAGACTTTGAGACGTTATCTTGTACAAACTCCAAATCTATACCAGAATCATTAAATATATTATCTCTAAAAGACTCAAAAAAATAGCCTCGGTCATCTTCAAATACTCGAGGTTCTATTAATTTAACATCCTTGATTTTACAGTCTGTAATTCTCATCTATTGTCTTATAGTTGATTAAGCAGTTTTTGCAACCCAGCCTTCCATTCTTCAATTTCAGCACCTCTAATTTTACTAATTTTTTGGGTACTTAACTTAGAAAATAAAGGACGTTTTGCTTTTGTAGGAAACGCCTCAGACCTAACAGGGTGAACCGCTGTTTCCTTTCCTTGCTGTTTAAATATTTCGGTGGCAAAATCGAACCAAGTACAAAGCCCTTCTGAACTGATATTATAAACACCTTGTTCTTGGGTTTGCAATAAACTCCAACTATTTTGTACTACATTCTTGGCAAAAGTAGGACTTCCATGCTGGTCGTTTACAACATTAAGTTCATTTCTTGTCTCTGCTAACTTAAGCATGGTTTTAACAAAATTCTGCCCATGCTTTCCACATAGCCATGAAACACGTAGAATCAAATAATCACATCCTGATTCTTGAATAGCTAACTCTCCTGCTAGTTTACTTGCTCCATACACATTAATAGGGCTCGTTTTATAATCTTCAGTAAAACCTTCTGGTATTAGATTTAAATGAGTTTCTGTGCCACTAAAAACATAATCTGTTGAGTAATGAACGATCTTAATGTTTAATCTTTTACAGGTGGAAGCTAGGTTTTTTACGGCTTCGCTATTTATTAAAAAAGCCCGTTCTTTTTCGTCTTCCGCCAAATCAACTTTGGTGTAAGCGGCACAATTTATTATCACGTCTGGTGAAAAGGTCTCAATAAAAGCATTAGTAGCTTCAAAGTTCGTTATATCTAAATCAGAGGAGTTACAACTCTTATTCGAGACTTTATTAGTATCACAAAACTCTATCCATTCCTTACCTAGTTGACCGCCTGAGCCCGTAATTAAAAGTCGCATTCTTACCTTTGAGCTAGTTTATTTTCAAGTTGATATGGCCCATGAACTCTCGTACCAATTAAAACATCATTGATATCTGTATCAATAAATTTTTCAATGGGATAATAAATCATAGGCTTATTCCCAGTAGGTAACAAATGCTTTTTTGTTACTTTTGTTAACGGGTAGAGCCTATAGACAGTCCCTCTTGCTGGAATAATACCTTTCATAAAAGTTATCTTCTTTTAATAAAATTAATGGGCTTACTAATAGCTAGGCCAATGATATTAAATATACACCTTAGAATTTTGATAATTCTAGCTTCAATATTGTGCACTGATAAAAAAACCAATTCTCGATTATTAAAAAAATCTAAGATTACAGGGCCAATATAGATGTTTAAAGCATGTTAAAGTAGCTTATAATTCGCAGATAGAACATCTTTATGTTGCGATTTTCCGTATTATTGGATGGAGAAAATAAAGCGATGTATTCAAAATTTTCAACAATTTTATTTTTAGTTCTAGCACTTCTGATTTCACTCAGTGCGGACCTTAAGGCCCAGGACAAAATATGGACTGGTGCCATAGATTCCTCATGGCATACTGCTGGTAACTGGAATCCATCTGGTGTACCTTCTTCTACACAAACAGTTGGTATGCGTGGTAATAAACAGCCTTATCCTGTAATCACTTCTTCTGTAACTGTTCGTTCTGTAGATATTAACCAGTGGTACAGTAGTCCTGGTGATCAATTAACCATCAGAAATAATGCAACGCTTACAATAACCGACGACTTTAACATGAGCGGAGCGGGTGTACTAAACATTGTAAACGGACATGTTTTAATGACCGCAACTACTAGTGGCGCTAATAATTTTTCAGTCAACTCAGCAACGTCAGTAATAAACATTACAAACGGGAGTTTTACGGCCGGCACACTTTCTGAAGACGTAGATGTAGAAATTATTGGGACATTTAATTTGGGAAACGGCACTCTAACTGTTCACGGCGACTTCGACATTTCCAATAGTGATACTTTTAATGCTGAAGATGGTACCGTTGTGATTAATGGTAATACTACTGTAAATGGCACTTATAATGGTGATGATGGAAACACCACTTTTAATGGTGAAGTAGATGTAAGAAGTGGTGGAGTTCTTAACCTAGGTTCAGGAACCATTACTTTCAATGGCGAGACTTTTGTTGGTAATAGCGGTACTGCAAACCTTGGAAGTGGAACTGTCAACATTAATGATAATATAGAAGTTAAGAGTGGTGGTTATTTTAACGTTGAAGATGCAAATGTGACCGTTACTGGAGATGCTGATTTTACAAGTAATGGAAACCTAACAATCGACTCTGGATCTATTACTATTACTGGAAACGCATCTCTGAGTAGTGGTGGAACCATGGATTTAAATTCTGGAAGTTTAAATGTAGGTGGTGATGCTTCTTTTACAGCTGGTGGTGTAGTAAACGCTGGAGATGCCACAATTACACTTGAAGGTGATTTCACTGTTTCAAGTGGAACCAATTTTAACTCAGATTCTAGTACCGTTGTATTCTCCGGAGACTCTACACAAACTGTTACTTCAGGTGGAGATGTAACTTTTTATAACGTAGTGGTAGATTCTGGGGCTGTTCTTAATACCGATGGAGGATCGGATAATACTATTGTTATTGAAAATACATTAGTAGTAAATACTGGTGGTGGCGTAAATGTTCAAGATGATGATGAGCTTGATGTTCAAGGTGGAGTTGAGGGCGGAGGAACTGTTTCAAGCCCTAAACCATATGCCATTTCAGCCGTTGCCCCAACTGTTAATTCAGTAATTATCACTTTTAACCGAGGCATGAAAGAATCGACCGCGGAGAACCTCGCCAATTATTCCATCAAACGTGTTAGTGATGGTAGTACTATTTCAATTTCTAGCGCTACATTAAACACTGGTGGAGATAGCACTAAAGTAACTTTAGTTATCTCTACTATTTTGGAAGACGTGCAATACGAAGTTACTATGAATAACATTCAGAGTAATACAAACAAGTCAATCTCGGCGAATCATAAAAATAGGTTTACCAAAACTGGCCCCATAACTTTTTATAGCAGACAATCTGGTAACTGGGCTACGAATAGCACTTGGTCTAAGATTAGTCATTCTGGCGCCGCAGCCACTTCCAACCCAAGTAATACAAACGGTGCAACTATTATTATAGGCGATGGAGACATTGTTACCGTAACTAGCTCAACTTCTATAACTTCACAATCCTCGGTAGAAATTAAATCGGGATCTAAACTCCTTATTAGTACTGGCGCAGTATTTACAACAGGAACGAAAACTATTACAGGTGCTGGTACCTTTGATCTTCAGAACGGAACATTACAAATAGGTTCATCTACAGGTATAAGTTCTTCAGGAGCTACGGGAAATGTTCGTACTACAACTCGAAATTTTAGTTCTTCTGCCTTCTATACATATAATGGATCTGGAGCACAAATTATAGGTAATGGCCTACCCTCTTCAGTAGCAAAACTTACAATCAATAACTCATCAGGAGTTACATTATCTAATAACCTTGAGGTAACGGGAACGCTTACTCTTACATCGGGTACACTTACCATTGATTCTGGCTACAATCTTATTGCCAACACTAAGTCAATTAGCTCCGGCAAGCTTTTGATGAAACAAACTATCACAGGATCTAAAGGTTGGAGATTACTTTCTTCCCCTATATCGTCAACCTACGCTGACTTTTTAGACGGAATTGTTACACAAGGTTACACCGGTTCATCGCTTGGTAATGCTGCATTAGATAGTTTACAACCCAACGTAATGTACTATTTAGAAAACTATCCTGGTACTGATAACCAACGCTGGAGAGCTCCCGCTACTGCCAGTACTACCGTTACACCAGGAAGAGGTCTTTATACATATATTTTCGGTAGTATTGCTGCCGACGCAAGATATAATAACAGCTTCCCTATTACTTTATCAGTAGAAGGCCAAGAGCATGAAGGGCCTGTGGATTTAAATGTAACGTATACAACAACTGCAGACTCTGGCTGGTCGTTAGTTGGTAATCCATACGCTGCTACCATAGATTGGGACGACAACACCAATTGGACTAAAACTAATGTAGATAACACTATCTACGTTTGGGATTATTCTACAAACCAGTATAAAACATGGAATGGTACTACTGGAGACTTAGGCGATGGGCTTATTTCTCCATTCCAAGGTTTTTGGGTTAAAGCTAATGGTACAAGTCCATCTTTAATTGTAGATGAAGATGCGAAAACGATTGGGGGTTCTTATGTGGGCAAAGCAACCCAAACACATTCTGACCTTGCACCCTCATTTTCAATTACGCTATCTGACGATCAGAATGAATCTTCTACACACCTGATGTTTAGTGAAGATGCATTACTTAATAAAGATCCTATGGATGCTTTTCGCCTTATTCCTCCTCCAGGCATCGGCTCTTATTTAGACCTTGCTACCATTACTGAAAATGGGGATCGTTTTTCAATTAACAACCTTCCTCGTAAGTTTGGAATACCCATCGAAATACCTCTTTATGTTGATACCTATGTAGATGGATATTCTGTTGGCAAGCCTATGCATTTCATTTTTGACGACTTTAAAAACTTACCCAATGATTGGACTATTACTTTAGTTGATACCCAGACAGGTGATGAAATAAATATCAGAGAGACGAATACCTATTTATTCGAATTTGATGGATTCAAATCCAAAATTGCACCAAATAGCACCTTTGGATCAACTCCTAAAGTAACGGAAAAAGCGAACCCTAATTACAGCCGCTTTCTTATTCGTATTGAACCTGGAAGTGACGCTATTGATACTCCTAACGAATTTGAACTAAAACAAAATTTCCCTAATCCATTCAATCCAACTACGAACATACGCTTCACTTTACCTATTCAAAGCTTTGTTGATCTCTCTATTTACGATATGCTTGGTAGAAAAGTAACCACGCTCGTTCAAGATGAGATAAGAGCTGGCGAACACACCTTTACTTGGGATGCCCATGATTTAGCAAGTGGTGTATATCTTTATAGGATCATCACTAAAAGTGCTACATTTACAAAGCGGATGACTCTTATCAAGTAAAAGCCCTTTTCTGAAACTATTCAGTTAGAATTGCTTAATTAAGCTTACAGAAATTTACATTATCTATATATTAATCTAACTGACTTTAGAAATTACCCATATTACGCTTGGACATTAGAAAGCTTTGCCTTAAAAAAACGATTTTCACAATGCTATTTTTGCTAATCGCAGAAATAGCATTGGGGCAACTTTCAGGATATGAGTTTAGAAAGCTTTTAACAGTTGATAATACGAAGGTGTCTGGAGCATCTTCCCTTACCAACTTCCCCATCCTTTTTAGCTTTACTGATAGTGATTTAGCCACCGTAGCAAACGGAGGGAAAGTTCTAAACGCAAACGGCTATGATATCGCATTTACTTCCGGCGATGGAAGTACTCAACTAGATCATGAGCTTGAATCATATAATGCAGCTACTGGTCAAATTCTGGTTTGGGTACGATTTCCCTCATTAAGTGCCACTGTAGACACTGACTTTTATATATATTTTAGAAACTCTGGCCAAACTACAGATCAATCTGTTTCTTCTACATGGGATAGTGATTACCAAGTTGTGTTGCATTTAGATAACTTAAACGATGCCACTTCTAATGCTAATAACGGTACAAATAATGGTACTACTAGCACCACTGGCGTAATAGGAAATGCACGAGCTTTTATAAATAACCAAGACGATTTCATTTCCATAGCCGATGACCCAACTCTTGATATTACTGGAAATATTACCATATCTGCTTGGGTAAATGCTTCTAACTTTGGTGATACTCCCGATTTAATAACAAAAGGAACCTATACTCAAGCCTATTCAACATGGATTCGTAATGGTGGAACGATGAGATTCGCTACAGACGGTTCCACAGTTACAAGTTCAGGGTCAATAACTTCGGGAAGTAATGCATATGTAGTTTTTACCAAATCTGGTTCTGGTAGAACAATTTATATTAATGGCAGTGCAGCAGGATCAGATGGAACCACCACTGCCTTTTCAACAAACAATAGTCCACTCACTATTTCAACCTCTTCTTATGCCCTCACTGGCTTTGTCGATGAAATGCGTATTTCTGATATAGCCCGTTCTGCAGACTGGATTTCAACAGAGTATAACAACCAATTATCTCCAGGAACTTTTTATTCCGAAACCCCCGATCCTCCCGTACTATCTGGTATTGAAGGCGCAGCAAACTCTGTTGTTGCGGGTGGCTCAATGATTTTTGTAAGCTCAACAATCTCAGTAAGCACACCTTTTGCAGATTCTTTAGAAAGTGCAACCATCCAAATCTCTAATAACTACGATAGTAGTGAAGATGATTTAGACTTTGTAGATACAGGTTTAATCACTGGTTCCTGGAGTTCTGGTACAGGTACACTAACACTTACAGGAAGAGCAAGTGTAGCAGATTACCAAAATGCACTGCGAAGTGTCACTTACCAACATAGTGATGGAGCATCACCAAACACAAACACTCGAACAGTTTCATTTACGGTAACAGGGCCATTTTATACTAGTTCCGCTGCTACTAGAGATATTATCATCACTGAAGTTATAACCGATCCATCTATCGATATTGCAGATGTCGTTTTCCATTTTGATGCTCAGGACATTGACGGTGATAACCTAACTAACGACCAACCTGCCGACAATGCTGATGTAAGCTCTTGGGGAGATCGTTCACCTATAGTAGTTCCAGCTTCAGCAACTATTACTAATTCTGCTGGTGCTGGCGATGAACCCAAATTTAACTCAAATTACTTTGGGGAGCGCGGAGCACTTTTATTTGATTATAACTCTGGAAATGCTGGCGACAATTTCCAAATTGATGATGATAACACTTTAAATACTGGCACTTTTGCCGAAAAATCATTTGCTGTGGTTTTCAGGACGGGCGAGATTCTCTCTGGATTACAAATTATCTATGAACAAGGTGGCGGAAGTAAGGGATTTCAAATATCTATTAAAGATGGAACTCTCTATGCTTATACTTGGAGCAATGATGCTTCTTGGGTAGATGGAGATGACCAGTCCATTAATCTAGGAAGCGTGGATGTTAACACCTCTTATATTGTTCTAGCAAGTCTAGATGCTACTGCCGAAACTTGGAGAGCAAATTTAAATGATGGTACTATTACGGAAAGTGCTGGCCGAGCATTATCGATGGGCAGTCATGGAGGAGATGCCACTATTGGTGAAGAAGATGGAACCGTTGATCCCGTCACTTTTTCAAATAACCCCGCTAATACAAATAATTTTGACGGCTATATAGCAGAACTCATTTCTTGGAATTCAGCACTAAGTGATAGTAAATTCGGTAGTTTATATAACTATTTATGCGAAAAGTGGTGTAATATTGCCCCTGTTTTGGCCTCGATAGAAGGGACGAATTTAGACTTTACCGAAGGAGACTCCCCTTCAGCCATTACTTCTTCAATCGCAATTTCAGATGCCGACAACACACTTCTTGATAGTGCTAAAGTAGAAATTACCACAAATTTTCTAACCTCCGAAGATCAACTAGCTTTTGTGGATGCTGGTGGTATTACTGGAAGTTGGAACTCTTCAACAGGAGTGCTCACGTTAACAGGAAATGCCACACTCACACAATATCAAACCGCACTTAGAGCCATTACTTATCAAAATTTAAACACGGTAAATCCTAGTACTCTTTTACGTACAGTAAGCTTTACTGTAGATGATTGGGACGATGTTAGTAATACTGTGACAAGAAATATCAATATTATTACAGTTAACTCAACCCCAACCCTCTCTGGCATATCGGGCCCTGTATTGAGCTATACAGAGGGTACTGGCCCGGTATCTCCTTCTTTCCCCGTGGTTATAACTGATGTTGACGATACTAATATGGAGTCAGCAACTATCGCCATTACCAATAATTACTTTAATGGTGAGGATGTACTCGGCTTTACTGATTCAGGTGGTATTACAGGCTCATGGAACGCCTTGACGGGAGTTTTAACGCTAACAGGTAGCGCCCCGATTTCTACCTATGAAACGGCATTAACAAGTATCACTTATGAAAACACTAGCTCTGACCCTGTTGAAGTAACAAGAACTTTTTCTTTTACAGTAAATGATGGTGACAATAACAGCAACACGGAAACAAGAGATTTAAATCTAACAGCTGTTAACTCTCCTCCTATTTTAAGCAATATTGGAACTGGAACGCCTGTTTACTCTGGTATTGATCTTCAGCTTACAAGCACTATTGAAGTTTCCGATCCCGACGATACAATGATTGATAGCGCCATTGTAGTAATTAATGGAAGTTTCAATGCATCAGAAGATTCACTTGTGTACACCACTTTATTTGGGATTACAGGAACTTACAGCCTTCCTAATGGCCGATTGAAACTAGTTGGCACCAAATCCTTCTCTGATTATGAAGCGGCATTACGCTCTGTCAAATATCGAAATTTTGGTACTATTCCAACTGGGCCAGCTAGAGAGATTTCTTTTATTGCTAGTGATGGTTCACTTAAAAGTGATTCCGCCAAAATTTCCATTGAAGTTAATGCTGTTGAAGCCATCTCTGGCTTAACCGTCTGGCTTAGAGCTGATGTTGGTGTAGTTACTAGTGGAACTGAAGTAGTAACATGGGAAGATCAGAGTGGCAACAACAACGATTTCACTGGAGTTAGTGGCTCAGTTGACCGCCCTAAATTAAATGCCACCTCAGTCTCATTAGGAGATCAACCTTCAATCGAATTTGTAGGAAATGGTGACTACTTTTCAGACTCTGATGCAGAAACCAATTACCTAAACGGTATGACTGAGTTCACCTTACTGATGGTATATAAGTCTGACGTAACGGATACCGATCGTGGTTTATGGAATGCTAATACTCCTAATGGTGGTGACGAGATTTTTACTATTAGGTATGATGAGTCTGGTGCTAATGGTGGAGGTTCTTTTACTAATGTTATTAAAACTGGAATCTTAGCTAATAGCGCAGCTAACCAGCTAGAAAGTTTCTCCGACATACAAACTACCAATGCACAAATAACTAGTTTACATTGGGAATCAAATGAGGCCTATGATATTTATGTAGATGGGATATTGAATAACCCAAGTTCTGCTGGTTCTCCTCCTTCGGGTACAATATCCACTGCTACTACTGCAATTGTGGGTAAAGGCGGAAAAGATGAAGGGAATAAGAGTTGGAACGGTCAGATTGCCGAGGTTATACTTTATGCAAGAAATTTAACCGAAGACGAACGCCAAAAAGTTGAAGATTACCTCGCTGTTAAATACAGTAGTGCCATCCGTAAAATCACACCTGCAACTGGTGGTGAAGCAATTTCTGCTGATGATGCTAATACAAGCTATACATCTCTAACAGGCCCATTTATTCAAGAAGGCTTTTCTGGTGAGTTAGGTGGCAGTGGAACTATTATTTTAAAAGCTCCTATTGGGTATGAATGGAACACAGCTGTTAGCCCTGGTAGAACTATTTCTCCCGCTTATGGAGGCTCAACAACGTTAGCAGCTTCTTTTACAAGCATTGATAGTGATGAAGTAACTTACACCATTAATACAGAGTCTTCATCCAACCCCGGTCAGATTGAATTTACTGGTTTGCAAATTCGCCCAACAACTGGAGTTCTCCCTAATACCAAAAATATTACTAATACAGGTTCAACAGGACAAGGTGGTGGCACAAACTACGGCACACTTACTATGATTGCTGGAGCAGCCGATAGTTTAACATTTGTTCAACAACCCTCCATAACTAATGTTGATAGCAGCATTACACCTTCTGTGAGAGTCCAATTGACAGATCAATTTGGTAATGCCATTGAGACGAGCGGCACAAGCATAGATATTGCAAAAGCTTCAGGCCCTGGAGTGCTTTCAGGCACAACTACTTTAAATACTAATTCATTAGGAATTGCTGACTTCAGTGATCTCGCTTTAGATGATATTGGTACTTACACATTAACTACATCAGGCTCAGGTTTAGACTCAGAAACCAGTGCCTCATTTACTGTAATTAATGCTGGTGTATTGGCGGGATTCAAAATTGAACGAGCTCCTTATGGAAATATAAGTGCCAAAACAGCTGGGCAAACATTCAATACTGTAATTTCCGCCATTGATGGAACTGGCACTACCGTAACTAGTTTTACAGGAACCGTTCTTATTACGTCCACTTGTACAATGGGCTCTGGGCAAGGAACCACTGCTAACTTTGTTTCTGGTATTTTGAACCCACATTCTGTTAGTATCACAAGCATTGGTAATTGTACCATTAAAGCAACAAATTCCGCAGGTTCTGAGACCGGTACTAGTAATTCATTTACTGTTGCTGCGGGCGTCGCTGATGAAACAACTTCAACTATATCTTCTTCACCGTCTGTAATTTTGAATGACGGAGCGAGTACTTCTACAATTACTGTACAGTTAAAAGACATCTACGGTAATAATTTGAGCGTTGGTGGCGAAACAGTATCACTTTCTGCTACTTCTGGCATACTTGGGGCGGTTACTGATAATGGAAATAGTACTTATTCTGCTATACTCACATCTTCTGTTAGTGCTGGGGTATCAACAATTACAGGTACACTAAATGGCAACCCAATTACAGATGATACTACTGTTGAGTTTGCTGCATTCTCTCACATCTGGACGAGCCAGTTAGGCTCTGCCGCTGCCGCTTCAGACTGGGACGATTCAGATAACTGGAACGTTCCCTCAATACCTGGAGTATCTTCCGTTGTTCTTATTCCAACAGATCCGTCGGTTGGAAATGAGTACCCAGTTGTAGATGTTACTAATACTCAGATAGCAAGCCTTACATTAGAATCTAAAGCCCAAATAACCGTTTCTGGCAGCAGTAATTTCATTGTAACAGGAAATATTAATGGCGATGCTAGCATACTAGGAACTAATAACGATTCTTTAACTATTGGAGGGGATATTAATGTAGCGGATGTCTCACTAGGCACCGTTGTTTTTGACGGTTCGTCGGATCAAACTATAGTAAGTCCAAGCTCCTATGTTCATGTAGAAATTGATAACCCAGGTACAGTCTTTATAACCGAAAATTTCACCTCTTCAGGCACCCTTGCACTCACCGATGGCGAGTTACTAATACCATCAGGTGTAAACCTAATTGCTAACACTCAAACCTATGGCACTGGTAATCTTCGTTTTAAAAGAAAAGTAAGTGGTGTAAGAGGCTGGCGCATACTCTCATCTCCTGTTTCTTCAACCTATGGAGACTTTATTGATGGCTTATTAACTCAAGGTTTTTCTGGTGCTTTTTATAACACGGGTTCTAATCCAGGAGATACACTCCAACCAAATGTACTCACTTACCTTGAGAACTATCCTGGAACTGACAATCAAAGATTTAGAGCTCCTACTAGCTCCGCTCAAAACCTCACCCAAGGACAAGGTATTTTTGTTTACTTTTTCGGTGATATCGCTGCCGATCCTCTCTACAACAATCCGCTTCCCGATACTATCGATGTAACAGGTCAAGAATTTGACGGTAACGGAACGCAAGTTGATTTTGGAGTAACCTATACCACCGCAGCCGACTCTGGTTGGAATTTAGTGGGAAATCCATTTGGTGCAACCATTGATTGGGATGACGCTGCAAACTGGACTAAAACCAATATCGAGTCTACAATTTATGTTTGGGATCCATCTGCCAACTCTGGTAATGGAGAATACTTAACATGGAACGGAACAACTGGGACACTCGGAAGTGGTTTAATATCTCCATTTCAAGGGTTTTGGACCAAGGCAAACGCAAGCAGTCCTTCTTTAATAGTAAAAAAAGCAGCAAAAACTACTGGTGGAGATTTTGTTAAAAAGGAATCTAGTTTCACGACTCCTGTATTAGAGCTAGAAGCCTTTACAGATGGCTTGAGCAAACGTACTAGCTTTATGTTTAGTGAGGATGGCTCAAAGGAAATTGATCGCTATGACGGCTATAGGCTCGTGCCTTTCTCTGACTCCCAATTAGAATTTTACTCTATTTTAGATGACGGAACTCAGCTCGCCATAAACAGCCTACCTTCCACCCTATCAAATAGGATTAAAATTCCATTGAGTTTAAGTGCTTTTAAAAATGGATTACCCTATTCAGGTGAATTTACAATACGTTTATCCGCTGAAAAAGGTATTCCCGAGGAATGGATTATATCACTTTTAGATAACGAAACGGGCAATACAATCAATCTTAATACAGATAGAACCTACTCTTTCTTCTACGGAACTAAAGGAAAGATTTCTTCTAACACTCAAAAAAGTAAGATGAGTGTAACTCAAAAAAGTTCATCTCTGTCTACCCGTTTCTCACTACAAATTTCAACACCAGAAATAGAGACTTCTATTCCACAACGTGTTTATTTAAATCAGAACTACCCTAACCCATTCAATCCAACTACAATTATTGAGTATGGAATTAGTGAAACAAGTTCAGTTAAATTAGAAGTTTTTGATGTCTTAGGTAGAAAAATTCACACTCTAATTAATAGCACCTTAACAGCTGGTAATTACCAGTATACATTAAGTGCTAACGCTCTTTCCACTGGAGTTTATTTTTACCGACTCACTACAAGCGAAGGAATTTTCGTAAAGAAATTAACCCTTATAAAATAGACTCTTTTCTCTGGGTGCTTGGTAAGTTTTTGAGGCTAAATTGAGGACCAATTGTGGTAGCAAATTTGGAACACTGTTTATGTTATTCAGCCCAAAAACCAAGCATATAACATCTACAATCTTCAATAATACTAACGAATTATTAATATTTAGTGAAAAATGCCGTTAAGTAATTTTAATTAGCTTTTTTTCCAACAAGAGGCCAAATTACATTATGATTTGTAATGATTCTCATTTAGAGAACTCTTCCAAGTAATGTTAGAATAAATCCACATTCCGCAAATGAATGACTTTTCTGATTTAATACTTTTAATGGGAGCAATGGTAGCTTTTGCAATGCTATCTACTACAACTACTCGCTCGTTCCAGGGTAACAATGAGATTATTATAAACTCAGAGCTAGAGTACCGTGCTATCTCTACAGGCCAAGCTGTTATAGACGAAATGCGATGGATTACTAATGAAAATGAGTTTAAGTCTACTAGTTCATCCTACTATTTCAAAAATTTTCCGGTAAACAGAACTATTTCTTACGGTTCATCTAACCAGTATTCTTCTGAATATACAGTAGATGGTAAATCAGTTTTAATTTCATCTTCTAATAACCTGAAAAGATATCTAGTTACCGTAAGCGTAAAGGAGTCTTCCGCTAATACTACTCCTATCAATCTAGAGTTTGTAAAATCGTTCGAGCAATGATATGAATATTGGTATTATCACAAGTTTTCTTGCTGGTGGGTTACTTTTATTAAGTATCCTTTTCTTTAACGCGCAGGTTCAAAATCATACTCAAGAAACCACTCTGGCTACCATTACCAATGAAAAGCTAGAAAGCTTAGTTGATTTGATTTCTCATGATATTAGTAGAATTGGTTACCAATACACTAATACTGTAATAACTACTTTACATGATGACGAGATAGTATTTTGGGGAGATATTTATGACAATGACGTTTTAGACGCGACTAGAGTAACTTGGTCTTGGGAAAATCCATCTAGTCCCGTTTCAAATTCTCAAAACCCCAACGACTATTACTTGGTTCGAGAGGGCCCAACTAGCTCTAATAAAGATGATGGAATAACTAAATTTCCTGTTAGCTATTTCAATATCCGCTACTTAAATGCTGTTGGAGCTTCAACAAATAACTCGAACAATGTAAAAGAAATTGAACTCGAAATAATCATGGAGAGTCCCGAGCCTTACTATCAAAATGGGAATGTAAATACTACTCCTAATTATTATCGCACGGTTTGGAAACGATCTTTCTTTCCTACTAACTTGAATAAAAATTACTACTAGGAGTTAATATGGGACGCGGATTAATATTTCTGGTGAGTGGGCTAGTAATAATTGTAGGTATGACACGCCTAAGCCTATCTAATAGAATTAGTGCATTACCAAATAAAACCATCGATTACTTTTATGAGCAACAAGCTCGAAATATATCCATATCGTTGGTAGATGAAGCAATTCAGCGATTACTTGATGACAATGATTGGACTGGGACAATTAATTCTCCAACCATTCAAAAGGGTTCTGCTACACTTACAACATACGACCAAAATACAATTGCTAACCTAGACGATTCTGTTACCGTTGGTAACTGGGATCAATATACAGTAGTGTTATATAGCACAGCTACTTTCGAAGGCTACACTGTTAGTACCGAAGTTCTGATGTCAAGAGATTCATTCTCAAAATATTCCTATTTCACCGACAACCAGCCCTCTAACATCTATTTCACCACAAACGATGAGTTAAGTGGTCCTGTACATACTAATGGAGTGTTTCGAATTGCTGGGAATCCCATTTTTAATGGGTTGGTAACAAGCCCTAGTAATTGGTTGGGACATAGTTCCTATTCTAATAACCCCCAATTTAATGGTGGTTCTAACTTTAGCGCACCTCATAAAAGTTTTGATGTCTCGCAACAAGTTTCTGAGCTTAAAGCTTTAGCAAGATCTAACGGCCTAACTTTCACAGAACCTATACTAGTTATCCCTCGAAGCAATGGTACTGTTGATATAGCCAAATACAGTAGGTGGTCTGGCTGGTTAGCACCTCATAACTACGACATGTCTGCTACCAATGGAATTATTTCTTCAACTGATGAAATAGATATTTACGGCACTGTAAGTGGGAACTTAACTATCCACTCTGAGCGTGATATAGAAATTATTGGAGACGTTCAATATGATGACAATCCAATTACTAATCCCAACTCCACTGACTTTCTCGGTTTAGTTGCAGAAAGGAATATTCGAGTTGACCGAAATGCTCACTCATTTTCAGGAAGTAGAGACTTAACCATTCAGGCTTCTTTAATGGCTTTAAACTCTTCATTTTATGTGGAAGATTATACAAGCGGTGGCTCTAGAGGTACAATAAACCTTTTAGGAGGTATGATTCAAGACCAACGAGGTGCAGTTGGTACCTTTAATAGTTATGGTGTTTCTTCTGGATATGCCAAAAACTACCAATACGACGAACGGCTAAGATACAATGTGCCGCCTTCTTTCCCTCGCGAACGAGTTTTCTCAATCCTACATTGGAAAGACAAGGTCATTGAGCGACCCACCAACTAAACATATATAAAAACAGTGATTTAAATGAAAAAAGTAATTTTTTTATTCATCAGTTTTATTGCATTTTCAGTAACCGCTTTCGCACAAACCAAGGTTACTTTTAATATAAACCTAAAGCCCATGCTATTAGATAGCACCTTTATACCAGGGCAAGAGTTTTTAGAAGTAAAAGGTGACCTCCGCCCATTTACTAGAACGACCACCTTCCAAATGACAGACGAAACTCCTATCGACAGTGTTTACTCTGTAACCATTGAGTTTCCTAGCAGATACAATGGCCAGATTTTGACATACAACTATGTTATAAAATCGCTTACTAAAAAAGAACGTAACGAATTCCTACCTCGGACATTAGATTTGAAAGGAAAAGAGATCGTTGACCCGCCCTATTATTTTGATTCATTTCCGAATTAAATCTAACTGCTTACTCTTAAACCAACAGTTTTTCTCTTAGCATAATAATTAAAAAAGATTAACTGGTAATGGAGTTAATAATGTAAGATTTTGGATTGAATAAACTATTTGCAATGAAACTAGTACCCAAAATTTTATTATTAGCCTTCCCCATGCTTATAGGGCTTAGCAAAGGTGGTTTCACTCAAGGCGTAAATGCAAATATTGATATCCGAACTACAATTGTTAGCTCCATAGAACTTATTACTGTTAAAAGCATAACTGTTGGAAATCTTCAATCTGGACAAGAAGAAATTTACATTAACTCCATCAGTGATGTTAATGCAGGCTATATGATTGCCGTTGGTGCACCTGGCCTTGATTTTAGACTTAATTTTGAACGGTCAAGAGTTCTTACTCAAGTTAATGGCGATGGAACTTTAGTTTTTGAATACGAACTCTCTGGAAATCACTTAGAAGATCAAAATAGTGCAGAGAATATAACTGAAGATGTTCGAAACCTTAAATTTAATGCTGATGGCCAATACTATATTTGGGTTGGCGGAAAAATTGACTTGAGAAATGCTAGGCCAGGTAATTATGATGGTGACTTCACTATCGAAATTGAATATATATGACTTCATACGTTAAAACTTATATATCAATTTTTATCATAACACTTGGATTAAACTATTCAAGTGTTCAAAGTGTTTATGCTCAAGAAATAGACTTTGGAGACTATAGCTCAGTTTACTCACTAACGCTCTCAGAACTGAATATTGGTGAAGACTTAGATTTTGGATTACTAATTCAAAATGAAGGACCTGTAAATATTCCAATTGCGGAATCAAAAATTCTTACTATTACAGGAGTTAAATATCTTGATGTAATTGTAGATATTCATGCAGATGATTATCTCTTACTAAATGGAGATCCATGTGGTAGCTCAAACTGTAGAATTCCTTACACACTGAAAGCTTCTTACGCTAATAATGGAACCAATAATATAAGTGAGGCTATAGACTTTACTGTAGCTTCAAATATTGCTAGCGCTCAATTTCCAACTCTGCGCAGACAGACCGGACCAGCTGGTCCACCTCCAACCCCCGTCTATAAAGGTTATAATCCTAGCCTTTATCTAGAAACTGCTTACTTATACATTTATGGCCAATTAACTGTGGGGGGCGTAAACGCGGGAAGTTATTCCGGAGAGATTACGGTAACTATTAGCTATGATTAATAAGTTTTCAACGATAATACTATTTGTATCTGGAATCATATTACCGCAAACTCTTTCTGCACAGTTCATAAATCTTCAAATCACTATTGAGCCTGAATTAAGTGCTGAAGTGGAACGTGTTTTAAATTTCGGTGAGGTAGTGTCGAATTCTGGTATTAAAGAAATTAAAATTGGTGACTTAAATACAGGCGTGTTTAGCATCAGAGCAATACGATCTCAAAGTCTTTATATAGAACTTAATTACCCTGACGCTTTGTCTTTAGAGAATAACGAAAAAGACAACATACCTCTACAATTAAAAGCAGCTTATAATAATTCGGGTAATAACAATATCGCTAATGCCCAAGACTTACCTAACAATTCAGGTGTATTATTAGTTGGAGACTTAAATAATAATTCAGAGAGTTTTTGGCACAAATTATACATCTATGTTTATGGTTACATAGACGTTGGAAATATACCTAATGGAGTATATAAAGGTGATTTAGTACTTTTTATAAGCTATGATTGACCGTCTGGTCATTTATTAAAAGCCTTTAATTAAAAAACCCTAACTTTGTATTAGAAAATATTCTAAATAGTTTGTCAGCAGAATTTATTTAACCAATTACCTCAAACACATATCACTATGAAAACTCTTTTAAAATCCACTTTAGTTCTTTTAGCAGCTTTAGTTGTTTCTGGACAAGTTATTGCTCAAACTTCCGATAATGCTAACGTTTCTGCTACAGCTGTAATCGTTGGTTCTATAACCGTTGCAAATGTTGCTGACTTAGACTTCGGTTCTATCTTAACAACTGACACTCCTACTATTGCTTCTACCGACGCTGAAGCTGGTATAGTTTCTGTTACAGGTGCTACAACAGCAACTGTTATGAATGTGTCTGTTACATTCCCAGCTACTCTTACTGACGGAGTTCCTGCTAATGACTTAGATTTTGATACTTATACTGTAGCAGTTACTGCTTCTGGTAACGATTCTGATCCGTCAAATGGTGTTGCTTTAACTGGTGCTGCTACTGTTGGACAAGATGTTACTGGTACTTATACTTCTGGTGCTGATGAAGCTCACATCTTTGTAGGTGGTACAATATCTGATGCTACTGCTGGTGTTGCTGGTAATACATATGCTAATAACATTGTAGTAACTGTTGATTATAACTAATCACTGATATACTTAATTTTTAAAAAAGTCTTATTTGAAAAGAATAAGACTTTTTTTTTTGTACGTTATTGGAAGCTGACATACTTTCTTTCAGCATTTTTGCTTATGTTTTAAAAAAAAATCCAGACATATGAATAAATCATTACTTGCTATTATTTTTACACTTTGCTCTTTAAGCAGTTTAACTGCTTTTGCACAAGTTACTATTGCACCTACCAACTTGTTTATTGATAGTAATTCTAAATTTGGTACATACATGGTAATAAACGGATCGAATGTTACCCAGGAGATATCAATCGATTTTTATTTTGCGTATGCTGGTTTAGATGAAAATGGTGGCCGATCATTGGTAAAAGATGACACCGAAAAGGAAGATCAATACTCCATTGCTGAATATGTTAAAGCTTTTCCAAAAAACTTCAAGCTTGCTCCAAATCAACGACAAATAGTTCGATTAAGAGTAGCTGCTCCTAATACTCTCCAAGATGGTACTTATTGGTCTAGAATTAGAACATCATCTACACCAGAAGCCCCGCCAATAGAATTGGACACAGAGCAAGCTGTTACAGCTCAGGTTGGTATTATTGTTGAACAAGTAACTGGATTATTTTACAAAAAAGGGACGGTTAACACAGGTTTAGAAATTAAAAATATACGTCCAGTAAAAGATGGGACAAAATTATCTGTTTTCACTGACTTTTTAAAAACAGGTAATTCTCCTTTCCTAGGTACAGTAACTACTACTGTATTGGATAGATCAGGCAGAGAAGTAAAAACAGGTTATATTTCTACATCCATCTATTTTGATGGTACTCACAAGCAAGAATTGGATATTTCTGATTTAGCTAAAGGCACTTATACAATTAAAGTAACCTTCGAAACTAATCGAACCGATATTTCTGACAGAGACGTTATTAGTATGAAACCTGTAAATCAATCAACTTCTTTTGAAATCAACTAGACTTGAATTCCAAATTCTTTCTCTTATCTATAATTTTTACAGTTTTTTCAAGTCTGAATGCTGTGAGTGTCTTAAACGCTCAAGAACCTTCTGAGGAAGTAGAAGTCTACCTTGGTTTTCAATACCAAGGAGTTGTTAATTCAGTAGTTATCAGCTACTATAAAAATGATGTTTTTTACCTACCCGTTAGTGAGATTTTTACTCTTTTCAAAATTCAGAACACAAGAGATAAGAATATAATTAAAGGAAATTACTCTGATAACCAGACTCCTTTCAGTATTGATTTGGCAAAGCAGACAATCACGTTTGGTGGTAAAAAAACTTCTTTAATCAAAGATGATTATTTAATTAAAGAACTTGATGATTATCTTAGTCCTAGGATCTTTGCTGAAGTTTTTGATCTAAATTTTTCGGTAGACTTTAACAAGTTGATATTGAATCTTCAAACAAATGCTAAACTACCCATAGTTGAAGAAGTAATAAGAAACCGAAAAAGAAAAGTTGTTGATAGTAACAATTATAAGAAAGATTATTACGATTTAGCTATTGATAGAAAAAAGTCGCTTTTAAATGGTGGTTTTATTGACTACTCATTGACAAGTTTTATAAACAAGACAAGTAACAGTTATTCTTATAGTACTTCACTAGGCTTACAAGTTCTGGGCGGTGACCTTCAAGGAAATGTTTTTGGCAATTATACAAACGATACCTTTATTAACTCAAGTAATAATCTTCGTTGGAGATACGTATTTAGAGACAACCCTTCCCTAACTCAACTTTATATTGGCCAAACAAACCTTGACGGTGTTTTAAGCTCTAATTATACCGGAATTAAGTTAACAAACCAACCTATTGAACCAAGAAGGTACTTTGATGAATATGTTGTTCAAGGTTCTACAATTCCTGATTCAGAAGTTGAACTCTATTTGAATAATACTTTAGTTGGATATGAGAAATCAAATGAACTTGGTAATTATAGCTTTACTACACCACTTTATTATGGAGCCTCAGATTTAGACTTGAGAATCTATGGTCCTACCGGTCAAACAATTAACAAATCAACCAAAATTCAAGTCCCATTCACATTTTCCCCTGAAGGTGAATTCAATTATAATCTGAATGCCGGAGTTCTTCAAAATCCTTTATTAGGAACAACAAATCGCCCACTCGTATTTAATGCAAATGCTTCTTATGGGCTCACACCATGGCTTTCTGGCTCTTTCGGTACCGAATACTTTGAAGGTGTGATGGAAAACTCAAGCCCTTCTATTACTGGGGCTCTATCTACCCGTTTTTTAACAAATTACATCCTTACTCTTGAAGGAGTCACTCAAGGATATTATCGAACCAACTTTAACGCCTTTTTTGCTAACTCTGCCAACTTTAACTTTGACTATACAAAATATACTTCTGAATCATCACTATATAATTCATCTGGTAGAGATCAACAATTAAATGCCTCCTTCTTTTACCCGTTAGCAATTGGCAAGCTTCCTTTAATTTCTAGAATTTCTACTTTTAGTGTGTTTAGAGATGATGTCCAGTCAACAACTCTCCGCTTAGATTTAAGCACAAGGATTAAGAAACTCAACTTTCGGTTCGGATATTCTGATCGTATTTTAAACTCTTTTAATTTCCTTGAACCTAGCTTCTCCTCCACACTCGATAACTCGATTACATATAACATATCAAAAAACTCTGGCACGCCTAAATTTCTGCATGGTACTTTTTTGAGAACACAACTGCGTTTTTTGCCAAAGTTGAAAAAATTCGAATCCGCAGAAGTTCTGGCATCCAAAACTATGTTTAACTCAGCTCGATTACAATTTGCTTATGGACGGAATTTTATAAACAATTTCAATACACTTCGGGCAAGTTTTGTTATTGATTTTAATAAAGTGCGCTCAAATTCTACTTTTTCCTATACTCGCTCGCAGTATAATATTTCCCAGAATATTAGGGGCTCTGTAGGCTACGATACAAACTATGATAACTTTATAGCTACTAGTAGAAATCAAGTAGGTCGATCAGGAGCTGCAATCAAGCTTTTTGTTGATAACAATAATAATGAGAAGTATGATGAAGATATCGACCAAACTATTGATGAGGGTTCTATCCGAATAGATCGTACTTCAGCTTCATCATTCCGCAAGAACGGAATCTTATACTACTCTCAAATGCAACCTTACTATCGTTACAACATGCAGATAAATAAAGGCTCTATTGAGAATCCATTGCTAGTGCCTGAACTCAACGAGTTTTCAATAATTACAGATCCAAATACATTCAAAAAGATTGAAATTCCCTTTTATATGTCTGGGGTTATTGAGGGAAGTGTACAAAAATACTTCGACGAACAATCTCAAAAAGGAATAGGTGGAGTAAGAGTCACACTTTCTGGTACTAATATTGAGTTTTATAAAGAATTAAGATCATTCTCTGATGGAAGTTTTTACTCCTATGAGGTTCCTCCTGGTAAATATATAATGAGCATAGACCAGAGCCAGTTAGATATCTTAAATTCAAAATCTGCTCCTGGAAAAATTGAATTTGAAGTTAAAGCGCTAGCTGATGGTGATTTTGTGGATGGTCTAAACTTTCTCATCGTACCAAAAGACTATGAAGATGAGAAAAGCAAAATTTCTAAAGAATCAATACTAGCAAATATTAAACAAAGCTCTGAAATTCTCGAGTATGAAAAGTCTTTGTCTAATAAGGTTGATGAAACTCTACGTCTGATTATTTTAGCCCAGAACGAGTTTTACAATAGAGATATTGAAAGTGCTTTTAAGTATGTTAACGAATCACTAGAATTATTTGAAACAGCGCAAGGGTACGCGCTTAAGGGTAGTTTATATTACTTAAGAGGAAACAAAGTAGAGGCACAACAAAGTTGGAATAAGGCCATCCGTTTTAACCCTGATATTTTTATTCCTGATGTAGAAGTACTTGATCAATTAATTAAAACAGAGTTCATGGATTAGGGTATGTATTCAGATCAACAAAGAGTAACCAATATTATAAATAAAAGTAGGACCCCTTTTGTGCTTCGCATGTTTGTTTTTGTATGCTTTCTAATCGTTTCTTTCTCTATAACTAATGTTGCCAAGGCTCAAATTACTTCAGCCGTTAACACCTCAGAGTCTATCGATTTAAAAATTGCTAACCTTGAACAAAACTATGATTCGCAACTAATTCAGATTCTCTCTAATTACTTTGACAAAAAAATGTTTTTTGTTGATGTGAGCGTTAAAGCAGAAATGGTTAACGAGACATATGCTACCTCAGAAAGCAAAATTAATCGAGAGCGTCCTAAAAATATTATCATGCCTGGGCTTCCATTCTTGCCAGAAGGAAGTATGCGCGAACAGCAGGCTGCAGATAAAGTGCCTGAAGTAATTGTTAATCAAAATGTTTTTAGAACGCTACAGCTCAAGAATTTGAATGTTAACATCTACGCTGATTCTTCTTTTAGTGCCCCTGAGATTGAGTTTATGAAATTAATAGCTGGGTTTGCTATAAAAACAGATCCTACTCGTGGCGATATAATTAATATTTCTAGAGTTTCTATTCCTGATTTTAGTAGAGAAAAGCCCACCCCTATTGTAATTGAAGAACCCGTTGAAGAACCGTCGGTTAGTGTACAACCAACGACGCTTCTATCTGTGCTAAGCAAATACAAGCTTCCATTAATAGTGGCTGGTATTATAGTTCTTCTGCTTATTCTATTTGTATTCTTGTGGAAATTTTTCACCAAAGACAAAAAAGAACCTAGAGATTCTAGAGAAAGCTTTAGAAGCGATACCAGCTTTGATGCTTCTACCCCAGCTACCAATAATCAACATTTGGCTCCTCGAAGCACAACTGATGCAAATGGTAACTTTACGGTAGATGTAGATGGTTTAGTATCTCAGTTTTTTAATTCACCACAGGAAATAGCCCTGCTTTTTGAGTTCTGGATTGATACTGACAACAAGGAAGGTGTTCAAAAGTCTGCTCAAGTAATTGCCTCTATTGATAAGCAGCTCATTCGTTCGTTAAAGAAAGATATGCAACCTGCCAATTATGTCGCTATTTCTGAAGCTATAGATGCTTTGCCCGAGTTATCTACTGATAGAAAGCAGCAGGTTCTAAAAGATTTTGATGCCGTATTAAGGCCTAGTGGAACGGATGCTCAAACTGATCATAAACATGCTAAATTGGGGCTATTCAAGTTCCTAAGTCACATTTCAGATGATCAGATTATTAATTTAATGAAGACCGAGGACACCCAAACAGCTGCTTTAGTTTTAGATTATTTACCAGGCAACAAAGCGGCAGAGCTCCTCGAAAAATTTGATAGTGATAGAGCAACCCATATTATGATTAATATGGCTACCATCCATACTCTATCCTATAAATATCATACTGAAACTTCGGCTAAGTTATTCGACAAAGCGATGGACTTACTAGAATCTGAGAAGGAAGAAAGACTTGGTGCTGAAAATATCCTACCTATTTTGGAGCGTATTCCTTTAAAAGACCAAAAAAGATATATTCAACAGCTTATTGATACAGGCTCACCTGTTGGCAACATTATCAAAAAGCAGTTCATTACCATCGATGAGGTACCAGAACTTGACGATGCAGTTATAAATGCAGCTGTAAACCATTTGAGTACTGAATTGCTTTTAAGTGCTCTAGTTGGCTTAGACGATGCTATTATTAATAAAGTGCTTTCTGTAAGACCTAAACGAGAGCAACGTTTAATACGAATAGAGCTCGATCAGGCCGATTTGGATGATGAACAAAATATTGAGCGCGCAAAAGTACTATTGATGAACTCGATTAGAAATGAAGCTAAAAAACAATCTCATATTAAAAAATAGATTCAGGTAGCTACTTATCATCTCAATAAATAACATATCATTTTTCAAGAGCTTACTATTTGGGCTACTTATCTCTGCCTTAGTACTAGGTTGCAGGAGTACAAAGACTATTGAGCCCACCTCAGAGTCCGCTCCACTAGTTGAAGATAGTACCGCAACTGAACAGTTAGCTCCCCCAGAAGAAGATCCAGCAAGAATCAAATTAACCGAAGAATATAAGAAAGAGTTAGAGAGTCAGTATCTTGGTAAGGCAAATGGGATTACGACGTACTTTATATTAGCTCAACAGCAGTTTTATAATGCCGAATACGAAGATGCTCTTTATTTAATCAACAAAGCCATAGCTATAAAAGAGACTCCTGATATTATCGCGTTAAAAGGAAGTATTTACCTTGGTTTGGGTTCGATAGATTTGTTTACACAACATTGGAAAAGAGCCCTTGAAATGGACCAGAATGTCCCCATTCCAAATTCTTCTGTTATTATTAAAGAGCTACAGAACCAAGGGCTAATAAACGATAAACTCGAACGAAATTTTAAACAGTAGTATACAATGCGCACATCTATACTTAATATCTTAAGCTTTATCTTTTCGATTGCAGTACTTGTTTGGGGAACCTTGCTCGTAACTGGTTTTTCTCAGTATGATATCGTTCCTAGCAAATATGAGTTTTTGAATTTACCTAGTCTTGCAATTGTTTTTGGGGGTATTGCTGCTAGCGTATTCATTAGTTATCCTTTCAGAAACGTACTTATTGCTTTACGGGAAAGTTTACGATTATTCTCTCACAGTAAGATTGATGATGAATTAATTGGCCACGACATTGACAATATTCTTTACTGGCAAAAGAAAATTAAGAAAGATCGAGTGGGAGCTATTTCCGACTTAAGTGAAGAGTTTGCTGATCGATTTGAAGGCTATCTGTTCTCTATTTTAGATACCAATTATACTACTGAAGAACTTAGAGACTTGGGCGAAATCTATATCGAAGAAACTTATTCCCGTCAACTTAATACCAACCAGATAATTACTAGTATGGGTAAGACATCTCCTGTATTTGGTATGCTTGGTACACTCTTTGGCCTTATTGTAATTCTATCCAGCTTTAACGAAATGGATGCATTATTATCTGGATTAGCTACCGCATTAATGACCACTCTTTATGGTATCATCATTGGTAATTTCATATTCACACCTATGGCCAAAAAGATGAACAATAGTGCCTCCCTCCAGTATTTTAGAGAAAAGCTTATCCTTGAAGGAATCATTTTAATTCAAGAACAAAAAACATCGCTGCAGATTTATGATAAACTTCAGGCTCATATGCGCCGTGGCAAAAATAAAATCTAGACTATAATATCTATATAAGCCTATTTTGAGCGATAGAATACCAAATAACAAGAGAAATTCACTTTTTCCTCAACAACCGTTTGAAGAAGAAGACGACGAGAGTTGGCAGGTAAGTTACCTCGATATTATTACCATCGTGTTAGGGTTTCTTATCATTCTACTGTCATTTTCTCAACTTAAAGATGATAAAGAGCTATCTGTGTCTGATCTTTATGATTCTTCAGTCGTTGAAACCGAATACATCACAACTCCAATTGAAGACATTAAACAAGAGCTAGAAGCCCTACTACATTCCGATATTGAAAATGGATCAATTGGTATTTCTAGAGATCTTAATGATTTGAGAATTCGCTTTAAAAGTGATGATTTTTATAACTCAGGTAGTGCTAAGCTCAAACCCAAGGGGTTAAACCAACTAAGTAAAGTTTTACTCGCTATAAAAGAAACCAAATATGATGACTTTAACATAGATATTGAAGGTCATACTGATAGTAGCCCAATTTCATCGGCAGTCTATCCATCTAACTGGGAACTTTCTACAGCTAGGGCTTCTAATGTAGTAAGGTATTTTAATGGACTAGGGATTCCAGCTGCAAGACTTAAAGCTTCTGGTTATGCAGATTCCAGGCCTATGATTTTATTAGATTCGCTAGGCAACAACCTACCTGTTACTAAAGAAATGAATAGACGTATTGTTCTACGTTTGTATTACACTCTTGAAAGAGACCTTGTAGAAGCTAAACAACTTAAAGCTATTTCTGAACCCGAAGTAACACCTGTACCCCAACCCGAAATAGTTGATGTAACTCCACCACCGGCTCCTGCTCCCACGCCTAAAAACACAGTACTATCTTGTACCTATTCAGTTCAAATTGGTGGCTACGAATCTTTCTTTAATAGTATTAAAATAGCTAAAGAAGTAGAGCAAAAAACCAACATTGGGATGGAGATTTTTTATAACACTAATCTTTTCTCTGTTCGTACAAAAGCAAGAAGCTCGTTGTCTGAAGTTTTAAAATTTCAAAAAGAAATTAGTTCTCAGTTCACAGACTTACCAACTACAGGCATCATAAATCAGTGCTATAAAAAAAGTCAGAATGTACCCACCCCCCTTCGATACCAAATTCAGCTTGGCTATTTCCAAACAAAGCTAAATGCCGAAAATTATGTGGCACGTCTGTTGAATGAACATGACATTCAAACTGAAATTAATCAATTTTCTTCCAATGCATTTACAGTACTTACTGTTCCAAGTTCAAGCTTAAAAGCTACTTTTGATAAGCTAGATACATTCAACGCTAAAAATATTTCTTCTAATATTTTTATCAGATACGTACAGGAACCACAAGATAAGTACAACTTTACGATACAAATTCAGGCAGGATCCTTTTCTAGCCGTAGCAAAGCAGTAGAGAGCTCTCAAAATCTTCTTTCTGAACTAGATATCGAAACATCAATTTCAGACCCTATAGAAGGCAAATACTACTTGCTAACTCCAAAAAGTACGAGTTGGAGTCAATCTCTATCATTGTTCGAAAAGTTACAGAGAAGTGACCTGGCCGAGTTTCCAATCATTTACTTATTAGAGTATAACTGATTCGTTTCCTTTAGGACTGTGGTTTAAATGTCTTTTAAGCTTTTATCAAACTAGATACAGTATGGCACCGCAGTCGGCTATCGTATTCAAATAACTATTTTTTGATGATGTAGACGATACTTCAGAAGTATTTTGAAGATGATTGTGGACGCTGCATAATTTTTTAAATCTGTGAGCTAACTATCTGCTGCTAATAGCAATAACAGTGTTATAAGTTAGTGTTGAAGGTTTTAATATTGATTACATCATCTAGCACCGTTTGCTTTCAAGAGTTTCGAAATTCATAAAACAAAAAAAAGCTCCTTATCAAATAAGGAGCTTTTAGCGCTATAAAGCGTTTATAAAGATAGATGATCTTTTAGAGTAGCATCGAAATTGGATTCTCTAGAAGAGTTCTAACTTCGTTCAAGAATTTAGCTGCTTTTGCACCGTCAACAATACGGTGATCACTTGAAAGCGTAATTTTCATTCGCTTACCAGGAACAACAGCTCCATTTTCAACAACAGGAACGTCACGAATAGCACCAACTGCTAGAATACATGCATTTGGTGGGTTTATGATTGCAGTGAACTCTTCGATACCAAACATGCCTAGATTAGAGATAGTGAAAGTACTTCCTTCCATTTGCTCTGGAGCAAGTTTACGATCTCTTGCTAAGCCTGCAAGTTCACGAGTTTCAGATGAAATCTGTAAGAATCCTTTTTGATCAACGTGATTAATAACTGGAGTCATCAATCCTTCGTCAATTGCTACAGCTACTGCTATATTAACGTCAGCGTGCTCTACAATCACATCATCGTTCCAAGAGCTGTTTATAGCTTGGTGGCGCGTTAGAGCAACAGCACAAGCTTTAACAACAATATCGTTGAAACTGATTTTTACATCGTTAGCCGCATTCATTGATGAACGTGCTGCAATTGCAGACTTCATGTCTACATCTACTGTTTCGTAAAAATGTGGGTTTGTAAATTTACTTTCTGAAAGACGACGTGCAATAACTTTGCGCATCTGAGAAACTTTAACTTCACGACTTTCTAAACTCTTAAAGCTCGTTCTTAGTGGAGCAGCTGAGATAGAACTTTTCGCTTCTTTAGAACTAGTAGCTTTAAAGTCTTCCACATCTTTCTTAACGATGCGTCCATCCGGTCCTGAACCATTTACTTTAGAAAGGTCGATACCTTTATCTTCAGCAATTTTCTTGGCCAACGGAGATGCTTTCACTCTATCAGAATCCGAAGATGAATTTGCGGTAGTTGTTTCTTTTGCTTCAATAGCTGTTTCTTTCTCAGGTTCAGAGCTAGCTGGAGCTTCTTTTGCTTCAGATGAAGAATCACCATCTGATAAAAGAGCACTAATATCTTCGCCTTCCTCACCAATAACAGCAATTAATCCACCTAAAGGAACAGCATCCCCTTCTCCTGGAATTATTTTGAGCATTATTCCGGCGTCAAAAGCTTCTACATCCATAGTTGCTTTATCAGTTTCAACTTCTGCTATAATATCTCCAGCTTCAATCTTGTCGCCTTCTTTTACATTCCATTTAGCGATTACACCTTCTTCCATGGTGTCGCTAAGTTTCGGCATTTCAATCTTTATGGCCATGTTCTTCTTCGATTAAGTGAATTTAATTTAGTTTCTGTATGTAACCTGTTTAACGGCATCAATTACCTGCTTTGCACTAGGATACCAAATATCAAAGAGGTTTTTTGCGAACGGTGCATTAACATCTGGTAATGTAACACGTTGAACTGGAGCATCTAAGTAGTCAAATGCTTCTCTTTGAATTAAGAATCCAATTTCAGCTGCAAAACCAGCAAATGGATGTGCTTCGTCAACTATTACACAACGATTTGTCTTTTTAATGGACTCAATAATTAAAGGAACATCCAAAGGTTTTACTGTACGCGGATCAATGATTTCACATTCAATTCCATCTTTTGCTAACTGAGTAGCAGCTTGAACAGCAAGGTGATACATTTTTCCATGAGCTACGATAGTAACATCACTTCCTTCACGCTTAATTTTTCCTTTTCCGATTGGGATGATATAATCATCTGCATCAGAAACTTCGCCTTTCATTCCGTACATTTGTTCCGATTCCATAAAAAGAACAGGATTATCATCACGAATTGCAGCTTTCATCAAGCCTTTAGCATCGTCTGGTTCTGATACGTAGATTACTTTTAATCCTGGGAAATGAGCGTACATAGAATCATACGCCACTGAGTGCGTTGCACCAAGTTGACCAGCAGATGCATTTGGTCCTCTAAATACAATTGGACAGCCGATTTGACCACCTGTCATATATTTTACTTTAGTAGCATGGTTTATGATTTGATCTGCAGCTAAAACTGCAAAGTTAAATGTCATAAACTCAATAATTGGTCGCAATCCGTTCATTGCAGCTCCAACACCTATACCAGCAAAACCAAGTTCGGAAATCGGAGAATCGATAACACGCTTATAACCATACTTATCTAATAAGCCTTCGGTTACTTTGTATGCACCATTATACTCTGATACTTCTTCTCCCATTACGAAGACACGTTCATCACGTCCCATTTCTTCGTCAATTGCATGCTTTATTGCTTCTCTAAATTGTAATTCAGCCATCTTAATACTCGTATAATTTTTTAAACGTGGAAGTAAGGATTGTCTTCTTCGAACATATCTTCATAGAGTTCTTCCTCTTTTGGAAACTCTGAATTATCAGCAAATTCAATTGCATCAAGAAGCTCTTGTTCTATCTTTTCTTCAATTACCGTTAACTCTTCTTGTTTTGCTATTTTGTTATCAAGAATGTAGGTTTTTAGCCTTTCGATAGGATCAAATCCTTGATATTGTTCTAGCTCTTCTTTTGTTCTGTACTTTTGAGGATCAGACATAGAATGACCTCTATAGCGATATGTTCTAATCTCCACAAAATATGGGGTGGAATTTTCACGCACGTCATCTGCAATTTCTTTCATTTTCTCATATACAGAAAAAACATCCATTCCATTTATAACAGCACTCTTCATGCCATAACCTTTAGCTCGATCAACAATCTCGCCGACAGTATGTCTTCTTGCAGCGGTACCCATTGAGTAACCATTGTTCTCAACAACAAATATTGCAGGCAGATTCCATAACTGAGCCATATTGAATGTCTCATGGAGCGCACCTTGATCAACAGCACCATCACCAAAAAAGCACGTAGCAATTCTACCATTTTGCTGATATTTGTTTGCAAAAGCTTGACCCGCAGCAATAGGAATGTGACCACCAACAATACCGTAGCCTCCCCAAAAATGATTCTCAGCTTTTGCAAAGTGCATGGAACCACCTTTACCTCGCGAGCAACCAGTAGCTTTACCAAATAGCTCAGCCATTCCTTCAGCAGGTGTAATTCCGCGACAAAGTCCCCAGCCATGATCGCGATAACCAGTAATAATGTCATCGTTATCATTTAAGGCAAATACGGTTCCTGTAGAAATTGCTTCTTGCCCAATGTAAAGGTGCAAAAATCCACCGAATTTTCCCTTTTGGTACTGCTGCATAGAACGCTCTTCGAATCGGCGCTGCAAATACAGCTGTTCATACATCGCTTTTAGAGTATCTTCAGAAAGGCCTAATGCTTTATGCTTCTTTTTTGTTGCAGGAGGTAAATCTACCCCTTTTTGAACTGCACCTTCGCTAACGTCTCCGATACCTTTTGGTGCAAATTGAATGTCGTCTTTTATCTTTTTTGCCATAGTTCTTTTAATTGAATCCTTGGTCCCTCCAAAAGGGGTTGGAATATATCCAATTTTTAGGAAGTTTTCGTCTAATATCCGAACACTTAGTTAATGTGTTCATTTAAAATTTCATTCACTTTTTCTAAAGCGTTTGCTAATTTCTCGGGATTTCTTCCCCCAGCTGTCGCAAGATTCGGTTGGCCACCACCACCTCCGCCTACTAATCTACCGATTTGACCGACTAGAGCGCCTGCTTTAAGATTTTTTGATTTAATGAGGTCGTCAGTCACAGCCACCATAACATACACTTTACCTTCGGCTTCGTCTTTAGAGCCCAACACTATTACGCTATTATTTGCAATCTTTTGCAAAGCATCATAGCCTAATTGTTTCAGTACATTCATGTCTGCACCTGCAATTTCTCCTTTAACTAACTGAATACCTTCCTTAACCTCTTTGGCATCCGAAATTAGTTCATCCAGTTTAGCGCCGGTATTCTGAAGATTTAGCTTTGCTAACTCTTTCTCTAGCTCTTTTTTATCATCTAGCAGCTTCTGAATATCTTTTGGGATATTTTTGCTTTGTCCAATCACCTCTTTTATACTTCGAACTAACTGACTTTCAGCCCTTAGCTCAGCATCTGCGGCTTTACCACAAACCGCTTCAATTCTTCTAACACCAGCTGCTACAGAGGTTTCTTGAGTAAATCGGAAGTAACCAATTTCGCCTGTTGCCCCCACATGTGTTCCACCACAAAGTTCAACTGAAAAACTATCATCAAATGTGATTATACGAACATAATCGCCATATTTTTCGCCAAATAGCATCATTGCACCCTTTTGACGAGCCTCATCAATAGGCACATTACGTTCTTCAAAAAGAGGAATATTTTCTTGAATTTTCAGATTCACTTTTTGCTCTATTTCATCTAGTTGCTCTCTTGTAACAGCTTCAAAATGAGAGAAATCGAATCTCAAATGATGTTCATCTACCAAAGAACCTTTCTGAGCAACGTGCTCGCCTAATACATCTCGTAATACAGCGTGCGCTAAGTGAGTTGCTGAGTGATGTTTTTGAATTTCAGCCCTACGCTCTAAATCTATGGATGCAATCCAAACACCGGATAAATCTTCAGGGATTGAATCGGCATAATGAATAAACTCTCCGTTTACTTTCTGTACATCATTAATACTTATAATCACATCATCGTTTGAAAGCGTACCAGTATCAGCCACCTGACCGCCACTTTGTGCATAGAAAGGGGTAGCGGCGAGTTTCAAAGCCACACGCTCTCCCTCAGGTCTATATCCAACAATGGTTGTCTCTATTTCGGCATCATCGTAGCCCACAAACTCAAACTCTTCAGTATTATCTGTTACTAAGACCCAATCATCCACTTGGCTATGATCTACTGAAAATTTACCTGCAGCACGAGCTCTATCTTTCTGCTCATTCATTAATTCATTGAATCGAGCCTCATCAACTTCTAGACCTTGCTCGCGCGCCATCAATTGTGTTAAGTCGATTGGAAAGCCATACGTATCATGTAGTTTAAAAGCATCATCTCCTGCTATTACTTTCTTACCTTTAGAAATCTTATTAAATAAGTCTATTCCTTGGCCTAAGGTTTTTAGAAAGCTCTGCTCTTCCGATTTAATTACATTGATAACGTATTCTTTTTGAGCCTCCATTTCCGAAAACACTTCTTTAAACTGCTCAGAAAGCACGTTAACCAGCTTATAGAAAAAAGGTTCTTTTAATCCTAAAGTATCCCAGCCATATCTAATTGCTCTGCGTAAAATTCTACGAATAACGTAGCCTCGACCATCATTTCCCGGTGAAGCTCCATCAGCAATGGAAAATGCAACAGCTCTAATGTGATCTGCAATTACTCGCATGGCGATGTCTTTCTTCTCATCATCACCATAAGTTAGCCCAGCTAGTTTTGCTACCTCAGTAAGAAGTGGAGTAAATACATCCGAATCATAATTAGAGGTCTTACCTTGGATAACCGCACATATTCTCTCAAAACCCATTCCTGTGTCAACATGCTGAGCAGGCAAAGTCACTAGCTCACCGCTTGCTTGTCTATTGAACTGGATAAATACTAGATTCCAGACTTCCATCACTCTAGGATCGTCTTGATTTACTAAACTGGCACCGTCTAGTTTTGCTCTTTCTTCATCGCTTCTTAAATCGACATGTATTTCAGAGCACGGCCCACAAGGCCCGGTATCGCCCATTTCCCAAAAGTTATCTTTCTTTCCAAACTTGAGAATATGACTATGCTTGATTGATGTCTCGCTTTTCCAGAGTTCTATTGCTTCTTCATCAACAGGCAATCCGTCTTCAGTGTCCCCACCAAATACCGTTATGTATAATCTTTCTGGATCGAGTTCCCACTTATCAACTAGTAATTCCCAGGCCCACGCTATCGCCTCTTTTTTGAAATAGTCGCCAAACGACCAATTCCCAAGCATCTCAAAAAGCGTATGGTGATAAGTATCGTGCCCAACTTCTTCTAAATCGTTATGCTTTCCACTTACTCTAATGCACTTTTGAGTATCAGCAGCTCTACTCCATTCTTTGCCATTATGAGATAAAGTTTTCTCATCACCCAAAAAAATAGGCTTAAACTGATTCATTCCTGCGTTAGTAAAAAGCAAAGTGGGATCGTCTTTTGGTACCACAGGCGCACTATCTACAATGGCATGGCTCTTTTCAGAGAAAAATTCTAAAAACTCTTTTCGAATTTGGGAAGAGGTTTTTATGGACATGAAGAAATATTATCAGATTAAAATTTAAAGACTGTAAAGATAGAAAATTTCTTTATCTAACTCATGGAACCAATGCGTAACTTTTACGTTCTTATTTATGCGAGTTGAAACAATCTAGATTACTGTTATGAAAATTATTTTAAATTACTTTTTTAGAGGGATGTTAATTGTATTTCCTCTTGGCACTACCTTTTATCTTATTGGAATTGCTATAGGTTGGATGAATGAAACTCTAAATTATCTTTTCTTTAGTTGGTTTAATTTTAACATTCCCGGGTTAGGCATTATTACAGGTTTTATTGCAATTGCGCTTACCGGTTTCATTTTTACTAGAGCATTTACTAAACCAATAGTTCACTGGTTTGAGAAGCTTCTGAGTAGAACACCGCTTGTAAGTATTATTTATTCTTCGCTAAAAGACTTAACCGAAGCTTTTGTTGGCGAGAAAAAGAAATTTACCGCACCTGTATTAGTTGATTTCGGAGTCCCTGGCGTAAAACGTTTAGGTTTTATCACTCAGGACTCTCTCAAATCTTTAGGGCTTGATGGCAACATCGCCGTTTACTGCCCACACTCCTATAATTTCTCAGGCAACTTGTATATAGTAGAAGCCCATCATGTTAAGCATATTAAAACCGACTCCACTGATTTTATGAGATTCATTGTTTCAGGTGGAGTGACTAAACTTCATGATTACTAGTACACTTCTTCAAAAGTTCTTACAGAAGGCTTAATACCTTTCTTCATGTCTTCCCAGTTCCAATCTTTAGGATTGGTTTCGGGAAGTGAACCACTAAGAACCAAATAATCTGTATAACCTTGAAGGGCTAAATTGTGATAAATCCCCGTTTCCATGCCCTTCATTCCACATAGGTAAATAAGAGTATTCTCTTTTTCAAGAATTGGACCTAAAATATCTTTATGATCTTCTATTGCGCTCTGAACATATTTTTTACTTCCATTCTCGCGACGATCTTCTCTTGAGACGCAGGTGATATAATCGAAGTTATCGTGTTTCTCAGCCATTTCTTGAAAGTACTTTGGATACAGTAAATCAGTTCTGTATGGACATCCAAATACAAGAGCTACATTACCTTGTAAACCAGCTTCAAAAAGTTCAATAATCATACCTCTAAATGGCGCAATACCAGTACCCGTTGCAAAAAATACGTAGTTAAAGTCTCCCGCATTTTCAGGTAACAGATATCTTTTACCACTAGGACCGGTTAGTCTAACTTTGTCGCCGGGCTTTAGATTAGCTATATAGTTAGAGCAAATACCTGTATACAAAGTCCCATCAACTTCATCAATCGCTCTTTTTACTGTAGTGGAAATCAAGTTCTGTTTACCACCCTCTCCTTTTGATGGTGACGAAACAGAGTATAGTCTTAGCTTATGAGGTTTACCTTTTTCATTCTCGCCAGGAGCTAATACTCCAATAGATTGACCAACACGAACTCTCCCCTCCAAATCAGTGCCGGAAATATCAAAGGTAATATGCCGTACAATATTTGGGCTACTTTCAGCGCTGCAAACATAGTTTTCAACTATTGTAGCTTCTGTAGGTTTTTTTGGTGAATAAATATTCAGTTCAACTTCTGGTAGTATAATCTCAGACATAGCTTACTTTCTTTAGCTTTACACTTGGTTATTCAGCAATAGCTGATAGAGCTACAAAATAGAGTATTTAATAGATAGGATGAAAAATCTTAGCCTAAAATTCACGCAATTTAATGGAAGCCCTTTTCTAAGCAGGCATAATATTAAAATCGTAATCATAAAAAAACCCACCCAAGTGTATTTAGGCGGGTTTTTAGAAGTTATTTATGGCGCTTAAAAGTAAAAAGTAAGACCTGCAGAAATAACATTTCCACTAAATTCTTTTTCGCTTATTCGGTCTTCATTCCCATCTAAGAATAGATATCTATAATCTACACTTAAAGCTGCGGAGCTACTTAAAGGCATATCAAGCCCAAATCCTAAGTGATATCCCAAGTTTACTTCTGAATCGTCTCCAGGACTTACAAACCCACCATCATAGTCGTAGATTGTATAATATGCGCCAAGACCAGCTAACCCATAAGGTTGAAAGTTAGGAGCTACTGGAACAAATAGCATAAGTGAACCAGTAACGGGAACCTGGCTTACAGTGACTTTTCCACCACCAACAGTGTAATCTTGCTCTCCTCTGTATTCTGCGGCAAGTTCAAAACCGAAAATTTCTCCTCTAGATCGCGTTTGGAGCCCAATAAACATGGTACCATCATCAGCATCTGGAGCTTTATAGTACCCAATTTTAGGTCCAAAGCCAGTTTTACCTTTTACAGGATTTTGTGCGTATATATATCCTGACATGCAGAATATTATAAGTGTAGTTAATAAAGTTTTTGAGGTTTTCATAAAAAGTATTTGGTTCATATTTACTATATGTACCAACTTTCCTCAATGCTGTTCCAGAACTTAATGTGAAACTTAATTCTGGTTGCTAATACGGTACCGAACTAGTTCTTCGATAGTGGGGCGAGCATCTCTTTCTTCGGCTAAACGTTCTGCTAAGTTACTAGTAACACCTAGACTACTCAATCTCATTAAGTTCTCTTTTGTAAGCTCGTCTTTTGTATAGCCTAAGTCTAACATTCGGCTGGTAAAAGCTGCTGTTAGGTTATTATTCCGAGTTTGGATAAGCTCATCAATGGTTAGCTCGTAACCCAGCTCTTTCATCATTCTTGCATAAGTATCGCTAACGTCAGCTCTTTGAAGTTCTACTAACTGCTCAAGAGTAACATCGGTATAACCAACTTCTCTAATTCCATTTGTATAGGTAGCTGTTACGCCCTCGCTTCTTAATTCTATGAGTTCCTCATGTGAAAGTACACCATAGCCCATTTCTGTCATCCAGGCTCCCATACGATCTAATAGGTCTTCACTTGGGGCGTTAATAGCGTTGAAAGTCTCTGAAAATGGAGCGATTATATTCCAATTAGAAAAATTAAACTGAGAGCCTGTATAAACTGCTAGTGTTGCGATAAAAGCAAATAAGAGAATGTAGTTAGAGAGCTTTGAATTTGACTCACCCCCAGAATCAACACCACCACTCAACTCATTAATAGAGTCTTTTTCAATATCTTTTAAATCGTTTTTTAACTTTCTAAACTGTGTGCTCATAGTTTTCCCTTTTTAAAACCTTACCTAACTACGGGGTTTTCGAAAAAAAGATACAGAATCTACACAACAAGTTTTAACGAGTTACTGAGGTCGCTAATAGTAAAAGGCTTTACTATCAAATCGGTAAAATTTGTACTCTTTGCTCGATCGTAATTTAATTTATCAGAGTTACCAGTTAGATAAATTACTGAAACCATCATTTCTTTTTTAATACGCTCAACAGCTTCTATTCCATCCATTTCTCCCTTCAAACGGATATCCATAAGTATTAAATCAGGTTTTTTTGATAATGCTAACTCGATAGCTTCTTCACCTGAAACTGCTTTCCCAATAACTTTATGACCTAATTCTCTCACCATGTTTTCAACTACAAGGGAGATAATCATATCATCTTCAACAATAAGTATATTTTTCATTTATTCACTTAACTTTTGTAGCATAAAGCTATAGAGTCATCAATTAATTTGTTTAATATTTTACTAAATGAGTTAGTTATCGGCTAAATGTTACTATTATTAACACTTAAATCTCTTCTATTTTTAAGATTTCTCCAGATTGCACATCTACCATCCCTTTCCACTTTACTGTACCTATCGAATCTACCCCTAGCTCAACAATCCAGCACTTATGTAAAGCCATTTTTTCTTCTTTTTTTATTGAAACGTATTTTAAATACGGGGTTTTACCGAGATTATTCTTGGTAATCTTATGCTGAATTAAATTTCCTAGAGTGTCCTGATAAGTGATAGATTTTCCTAAAAAAACTTCTTGAGCATAAACATATCCTACTTCAATAAAATCGGGGCTGTAAATCTTAAACCAATTTCCCCATATTCTATTTACGCCATTTGCATCCAAATACACAGAAATCTCGGTATCTAGAACTTCAATATCGTCCTTTATTTGATTTTCAAAACTAAACCGCCATTGTAACGGTACGTTATTAATATTTGGCCCTTCACATATTGTGCAACCATTTAAAGGTATAGACTCTTTTAAAACCAGCTTTTCTTCATTTACTACATTTGTAAATCTTTCGTTTGCTGTTAATGCTTCTTTGGCTTGGTTCAAAAGCTCTTCAGAGTAATAAATCTCAACTTTAACTTCTTCTCTATCTAGGCATGGATTTACGTCGTTGATAAAAAGGGTCCTACTAAATCCTGTTAGCCCATATTCGTTAAGAGTAGAACAGATTTTTCCATCATTTTGTGCATGATATTCCTTATTCAATTCAACGAGATCAGCCATTTCTATAACAGGGATACTCGCTGGATAAAGCTCATCATCTTCTATTGGCGACAAATCACAATTTGTAGCGAATAGAATGACTAAACCAAGTGGGTAGAGTAGAGATTTCAGCGACACGAGAGGGACTTATTTTGACCCCTAAATATATCAAATTTAGTATGTCCCAACAACTAAATACTTCTTTTAAGTATTATATTATACTAATTATCGCGCTGGTCAACTTTACATGTTTTAGTTTTATAATTAAGCCAATGCCCACGTATTAATAGCGTGCTACCAATAAGTGTAACACCTGCTTCGCCATACTCTCCTAAGTTGTGATTGAATAGCCAAGCTAAGAAAATGACCATAACCCCAGAGAGCAAATAAACAGTTACTTTTCTTGAATTATGCTGACGCTTTAAGGAAAGATAAACTGTAGGTGTAATTGCAATAAAAAAGATAAAGTGAGTGTATTCATGGAAGTCTTCAAATGCAGGCCATAATGGTATTAACGCCACTACAAAGGGGACTAGGAGACAGTGTATTGCACAGACTCCAGATAACCCAATACCAATTCGATCCCAGAAACCAAGTTTTGATGAATTGTTATTGTGCATAAGAGTATTAAAGAGATTCTAAATTATCGAAAACATGTTCTGCAAAAACCAAGCCACAAATATATTAATAACCGAACACTTTTATACATAAAATGTATCTATATGATTCATCTATAACTAAGATATAGCCAAGAATATTTCCACATATTTAATGATTTTATTTACCAAGTGATTGGTAAATTATCTGATTGGCTTTTAATATTTAATGCTTCTAGCATTGAACAATCTACCTAAGAAATTTAGACTAAAATGATTAACAACTTCCTTCGATATAGTTTTCTACTGCTTTTATTAATTCTTAATGGATGCAATTTAGTAAGACTAAGCCCTGACGCTATTCTCATTAAAGATGTAAACATTATCGATATAGAGTTAGGTACTGTTACTCCAAAACAATCTATTTTGATTGAATATGGTAAAATCACCAATATCTTTCCTAGTGGGGCTATTGCCTACGCTGCACCTTACGAAATTGAAGCTACAGGAAAATATGTCATGCCAGGATTGTGGGATATGCATATTCATCTACGTGGAGGTAAAACTCTTATTTCGGAAAATAAAAACCTACTTCCTCTTTACATTACCAATGGCGTAACAACCGTTCGAGAAGCTGGAGGTGATATCACTCCCAATCTCTTACAATGGAAACAAGAAATTTCTGAGAATACACTCGTTGGTCCTACTATTTTTACAAGCGGTCCAAAATTAGATGGTAAAGGTTCTACATGGCCTGGCTCAATTGAACTTCAATCAAAAACTGATGTTAGCTTGGCACTAGACTCTTTAGTTGCTTTAGGTGTCGACTTCATTAAAGTATATGACAGCACTTTAAGCGAGGAGGTTTACCTAGAAATACTTCACCAAGCGGAAGCTAGAGGGCTTAAAACAACTGGGCATATCCCAATGAGCGTTATGCTAGATGACGCCCTTGATGCAGGCTTAGACGGTGTAGAGCATCTCTATTATGTTCTTAAGGGAGCGTCTAGTAAAGAACAAGAGATAACTGATTTGGTTCGAAATGGAAAGCTCAATTTTTGGGGAGCTGTTCGCGAATTGCTTAATAGTTATGACGAGGAAAAAGCTGACAAATTATTCCAAAAAATGGCGCTTAAAAAAGTGTCCGTAACTCCTACCCTCTATATTGATGAAGTTCTGAGTTTTCTGCATGAGGTAGACAATAGCAATGATAATGAACTCACTTACATTGGGCAAGAAATTCAGAAAACTTATGCGCGTAGATTAAATGCAGCATTAAAAAGATCAGAAACCTCCAAAAAGTTCGAAGCGGAACTACATCACAAGTTCAAAAGCATGATAAAACCCATGTTTGATGCTAAGGTGATGTTACTTACTGGCTCTGACAATGGCGCTTTCAACTCTTATGTATATGCTGGAAGTTCATTGCACAAAGAATTAGAAAAATTTGTAGAGTCAGGCCTCACCCCTACAGAGACACTACAAAGCTCAATTATTAATGGAGCCACCTTTTTTGGTGTTCAAGACTCCATTGGCACAATTGAAATTGGTAAAAAAGGCGACTTACTAATTCTCAACGCCAATCCTTTGCAGGATATTAAAAACACCACCTCAATCGAAACTGTAGTTCATAATGGCAAAAGCTATTCCCAAAAAGATATTCAGCAACTTTTAAAAGAAATAGCTAACTAGTTATCCTTACAGATTTTCTAAACCGAATATAATTTTATCCACATGAAGAGATTGACAGCTATTTTACTTGCTACATTGACTTTAACTTCATGTACAATGCAAAACAACGTGGACACATCCTCAACATTGATAAAACCAGAGATCGAAAAAAAGATAGATAGCTTATTATCTAAAATGACCTTAGATGAAAAAGTAGGCCAAATGACCCAGTATAATGGAAATTGGGATGTAACAGGTCCACTCCCTGAAGGTGATTACTTTGAAGAAAGATACGAAGCCATCGCTTCTGGTAAAGTAGGTTCAATGCTTAATATTATTGGCGCAGAGGCTACTTTAGAAGCACAAAAAATTGCTGTTGAAAAATCGCGATTGGGAATTCCACTCATTTTCGGTTACGATGTTATTCATGGCTACAAAACAATGTTTCCCATTCCACTGGGAGATGCTGCTAGTTGGGATTTAGAAGCTATACAGAAAGCAACTCGTATAGCTGCAATAGAAGCTTCCTCAGCTGGTATCCATTGGGCATTCGCACCTATGATGGATGTTACACGCGACCCTCGCTGGGGACGAATTATGGAAGGCGCCGGAGAAGATCCTTTTCTTGCCTCCAAAATTTCGGTAGCACGAGTTAAAGGGTTTCAAGGTGAAAATCTATCTGATTTAACAACGGTAGCAGCGACAGCCAAACATTTTGCTGGTTATGGTTTTATTAGAGGAGGCTTAGATTACAATACAACTGAATTAAGTAACACCACACTTTACAATATGGTTTTACCTCCTTTCAAAGCTAGTGTGGATGCAGGCGTGGCTTCTGTAATGAACTCCTTTAACGATATCAATGGAATACCAGCTACAGCTCATACACAATTACAGAGGGAAGTTTTAAAAGATGAATGGGGGTTTGAAGGACTTATTCTTTCTGATTGGGCCAACATTAGCGAGATGGTTACTCATGGTTTCGCCCAAGATTTAGAAGAAGCTGCTAAAAAATCTATTCTGGCTGGTACGGATATGGATATGGAATCAAGTGCGTACGAACAGCACCTTGTGGCTCTTGTAAAGTCAGGAGAAGTAGATGAGAAATACATTGATGAGGCCGTAAGAAGAATTTTACGTGTGAAATTTTTACTTGGCCTTTTCGATGATCCGTATCGTTATTCAAACGCTCTTCGAGAAAAGGAAAACACTTACACAGAATCGAATAGACAAATTGCTAGAGATATAGCAAAGAAATCTATCGTACTTCTTAAGAATGATGGTGATGTTTTACCAATTTCCAAATCTGTAAAAACCATTGCTGTTATTGGTGCACTTGCAAATGATAAAGACAGCCCGCTTGGAAGCTGGAGAGCACAAGCAGAAGCCAATTCGGCAGTTTCTCTACTTGAAGGCATTAAAAACGCTGTAGGAAATAACACAACCGTTAAATTTGCACAAGGTTATACCTTAGCAACAAATGAACGCGCTTTTATAAATGAACTCGATTTCTCCAAAATGGATAACACTGATGGTTTTGATGAAGCTCTAAAACTTGCCCGTACTTCAGATGTGGTGGTGGTTGCTGTTGGTGAAGAAGCTTTTCAAAGTGGAGAAGGTAGAAGTCAAACTAGTATCAACCTTAAAGGAGCTCAACTTCAACTTCTAAAGAAAATTAGAGCCACAAATGATAATGTTGTGGTTGTTCTAATGAATGGCCGCCCTATTGCAGAACCTTGGTTATACGAAAATAGTCCAGCAATTTTGGAAACTTGGCACCTAGGTTCTGAAGCAGGAAACGCTATAGCCGATGTTATTTTTGGTGATTACAATCCCTCCGGAAAGCTGCCTGTTTCAATTCCTCGAAATGTTGGGCAGATTCCAATATTCTATAATCACGATAGAACTGGACGCCCAGATGCATATACTGATAATCCAGATATGGTATTTTGGTCTCATTACACCGATTCCGAAAAAACACCTCAGTTTTATTTTGGCCATGGGCTGAGTTACACCACTTTTGAATATTCTGGATTGAACCTTAGTTCTTCAGTAATGGCTACGGATGATACCGTTATGGTATCTGTTCAGGTTACTAATACTGGAAACGTTGGGGGTAACGAAGTTGTGCAGCTATACCTTCATGATAAGTTTGCGAGTATTATCCGCCCAGTAAAAGAGCTCAAAGGCTTCAAGAAAATTAGTCTTATGGCTGGGGAAAGTGAAACCATTCAGTTTGAAATCTCAAAAGAGGTTCTTTCTTTCTACGGCCCTGATGGAGTATTAAGAATTGAACCCGGAGAATTTGAAATTATGGTGGGTGGAAATTCTCAAAACCATTTGTCTAAAGTATTAACTTTAGAGTAATTTTAAAGCCATAAAAAAAAGCCCTCAAATGAGGGCTTTTAATAACTAACTATCTTCTGTTACCTAATACTCTTAGTAATAATAGGAATAGGTTTATAAAATCTAGGTATAACATTAGAGCTCCCATAATAGCTCCTTTCTTTCCAGCCTCTGAATCGGCATCAAGTCCTAAACTCATTTGCTTAATCTTCTGAGTATCATACGCTGTTAGCCCAACAAAGATTAAAATCCCAGCATAAGTAATCAACCAATAAAAGAAGGTGCTTTGTAGAAATATATTTACAACACTAGCGATGATGAAACCTATCAACGCCATAAAAAGAAGATTCCCCCAGGAAGTAAGATCCTTTTTTGTGAAATAACCATATGCGCTCATCACTCCAAATGTTCCTGCTGTAACAAAGAATGTAGAGGCAATTGAAGCCTTTGTATAAAGTAAAAATACAACAGCTAGGGTAAGTCCATTTAATGCTGAGTAAAGTATAAAAAGAGCTGTTGCAAGCCCAGAAGACATTTTATTTATACTTGCAGACAGCCACCAAACTAATCCAAGTTCGGCAAATATGAGTACATAAAAAGGCATCATGCTAGTGCCGCCAAATAATGTATTCATTAAGGATTCAGAACTAATAGTTCTGAGCGCTACAAAGCCCGTTATTAACAAGGCTCCACACATCCACATATATACTTTGTTTATAAAGCTCGCCTGTATAGACTTTACTTCGTCGCTTGTTAAATGCTGTACTTGAGTATTCATTTTAATTCTTTTAAAAATTCACAATTTCTTCAAAAAAAAGCTATTCATTAACTAATAACCATTAAATCTATTGTCAGATATTTTCAGGTGGCAATTAATGAAATGGAAAATACCGTATTACTTTAACTTAACAAACACAGGAGTTGAGATGAATAACATGGGAAGCTTAGACCGAATTATTCGCTCCATAGTTGCTATTTTGTTAATTATACTATACGTAAATGGCATTATTTATGGCAATTTTGGTATTGCGCTAATCATAATCTCATCCGTATTACTTTTAACAAGTGCGATTAATTATTGTCCTTTTTATGAACTAATGCATATAGCTTCAACAAAGAACCATATCCATAAAATTTAGTTACCAATCCAATAACTAAATTTAATAAGGAAGATATTGGTTGGGGTTTCTTTTAGTAGATCTATAGTATCATGATACGGATTAAAATTGCTCTGGGAAGCTAGATTTTGTTCTCGCTGTTGTTGCCAAACTAGGTAAAAAGTAGAACCAGGTCGATATTCCCATCTTAGCACTGCATTACCTTGTACGGTATGGCTTTCAAAGTCGTAAACGTCTGGATATTGCTGTATAGTAGGTTCAAAATTATACGTTTTACGTTCCGAAAATGTCTTAAATCCTGAAAAATCCACTGACGAAATTAGTGGCCTAACATAGGTTTGTAAACTAAGCTTTGGGGAGAATGTCCAATCTAAACGCATAGTAAAGTTAAACTGCTCGATTCTTGTGCTCGAGAAAACGTACTCACTATTGTTCGAGCTATTTACATCAAAAAAACCGATAAATTGATCCGTATTTTTTTCTATGCTATATGTGGGTGAAAATTGTAGTTGAATGTATGCTGTTGGCCTATAGTTTAAAGCGGTTGTAATACGTTTGGTAAACTCACCAGATGCGTCATTTCGATAAGATCCTCCAAATGAAATATAAAAGTCTTTTGTAGCATTAGTGCTTATATCTATGCTAGTGTTCCAATCTTTAGGACGTCGCATAATAGGACCGCCCCAAGTTATTCTATCATTATAAAATGTTCCCGTTAAACCTCCGGTGAGGGTCATTGTCCAAAGGTTATTGAATTGGAAAAAACCGCCTCCACCATGAAAGTTCATCACCATATCGCCATCAAAATTCCAAGCATATCCTCCGTATATCCATAGCAGATAGTAGCGAAAATAGTCTGAATCTAACTTTAAGTAGTCAACATAATAATGTGGTGCTCTATAGTCTGCTCTATCTTGATATCCAATATCATTTATTTCATAGCTAGGGCTCGTTTCTGAGTATGTGATAGAATACCTTAATCCTGAACCAGCATATTTACCAATGCTAAACTCGGCCGAGTAACCAGTAAGATTTGTTTTACTTGAATCCACTTCTAAATATTCCGAGTCTACTCTATTATAATATCGTGCATAAGATTGCTGGGTTTTTAAAATCGCACTTTCAGTTCCATTAACACTACTCAATGCAACAGATCCACTCGCCCCCCAACTACGGTTAGCCCAATTATATTGACCATCTATTCCTAGTTGATAGGCTGATTTATGCAGGTAATTTTCTAAATAATTATCGTTAATCATCCTGTTTACCGCCGAAGCAAAGCCTCCTATTTGAGCACCTCCCTCTTGCAAATCTTGCTTTACTCGAGCTACCAAATAATTTGTAGCTGGCTCTATCTCATAACTTCCTCTTGTTGTTCCGTTAGTATCATCATAATACCGGGCCTTCTCCTTAAGTGTGTATGCATCTAGTATTCCCAATGAAAGGCCGTTATTAGTTTTACCACTTACTTTGGTAGCCCCAGCAATGGTAGATTGAGTTGGGCGATCTTCAAATGTTGTAGATATACCTGCTAAATTTGCACTTCCGTAGGGTGAACGACCTATTCTTCTGCTATAAAAAGTTTGGTGAGTACTATAAGAGTTTGATGAATTTGAACCACCAAAAGAAAAAATATCACTACCCTCTAAGAAAAACGGTCGCCTCTCTGTAAAAAAAGTTTCGAACTGGGTGAGGTTAATAATGGAAGGATCTGCTTCTACTTGTCCAAAATCAGGATTGATGGTAGAGGTAAGTGTGAAATCGGAAGTAATTCCATATTTAATGTCGCCACCAATTTTGAATTCGAGATCATTTTTTTCGTAAAATGAATCTTTATTACCATTTATCAATATTCCGGGTTCTGGCTCCTTTGTGTCACTAACGGAGATATAAGGAAGTGCTTCTAAGCGGAGTGGTCTCCCTAAATTCTCAATTCCATTCAACTCCCCAAACCAAGAAACATTTCCAAATTCTTCTCGAGGAATATGAGCCCAGTTTGAAGTTTCTTCGTTTCGAGCAATATAGCGCTTAAAATTTATCCCCCAATTCTGTTGGCTATTGGATGAATTAAATCTTAATTGTGAAAAAGGGATTCTAAATTCGGCGGTCCATCCTTTGGAGTGAATAGTAGTAGCTACATCCCAAACCGCATCCCATTGGGTATCTTCTTCTTCATCGTCATAATAGAAGATATCTTTTTGTACGCCCTTGGGATTTACTGCAAATGTAAATGCCGTTCTATTGTCATTATAACTGTCGATACTCACATAGACCCAGTCGCTGTAAGCAGACCCATCTCTTCTAAATAAAGATGAAGCAATAGAGTCTGGAGCGCTATCTAGGGCCTCAATAACTACATAAAGATAATGGCTATCGTAACCAACACGTACATGTGTTTGCTCGGTTGCTAATAAGCCATCATTGGGCTGGGTTTGTACAAATGTAGTTGAATATGGTATTTCTAACCATGCCTGTTCAGTTACATTTCCATCTATAATAATTTCTTTATCGACATCTAATCTAAATGCATTTATTGTTGGCTTTTCAACACTAAGAGGTATTGTTTGTGATTTTACATTACTGATTATAAAGAGTGATTGGCATAAAATTAGCAATGCAATATTAATGTATCGTGTCATTCAATTCTATCTTCTTGTGTCACACTTGAACCGTGCACTAATTCTGTACAAAAAGAAGAGGATTTAAAGACTAAACTGTTACAACCAAATAATAAGAGAACTTCTTATTAATATTTATCTACTTACAAACACTATGAACCCATCCAATAACTCAGCTTCACTAGAAATACATTGGTAGGTTGCGACTCAAAAATGTTACTTAGGTCTCTACCAAAGTCAAAATCTCCATTTCTATTTGAGCCTGATCTTTGCTGCTGCCACACAAAGAATATTGTTGAACCTGGGCGATATTCCCATCTAAAAACTGCATTTCCTTGTAATGATTTGAAGTTAAAATCTTGGTTTTTAACTATAAATGTATTATTTCCGTTTCCACCATCTGGATCTATAGTGTATTCTGAGCCGTCATAACTTATACTACTACCATTCTCCCCATATTCTAAAAATTCGAATGTTCCTGGCTTTTGAAATTCTTTAAATTTTGAGAACTTCCCACTGGCAATATATGGCCTTACATATGTTTGAAGACTCATTTTTGTTGTAAAAGTCCAGTTCAGACGTAGACTTGTGGAAAGGTTTACCGATTCGATATCCGCAAATACATATCTATTCCCAAAAGTTTGAGTGGCTAAAGGATCCTGAACTGTTTTAATGTATTGGTCTTCATCTTTCTCAAACCCAATCTCAGGTTCTAAGCTTATTTGAATATATGTTGTTGGACGATAGCTGACATGAAACCAGTAATAACGGTCGTATTCATTCCCTATATCAGATCTTCGGAATGCCCCTAACCCACCTGATACTTTCTTGGCAGAGTTACTATTAACGTTAAAGTTAAAGTTAATATCATCGTTGTACTTCATTAAGGGGCCACCTCTTGTCAATCGATCGTTTACTCGAGCAAATGACCCATTTATATTCATATTAAAAGACCAAAGGTTTTGAAATCTCCAATACCCTCCAATATTATAATTGTTATTAATTCTATCGCCATCGTAATTCCAAGCAAAAACCTGATTACTCCAAACTTCATAGTATTGTAATTTTTTTGGCGACGGTTCCATATAAGTGATGCTAGTAGACATGGCTCTATAATCTGCTCGTTGTTCGAATCCAATATCATTTGTTTCGTAACCTGGGCTAACATCACTGTATGTTGCCGACCAAACCCAATGATCTCCGCCACCTTTTCTTAGGCTAAGTTCTGTGCCTAATCCCGCTAAATTTCTCTTATTTGAGTCTACGGAGAGATAGTCGGAATCTACTCTACCATAGTATCTTTGTGGAGCCTTCTGAGTTCTCGAAATTGCTTCCGATGTTCCACTTACATTAGTTGTTGAAAATGCTCCGCTAAAAGTATAGTCCTTATCATTCCAGCTATGTTCAAAATCGACACCCGCAATTAGAGCCGAGTTATGAAGGTATTGTTCAAAGTAAGTCCCCTCAATATCTCGATCCATTCCGCTAAAAAAACCACCGAATATTGTATTTCCGTCATTTAAGTCTTGCTTTAGCCTTGTTACTAGATAGTTGCTTTTTGGCTCTACAATAAACGTTCCTTCAACGTCACCTAGACTTCTTTGACTAACAGTATATTTAGCACTTTCTTCGGCTGTTCGAGCATACAGAACTCCGATAGAAGTACCTGATTTTAATTTACCACTAACTTTAGCAGCACCCAGAATTCTTGTTTGATTTGGCCCATCTAAATATCTCGATTGACCATCGGCGCTATCAGCGTTGAAATGAGAACCTCCCGCATAATCATTCCCCGCATTAAGTGACCCTTGTGGAGATCGTCCAATTCTTCTTGAATAGAAAGTGTTAGGATTACCGAAGTTATTGTACGTTTTGGTGCTACCAAATCTAAAGATATCGCTTCCTTCTAAGAAAAAAGGTCTACGTTCGGAGAAATAAGTTTCAAACTGTGACAGGTTGATAGTCGACGGATCCGCTTCCACTTGTCCAAAATCTGGATTTAGAGTAGCAGTAAGTGTAATGTCGGAGGTTAAACCGTATTTGATATCCCCACCTAGATTTACAGCAGCTTCGTTACTCTTGAAATAGGGATTCCCTACTTGTTTAGGTGCACGTGTTAACTGTGCCGAAGCGTATGGTGTTATCTCTAATCTTCGTGGTTCTCTTAAATCTTGAATTCCTTCTAAGCGACCAAATTTTGACACAAAGCCTGATTCAGTTGCCAATATTGGAGACCAATAATTTTCCTCATTACTCCTTGCTATAGTTCTTAAAAAATTGACTCCCCAGCTATGGGTGCTATTACTTGAACTGAAACGAAGTTGAGAAAGAGGAATTCTCATTTCAACCGACCAACCATTATCTAACAACCTTGCTTCTGCATCCCAAACTGCATCCCAAAGCTCATCTTCATCCGTATCATCAAAGAGTAGAATATCTTTTTGTACTCCTTTGGGATTTACTCCAAAAGCAAACGCTGTTCTCTTGTCGTTATAGCTATCAAGTGCCACATAAACCCAGTCGCTAGCCTCGTTTCCATCTCGCCGAAATAGAGAGGCAAGCGCAGAGTCTGGTGCAGAGTCATAAGCCATAATTCCAATAAATATTTCAGTGTCGGTATAGACGATTCTAGCTTCCGTTCTTTGGGTAGGAGAACCACCGTCAATAGGTGATTTTTGGGTGAATCCAGTTGCAATTGGAGCTTTTTGCCAAATTTCATCATCCAGAAATCCATCCATTTTTATCAAGTCTCTACTCTGAATCCTTACGGCATGCATAGTCGGCTCTTCGGCAGTTCCAACTCTGAGGTCCTTAAGGCTATTATTAATATTATATGACTGGATGGAGTTCTGTGCTTTTGCGTTTACACAAAGGCACAGCATTATTATTAAAGTATATACTTTTCCCATGATGATCTTTATATGATGTTCCTAACCTACCCCTGTAAAATTCTTTTAGAAGCTATATTTACAGAATTCTTTATTTCGATTTAAGACGAGATTAAATGACTAACGTTTCTACTATTTACTTACTTTTACGAATAGAAATGTCGCCATGTAATGTTTTGAATAGAAAGTCTACGCCACCCCCATTCAGTTTACCGTAAAGCCATTTATTTACAGTAACGGTGTATTTTCCATTTCCTTTTGATACTTCTGAGCTAGATGTTCGGTCTAATTCCATATTCTCGAAATCTGTGTACACATCGCCCCATTCTGTTTTCATTTTGGCATACATTTTTATGTTCTCCGGGAATGTGATATCAATATCACCGTTCACCCCTGTAAACGACATTGGAGCTCCATCTGTAACTTTATCAAAGCTAATTTCCATATCTCCATTAACACTATTAGCTACTACTGAGCCAGAGATATTATGCATCTCCATATCGCCGTTAACGGTGCTTATTTCGTGTTCACCATCAATTCCATAAACCTCAATATCACCATGAGTTACGCTAAGTTTAAGTGAGAATTTTTTTGGAACGAGAACTTCCAGTTCCAGATCGTGTGAATTTGGTGAAGTTTTGATATACACTTGGTTATTATCTTCGGTAATTTCTAAACCTACCCCACTTGTGGAAATACGACGCAATCCACCTCTGTTGTTGTTGTATTCATTGTCTGTATCATCACCATCGTACTTTACTAGAACTTCTTTTCCGTCATATGCACGAATGATTACTTCATCCGCAAATACAGACTGAATGATGAGTTTACCTGGTTGATTTGGTTTCGAAAGAGGTATGTTTTGAGTACTCTGAGCTTCAATTCCATTGGTTAATAGTATTGTAAGTACAAGAGTGAATAGGGTGAGTTGAAATAATTTTACGTTTTTCATGTCTAATTCTATTATTAAGATTTTTTTACTCTGATGTATACATTTCCATTAACTAGCCTAAATTCCATTTCTGGACCACCTTGTCCTATTTGAATAGGTGATTTGCTGCTAATTTTGAATCGGGCACTTGTACCATCTTTTTCCTTGCTCAGTCGGTTAGGTAATCGTTTTACCTGCTCAAAATCTGTATATAGTTCACCGTGTAAACTTTCAAAGGTTACACGAGTTGATAAATCTTTTGGAGAAAATATTTCTATGTCTCCATTAACGGTATTAAACTTTGTATCAAACTCTGGGCTTTTGCTAAACCACACTTTAATATTTCCATTTACAGTGTTAGCCATCGTTTTTCCACTTACTTCTCTCAAGCTCACATCACCATTAACATTATTGGCAAAAACTCCATTATGCACATTCTCAACTTCAACCAATCCTCCATTTATGGTAGATGCCCTTAGAATCATATTTTTAGGAACTTTCACTTCAATATAAAAATCGTAATGAGTCTCATCATATTCGTCTTCCTCATTTCTATTAGTTGTGTAGCTCATTCCTCCATCTTTAAACTCAACCCGTGCGCCAGGCGTATAAACGTAAACATAAAGTACACCCTCGTATATTTCTTTTCTTAGTTCGTAGATATCAGCTTCTTTTTGGGTAAGAGTTCCTCTTTTCTTCTTGATGGTTTTAGAACCAACAATTCGGATTTCATCGCCATCATAGCCGACTACTTTAACGTCACCGTTTATGTTTTTGATATTAAATGTTGTAGCCGACGTGAACTCTCGTGCCGTAATATTCATCGATATCTGTTCTTTAATTTCTCGATTTTGAGCTGATACAGATAGTATCCAGAACATCCCAAAAACTAATAGTATTCCTTTTTTCATAACGTCTCCTTTTTACAGAACAGCAATACTGTTTTGTAGTTTTTGTTTTACACTAATATCCATTTCTCGGTCTTTTAGAAGTTGCTCAAATTGATCTTTCGAAGAGTTGAGTTCGAGTTCTACCATGGCATCGGCAAGAGCAACAATCACCACATCGGAATCTTGATTCATAATGGATTTAACTAACCCTTCACGAACAGAAGCATTATCTCCCCAACGTACCAAAGCTTCAACCGATTGAACTCTCACATTCACGCTTTCGTCATTATTCAGAGTAAAGAGTAACGCATTTACGGCTTTATCATCTGCCATAGGAAGTTCAGCACTTATATTCACTGCTCTTAGTCTATCTGTTGTTGAAGCTCCTTCAAGCATTGAAACCATCATCATTTCTCGCACATTTTGTAGCTCTGAGGTAAGCTGATCTAGCCTTTCTTCGCTACCGCTAAATCCATTCCCAATAAACATCCCCGCAAATAATACCACAAATGTATACGCTAGCTGTGGAACTGTAATTGTGGTAAAAAACTCTTTCAACCAAGAAACCAAACTAGGTAATTTAGGTTCAATGAGAGATTTTTCGGCTTCTAACATAGTATAGAATCGCTCATTCAAACGAGTAGACGGCTCTACTTTAGGCAAGCTGCTCAAATTTTCGTTAAGCTCTTCAATTGCTCTAAACTCTATTGCGTCTATTTCGCCACTAGCTAATAGGATTTCTAACTCTACTTTCTGCTCAGGAGTTAAATTTCCTGCTAAATAATCCGCTAATAATTCTTCGTATTTTTTATTCATCATTTTGGTCCTCACATAATGTGACAACTATGTCTTTTAGTTCTTTCATTGCCCTAAACATTCTTACTTTAATGGCGCTTTCCGTCTCACCTTGTATCTCCGCAATCTCTTGGTAATTAAGCCCTTCATATCTACTTAAAAGCACCACTTCTTTCTTCTCTGGTGCTAACTTTGATAACGCAATTTCAAGGAGATTCTTCTTCCATGTCTGCTCGTCCACCTCTTCATATTCAGGCGGGAGCTCACCAATTCGGTCGTCGTCAAAAACGTCATTATGAGAGTGACGTTTATTCTGCCGATAATGATCGATATGGGCATTTCTAGCAATACTAAACATCCATGTGGTGAATGCTCCTTCGCCTGCGTATGTATTTCGATATTTGAGCATTCGCTCGAATACCGACTGAACAAGATCTTCACTTAACTGAGGTTCGGTTGTCATCCTGTAAAAGAATCTGTACAGCGCACGGTTATACCGCTCAAACAAAAGCCCTAGTTTGTCTAGGTCTCCTTCTTTTACTTTAATCATTAAAGCTTTGTCTGAAGTAGAATCCACCGATTGAAATTTTCCCCGTTAAAGTTATCGGCTATTACACTGATTGCTTTTGGAAAGGTTACAAAAAATAATTAGCGCGTTTGATTTAAGATGTAAGACTTTAGATTTAAGAGATTGGCACATGCTTAAATCAAAGTTTGGGGTGAAACAAAAGTACATACATCAAAGTGATGAGGTAAGTTATCAAGCTCGATATTTATACTGAGTTCAAATTTATTGGGAGGAATAATATCTCTTAGGATTGAGATCTAGAGCATTCTTAGCCCCCTCCATCATATCAAACTATATTAGAATGCTAGTAGTACAAATGGAGATACTCTGCAAATTGAAAAGAGTAATTCGGTATGACTGGATTCATTTTCCAAAAATCATACCACTTATTACCAATGCCTATTGCACAGGTAAGCCTTCAATCTTCATAATTTGGAGAGCATTAGTACTTGGGCAGGGGCCAGATTTTAGCTTGTATTCAAAGCTCATTTTCCCATCTTTAATAAGCTCAGAAAAATGCCAATTACCTAATTGAGGAATTACTTCTTCCATACCCGCCAATTCTAAATCGTGCGTTGATACCATCCCTCCCCCATTTTTTCCAGCTACCTCTTTAAGAAAAGCCGCACTACCTGCATAGCGTTCTCGATTATTCGTGCCTTTATAGATTTCATCTACAAAAAAGAATAACGGTAATTGATGAGTTTGATTAAGAGCATCTAGCAATTGTCTTAATCGCTTAACCTCTGCATAAAAATGAGAAAGTCCATCTCCAAGAGAATCAACCACATTTATACTCGTAAAAACTCTAAAGAAATCAGTGTTAAAGCTTTTCGCATTTACAGGTGCACCAGAGTAAGCTAATACTAAGTTGATGCCAATGGTGCGTAAAAACGTACTTTTCCCTGCCATGTTTGAACCCGTTAACAGAAATAGGTCTTTTCCATATTCAACTCTAAAGTTATTTGTAACCTTTTTTGATGCAGAAATTAATGGATGCCCCACTTCTATTGCCTCAAGACTTTCTTCATCTCTTTGTTCAAATGTGGGGAAAGTATAATCAGGGTTCAATTCCGCGAAATTCGCAAGTGAATTAAGTGCCTCAAGTTGATAAAATTTATCCAACCATACTCTTAACTTTGGTTCTAAATCGTGTTTTAGTTGTTCCAATCGCATTGCGTAGTAGAAATCCCAGGGCATTAAAAGATTTACGATAGGCCAGAGAATTTGGTTTTTTTGAAGAGACGCCGCACCTGCCAAACTTTTTACTTTTTTGAGATACGATGAGGGTTTCTCTTCTTCTTGGTGAAATACTTTCAGAAAATCGTTTAGTAAATTATCTCGTCTAAATGTGAATTGTTCTACATTTAAAAGAATGGCTCCAAATCTGCCTAGCAATCTCTCCATTTGAAAAGAAGCATCGAATAAACCCGTTACTTTATGGCTGTTCAGCTTGTAAATAGTTACATAGACTAACAAAGAAAGCACAAAAGGAAGGCTACTCAACGTACCAGCAAGTGCCAGTAATCCTAAACTAATATTTGAAATTGCTAGTAATGTTAGAGCAATTAATGGAAATTTAAAGCCTGTTTTCTTCGGTAGAGCAAGCCATTGTAGCATTTGCTCCATAGTCCAATCACCCTTCGAACTGAGTGTCTTTGTGTGAAGAGCAACAACCCTCAATTTATCTCTAAAAAGCTGTAACGGCTTCAGGCTTTTTATCAACTCTTGCCTAGCAAGTATTTGCTGTGCAACGGGTTCTTCCTTAAGCAACCAATCAGATAAAAGTTGAGACCCACCCGTATAGATCGCCGTATTTATTAGATGATGAATCGAAAACTCGCCAACAATATTCAAATCATCAGCAAAAGGGTGATGTTTTGAAACAGATGAAGTAAACGGTGCATCCATCTGCTTCCAATCAAGATTGATTCGTGCAATATGACCGTCTTTAATTGTCTTTAAATAGCCAAACTTTTCCAGTGCACTTGTTACTCTACGCTGCCAGTTTACCAGAAATAGAAAAGCGATAATAATACCTGCTAAAGTTGCCACGTAGAGATAATCATTTAGATTATTTATCCCGAAGAAGCCAAATATTACAGCTATCGCAAAAACAATAAATCTCCATTTAGAAAGGTGATTACTTGTTACTTGTAAGGTTTCAATTTTCCGTGTAATACGCTGGCTATGGCGTTCTAATAATTCTTTCAATTTCTTGATTTTTAGTTCTACCTATTCTCTATTTCTAGCTCTTTTACTTCAACTCAACTAAGGTAGCACCCCAACTGCTGCTATCATCGGCTAAGCGATAAGATAATACATGATTATTTTTATCCAGTAAGCTATGTACAATTCGTCGTAACACACCTTTTCCTTTTCCATGAATTATCCGAATTGAGGTGATATTATTTTCTAAACACGCATCAATATAATCAGGGATTAATCCACCAAGTTCCTTAGGATTGAATTGATGAAGGTCTAGGATTCCATCAATTGGTAATTCCACGGGTTCGAATTCATCCATATTCTACTAAGTTAAATGAGGATTTCCAGTCCAAAATAGCGCGAACTAGCTTACATAATCTACGACTCTACGCTCACTGGTTACTTTTAGAATATATTCTACAACTTTTTGATGTTCAGGGTGGCCTGCATATACTTTTAAATCTTCTTTTGAATCACAAGTTGTAGTAAGCACAATATCACACACAGCATCATTATTACCTTCAAGAAAGTTAATTCCAAGTTCGGCGGTATGTAATTCCGATATTTTTGAAGGAAGAGCCTCTAAACGCTCTTTCAATATAACTGCATTCTCAGCTTTTGTTTTGCCTTCTGCTTCATCTTTTAACTTCCACATTACAATGTGCTTTATCATCTATTCTAAGTTTTTAAATTTGTGAAAAATGAGTCTATATCCTAAAATAAGCTTTAATAAAATAATACACTCTTTATATACAGAGCATTCAATAGTAGCCTATTTTCAAGAAAACTAGTAACCCCTTTAGACTATTCCTAATCCAACTAGCAGTAATTCAGAATTGATTACTTAGCAACTGTTAATTGATACTAGGAACTCTTAACTTTCAGGTTCGGTTTTAAGTCGACAGTTTGGCTTAATTTTCCTCAAAAAAACCCCTTTTACCTTGGATAATTCAAATATAGACAAAATTATTGCAGACGAGCGTGGCGACGATCATGTTGGTAGCTCGGAACTAACTCCTCTTCGCGATGGTGCTTTCGATAAAAGTGACGCTGAAAAAATCGAGCTCATTCAAGAGAATTTTGCGCAAATCATGCACACTTTAGGGCTGGACTTGACCGATGACAGCCTCAAAGGTACCCCGTACCGTGTTGCCAAAATGTATGTTAAAGAAATTTTTAATGGCTTAGATCCTAAGAATAGACCTGATGCTCGAACTTTCAACAATCACTACGATTATAGTGATATGGTGATTGAGAAGAATATCCAGGTTACTTCATTTTGCGAACACCATTTTCTACCATTTATTGGCAAAGCACATGTAGCTTACATTTCTACCGGAAAAGTAATTGGTTTATCTAAAATCAATCGCCTTGTAGATTATTACTCACGTCGCCCTCAAGTTCAAGAGCGTTTAACACTTCAAATTGCAGATGCTTTAGCAGAAGCCATGGGAACTGAAGACGTTGCTGTTTTTATTGATAGCAAGCATCTCTGTGTTTCTATGAGAGGTATTCGTGATGTGAGCAGTAGTACTGTAACTTCAGAATTTCGCGGAGCTTTTAAAGAGCAAGCAACGCAGCAAAAATTTATCGATTTCATTAGAACCGACACAGACCTTTAAGATTCGTTTTGGCTGAGCAAAAACTTCACGTATATAACACGCTAAGTAGAAAAAAAGAGCTTTTTGAGCCTCTTAATCCTCCTTTTGTGGGGATGTATGTCTGTGGCCCAACTGTTTATGGCGATGCCCATTTAGGCCATGCCAAAAGCTACGTCTCTTTCGACTTGGTAGTACGCTACCTGCGCTATTTAAGCTACAAAGTGCGCTATGTTCAAAACATCACCGATGTTGGGCATTTAGTGGGCGATGGCGATGAAGGTGAAGACAAACTTGCCAAAAAAGCTAGGTTTGAACAGGTTGACCCAATGCAAATCGCGGAAAAGTATACCTATACTTATTTCCGTGATATGGATGCTTTGAATGTTTTGCGCCCTGATATTGCACCTCGTGCAACCGGACATATCCCAGAACAAATTGCGATGATAAAGACCTTGATTGAAAAAGGTCACGCTTATGAAGTTAAAGGGAATGTGTATTTCGATGTGCAATCTGATTCCGATTATGGAAAATTAAGCGGTAGAAAATTAGATGAAGCAGAATCTGGCACTAGAGTTGAAACTGCTTCAGATAAAAAAAATCCAGCTGACTTTGCTCTTTGGAAAAAAGCCGAAGATGAGCATCTCATGAAATGGGATTCGCCTTGGGGCGTTGGTTATCCTGGCTGGCATATTGAGTGTTCTGCAATGAGTACAAAATATTTAGGCGAGAGTTTTGATATTCATGGTGGAGGATTAGAAAATCAATTTCCTCACCACGAATGTGAAATTGCTCAATCCGAATGTGCTCACGACTCCCAATTCGTAAAATATTGGCTCCATAACAACATGGTTACCATGGATGGCCAAAAAATGGGGAAATCGCTTGGGAATGCTATCAGTCTGGAAGAGTTTTTTGAAGGAAGCCACAAACTTCTAAGCAGAGCATGGAATCCCCAAGTAATTCGTTTTTTCCTTCTTCAAAGCCATTACAGAAGTACTTCTGATTTCTCGGAAGATGCATTGACGGCAGCTGAAACAGGGCTAAAGAATCTTCATAGTATGATTTCAGCCATTGAGAAAGCAGAAGCTGGCTCAGGTAAAGCTGTAGATATTGAAGCATTCAAAACTGCTTTTGAGGCAACGCTGAATGACGATTTCAATTCAGCACAAGCCATTGCAGTTCTCTTTGAGCATTTGAAGGATATTCGCAAGCGAATCACCGACAACGATATTCCATCAAATCTTCCTGAACTGAAAATCTTTCTTCATACTATTATTGAAGAAGTGCTTGGTATTTGGCCAACTGCTGCAGAGGGAAACAAAAGTGGGCTAACTGATGGGCTGATTGAGCTACTTATTGAAATTAGAAAAGAAGCCAGGACTAGCAAAAATTTTGCTCTTTCTGATAAAGTTAGAGACGATTTGAAAGAACTAGGTGTACAGCTTATGGATGGAAAAGATGGTACAACCTTTAGCATAGACTAATGAAACTGCTGAAACTCATATTCAGCAAGTTGATTATTGGTTTAGTGCGCTTTTATCAATTAGCTATTTCGCCATGGACGCGAAGTAGCTGCCGATATGCTCCCACTTGTTCTCATTACATGATTGAAGCTGTGAATGAATGGGGACCTCTAAAAGGTTTTTGGCTAGGCATTAAAAGAATTGGCCGCTGTCACCCTTGGGGTGGGCACGGTTACGATCCGGTTCCAAAAAAACTAGATCCAAAAAATAGTAACGACATAAAAACTCAAAAGTAATCGGTTTCGATTAACAGATTTAAAAAAGAATGAACGAAATTACATTCAAAAAAAGACTTACAGTAGAACAAGTTGAAGAAGCCAACGATTTGGCTCCTAAATTTCAAGAAAATGGGTTAATTCCTGTAGTAACTACCGATTTTACTTCTGGCGAGTTATTGATGCATGGCTACATGAATGAAGAAGCTCTCAAAAAAACCATCGAACTTGGCGAAGCTGTTTACTACAGCCGAAGTCGACAAGCACTGTGGCACAAAGGAGCAACTTCTGGTTTAACTCAAATTGTTAAAGAAATGCGCATCGACGATGACCAAGATTGTGTATGGTTAAGAGTTCAAGTTCAAGGTAATGGTGCTAGCTGCCACGTTGGTTATCGTTCTTGTTTTTATAGAAGCGTACCAACAGGTGAAGATTTCTTCAAAAAAAATGGTGAGCTTAAGTTCGAAGAAACAGAAAAAGTATTCGATCCCCTTGAAGTTTATGGCGATGCTCCAAACCCCACTAAGCTTTAAATTCTTATTTATTTAGTTTTTACAAAAAGAAAAGTCTAAAAAGGCTTTTCTTTTTCTTTGGATTTTTTTTTCTGAAATCCGAAATCTCCTTAATCCCTTTGTAACCCTTATCAATCGATTATGCGAATTCTCTATATCCTTAGTTTTCTGATTCTTTTTGTTAGTAACAGCCTATTTGCACAAAACACTTTTGAAGCCACCGTAGTTGATCATGAAAGCGATGAACCCATTTATGGTGCAACTATCTTCTTCCCTACCTTAAACATTGGTACTAGTACTGATCTGAATGGAAAAGGTATCGTGAAAAATATCCCGGATGGTACTCACCAAATTGAGATTAGAAACTTAGGGCACGAAACACAGTCTTTTAGTCGAACTTTTCCTTTGGCTCAATCTCAGCAGAATCAAGTTTTTGAACTACATCACGACGAAATGGAAGCACTTGTAATTAGTTCTACACGAAGCAGCCGAACTATAGAAGACATTCCAACTCGTGTTGAATTTATTGCTGGCGAAGAACTTTCTGAAAAAGGTAATATGAAACCTGGTGATATCCGCATGCTTTTAAACGAAAGTACTGGAATACAAACACAGCAAACTTCTGCTACAAGCTACAATTCTAGCATTCGTATTCAAGGGCTTGATGGCAAGTACACCCAATTGCTCCGAGATGGTCTACCTCTTTATTCTGGATTTTCAGGTGGATTAAGCCTCATGCAAATTACACCTCTCGATTTGAAACAAGTAGAAGTTATTAAAGGTGCATCGTCAACTTTATATGGTGGAGGGGCTATTTCTGGCTTGGTTAACTTAATTTCAAAATCGCCTGAAGAAACTCCTGAGCTCAGTTTCATGATGAATGGAACCTCTGCAAAAGGTTTAGACCTTAGTGGATTCTACTCCAATAGAAATGAAAAAATTGGAACCACTGTTTTCGCTTCTTACAATAAAGGTACTCCATATGATCCAGCAGACATTGGTCTTACTGCCATTCCAAAGTTTGAGCGATTTACTTTAAATCCCAAAGTTTTTGTGTATTTCAATGAGCAAACTACACTGAATGCAGGAATTAATTTTATTTCAGAAGACCGTTTGGGTGGCAATCTGAAATACGTTGAAGGTGATAATGTACCCAACCCTTATTTTGAAAGAAACGAAACCGAAAGAGTTTCCAGCCAGCTACAACTTGAGCATCGACTCAGCGAGAATGCCACATTGACACTTAGAAATAGTTTGAATTTCTATGACCGTACCGTTGAGATTCCGAGTTACTTATTCGCAGGTAAACAAACATCATCATTCAGCGAAGCAAATGTAAACGTATTCAATGAAAACACAGAATGGATTGCGGGTCTAAACCTTTGGACTGATAATTTTGATCAAACCGAAGGTGGAACCAATCAGGACTTAGGGTTTTCAGATGAGGTTTACGGAGCTTTTGTTCAAAACATTTGGAATGTACAACCTAAATGGACTTTAGAGACTGGATTTAGAATGGATTACCATAGCGAATATGGCATGTTTGCTTTACCACGTTTCTCATTACTATATGAACCTCAGCAAAAACTTACTTTCCGATTAGGTGGTGGATTAGGCTATAAGTCTCCTACTGTATTTTCTGAAGATGCAGAACGATTACAATTTCAGAATATATTGCCAATTAACACGAATACTCTTGAAGCCGAACGTTCAATTGGTGGAAATTTTGATACAAACTACCAACTGGTATTTTCTGATAAGCTTTCTTTATCTACTAACGTGCTACTTTTTTATACCAAGATTAACGATCCTCTTGTTCTTACCTACAATGGTTCAAATTTTGAGTTCACGCAGCCTAGTGGCTATGTTGATACCAAGGGAGTAGAAGTGAATATGAAATGGAGCTACGACGATTTGAAACTGTTTATAGGCTACACACATGCTGATGTTCAAGAGCATTACAACGGAGCGTCAACTAAATTTCCTTTAGTCGCAAAAAACCGATTGAACAATGTGTTGATGTACGAAAAGCATGGAAACTTCTGGATTGGCTTAGAAGCTTATTACTTCAGCCCACAGACTTTGGGTGACGGTAGCAAAGGTAAATCCTATTGGATTACTGGTTTAATGACAGAAAAGACAATCGGGGATAATCTTTCCATATTTCTGAACTTTGAAAATTTCTTAGATACTCGGCAAACTGAATTTGATGCTATTTTTACAGGAACCATAGATAATCCTCAATTCCGAGATATTTATGCCCCTGTTGATGGTTTTGTAGTTAATGGCGGAATAAAATTAAAATTTTAAGTTTGCCCTCGTGCAGTGGTACTAAGCCACTGCACTAACTTTGTCTCGGTACTGGAACAATACATTTACAAAACGCTTTTAATCTTACGAGCTAAGATATTCGCAGCTTCAGGATATTCACGAAACCATAGTTCTGGCTCTATTAACTCTACTTCTGAGACAGCCAGTTCATTTTCATTATTCCACATTACATCTACACGTGCGTAACTTGGTTCAGGCTCGCAAACAGAAACAACACGTTCAGCAAAGGCAATTTCTTCTGCTGAAGCTCTATAGGGATGAACACTTCCTCCAAAATCATCTTGTACTCTAAAATCTCCCGATTTAGCCTTCTTGAGAATAGCATGAGTAAATTCACCTCCAACCACCATTAAAGATACTTCCCCTTTAAGCTGGATATTTGTTTGAAATGGCTGGAGCATCATATCCTCATTGCCAATTAAATCAGAAAAGGTAGATTCTAACTCTTTGGCTGTGTGTGGATTTATTCGATAGGTATGTCTGCCTCCACCAGCAACAGTTGGCTTCAAAATTGCATCACTCCAACCTGATGACTCAAGAATTGTTTCCAAGTTTCGGTTCTCTCCTCGTCGGATATATAAAGTTTCGACAACAGGAATTCCCTTTTCCTCTAAATCCTTCAAATACCATTTATCCATATTCCATCGAATTTGAGAAATTGGATTTATAGCTTTTGTTTTACCCTCAACCCGTTTAAGCCAAAGCTTAAATTCTTCAATCCGATCAAAATAATCCCAAGTTGTTCTAAAAAGGATGGCATTCGTCAAATTCCAATCAAATTCAGAGTCTGCCCAATCTTTTCGAGTAACAGCTAAGCCTAGCTCTTCAAGAGCTTTTTGTACTAACTCATCTTCCAGTAAAACATTGGTTACATAAGGTGTTTTATCAATTGGATTTAGATATCTCGATTCAGTGAGAATTACCACATCAAATGTCTTCGCCATAGAATTAACTTCTAATTTTCTGATTGGTTTTTGGAATGATATTTCAGCCCGATAATATCGAACTATTTTTAAGAAGAAAGAAAAATGAGCTTCAACAGAATTAAAACTAATTTATAATAGTCCATAAAAAAAGCTACCACCTTGTCTAACTAAACAGACAAAATGGTAGCTAAATATTTTGAACAGCATATGTAACTGTTCATTTAGTGGGGAAAAGAATTTTAGTCTCTTCTTCCGCCACCACCTTTACGTTCTCTTTTTTCGCGTCTTCCTTTTGGGAAACCGCCTCCACTACCACCGCTTCTGCTTCCGCCGCCGCCGTAGCTTCTTCCGCCACCACCGCTTCTACGTCCGCCACCGCCGCCATTTCTTCCACCAGAACCGACGTTTTTCGCGTCTTGCTTAGATGCTTCAACAGCAACATCACGACCTTCAAACTGAGTTCCTTTCATTCCGCTAACAAGATCGTTCTCGAAACCTTTTTCAACATCAAAGAATGTGAAGTTATTCTGAACGTCAATTTTACCAAAATCTGGTTTGGAACCGTTCATGTTTTCATTCACAAGACCCATCAAACGTACTGGATTTAAACCATCTCTACGTCCAATATTGATAAAGTAACGCTCGAAGTTAGAATCGTTTTCCTCACGTCCGCCACGTCGGCCACCGCGATCTTCTCTTCCAACTCTGGCACCACCACGATCACGATCGTTTCTGCTACCACGGTCTCCTCTTCCTCCACTTGCATTCAAATCGTTAGAGTCTTTGTAATACTCTAAGAATTGGTTGAATTCAGCAGATAAGAAATGCTTGATAAGAGTTTCACGATCGAAATCGGCAAGTTTTTCTAATGCTTGAGGAAGGAATTTCTGAATGTTTTCTTCATCGATTTCAGTTTCTTTTACTGTATCAATGAGGTTGAGCATTCTAATGCCACAAATCTCTTCGCCACTGGGTACTTCTTTTTTGATGAAGTCTTTACCAGACATGCGCTCTAAATCACGAATTCTACGTGTTTCACGAGTGTGAATGATAGAAATGGAAATACCACTTTTACCTGCACGTCCCGTTCTTCCACTACGGTGAATGTACACTTCCAAATCATCCGGAAGGTTGTAGTTAATTACGTGTGTAAGGTCATTTACATCTAATCCACGTGCAGCAACATCGGTAGCTACAAGAAGTTGTAATTCCTTTTTTCTAAAACGATTCATTACATCGTCGCGCTGAGCTTGAGAAAGATCACCATTTAAGAGATCTACATTATAGCCATCTTTATTAAGCTTAGAGGCGATTTCTGCAGTTTCTATTCTTGTTCTACAGAAAATAATTCCATAGACATCTGGATTCATATCTGTAACACGCTTGAGTGCTTCAAAACGGTCTCTTGCATGAACCATGTAGTAATGATGCTCAACATTTTTTGCACCAGCATTACGATCTCCAACCGCAATTTCTTCGGGGTTGTTCATGTACTTTTTCGCAATAGTTGCGATGCCTTTAGGCATAGTTGCAGAAAACAGAAGAGTTTGTTTTTCTTTAGGAGTGTCAGCTAAGATAGCATCCAAATCATCTTGGAAACCCATGTTCAGCATTTCATCAGCTTCATCAAGCACTAATGTGCGAACGTTTGTAACGTTTAATTTTCTTCTTTTGATGAGATCAAGCATACGGCCTGGAGTACCAATTACAACTTGGCAACCATTTTCAAGTGCGCGAATTTGCGTTGAAATATTTGCGCCACCATAAACAGCAACTGTTTTAAGACCTTTGATTTTTTTAGAAAATGCTTTTAGATCTTTAGCAATCTGAATTGCTAATTCGCGAGTTGGTGAAAGTACTAATACTTGAACAGCACTAGAGGTAGCGTCAACTTGGTTTAAACTTGGCAGCCCAAAAGCGCCAGTTTTACCAGTTCCTGTTTGAGCAAGAGCAATTAAATCTCTTTGAGAGGCAAGAATAGTCGGAATGGCTAATTCTTGTACTTTGGTAGGTTCTGTAAAACCCAATAATTCTACGGCTTCAAGAATTTCTTCTTTTAGGCCCAGTTCTTTGAACGTTGGCATATATGTATTACATTTTTATCCCGTTCAAAAATAGTGTGCTGTACGATGTTCTTGCCCGGAATCATTTTAGGTATTGGTGAGCTAATGACAAGAGGCAAGCAGACAGCTTGATTTATAAAGGCCAGCAATGATCTATAAACCTGAAGGATCTATACAATAGTATTATTTTCCAGACTTATCGTGAACTCACACTTTCAGTAAGCCCCCAAGATACACATTTTTTTTAAATATTTCCTGATTTATGAAAAATAATGTAGTAGTTTACGGTGCTGAGCATTATATGCTTCAGTACGTAACATATTGTCCTTTTAAAATTAAAATAGCCCAGTATGGAAGTAATCAAACAGCATTATCCCGAAGCTGTGACTATCAGAAGTCTAGCTGAACAAATTATTCGAGATCTAAACTCTAAAGATCTCTCGATTTCTAAAACTATTTGGGCAACTTCTCTGTGCGCCGATGAAGCAAATAACGCTGTTAATATACTTTCAGTCCTTTTTGCGGGAAACGGCCCTTTTAACCTTGGAGGATTGTCCGGCCTGCCATTCATAGGTAAAACTGGTTTGTTAGCATTTGCCAGCCATATTCCAACCAACGGAGGAGCCTTCATTATATATGGCCCTCACATTGGCGTTACTAACGAAGGTGAACTAGGCAAAATTCGACGTGATGAGCAAGTTTCAGACTCAAATTGCTGTGGTTCAATAAATGTTGGTGTAGAAACTGCAAAGTCTGGTATAAAACCACTTGAAGTAGATCGACTTGACCCCCAACAAAATCGAGTCGAGCAAATTCTTTTCGAAAAGAAGGATGAGATTCTAAATGCTCCCAACCCGATGAAAGCGGCTACTGAAATTATTTATAACAGAACTCACCAGAGAATTCATGAAATGGTAGCTTCAACTGAAGAAGCATTCAAAGGAACGTTGGTGTATACAATGGGTGGCATACTAATTAATTCCAATTGGGATAAAGAAGACAGCTTCGAAGTAAGAGATGTTAAGTTTTATGATTTCAGATAGCTTTAAAAAGTAACTTTAATAGCTATCGAGAAGTTTATTCTACCCTCTTCAAAAATGTTTAGGGTTTAGTCAAGAGTATTAATTCTAGTCTAAACCCTATTACTTAAGCTTCTTTTTTATGTTCTTCTTCATAAAAGAACTCTATCATATTACCGTCTGGGTCGGCTACAAATAGAAAACGACCTTTTTTCCGATTGGCAGGTCCGCTCATAATGGTTACTTCCTTATCTCTAAAATAAGTAGCTAGCTCATCAACTTGCTTGGGCGAATCTACATAAAAGCCAAAATGATCTACTCTAAAATCTCTTGAAGTGGAATCATAACTCGTTTCTGCTTCAACAATTACCAAAGTATCTCCATTACCAACTTTATATACAGCCATACTCTTTCCCATGGTTCGCACAAGCTCGAAGCCTAGTATTTCGCCATAGAATTCTTTTGAGGCATCTATACGATTAACTCTAATAGTGATGTGGTTTAATCCGGATGGTTTAAAGTTCATGCTTTTCGTAATCTATAACGTTGAGATGGCTTGAGTTTTCAAGCCGTATTTTAAGAATATTCTAGTTCTTTATTAAACGATTCTTATTCTTATAATGTATTTTCTTTTCTGGAAAGTAATTTAGAATTTTGAGCCCCATTTAAAACGAGGTTGTCTTGTCCACATTTTACATAGTTGCAACACCCATTGGTAATCTTAATGACTTTTCGCCACGAGCGGTTGAAGTCCTTAAGTCGGTAGATTATATCGCTTGTGAAGATACCCGAACATCTGGCAAGTTGCTTAAAGCTTTTGATATTAATAAGCCAAAGTTCTCATTTCATTCTCACAATGAGCATTTTAAAGTAGAGCATGTTCTGAATATTTTACGAGGAAATCAGACTGTTGCACTCATTAGTGATGCTGGAATGCCTGGTATTTCAGACCCTGGCTTTTTAGCTGTTAGAGCTGCCAAGCAAGAAGGGTTTACCGTTACTGCAATTCCTGGGCCTGATGCAGCTACAACGGCATTGGTTTCTAGTGGACTACCTTGCGATAAATATGTATTTGAGGGGTTTCTTCCTCATAAAAAAGGCAGACAAAAACGCTTGTCTGAACTTGCTAACGAAGAGCGAACGATGATTTTTTATGAAAGCCCGCATCGTATTCTAAAGTTACTTAGAGAGCTTGGTGAGCATTTTGGCCCAGATAGGTTAGCTGCTGTAGCAAGAGAACTAACTAAGACTTTTGAGGAAGTTGTTCGGGGAACAGTTGAGGAACTACACGCCACTTTCGAAGCAAGAGACTCAATAAAAGGAGAAATCGCCGTTGTAGTGGCGGGAAAAGATTATACAGAATGAACAACCTCTTCCAAAATAAGTGGGCTATTTCGATTACCGCAGGTATTTTATTAGGTCTCAGCTTCCCTCCTGTCAACTTATCGTTTTTATCGTTTCCAGCTTTTCTTTTGTTATTCCATCTTGTTGAGAAAGCAGATAGTAATAAACAATTAGCCTACTATAGTTATGTAGGCTTTGTAGTTTGGAACGCTATTACAACTTATTGGTTGATGATGGCAAGCCTTGGGGCTGGTGTTGCGGCTATTCTAGCTAACAGCGTGCTAATGACCTTGCCTTTGGTATTAGCTCGTGTTTTTACGAAAAAGTTTAAATCTCCAATTCTTATCGCGCTTCTTCAAGCAGCCGCTTGGGTTTCTTATGAGTATTTACATCACCATTGGGACTTGTCTTGGCCTTGGTTGGCATTAGGTAATGCTTGGGCAAATAAAATTCAGCTAATTCAGTATATCTCAGTAACGGGCCATTTGGGTATCTCTTTCTGGGTGGTACTAACAAGTGCATTGGCTTATCAAGCTGTTAAAACCAAACAGATGAAAACCACAGCCTTTGCTATGGTTTCGTTATTTATTTTTCCTTTTTATTCTTTTTTTATTTCAATTAACTCTCAAGAAATTGTGAAAGAAGGAACTGAAGTTGCAGTTATTCAGCCAAACCATGATTCCTATCAAAATTATGGTGGCATGAGTGGATTGAATGAGGTTTTGGATAGCCTTTTTACCTTAACCTATAACGTTAAAACACCCGATACAAAGTTAATTGTTTGGCCCGAAAATGCCATTGATGGACAGATATACTTAAAATCTGGTGTTTCAGCTAGAATTGCAGACTCTGCCCGCGCATGGAATGCTTCCTTTATTGCAGGAACAGGGATTATAGAACTCTACGACACCCCACCTGAACTATTCCTTGGCACAACACGAGGGAAGGCTTACAACATCTTTAATGCTGCTTTGTATATTGATGAACGAGGAACGGTCTCACAGTATAATAAAGCCAATTTAGTACCATTTGTTGAGCGGTTTCCATTCTTAGGTTTTTTTACCACTGTTGATGTTTTTGATTGGGTGAACTGGGGAAAGATTTCAGGCTTCGGCAAAGGAACTGATCCCTCAGTAATTCTTGGAAACACATTCATCACCGGTGGATTAGTCTGCTATGACTCAGTATATCCATCTTGGGTTCGAGAGTTTGTTAACAACAACTCTGGGTTCATTACTATAATAACCAACGATGGCTGGTGGGGAAATACTAGTGGCCATCATCAACATTTTGCTTATGCCCGATTGCGAGCGATAGAGTTTAATCGTTGGGTAGTGAGAAGTGCTAACAATGGATTTTCTGGGATTATTAACCCAAGTGGCGAGGTTATAACTAAAACGAAATATTGGACCAGAACAGGTTTTACCTATAATGTACCATCACTTACTACAAGCACTATTTATACGCGGTACGGAGATTGGCTTTCTTATCTCTGCCTAGCCCTCACTCTAATTTCTTCAGGGCTTATTGTAATTAGAAAGTTTAGAAAAGCTACCTAGATCGGATTTGAATTCTCACATTGAAACGAATTTCTTGATTCGTTCTAGGAGGAGTTGAAGACCCATTTGGTATTACACGGTTATACGTGTACTCAAAGTTTGAAGTAATAGTTGTCGAAATTCTATAACCAATTACCATTGAGCCGCTAATACGCTTTTGCCCCGTTTTGGATTGAGGCTCGTACTCATATTGATTTACATCATCACCGTAGATATCGTAATTTTTAAACGCTTTGATAAGATCATTAGGCAAGATGAAGTTCTGGTCGCTATCTTCACTATAAGCACCATTAACGGCTAGGTCAATATTATTTCTAATTTTCGGAAAGATTGGGATTTTAACTTTTCTGAAGGTGTAATTTAAGTTGAATTTATACCCCTTTGAAACACGCTCGGTAACCGTTTTACTTGAAAGCGCTAGAGATGTTATTTGGCTGCGATCATAACCAAAGTCTGTTTTTAGTGCCGATTTCCATGTAATGTTTAACTGAACTAACGGACTAAAACGTTGCTCTACAGTAATTGCGGATGGCTCATATTTATCTCTAAAATCATACACTGTAAATATGCCACCAAGAGACTGATTAGATTCTTGATTTTCTAAGGTATTTAATTGCCAACCAAGTCTATATGTACCTTTATAAGAATGTGTTATAGAAGCTCTACTCATTTTGTTACCAAAAACTGGAATCAGCTTCTCCACCCCTTGCCATGTAATTCTCCAGTTTGGTTTTGGGATTGGAGTGAAGTCTTTATCGCCAGTGGCACCTGTTCCGCTTCCTAAATATGCTTTTCTAAAATCTTCTTGTAGTGTTGTTCTATTTAAAACAGTTCTGCCATCATTATTACCATTCGCATCACTTATCTCATTACCATTCAAATCTTCAAACGCAGTAGATAGTTGGGATTTGAAAAAATTATCATATCCTTTTCCAAAGGCCCATATCGTTGAAGTAATCTCTCCTGATGCAGAGTTAACTGAGTTAATCGAATTGTCCGTTTCTAAATTTAGTGTCTCAGAAGTACTTTCTCTCCAACTCGTTCCCCAATCTAAATCAACGCTTATGTTCTTGAGAGGGTTTAATCGAGTGCCTAAGGTGATATTATCGGTGTACGTATTATTTATAGGAAGCTGAATATTACTTATTCCATCAATATTGTCGATTAATTGATTTCTTCCAATTCCTTCAGCTAAACCCAACCGATAGGCAATGGGCGGAGAATATGTTCCGGACCCTTGCTCTCCAAAAGCGTAATATATCTGCGACTCGCCATTATATCCCGCCTGGCTAGACGATTTACTACGTTTGTATCCAAGGTCTAAACTGTTCATGCTAAATACGCCGAGAAAAAGTTTACGCCCAAAATATTTTGCATCAGCAACTATATCATCTTTTTCCTTTTCGCCTTCTTCGGTGCTTGGCTTTTTACTTATCCCCCGTTCCTTAGTTTCTTTAACGTCGGCTGCTCTAATTTTCTCTATAAAAGGAATACTCTTTAGAATCTTATCCACATTAATCTTTGCGGTATTATCTAATTGGAATGTATTGGATATTTTTGCCCCCAAATTCGAACCACTTGGCGAGTTGTTCCACTGATACCCTCCACCGTAAGACGCTGAATAGGTAAGCCAGTTAAGAGCTTTTATATTATTGGTTCTAGGCCGCCAACTAGCTGTATATGATTCTTGATAGCTAGTTCTTCGGGCCAGCAAGGTATCAGATATAATTCCGTTTATAACCTCAAATGTTGGTTTAACTCGGTAAGATAAACTATCGATACCCTCTTCATCAGAAGACTCAATACCAGCACTACTTAAATCAAAATTAGTTGAGCTACGAAACGAAGTAAGAATACTTGGCATTAAACTATAGTTCAATCCAAAGTTTGATTTCTGTGAAAAAGTATGCGTTTGTTGAATAGGCTGTAGGTCTGAACTACCAAGAATTAATCGTCTTTTTTCGTCATAATTTCTAATTAACGAAGAAGATGCTGAGATGCTCGTTGGCATATAACCGAGTCGTAGCGACGCTAATACACCAGCAACAGGTATTTTCTCTGTGAACTTGAATGGCCTAAATAACTTTACGTTATTGAAATTCAAATTATAGTTAATCCCGGCTGTATAATTCCAATTGTTTTGAAATTGAAGCTGAGGATTTCTAGCATATCCTTCGTTGTATACATAACTCAACTTCAGTTTATCAATGGTATACTGTGCTAGTTTACCTTTAGAATTTGATTTAGAAATATTCGAAATATTAAGCGAGTTATTCTGGCTAATCGTCTGAATATCATGGATTTTATTATCTATCAAGCTTTGTTTTTCGCTACTCGAAACATCTTGGATATTAACGGATTCGATAAAATCGTCCAGTCGAACATCCCCTTGATCTGGTAAAAACTTAGGGGTGGAAGTAGACTTTCTAGTTGAAACGGTAACCGGGAAAGACCAACCGTAACGATCAGGGATTAGTTTGTGAACATTTACTGTAGAACTTAAAGAATAAGCCTCTTGATCGGATACTCTACGTTGTCCCAATCTCGATTCTAATCCACCAAAACCATTAGTTTGTCTACTTATATTTGCATTCACTGTGGCAAAGTCAGCCAATTTAAAACTAGCTTTGGCGTTTGCTGCCCAGCCATTCTCATTATCAAAACCTGATACTCTTAATTCGTTAACCCAAAATTCTGCATTTAAATTTGAGACGCCTTGAGAGTTTGGGTCGGAAGCAGCAAAAGGGTTTCTAATTCCTAAAGCAAGTTCCGAAACTCTATCTAAAGAAGGATTACCTTTTATGGCTATAATTGCTCCTGAGGCACCTCCTTCTGCATTTTTCTCGAATAGTACTGTTGGGTCTGCCCCATCTCTGTTTCGTTCTTCCTTTAACACATTAAAAGCAGAAACGATAATATTCATGCTGTTTTCGTCGTACAGCCAAACTTGCTCAGCCTCTGCATCTAATCGAGATCCGTCATCTGGGTCGAATGAGCCATAGTTATAATTAGGATCTGATGGTACTACGGGTTGTCTATATTCATAGAAATCATTTTCTAAATCGCTCCCCATTCTAACTACAAGCTCAGCATCACCTTGGTTATCGTAGCCTTCACCATGAACAAACATTCTTATATTTGAATAATTCAAAAAGTTTAACCCTCCAGCATACACTTTCTTAACCATCATCATTTCGTTAGGGCCAAGATTTGTAGTTTGCAAAACTAAACTTTGCTCATTGGCTAAAGACTGAACCTGAGCACCTCTATTTATTGCTCGTATCGAACCTTCTGGCTGGCGATAAGGTATAGGTGAGCGACTTCCATTTTCCTCAATATTAACAGTACTTACTTTAAAGTCGGCCGCAGAATTTTCCGATTCCGTGATGTTATCAACTTTGCGCCACTGGCTACCCACAAATTCAAGCGTTGCAAAACGTAATGTAAACGGCTTTTTATAACCAGACATCCAAATTCTTATATAAGAGATATTTTGAAAGTCACTTATCCCACCAATATTACGTGCAAAATCGGATAGTGGGATTCGAACTAATCTCCAAGTTCTTTCCTGTACACCACCATCTACTTTGTCTACAATATATGTTTCTGGCGTTCCTACCTCTAATTTACTAAAGTCGGCAGGGTTGTATTTAACCTCATATTGGTAATACGAGTTTGCTTGCTGGATGTTAGATGGTGTAATTAAACCTTCTTTATCGGGTTTAAGAGTTATTGCGCGTTTTTCGCCACCAGAAACGGGTGTATTTCCTTCATGATAACCTCTAAGCCTATGGAATCTTTCATGGAGTTTTAAATCGTCTACTTTAGATTCCCCATAATACACATAATCATCATTCGATGGATCGGCTTCAATTTTCTTAAACTCCTCACTATCTTCACCATATGCAGTTCGCATCGAGTTAATAAATTCGTCAAAAAGGTACTGCTCATTTAATGTTTCCGAATATCCACCTTTACTTGGCACTCCATCAAGTCCAACATCTTCAACATCTCTGTTGTCATTTGAGAACTGGCCTAATGGCTTTGGTGCAATCGAGGGAACATATGAACGATTCGATATATCGCGCTCTAAATCATCCAGTTCTGTTGCTAAACCGTCTTCAGAGTTTGGTCTGAAATTTGGAACTACATCTTCTGAAACTATTCCCAAGTCTATATAAATTGTACCATTGTAATCTTGTACATCTTGGGCTGTTGGAGCTTCGCCATCAGGCAGGATACTTTGCACCCAAAACTCTAAAAATTCAATGTTGTTCTGGGCCAAATCTTCTTGCCCCGATGGTAAAACGGCAGTCATTCCACCCCACATCTTCTCGGGACTATTCTCTAGTACATCTTTTAAATCAAGATTGTAATTATATGGGCCTCTTTCAGTAGGATTGTAATAAACATCGAGTGTATTAATAACTTCATCCTGAGGATTATTAGTCTCCCGTCCTTGAAAAACTTCCTTAATCAATACTGTTCTAGATTCGGGTGTACCCTCTACACTTCCTAAAATATTGCCCACATTACGTGGAATATCGTACACTGAAAACTGAGCTCTTAAATCTGAACGGTCTATTCGAGACGATAAATCGGATGCAGGCGAAGCTGTGCTACCTGATTGAAAAACTACCTCATCTGGTGCATAACCAGGAATTGCAGCCGGGGCAGATGGTAAGTTCCATCGTGTTGGGTTATTAAATGGTATGCTATATTCGGCGCCTTCAAAGTCATCTATAAAAACAAGCCCATTCTCTTCGTCACTATATAATTCATTTCTGTCAATAGCATCTCGAATGGCATTAGTTTGAGAAACTCCAGGTCTTAGTTGGGCAAATTCACCACTTAAACTAAAGTTTGAAACCTCTTTTGTTTGAAGCAAAGGTATTCTATCTATAAATCGAGTAACCCATGGAGTATCGAACCTAGCGGAGGCATCAAGACCTAGAACAGTGTTGTTAATAGGCTCGTTACCTATTCTAATTTTATCACTATTTGGCTGTTCTTTAAGCTTAAAAAAGGTACTTCCAATCTTAATATCTTTATTAATCTCATATTCTGCACGAAGCCCTGTAAAATTCTTTTGACCAATTACACTAAACTGATTGCTTTCATAGTCGATGCGAATATCTTGTCCCGCTGCTAAATATCGATCGTTCAGTATGGTTACACTACCAAATGAAAAATCTACTTCGTAATCAGTGCCTTGCGTTAATTCCACGCCGTTTGCATACACGTGTACAGAACCTTCAACAATTCCACTAAAAGAACCTAGCAAGAATGTACTCGATAAACCGCCTTTCGATGTCCCGCTTATTTTGAAGAATCGGTCACTTTCTACATTCGCTGCTACACTCTGCTTTTCTACATATAACTCATTAAATATCAAACTTGATTGATCATCTGGAAGACCCGTAACTAATTCTTCCATACGCGACCCAAACGGCTCTAAATACGGAAACATGATTCTACCTGTGCTAGGGTCAAAGGTGATCGCTCCAAAATCGATTAAGTTATCGGGAGTTAAAGCACCTTGAGTATTTATCCTATCTAAGCCAAGATCCTGTAAAAGTGGCGTTGACCGACCCGAAATTCTATCGCTTCCAATATTGCTTCTAGTTACCTGTAAATCTAAGGTAAGTCCTTCTTGAGTTACATTATTAACTCCTAGCGAGTAGATATTCCGTAATGTTAAAGGCCAAGCTTTATTTCCGCTATCTAAATTTTTTGGTCTTAATAATTTGAAGTAGCTATAGCCACTAGACTTTGCAATTACATCACCAACTTCGATATCCTGCTGAGTGGCTGGATCCTTATAAATAAAAGAAACGGCTAAAGTGGCGTTACTACCTACTTTCCGCTTTAAACTAATAATGCCTAGGGCTTCGTTAAAATCGTAATCAATACCACGTTGCAATAATTTATAATATCCCTCTTGTATCAACTCTCCTGGTAAGTTAAACTCGTCTGGATTTATAGAAGGAACCGATCTTAATGAATCTAAAAGCTCGTCATCTATATCATCTCTAGAGTTTCCAGGAAGGCCGTATGAGCCATCACCGTTATCATCAACACCTAAATCTACAAAGGTGTAAGCTTTCACAGCATCCGCGTCTGTTCCTGATGCCGATGCATCTTGAATCCATACATTTAATTCCGAAACTTGATACGCAATTTTTAGTTGCTGTGGATTAGATACACTCTCTTCAAAACGTTGGCGGTTATAAAAATCTAAGAAAAAGTGCCTATCGTCGTCATATTCAGATGGTCGGAGGCTAAAAGGAATTTCTTGCGAACCGCCCGTAATGGTTTGTGTGTTACTTTCCCCTTTCTGTTGAGAAATAACTGAGGTAAACTTTAGTGGCCCAACTTCTGCAATAGATTTTATCCCGAACAAAGATCCACCACCACTTATTAATGAGTTGCCCGTTTCCATAGAAACGTTACCCATTTCAATTTGCTTTATAATCTCATCTTCATAACCGTTGTACTCAATTTTGAGCCTATTCTGAAAATCAAATTGGCGTTCAGTATCCCAATCGGTAGCAATGGTAAGCTTGTCGCCTATGGTTCCCTCAATATTTAATTGAAGATTTTGATTGAAGGTAGGATCGATTGTTTGCTGCTGATCTTCGGGTATATTCGGACTTTCTACTTTTTGAATAGATGCACCCACATTCATATTCGCAGAGCCATTAACTCGAAGGTTTACCTCCGGTTTCCCGAAAATAGTAGTAAATGCCGAATTCTCTCCACCTGGAACTTTTATTTTAAAGTCTAACAATCCTCGTCCTTGGGTTTCCAGCTTCCTACCCTCTGCCACAAGCTGAAGCCTAAGCGCTCTATTCTGTATATCTTTTTGCATCTCAGCATACGTTTCTGCATCAACAATAGTTGGCACAAAAACCTCTTGACCAGCAATAGTTCTTCGGATAGTAAATACGGAAACGGTGTCCCAAGTAACCGTTACTTTATCATCAGCACTTAACAATTGGTACATATGCCCTGCATTTTTTGCTCTCAATTGGGCAAAATGGCTTTTAGTACTAGGAAAGAAAAACTTAACGCCCACTAACGCGGTATCAGGAATTACTGCTAATGAATCGGTTCTTGGTGACTCTTGGGCATAGGAAACCTGAGGCGCTAAAAACAGAAGTGTGAGAACGCACAAAAATGATTTAAAAAGCTTAGTGAACAAGTACAACAGCCTAATACAACTCGATTATTTAATTAAATTCTGTAGCGTTCCGGTGATAGGCGTTTGGTTAAGACGGTTTCGATTCAAAAGTGGTCAAGATAATAGCATATATTTAAGTTTCTTGAAAGTTTTTATAGTAGAACAAAGCGTTATTTTTGGATTAATAAATGCATATTATTTACCATTCAATTAACAAAATGTTATTAAAGACAATCATCCATCTTGCGTAAATTATTTAACAAATTACAGATAGATTTATTAAAAAGGCATATAGGGCCCTTTTTATTCTGTTTTTTCACGATGATGTTCTTATTGCTTCTTCAGTTTTTAATACTCCATATTGACAAACTAATTGGCAAAGATATTCCAATCTCAGTGATTATAGAGCTTGTTTTAACCAACTTAGCCTACATGGTGGTGTTGGCTGCGCCAATGGCGGTTCTCATATCAACTTTGATGGCATTTGGGAAGTTTTCTGAACTCAATGAGCTAACTGCAATCCGAGCTTCTGGGGTAAATCCCATTCGGTTAATCATTCCTGTTCTATTTGCTGCTTTTCTATTATTCATTGGACTTTCTTGGTTTTCGAACAGTGTTTTGCCCGAAGCTAATCATAAAGCTCGCTCTCTCTTTATAGATATCAGACTTAAGAAACCAGGCTTTGACTTGAAGCCCAATTCATTTTATGATGGTATTGAAGGCTACACTTTCCTCGTAGATCACATTGATGGAGAAACAGATAGCTTATACGGTGTGCTACTATTTCAAGAACCATCTGATGATAGAGCCCGAGCTTATATCACTGCTGAAAAGGGATTGCTAATCGCTGAGAATGAAGCAGAACTCACACTTATTCTCTTCGAAGGAACCATGCAAGAAACGATGCCTGCAAGCTCCAACGCTAAGAGTAACATTGAACGCACTAAGTTTAAAAAGCATCGAATTACTTTTGATATTGGGAATTTGTCGTTCGAACGATCAGACCCAAATAGACGAAACAGAAGTGATAGAACTATGAACATTCAATCTATGCGGGTAATTGTAGATTCTTTGCAAAACGATGTAGCCAAACAGTTTCTTACTAGTTCAGAGTCTAATTACACACTTCCAATTTCAAAAGACCCTGAACTCCTTAAACGACTTAAGTATAGCATTGTTTATAAACCAGAAAAAGACTCCATAGCCGCCATACCACTTCAAACCGATCTAGTAGTTATTAATTCACTCAACACTTTCGATGAACAGCGTGAAATTCTGAAGCGAGCGGTAACCGATTTAAAAAATTATAAAGCAACTTTCCAAAGTAGTAACGCAAATATTATTTGGCGTCTTAAAAGCATAAATAAATATTTGGTAGAAATTTATAAAAAATTCTCTATCCCTTTTGCTTGTGTAATTTTTGTTTTGCTAGGAGCTCCTATTGGAATTTTAACCAAAAAAGGAAATTTTGGCATTGCCGCTATGATTAGCGCTGTAATACTTACAATTTATTGGATATCACTTATTCAGGGTGAGAAGATGGCCGACCGCCTTTTTATATCTCCATTAATTGGTATGTGGTCATTCAATATTATTATGGGTATTGTCGGTACTATTATGCTACTACAACTCACTTCAGAGTACCAGATAACTCGATTATTCAAACGCCGTGCTTAAAGTATTTGATCGATATATCTTCCTCCGTTTGCTCACTATAACATTGTTCGTTTTAATGGTGTTAATCTTCATTTTTATAATGATAGATTTCTCTGAAAACAGCGATGATTTTACAGACCAAGGAGCGTCGATGGCTGAGGTTTGGGGCGATTATTACCTCAACTATATTCCGGAAATGATTCGGCTTGTAATACCTGTTGCAGTTTTTACAGCTTGTCTATTTCTAGTTGGCCAACTTTCTGAACGTTTAGAAATTACAGCTTTAAAAGCCGCTGGAATAAGCTTATACAGATTATCTTTTCCATTTATTGCCTTCGCTATTTTCACAGCCCTTATAGTTAGCTTTTTGGATGCTAATACCATTCCTATATCAAATAAAGAGCGTATAGAGTTCGAGCAAAAATTCATCAAAAGAAAGTCCGAAACGATAGATCGAAATAACATATATCGAGAACTTTCTGAAAACTCTGTTATAAAGATTAATTACTTCGATAAAGACAAACACATTGGCTATAGAATCAGAATAGTTGAGTACAATGAAACTGGTATACAGCGTACATTGGTTGCCAACCAAATGCATTGGCAAGAAGAATCACAAAAATGGAAGTTTGAGTCTGTAACCGAGCGAGTATTTTACGATACAGGTTATACTGAGGCCAAATATGAAGAAAAAGATACTACTTTAAGCGTATTTCCACGTGACTTATCGCGAACAACCTCAGATATTTATCAACTTACTTACAAAGAAGCTCAAGAGTATATTCAATCTATTGAACGAAGTGGTGCTGGCTCCGTAAATGTTCCAAAAGTTCAATACCTCGGACGTGTCATATATCCAATTTCCATTATCATAGTAATGATTGTTGGGTTTGCGGTAGCCTCCGTTCGCCGTAGAGGTGGAAAAGGTATTTATATTGCTGCAGGCCTTACTATCAGCTTTTTATATCTCGCCTTTATGAAAATAGCCGAACCATTTGGGTATTATGGTAACATTAGTCCACTTACAGCTGTTAGTATTCCGCACATCTTCTTTTTCTGCGTTGGAGTTTTATTGCTAGTCCAAGCCAAAAAATAATCTTCTCACCTAAATTTATTATTCTATTTAGGCTTAGTTCCTACAAATTTCACCTAGATACTTGTTTTCTTAATTTATTTTAATGTTTGAATTAAAAATAAATGTTAACCTAAGTGACAATTAAAAAACGGGTATGGGACAGCAACAACTTCTTCTAGTTATTCTAGTTACAATTTTAGTGGGTATTGCGACGGTTGTGGCAATTAATGTTTTTAGTAGTGCTATGTCAGCATCTAATAAAGATGCTGTAAGAACAGATTTAGCGATTCTCGCTACCAACGCCCACGCATATTATGCTAAACCTAAAATGTTAGGTGGCGGCGGAAATAGTTTCGATGGGTTTACATTCAACACCATAGCTTTCCCCGCTGATGAAATTTCACCTGATGGGTTAAATGCACGAAACGCAAATGGAATTTATCACATCTATAGCTCGACAGATATTTCTCTTGGCATCTATGGTGAGCCTATTATAGAGATTTCAGAAACCGTTGACATTAGCTCATTGGTCTCAGATACAGATTACTTTGCTGTTTCAATTAGTTCAGATTCGCTTATCTGGACACACACCTATTAATAGGCTAAAAAGTGTAATGCGGTAATTTTAGTAGTTACCGCATTTTTATTTTACGCCTCAGGAAGCGGACCACGGTACATTGGAATATCAACTTTATCTCTAGTGCTGATGGTTCCGTGCTCATCTTCAAATTTTTTCACATTATCGGCAAGCGCATGTGCCAATCTTTTGGCATGATCTGGAGTTAATACCATTCTCTTAACTACTTTTGCTTTCGGTACACCTGGCATTACAGCTATAAAGTCTAAAATAAACTCCGAGGGAGAATGAGTAATCATAACTAAGTTGGAATAAGTTCCTATCGCTTCTTCTTCCTTTAGCTCAATTTCCATTTGTCCTGGGTTCATAGTTTGATTTTGGTCAGCCATTATTTTTCCTCTTGTGTTTCTAAAAATCCTTGTTCTTTCATCCAATCGTCGTTATAAACCTTACCAATATATCTTGTTCCACTATCTGGTAAAATTATAACCATTACATCCTCGTCTTTAAGAGGATTCTTCTTTGCGTAGTCAATAGCTCCAGCTACAGCAGCTCCACAAGACCAACCCACTAACAAACCTTCTTCTCTAGCTAATCTTCTTGTCATTATTGCGGAGTCTTTATCCGTGACTTGAAGTACCTCATCAACATAGTCGAAGTTAATGGCACCAGGAATAATATCCTCACCAATCCCTTCCGTTAAATAGGGTTTAACTTCATTCTTATCGAACTCTCCAGTCTCAAAGTACTTTTTATACACCGATCCAAAACTGTCAATGCCAATTACTCTAATTTCAGAATTCTGCTCTTTTAAGTACTTAGAAGTACCGGTTATAGTACCACCAGTTCCCATACCTGCAACAAACTGAGTAACTTTACCTTCAGTTTGATCCCAGATTTCTGGCCCAGTACTCTCATAATGAGCTTGAGTGTTACTCGGATTATCATATTGGTTTGGATAGAATGAATTCGGAATTTCTTTACTCAATCGTTTTGCCACAGAGTAATAACTTCTTTCATCTTCAGGTTCAACATTAGTAGGACATACTATAACTTCTGCCCCAACTGCCTTAAGTAAATCAACTTTAGACTGGCTTTGTTTGTCTGTTGTTGTAAATACACATTTATACCCTCTGCTAACCGCAACCAAAGCAAGTCCCATTCCTGTATTACCAGAAGTTCCTTCAATAATTGTTCCACCAGGCTTGAGGAGCCCTTCTTTCTCGGCGTCATCAATCATTTTGATTGCAATACGATCTTTAATGCTTTGACCAGGGTTAAAATATTCCACTTTTACCAGAATAGTTCCTGTAAGCCCTTCTGTTACTTTATTTAGTTTAACGAGTGGCGTGTTACCAACGGTGTCAAGAATGGAGTTAAAGTACATATAATTTCTTGGTTGTTATTTTCCTTCATTACTAAGCTTTAAAGCTAAGAAATAATTCGATCACAAAAAGAGATTCATATCAATAGATTGGTTTTACTCAAAAATTATGGGTTTTGCTTAGCCACAAGAAAGCTTACTTTTAAAGAAAGAAATTTATTCAACTATGTTTATACATCAAGAAAAACCCAAAGATTTCGACTGTGGTTACAATTTAGACCTCATGATCGCGGCTCTACCTCGTGTTGAAGACGAACAAGAGCGAATTAAATACGCAAATCGCGTAGTAGGCCTAATTAAGCAAAGTCATCCAACTTGGGTAGATAAAGACGGGAAAAGCGAAGCAGCTTGGGCTCACTTTTTTGAATTAGCGGAATATGACCTAAATGAGTACGGAATCAAAAATCCATTTGAATCTGGCGAACAAGACGACGCTAAGTAATATTCCTCATCGTTTATTTATCCCATAAAATGGGATGATATTGGTCAACATATTCTTTACTTTCATTTTTAATTGAAAGTAAAGAATATCACATTTCATGGCTGATAGTAGCTTTTCAGACACAGTTTTAGCCACCTGTCTTCAAAGTCAGGTAGAGCATTCTATACTATTAAACACCGCTAGGGAAGCTGCTGAGGAATATGCCCTTGGTAAAACTAAATTCTTTTCTTTATCCCTAAGTATCCCAAAAGTTGATGCACTTGCTGTACTAGAGCAACACTCTCTAAAAAAAGGCTTCGAATTTTATTGGGAAAAACCCGTTGATGATTTTGCCATCGCAGCTGCTGGCGAGTTAACACGTGTACAGTCAACGGGAGACTCTCGCTTTAAAGATGCCTCTACTAAAGGAAAATCAATTTTAAAGGAAGTTCATCACTTCACAAGTTTAAATCATTCTTTAGCAGTGGTTCATCTATTGGGTGGATTTTCTTTCTTCGATTATAATATTAGTAAGCACTGGAAAGACTTTGGTGCAGGTTCTTTTACCTTGCCCGAATGGCTTATTATTAGAGATGGGAAATTTAATATTCTAACAATAAGCTTTGAGCTTTCTAAAGAAGATACGGCTCAATCAATTATTGACCGACTTTATGACAAGCTTGCCAAGCTTGATGGAATATGCCAAGCAAGTTCGTACTCGATAGGGCCTGAGCTCGATAAACATAATGTGCTAAATGTACCTACTCAAAATTCATCCGAACATAAGCGGTGGATCAACTCTATAGTAAAAGCTAAAGCTAAGATTTCTGATAAAGCTTTTAGTAAAATTGTGATTGCTAGAGAACTCCCGATACAACTTGATAAACCGGTTTCAGATACTCACATTTTAAATCGTTTACGCCATCAGTACCCTGATTGCTACTCCTTTTTGATTCGCCAAAATGAGCAATCTAGCTTTATTGGCTGCTCTCCAGAGCGATTAGCATCATTCAAAGGTAATTTTTTATTTACGGAAGGACTAGCAGGCAGCACACCACGAGGCAAGTCTGCTTCTGAAGACGCTAAGTTTGAGTTTAATTTACTTAGAAGTGATAAAAATCTTGAAGAGCATAACATCGTTCTTGAAGCGATACATGAAAACCTTGCTGCATTCTCTGATTCTATTGAATTCCAATCAAAGCCTGGAATTAAAAAGCTTTCGAACGTTCAGCACCTCCACACTCCAATTCGAGCACGCATAAAAGCTGGCGTTTCTAAAACAGAAGTCCTTAAAACGCTTCATCCTACCCCTGCCGTTGGTGGTTTTCCTAAGGAAAAAGCTGTTCCTTATATCAGTAATTTTGAAGATTTTGACCGAGGCTGGTATGCTGGCCCTATTGGCTGGATAAATGCTAATGGTGAAGGCGAATTTGCAGTAGCAATTAGAAGCGGGCTTATTAAAAATGAAGAAGTGCGTTTCTTTGCTGGATGTGGTATCGTTGAAGCCTCAGACCCAGAAATTGAATGGGAAGAAACTAATCTTAAATTTATACCGATGCTTTCGGCCCTAGAATATGCAGGTAAATGACCCACAGAATCTCGCTTTTTATTGGTCTACCCTCTTCGTTCGTACTTTGTTCGAAGAAGGCCTTAGACATGTAGTAATCTCCCCGGGTTCTCGTTCTACTCCGCTTACTCTTGCCTTTTCCGCTCATCCAGGTTTCCACAAAACCATTGCTATTGATGAACGTTCTGCTGCATTTATAGCTCTAGGCCAAGCGAAAGCATTTGGAAAACCTAGTGTATTGGTGTGTACATCAGGTACTGCTTTGGCAAATTACGCTCCCGCTGTTTTTGAGGCTACCAATTCGGGAATACCAATGATTATTGCTAGTGCAGATCGGCCACCTCATCTCCGTGGGGTTGGAGCGTCCCAAACAATAGACCAGCTAAAAATATTTGGAAGCCAAACAGTCTTTTTTCATGAAGCAGGTGAACCTTCTTCGGATATCGCCAAGTTTAAGCGCATACAAACCGCTGCAAAGCAATCTTGTCATTATTCAATCTCTCAATCAGGCGTGGCACATGTTAACTTTCCTTTTAGCAAACCACTTGAACCCGATGCAGATTTTTTACACGAGATTGAGGACGAAAATTCTAGACATGTAGAACGCTCAAATACTGATTATAACTCTGAGCAAGGAAACACCAGTCTTGGTGAAAATTTCTGGTCGCAATTAATTTCAGCTGAGCGTCCAGTAATTATAGTTGGCCCACTTAATAAGCACCAAGAAATACCCTTTATTCTTCCTTTAGCAAAAATTCTTAAAGCACCTATTTTAGCAGAGCCTGGTTCTAATGTGCCAACTTCTAAGCATACTATAACTAGACATGCCGGCTTTTTAAGAAGTGATGCTATTAGAAGTGAACTAGTCCCCGATTTAATTATCCGTTTTGGCGCGGCACCAATAACAAAGGCTGGTCAAGCTTTTTTAGAAGCTAATACCGATGCAATCCAAATTCATTTTGCCCACACTACAATTTGGCAAGATGGCGATTCTGTTCCAGACAAACGCATACCTATAAGTGGGAACCTGCAAATTCCTGACATAACAGGTGCAGCTCAATCTAGCTGGCTTAAGTCTTGGAAGAAAACTGAGAAGGACTTTGAAACTTATCGCGAATCAGAGATTAAACCTTCTACGCCACTAACTGATGGCTACGTATTTACAACATTGACAAAACTCCTGCCTAAAAAAAGCTTTACAATGCTATCGAACTCGTTTCCCGTTCGAGACATGGCACTTTTCGGAAATTATAAAGATAAAGAGCTTTATGTGAATAGAGGTGCTGCAGGTATCGATGGTATCACTTCTACCGCTATTGGATTAAGCCAAGTGCTCGATAAAACAGGAGTGCTTTTTATTGGAGATATTGCTTTTCTGCATGACTCCAACGCATTATTAACCAAAGATTATGTTAATCGTCCGCTCGTAATCATTATTTTAAATAATGGTGGAGGCACAATCTTTCGGATGTTGCCAATTTATAAGCTTAAAGAAAAACATCGCACTTATTTTGAAACTCCTCAAAGTGTTAGAGTCGTCTCTCTTTGCAGGGCTTACGATGTTTCCCATACATTGGTAACTCGCCCAGAGCAGCTAATAACTGCTTTTGAGCAAGCTATTGAAAAAAATGGTATTCAAATTATTGAATGCCTTACTGATGCAGACGATTCTATGCTAGAACGCCATAAACTGTGGAATTTTTCAGGTGAGGCCTCTTCATGAACGTAAAAATTAGAGGTATTAGCTATCACTTTGAAGTACATCAAGAGAATGATGAGTTACCCAATTTGGTACTACTTCATGGTTTTTTGGGAAGCGGTGAATCTTTTCAGGAATTAATTCCCAATCTTAAAGCGTTCTGTAATCCAATTACAATCGATTTACTTGGCCATGGCGAAACTGAAGGCGCCGAAATGCATTATCGGTTTTCCACTAAGGAACAGGTTGCCGATGTAAACAAGCTTATCAGTGAGCAACTCCCAACGCCCCTCTTTCTTCTAGGTTATAGCATGGGTGGCCGACTTGCACTACAATTAGCTATACAACGTCCCGACCTTTATAAAGGGTTAATTCTTGAGAGCACAACGTTTGGCATTGAAAGTAAACAGGAGCGTCAGGCTCGTCAAGAACTAGACGCTACAAGAGCTGATTCTATTATGGGAAATTTTGAGCAGTTTTTAGAAAGCTGGAAAACCATGCCCATGTTTAACGCATCTCCTCAGAATACTGAAAAAGAAGCTCAACACTTCAAAATACAACAAGCGCAAAACCCACTTTGGATGAATAATAGTTTATTGGGTTTTGGAACAGGATCTATGCCTTGTGTGAAGGATAAATTGACAAATATACCAACACAGGTTCAACTACTTGCCGGAGCCAAAGATTTTAAGTTTGTTGGTATAATGAATGCTATGCTAAAAGATTTGAATGATGGTCAATTGGATGTCATAAAAGATTCTGGCCATCGTGTTCATTTAGACCAACCAGAAGCCTATATTTCTGTAATTAGAGATTTTATTGAAAATAACCGCCTACCATGAATTGGATCACAGTAAAACAGTACGAAGATATTACCTATAAAAAGAGCAATGGCGTTGCCCGTATCGCTTTTAACCGACCTGACGTTAGAAATGCTTTTCGCCCAAAAACGCTTTTTGAAATGTATGAGGCATTCTCAGACGCAAAAGAAGACAACGATATTGGCGTTGTACTTTTAAGCGCCGAAGGCCCCTCTTCTAAAGATGGGAAATTCTCATTTTGCTCTGGTGGCGATCAGAATGTCCGTACAAAAACGGGGTACCAAGCTGATGATGGCATTCCTCGATTAAACGTGCTTGAATTGCAGCGGTTAATCCGTTTTATGCCAAAGGTTGTAATTGCGGTTGTACCTGGTTGGGCCGTTGGCGGCGGACATAGTCTTCATGTAACCTGCGATCTCACCTTAGCGAGCAAGGAGCATGCTATTTTTAAACAAACTGATACCGATGTAGCTAGCTTTGATGGCGGTTTTGGATCGGCTTTACTTGCTCGCCAAATCGGGCAAAAACGTGCCCGAGAAATCTTCTTTTTAGGACGAAACTATTCAGCCCAAGAAGCTTTCGATATGGGAATGATAAACGCAGTTATTCCTCATAATGAACTTGAAGACACAGCTTACCAATGGGCACAAGAGATATTGGAAAAAAGCCCCACCGCTACCAAAATGGTGAAATTCGCTTTTAACCTTATTGATGACGGCTTGGTTGGACAACAGATTTTTGCAGGTGAGGCCACTCGATTAGCTTATATGACCGAAGAAGCCGAAGAGGGAAAAAAAGCTTTCCTTGAAAAAAGAAAGCCAAATTGGGATAAGTTTAAAAGAAGCCCATCATAAAACAATGAACTCAGAACTAACACCACCTAAACTATTACGTACTATTCAAGTTCTATACGGAGCTTTAATACTTGGTATAACAAATTTTATCTTTGTACTGCTAGTTCTATTATTTTTAGAGATCATACCTCTTTCAGAGATTCCCGAGAAATATATATTCAACATGATGGGAATTTCTGCCTTGCTAATGATTGTTTCCTTTTTCGGCGGGAAATTAATTCTTAGAAACGCCCTCGATAGAGCTTTTAAAGAACACGACCTTAACGAAAAATTAAAAAAATACAGAAAAGGTCTTTTAGCAAGTGGCTTATTAATAGATTTCTCTGCTTTCTTTTCACTCGCCTTCTTCATGGGGTCTAACCATATAGCGTTCTTGGTGATTGGTGGTCTTGCTATTATAATTATGGCTAAAAATTTTCCTTCAAAAGCTAAAACTATTCAACAATTGCAGCTCAATTATTCTGAACAACACAAACTCACTTCTGAAACTTCAATCGGAAATTCTTAAAAAAGTTCAACCTTATATAAGTCTCCATTTTCTTCTGCAATAACAACACTATTGTCAGAATCAAAAGCCACACTTTCCACTTGGTCTGCTTTAAATTGCTTTGTAAAAACCTCTTTATCAAAGAATGAGTCAGAGCCAGTAAGTTCAAAAACTCTTATTGAGTCTTTTGTTAAAACTGCTAATAACTTTTTATTAGGTGAGACATCAGCTGCTGTTACTTTACTTCCGAAATCAAAACTCTCGATTTTGACTAAGGTGTTTACCTTAGAGAAATCAGGATTTTCTAATTTATATAGCTGTGTATTCCTACCTTTTGCTTCCTTCGTAATTATAAATATTCCATCTAGATAAAATATTGCCTCCGCATTTGGACTCAAATTTTCAGCTAGTTTCAGAAAGTTCTTCTTTTTTGGATACTCAATTTTTAAAACTTTGAAGTTCTCGGTTTCAGTAAGATCTTCATCTACATCTGAAACAAATATTAAAGAGAGATCCGTTCTACATTTACAGTTATTACCAATATCTGCCACTATTATAGTTCCAGAAGTATCAGTGGTAATATCTTCCCAATCCTTATTCTCTATTCCTTTTAGTTCTAACCCAGCCTTCTTGGTTTTACTAATAAGTCTCCCATTTTTATCAATAGCATAAATACGATTCTTAGTACCAGAGTCGCCATGAATCCAAAATACATCATCACGATCTTTACTCATTACCATACCTGAAACTTCTTTTCTTGCAGATTTCTCTATTTTACTATACGCTTCTAACTCAGGATTTTGTTTTCCAAAAAGGCTAAACTGTGCCGAAGCCGAATTTGAATATGCAAAGGCAAGAACTATTATTTGTATGAGTATCTTATTCAAAGTATAAACCTTACTTTCTGATTTTTATGGTGAATGTATTTAATATAATAAACAATTGAAGAGTTCAGGATATGAATATAAAGCATGAAGAATCTGAGACAAAAGGCGCTTTCTATATGGAAGATGATCAGGAAAGAATTGCTGAGATTACTTACTCAAAGGCCGGTATTGATAAGATAATCATTGACCATACTGGTGTATCTGATGAGCATCGTAACGAAGGTTTGGGTAAACAATTAGTTTTCCATCTTGCTGATTTTGCAAAAAATAAAAAGCTAAAAGTACTCCCACTTTGCCCTTATGCAAAAACTGTTTTTAATAGATACCCTGAATTAAAGAAACTCATTAAATAGAGGCTTTCAGAAGTTCAGTTATCCCAATTTCTTTTGCCCAATTGCTCTATATCAGCCTTCATTGTTCGCTCAAAGTCGTGCATTAATGTTTCATGTTCACGAGCTTTTTTCCAATAATTCATCGACCTATCTAGATATAAGCTTTTAAGCTTTGTAGCTATTTTTGTCTGATACTCTAAACGTCTTTTAAGGTCATCTAGGTCTTTCTTGGTAATAACATAATATCGAGCTACCGCCTCATTTCTCAATGTTTTATGTTTATTGTAGCGACTATTGGTATTAGCCCTTCCTTTAGTCCTAATCTCACTAAGATCTCTTTGTCCTTCTCTTACTTTAGTTTGGGATTTATGAATTTCTACTTTCATAGCATTCAATATATCTGATTTAGCCTTTCTTGCCAGTGAGATATCTTCCCCTTCAATTGCATACAAAAACTCATCTACTTTCTTTTGGAAGCTAACAAGTTCGTGTATTTCTTGATTCAGTTCAGCTATGCGTTTTTTGTCATTATCTGATGATTGACCGTGTAATACACCTACGCTAGCAAAGAATAAAATAAGAGTTAGTAAATAGATCTTCATTTCGGACTATTACTTTCAACATTTTGAGTTTTTCTCATGCTCAAATTAAAGCATATTTTATGTTAGATATCTTCACATGATAATGCTAGCCCAACTAGTACCACCTCAGCAAGTTTCCTCAATTTTTATCGTCTATGTTTGTAACCAATAATTAATTCAAACGAGATGACTGCTACAAAAAATATACTTCTATTAGTGTTAACTTTAATGACTAGCTCATTATTTGCACAACCACCAGGTGGAGGGAATAGACCTTCTATGCCATCAGCGGAAGAACGTGTTAGCCAACTAGTAGAAAAGCTAGATAAAGCGGTAGCACTATCAGAAGATCAAAAAGAATCCTCTAAAATTATTTTTGCGAGTCATTTTGAAACTATGCAGAAAAAAATGAAAGGCACTAGACCTTCTAAAGAAGACATGGACGAAGCCAATAGTGTAACTTTAACTGAACTAAAAGCTTTGTTAACTACCGATCAAGTTAAGAAGTTTGAGAAAGTTGAATCTAATTTTTTTCAAGCTCCAGAACGCCGAACTCGTAGAAGAAATTAAATCTACTCTCTATTCACCTAAAGGAATTTTTATTCTTTTAGGTGAGTTTTTACTCATGCCGAATGGCATCTACAGGAGTAAGTTGAGCGGCACGCCATGCGGGATATGTTCCAAATATAACTCCCACAAAAAGCCCAACAGCTACAGTTAAAATCACTGTTCCCGTCTTTACTGCTACCTCAAAATCAAACGCTGCAAAATGATTAACAATGGGTATAAATATGGAAACTGAAATAATTCCTAAGAGCCAACCACACAAACATCCTACCAGTGAGATGGTAACAGATTCAGCTAAAAACTGAAATACAATATCCTTCTTTTTAGCACCTGTAGCTTTGCGAATACCTATTTCTTTAGTTCTTTCCGTTACAGATATCAGGAGTACATTCATAACTCCAATTCCTCCTACTAACACGGATATTCCTGTTATGGCACCCATTACCAACTTAAAAAGTAATATGCCCTGAGAGAACTGTTCGATACGGAATTCATTCGATGAAAAAGAAAAGCCTTCTCTCCCTTGCTCAAAATTTGAGTCTGCCCAAGCTTCCATCTCTGCTTTTATATCAGGAATTTCTTCAATATTATTTGCCTTCATAATTATTGAAGGGTAACTATCAAACCCATCTTCAAATACTGATATCGGAATAAGTGCTCTAGGTGTGTTTTGGGATGCTTCAGCTAAAATTCCAACCACTTCGAAATTTTCATTATTAATACTTACAAAACTCCCAATAAGTACATCAGAATTCTCCTCCCAACTGTTTGCCAAACCATAACTTAACACTACTTTTTTTGCACTGTCATTGACTTCATCTTCTGTAAAAAACCTACCAAACTTAATTGAATCGGAAATAAAAGCTAGCCCTTGCTCCATACTACCTTGCAAATAAAAGGCCATTACAGAGTCTTGATATGATCCTTCTATAGACTTTGAATCCACAAATTCAATCACAGCCTTTTGTACCAGCTTCTTCTGAATTTCACGAGCATTTATTAAGGTTAGTTTTGGCACATCGCTTATGGTTACCCTTACATCATTAACGATTTTCGATTTCTTTGAAGAAATTTTAAATGATTGAAGTGAGGTAGTTTGAGCAATTTGCCGCCTTCCCGTTTCTTCTAAACCATCTCCTAATGTTAGGATAGCCACTAAAGAAGCCACTCCAATTATAATTCCCAGAGTTGACAGAAATGTATGTAACGGGTTTGCCCTGATATTTTGAAGGGCTACAAAGGTAGATTTTAGAAATTGTTGCATAGTTATAATGTAGAGTTTAGACAAACTCAGCTACGCAACGAATTCGTTCTAGTTTCGAATAATCACTATTAATTGAATCTTCGTTAGTCTAGACATTCAAAACTATCAAATTAGTTTTTGACCATTCGGCACTTTTGAATCTGGTTTGGCAAGTACTACGTTCCCGTCTTCATCGTAAAAACCCGTAACTAGGCACTCAGACATAAAAGGCCCAATTTGTTTTCTTGGAAAGTTTACAACCCCAATAATCTGTTTTCCTACCAGTTCACCTTTGGTGTAGTGATGAGTAATTTGTGCTGAAGATTTCTTGATTCCAATTTCATCACCAAAATCTATTCTAAGCTTATAGGAAGGGCTTCTAGCTTCGGGAAATTCTTCTGCTTCAATAATGGTGCCTACTCTTAGCTCAACTGCTTCAAACTCGGGCCAAGTTATTTCTTTCATTTTCTTTCAACAATAAAAAACCCCGCATTCAGATGAAAGCGGGGTTTGCATTTACTTAGATGAGTGAGCGTAAATGTTACGAAACTTGGCTAACCGTTTTAATAATACGAGAAGCTACTTTGTAAGGATCTGCAGCAGAGTTTGGACGACGATCTTCCAAGTAACCACTCCAGCCATTTTGTTTAGTTAAAAGCGGGATACGGATAGAAGCTCCACGATCTGAAACTCCATAAGTGAAGTCGTTGATAGAAGCCGTTTCGTGTAATCCAGTTAGACGAAGGTGATTATCTTCACCATATACTTCAATATGCTCTTTTACTACTGGGCGGAAAGCTTCACAAACTTTTTTGATTTTCTCTTCTGAAGCTGCAGTTCTAATATAAGTGTTAGAGAAGTTAGCGTGCATACCAGAACCATTCCAGTCGAGTTCGCCTAGAGGCTTACAGTGCCAGTTAATAACAACGCCATAAGCTTCTGCGGTACGTTCTAGTAAATAACGAGCAACCCAAATTTGATCACCAGCTGATTTAGCACCTTTTGCAAATATTTGAAATTCCCACTGACCAGCAGCAACTTCACCATTCACACCTTCGAAGTTCAAACCTGCTTCAAGACAGATATCCATATGTTCTTCGATTAAATCTCTACCGAACGCATTATTTGCGCCAACTGGACAATAGTATGGTCCTTGAGGAGCTGGGTATCCACCTGCTGGAAAACCTAGAGGTTTGTCTGTTTCAGGATCCCATAAAAAATATTCTTGTTCAAAACCGAACCAAAAGTCATCGCTCTCATCATCAATAGTAGCACGTGCATTTGTTGAGTGAGGCTCGCCATCAGCATTAAGAACTTCATTCATTACCAAGTATGCATTCTTACGTGTTGGATCTGGAAAAATAGCTACTGGTTGTAAAATACAATCAGATGAACCACCTTCAGCTTGTTGCGTAGAACTGCCATCAAAATTCCATTGTGGGCAATCTTCCAATTTTCCACTAAAATTATGAACAATTTTAGTTTTACTTCTAAGACATTGTGTTGGTTTATTACCATCAAGCCAAATGTATTCTAGTTTTTCTGCCGACATATTAATTTGGAAAATTATGTTTTGAGTTAAAAATTCAACGGTGTTAATATAACGTACTTTTAAAGAAATACTCAATTAAATAAGACGATTAAATTTCAACAATTAATTAATGTAGGATTATTTAGAATATTAACTAATTAAATTCATCAGAAAACCGCTTCCATAAAATATGAGCTTAATCTTTTTAACCTCACATCAAATTAGCTTCAGTTTTTTAGCCTGACATAAAAAGCATTATCTTAACAAAAATACTTTTCCACAGAGAAAACTTAACTTTTTTACCCTTTTATTGTGAATTCTATTAAAATTTGGGTTGACGCTGCGCGTCCAAAAACTTTAGCAGCCGCATTTGTACCTGTATTAGTAGGTGTTTCTATAGCATGGTCTGAATCTTCTATTCATTGGCCAGCTTCATTAGTTGCATTAGCATGTGCTTTCCTTATTCAAATTGGTACAAATTTCGCCAACGATTATTTCGATTATATAAAAGGTGCCGACACTGATGAACGCGTTGGATTTTTAAGAGCTACAGCCGCGGGGCTAATTCCTGCCAAAACGATGCTCAACGCAACTATTCTTTGCATGGGACTTGCTTTCGTCCTTGGTTTATATCTTGTTTGGCTTGGGGGAACCGTAGTACTTATTATAGGATTGGCATCATTACTTTTTGGAGTACTCTATACTGGAGGGCCGTATCCTCTAGGTTACAATGGATTAGGCGACATTTTTGTATTCGTATTTTTTGGGATTGTAGCGGTAATGACTACTTATTATGTTAATACATTAGAGTGGTCTGAAGCTTCTTTTTGGGCAGCTCTAGCAGTTGGCGCTTTATGTACAAATATTCTTGTTGTAAATAATCTTCGTGATATTGTTCAAGACAAGAAAGCTGGGAAAAAAACGCTTGGAGTATTATTTGGAGAACGAACATTAAAGCTCGAATATACACTCATGGTTATTCTAGCTTTTGCAATTCCTCCACACTTTCACTTTCAATTGGGCTACAAGCTTTGGGTTTACTTACCCTTTCTTGTTCTACCTCTTGCCATTGTTCATATTTACACCGTTTGGACTGAAACAGACAAATCGAAGTTGAATCCATTACTTGAACAAACTGCAAAATTCATGACACTTTTCGGAATTCTATTCAGTATAGGTCTTGTCATTTAGATGCTTAGATATTTTAAATATCAATTACCTTTTAAAATTCCTTTTAAAACAAGCTCAGAAACTCTGTATCAAAGAGACGGTCTCGTTCTTGTATTTGAATATGATAATATTATCGCATACGGCGAAATTGCACCTTTACAAGGTTTCTCAAGATTTAATCTTGATCAAATTCTTCCAATTCTCGAGCTCAATAAAAAATCTATTCAAAGCGCTTTAATTCAAGGCGATGGTAATCAACTACTACATATACTCAATCAGATTCACGCTATCCCATCACTTATTTTTGGATTGAATACTCTGTTGCTAGATTTCAAGGCTAAACAAGCGCAACAGAGTATGGGAAAGTTTCTCGGTGGACCTCAAACTAACACCGTTCAATGTAATGCAGTTCTTGGTATTTCAACCATTGAGCAAACAATTGAACATGCTCAACAGCTAGTTTCCCAGGGTTTCAATACAATTAAACTAAAAGTTGGCAACAACCAATCTCGAGAACTAGAAATAATACAGCAGTTGAGACACTCGTTTCTCAACTTAAATATTCGACTTGATGCTAACCAAGCATGGTCAGTAAATGAAGCTATAAACGCGTTGAACGCATTCAGTAGTTATAAAATTGAATACTGTGAACAACCCGTTAAAAAGGACTCCATTCTAGAGTTAGCCAAAGTTAGAACGAATACAGATGTTAAAATTGCAGCAGATGAAGCGTGTAGAAACAAAGTAGATGTACAACAACTATTAGAGCTCAACGCTGCTGATATACTTATAATAAAACCCATGCTGTTTGGCAGTTTTACTGATTTGAGCGTAACAAAAAAGCTAGCCGATTCTCATAGTACTGATATTGTATTTACGACGTCGCTTGAGAATAAAATAGGAAGGACTACAACTGCGATTCTGGCTTCCATCTGGGGATCCAAAAAGCATGCTCATGGGCTATCAACAGCATCTTTATTTGACAATGAAATCTCTTCAGAGCAAGAAGTTGTTGATGGGCATTATATTTTGAATGATTCTCCTGGGCTAGGAATAACTGTTGAGTTTAATAATATGATGGAGATTGTTTAAATCGTGTTTAAATCTCGCTTACATACTTTTGAATTTAAAAAAAATACACCTGAGCAGATTTTTCTAGCTTCTGAGCAAGGTATGTACACCTACAAAGATTTAACACGCTTTACCGCCTATATTGAGAATTTAATTAGCTTAAAAGGCGACTCTCTAAAATGGCCCGTTGCCTTCCTTTCCGAGTCATCGGATATGTTAGTTTTTGCTATTGCTGCATGTTGGAAGCTTGGCATTCCTATTATCCCATTAAGCCCAAAAAGCTCTCAGCTTGAGCTTGAGTCAGCTATAACTAAGCTCAACCCTGCACTCATCTTCTGCGACACTAAGAATCGTTCTAGAGTTTCTGGAGATGATGTAGTACACATGGATGAAAACTTCTTCCTTAACGCTTTTACTTTTGACATCCGCGACCTAGATTTGAAAAAAACTCAAGAGTTTAAAGAATCGGATGTACTTGGATATTTCTTTACCTCTGGTTCGACTGGCAATCCTAAAATTGTTCCTCTGAAGCGACGTCAAATACTTTCTGCTGCAAAAGCCTCGTCTAAAAATTTCAAACCAGCTATCAATCACTACTGGCTTCTCTGTCTCCCATTAAATCATGTTGGTGGAATATCTATAATCCTTAGATCTGTTATTTATGGGTCAGCCATTTATAGAATGGGACAGTTCAAAGAAGATATGGTTAAAGAGTTTCTAAGTGAGAACTTAAGATTTCAAGCGGCATCTTTGGTTCCTACCATGCTCAAGCGTTTACTTAACGACCCTCTTTTTAAAACCCACAAACAGTTTAAAGCGATTCTTTTAGGAGGTGGACCAACAACGAAAGAGCTTCTTAGAAAATCCATCGAACGAGGTATTCCTATAGTTTCTAGTTATGGAATGACGGAAACCTGTGCACAAATAGTTACAAATTCTATGGCAGCTCCATCTGGAATTTACACACCTCTACAAAGTGTTGGAAAACCATTCCCTCCAAATAGCCTGCAAGTAAGGGATGAGAACCAAAAAGTATTGGGTAAAAATCAGTCTGGTACTATTTGGTTAAAAGGCCCTCAAGTTTTCGATGGATATTACGACAAAGAACATAATGAGGGTAGGTTCGATAAAAAAGGATGGTTTTATACAGGCGATTTTGGCCACCTAAATGGTTTTGGTCAGCTTTTTATAGAATCTAGAAGAGAAGATCTCATCATAACAGGCGGAGAAAATGTTAATCCTACAGAAGTAGAGCAGGCCATTCAAAAAATTGACTCAATTAAGGAGGTAGTTGTAATTGGGTTACCAGATGACGAGTGGGGGCAAAAAGTTACTGCCTTCATTACATTAACGAATGGAAACGCGCCTAAACTGTCAGAAATTCGGGATCAATTGCGGGATGAATTAGCTGATTTCAAACTCCCGAAGGAATTACACATTCTATCTAGTATCCCAAAAACTGAGTTGGGAAAAGTAAAGCGTAAAGAACTTTTAAACCTCTCCTAATTATAGGGTTATATATCTCTTTCTGATGAAAGATAATCTCAATATATTACTGCCTTACAATTTATAATTTCTATTTTCACGTTTTGACACACAAACTCAATGCAGGTTAAAAATCGAACCCTCCTAACTCGATTTTTAATATGGCGTGCTCGTCATATTTCTCAAGAGCAGTTTATTTTAATACTAAGCGTTTTAGTGGGCTTTGTAACAGGGCTTGTTGCCGTATTCCTAAAAAGCTCTACTCATTTTATACAGCAATTAGTTAGCTCAGGGTATCTTACAAAACTATATAACCCCTATTATTTCGTTTTCCCAATTATTGGGATTCTAATTACAGTTCTTATAAAATTTATGATGAAGGGTAAAGTAGGCGAAGGAATTCCTTCTGCACTTTACGCGATTTCAAGAAAAGGTGGTTATTTATCACCAAATAAGATTTATGCTTCTATAGTTACAAGTATCTTTACAGTAGGCTTTGGTGGCTCCGTTGGTCTTGAAGGACCTACCATAAGTACTGGTTCTGCGATTGGCTCTAACCTTGGCCGATTGATGCACATTAACTATAAGTCTAGAATCCTATTGATGGGATGTGCTTCGGCAGGCGCTATGGCTTCTATTTTTAACGCTCCTATTGCCGCAATCATTTTTACAATAGAAATTTTTAGCCTTGATTTAACCTTAAAATCACTCATCCCACTTTTACTCTCTTCAGCGGCAGGTGTCCTTACCTCTTTATTAATGCAAGGCAACGACTATATGTTGCAATATTCTCATGAGATTCCATTACAACTAAGCGATATCCCATTTTATGTACTCCTTGGAATTGGCTGTGCTTACGCCTCTATATATTTCAATAAGGTATACCTATTCATCGAGAGTAAGTTTGAAAAATTCGATCATTGGTTTAATAAGGTTCTTATCGGCGGTGGCATATTAGGTTTATTAATTTTCATACTCCCTTCTCTTTATGGTGAAGGCTATGACATTATAAATACCCTTCTAAATGACGATATCTCAGAAATAACAGAAAAAAGCATCTTCAAAGATTACTTAACAACAGAATATGCAATTCTTCTTCTCTTAGTAGCAATTGTTCTTTTTAAAGCATTCGCTTCTGCATTAACCCTTAATGCCGGTGGCGTTGGTGGCATCTTTGCTCCAGCATTATTTCTCGGTTCTGTTTTTGGGTACTTGTTTTCTAGATTCGTAAACAGTTTTAATATTATTGAAATTTCCACTTCCAACTTTGCTCTAGTTGGGATGGCCGGTTTAATGGCAGGGATTCTTTATGCTCCTTTAACTGCGATTTTTATGATTGCTGAAATTACTGGTGGCTACGAGTTATTTCTACCACTTATGATTGTGTCTGCTATTTCTTATTCTATTGCAAAACACTTTATGCCATACTCAATATATACTCATCAACTAGCAAATAAGGGCGATTTACTTACTCATAATAAAGATCATGCAGTACTAACTCTTCTTGATACTAGAAAAGTTGTAGAGGATGACTTCAAAGCTATACATCCAAATATGACTTTAAGAAAACTTATTCAAGTTGTTACCTCTAGCCATAGAAACATATTCCCGGTAATTGATACTAACAAAAAACTCGTTGGCGTCCTTACACTCGATGATTTTCGTACGTTCATGTTTGATGAATCTCTTTACGATATTGTTATTGTAGCAGAAATAATGAACAAGCCCCCAGAAATAATAAATATTGAAGAGGAAATGAGTAGTGTGATACAAAAATTCCAAAAAACTGGTGCTTGGAATCTTCCTGTAATTGAAAATGGCAAGTATATTGGATTCATTTCCAAATCTAAGCTTTTCTCTGCTTACCGTAGAAAACTGATTGAATTTACGGGATGAAGTAAATAACATACACAATAGGAGGCTTCCTATTTTGATACTGATTTTTTTATACGGCTAAATTCAGCCTAAATTTTAATCCGAGCCTTTTTCGATCACATTATTAATATCGCCAATAAGCGTATTATGATTAACAAATACCTTCTTTTTGATTATTTAAATCCCATATAGGTTACAATGAAATTATTTATAGCAGTTTTAATAACGATTTTATCTCTCTCTTCATTTACAATGGCTCAATCAAACCATGAACCACGAGGAGAATATATTCAGCTACAATCAAAGTCTTCAACATCTACTTATTATTCTCCTGATTTTGGATATACTGGTGGAAATTCACCAACTTATACTTTTAGAGTTGGATACTCAGGTAAAGAACAGAAGGTGAGTTTCTTTGGAGGGAACCTTAAAGAGCTTGTAAAGGGCAATGAACGAGCTTTGGATGAGATGAATATGTTTGCTAAAAAAAGAAAGGGTGTAGTTGTTGGTTATGCTATGGTAGGTGGAGGTATTGCTGCAATAATAGCTGGTGTAGAAAAAAGAGGGGTCCAAAGTGTTGATGTAAGGACAGGAGCAGTAGACAGTAAGTACAAACTTAACGGACTAGGAATACTGGGTGCTGGAACTGCGTTTGTTGGCATCATTGCCATAGCTATTAACGGAAACGGAATTACAAACTATATTGAGCGCGCTGTTCAAGCTTATAACGGCGACTTAGGTGTTTCCTCAAATAAAGATGGAGTAAGTATGAATATAAAACTTACTCCATCCATTGAACCAAATTATATTGGAATCGGAATGAAACTAAGTTTACACTAGCCCAACTCTTTTAAAAATAACATCTACATTTCGGCTATGGTGTTTTAGATCAAAGGCATCGTCTATCTCTTCTTGTGAGAGATAACTTGTTATAAAACCATCAGCTTCTACTAATGGTTTGAAGAGCTTTTGGTTTTCCCAGGCTTCCATTGCTAAAGGTTGAACAGAATCGTAAGCTTGCTCTCGTACTATTCCTTTTTCAATAAGTTTATTAAGTACACGCTGAGAAAATACCAAACCTTGAGTTTTCCAGATATTGGCTTCCATATTTTCTTCGAACACAACTAAATTCTCTAAAACGTTCGCAAATCTAGCCAGCATATAATCCACAAGCATTGTTGCGTCAGGTATGATAATACGCTCTGCTGATGAATGTGAAATATCACGCTCGTGCCACAACGGAATGTTCTCGAAAGAGGTAATCATGTAACCTCGGAGAACACGAGCACAACCAGTAATGTTTTCTGAGCTAATTGGATTACGCTTGTGAGGCATTGATGATGAACCCTTCTGACCTTTTCTGAACGCTTCTTCAGCTTCTCGAACTTCACTGCGTTGCAAATGACGAACTTCAACGGCCATCTTCTCCATACTTGAGCCAATCAGTGCCAATACTGACATATAATGAGCATGACGATCGCGTTGCAATGTTTGAGTTGAAATTGGCGCAGGAGTAAGACCTAGTTTTTCGCAAGTAAAATCTTCTACTTCTGGTGGGATATTTGCAAAAGTTCCTACCGAACCTGAAAGCTTACCAAACTCTACATCAGCGGCAGCTTTTTCAAAACGCTCGAGATTTCTTTTCATCTCCGCATACCAAAGAGCACATTTCAAACCAAATGTAGTTGGCTCTGCATGTATACCATGAGTACGCCCCATCATTACAGTATATTTATGCTCTCTAGCTTTATTAGCAAGAACGTCAATCATACGTTCTATGTCTTCCCTAATAAGCTTATTGGCTTGCTTTAAACGTACTCCCCAAGCAGTATCAACTACATCTGTTGAGGTCAATCCGAAATGAATCCACTTCTTCTCTTCTCCTAACGATTCCGAAACCGAGCGTGTAAAAGCTACAACATCGTGGCGAGTTTCTGCCTCAATTTCTTTGATACGATCTACTTCAAACGAAGCCTTTTCATAAAGTTTGTCTACATCTTCCATTGGGATTGTCCCCAATTTAGCCCAAGCCCAACAAGCCGCAAGTTCTACATCAAGCCATGCTTGAAATTGGTTTTGCTCAGTCCAAATATCTGACATTTGCTTTCGCGAGTATCGATCAATCATTCTACGTTGTTTTTTTCAGTTCCGATTAGTGAGTGCTCTAAGATACGAGATTGTAATGCTGTAAGTCATACACTTTTTACTAGAAAAATATTTTCAAGCTATAAAACCGAAATATTAATCCTTCAACAAGAAAATTCTTTTATAACTATTAATAAGTTAAAAAAGCGCTTTTAATACTTAAATTAGTTTTTATTCTAAATAATGTTAATATAATTAGTTTGTTTTTTAATTATACCTAATTAAATTAAAACTTCTCACTCAAACAAATATTGCTCGTTATATGAAATACATTTACAAATTCTTATTAGTACTTTTTCTCTTTTTATTCTCATCTAAAATTATTCATGCTCAAGATGTCACCCAATTAACCGCGGAGGATGTACAAACAAACCTCAATTACGTATGGATGATGATTGCTGCCTGCCTAGTCTTTTTTATGCAAGCAGGTTTTGCTCTTGTAGAAACCGGGTTTACACGTGCTAAAAATGCCGTTAATATCATCATGAAAAATGTAATGGATGTCTCTGTTGGAACCATTGTCTTTTTCATTGTAGGCTTTGGGCTTATGTTTGGGTCTTCAGCTTCAGGATTATTCGGCACTAATGGCTTTTTACTTACTAATACCGGAGATTGGCCGGTCGAATGGACTTATGCTTTCTTTTTTTTCCAGTCTGTATTTGCGGCTACCGCAGCTACTATTGTTTCAGGGGCAGTTGCTGAAAGAACATCCTTTCCTGCTTATATAGTTTTCTCAGTAATTATTACTGCACTTATATATCCGATTTTTGGTTCATGGGCCTGGGGCAGCTTATATAATGGAAGCGGATGGCTAGAAAATTTGGGATTTATTGATTTTGCTGGCTCCACTGTTGTTCACTCGGTAGGTGGCTGGGCAGCTCTTGCTGGGGTTATTGTAGTTGGTCCTCGAGTTGGTAAATTTATTGATGGAAAGCCACAAGCTATTAAAGGACACAGTTTACCTTTAGCATCTTTAGGAGTTTTTATTCTTTGGCTGGGCTGGTTTGGATTTAATGCAGGATCTACCACAACAGGTGATTCCTCCATTGCGCTTATAGCTTTAAACACATTTCTATCCGCTTCAGCTGGAGCAACACTAGCCATGGCTATTACTTGGATAATAAACGGCAAGCCAGACGGGGAATTTACACTCAACGGAATACTAGCAGGTCTTGTTGGAATAACGGCTGGTTGTGCTAACTTAACCCCAGAGTTTGCATTGCTTGCCGGTGCGGTTGCTGGTGGAATTTCTTACTTCGCATACAAATTTATCGAAAAATTTGTAGATGACGCCGTTGGTGCCATCACGGTTCATGGAGTTTGTGGTGCTTGGGGAACTCTAGCCGCTGGTTTATTCGATTCTGCCGGATTTAGCTGGAGTGTTGTTGGAGTTCAGATAATCGGAATTGTTGCGGCTTTCGCTTGGACTTTTACCATGAGCTATATCGCATTTAAAACTATAAATATCTTTATTCCTTTAAGAGTAAATGGTAAGCTGGAAGAGATGGGACTTGATCTCCATGAACATGATGCTCATGCTTATCCGGAGTTTGGAAAGCATGCTCTTAACGATGTTCTAGAGCCTACACTAACTTTGTAATACATTAAACTAATTATTGGATTTTCTTCAAAAAAGGGAAAGACATCTACATGAATGTCTTTCCCTTTTTCATTACTAGCTCACCTTAAACATACGTTTTACTAATCAACAATTCTGACGTAATGATTAATCGAATGAATCCATTCTGCCCAATTCTCTAAACTTAATATAGAACTACTAGATATACAAAGTAATAAGTTGATCTACATTATTTTGCTCTCCTAAAGCTTCTCTATTTGTTCAATTAGCCAGTTTTTGACACAATAGTCCAAATTAATGATAGCATTGTATAAGCAATAAAGGTTTTCCTTTTAGTACTATAAAGAAAAAAATTGTACAAATGGTTCATCATAAAAAAGAACACAGAGAATGTGATTTTTGCAAAACAATTGAAGGGCAGCCAAGACCCATAGGACTTTATATAGTTAAACTTTCGCAGATAAATATCAATGGGACTGCAAGGCTTACTTGCCAGACTTGCAGAATAACTGCCAAAAAAGAATTTAGAAGACAAAACAAAAGCTTTTCAAAAAATCTTAAAAGATACTTTTCTAAACTATTGGCTGGCTTCTAGAATCTACGTCTCATCTCAAATGTATAATTAGAAATAATTCAAACATGACAAAGAAGAGGCCTCTGAAAGGGTCTCTTTTTTATTGTATAGGAATCTTTATCCAATCGCCTTTATTAATGACCTGATCTAGCTCTACTTGATTAATTATAGCTATATCCAATGCTTCAATATTCATTGGCAAACTAGAAGGCAATAAATTTTGAAACTTAGCTGTCTTTGAAGCTTTAACGAGCTTTAAACTAACTGGCTTTATATTCAGAATACTTTGACCAGTTACGCTTCCAAATCCATTATAAACGGATACAAATCTACTTTTATACTCGTTAAACTGAGCTTCGGAGGTGTAACTCAAGAATTGATATACATTGCCATTATAATTCAATGCTGAAATATCCAAATGTAAACTGCCACCATCTTCTGTAGCAACACTTGCTTCAGCTTTATAGCCCGAATAACCACTCACTGTAATCTGCTCTTGGCTTATAGTAGAGATGCTCTCTTGGCTCAAAATTGCTTCAATAGAAGTTTTTGGAGTTGTATTTTCTTGGTCGATAGTAAACTGAACCACTGCATCTTGAGCTTCATTTACAAGAACAACTGCGCTAGGTTGATTGTATAGCGAAAACCCGCTTGGCACAGGAAATTGAAACTTTAAATCTGGGTGGTAAAACACGCCGTTTCTTTCAAATCCATCTCTAGGATTCTCACCATAAAGAATACCATCAGTAATCTTTAAAAACTCATCTTGATCAACCTTGGTTTGCTTGTAACCTTTTTGCTCCCATTCGCCAGCTAATTTAGGGATGGTTTTTTCTCTTTCACCTGGGTCAGGGTGAGAAGAAAGGTGAGATGGGATTCCGCCCCCTGCTTTCTCTGATATTCTTTTTAGAGAAGTGAAAAACATTCCACCCTCAGCGGCTTTGTAACCCTTCATCGCTGAATACTCAACACCTAGAGCATCTGACTCTCTTTCATCATCTCTACTGTACGATAGAAAGAGCAATTGAGCAGTTTGGCTACTTAATTGAAGAATATTTCCGCCATCTAAACCAAATGACTCACCTAAAACAGCACCACCAATTACTGCTAACTGTCCGAGTTGTTGTTCTGCAGCTCTTTGAGACGCATGCCTTGCTGCAACATGTCCAATTTCATGACCCAACACTACCATTAACTGTGCCTCATTTTCCAAATGTCCAAGTAAACCTCGAGTTATGTAAACGAATCCACCAGGTAAAGCGAAAGCATTTACAACCGGACTGTCTAGCACTCTAAACGTGAACTCAATGTCTTTATATTCACTCGGAGTATCATCTCTTTTAAGATGACTTACACTCAATAATTCTTGCCCTAAAGCTGACACATATTTTGCTACTTTGGGATCGTTATAAAGCCCATACTGAGCTACAATCTCTTTGTCAGACTCGGCTCCAAGTTGTTTTTCCTGCTCCCATGAATAGCCATATACTCTCTTTTTCCCAGAAATAGGATTTACCTGAAATGATACGCAGGCATTAAAAGAAACTGCGACTATTAGTAAATATATAAATTTTCGAATGTGTGGTATCATAAAAATTGTTTTAATTCTTCCTTAATTAACATACTCAAAATAAGAACCTTGGTTCTAAAATATGCTTTATGAGATAATATTAACTTCTGGTGTTAACTCTATCATAAATTCATCAAACACCGACTTCTTAACTCTCATTGCTAAATCCCAGATTTGGGGACCGGTTGCTTTTCCATAGTTCACTAACACAAGAGCTTGCTTTTCGTGTACGCCCGCGTCTCCCTCTCTTCTACCTTTCCACCCTGCTTTCTCAATTAACCAGCCAGCCGGAACTTTAACGAGATTCTCAGAAACGAAGTAGCTTGGAATATTTTCATATCTGTACTTTAGCTCTTCAAATAGAGAAGTTGAAATAATAGGATTTTTAAAAAAACTTCCAGTGTTACCAATTTTAGCGGGATCTGGCAGCTTACTCTCTCTTACCTCAATCACAGCATCACTTACATCTTTGGTTGTAGGTGAGGTAATCCCTTTCTCTTCTAAAAGGTCAACTAATGCTTTGTAATCAACTTTAGGTTTCGCGTTTTTGTGAAGCTTAAATGTAACCGAAGTGATAATTACTTTATTCTTGAGTTCATTTTTGAAGATGCTATTCCGGTATCCGAATTTGCATTCCTCTTTTGAAAAAATTCTAATTTCACCACTCAAAACGTCTAAGGCCTCAAGGCTTTCGAACACATCTTTAAGCTCTACACCGTACGCCCCAATATTTTGAATTGGTGACGCCCCTACCGAGCCCGGAATCAAAGATAGATTTTCTATGCCTCCCCACCCTTTTTCTACACATCGGAGTACTAGCTGATGCCAACTCTCCCCCCCATTAACTTTAAGATAAATATGTTCTGTATCTTCTTTAACCAGACTTTCACCTTTAAGAGCCATATTTATAACCAATCCATCAAAGTCTGTTATGAAGAGTACATTACTTCCGCCTCCCAAAATCATTCTTTTAAGATTCTTAGTGTCCGCAAACTCTAAAGCTACTTTGAGTTCTTGAACAGACTTCACTGAAACAAAATATCTTGCTTTAGAGGACAGCCCCATAGTATTGTAGGCTGTAAGATCGAAGTCTTCTTGAAAGCTCAGTCCCAGGTCCATTTCTAAGACTCTACTATTGGTTTAGCATCCTCTTTACCTATTACTTTTACTCTAACCTTTTTAATTCGGTTATTGAGAACAGAATGTACCGTTAGCTCTAAGTCTTGGTAGTTAACTCGCTCGCCTACAGTTGGTAAACTTTCAGTTAGGTGATAGATCAACCCGCCCAAAGTTTCAAACTCATCTTCCTCTGAGGCAACTTTGTAGCCTAAAACATCCTCCATGTCATCAAGGTCAATTTTGGCGTCAAAAATAAAGATTCCATTTCTGAATTGAGTATAAAGCTGTTCATCTTCCGAAGATTCATCCGTAATGTCTCCCACAATTTCTTCGAGGATATCGTCCATAGTTACCAGTCCTTCGGTTCCTCCATACTCATCAACAACAATTGCGATGTGCGTCTTCTCTTGCTGAAAATCTCGTAAGAGATCGTCAAGTTTTTTAGTTGCCGGAATAAAAATGGTATTTCGAGAAATCGTTTTCCAGTTAAAGGAAGGGTTTTCCTCTAATGAACTCAGATACGGAAGAATGTCTTTTGCATAGATTACTCCAACAATATTATCCAAATCATTTTCATACAAAGGGAGACGAGACAGTGCCTTCTCTTTAATAATTTCAAGCACGCTATTTAACGAGTCATTGATAGATACAGCATCAATATTAACCCGAGAAGTCATAATTTCACGTACGGTTATATTTCCAAACTCTATAACATTCTCAATAATTTCTCTTTCATCTTCTTTAATAGACCCATCTTTTTCACTTACTTCTGCCATCGTTTTAATGTCTTCAGTAGTCATTTTATTTGAAGGCTTGGGGAGGTATTTTTCTAGGATGATGGTACTATCAGCGATTAGTTTAGCAAGTGGTTTAAGTAAAATGAAAAGTATATAAATAAACATACTCCATCTTCTTGAAACTGATAGAGGGTTATTAATTGCAATTATTTTAGGTGTAATTTCGCTAACAATCAGAATCATAAATGTTAACACCACAATTTCTACAGTAAACACATAGATTTCTGAGAATCCAAAATGGCTAACAATAGAGCCTGTAATAACCGCTGCCATCACTGAGGCAATAATATTTGAGAAGGTATTACAAATTAAGATAGTAGCGAGAAGCCTACGTGGCTTATCGAGCATGGTTAGAATCTGAGCGTCTCCTCGGTGTTTTTCAGAAGCAGAGTCTAAGTCCTCTAAACGCCCTGACAAAGAGAAAAATGCCACTTCAGAGCCTGAAAAAATAGCTGACAATAACAGCCCCAGTATCATTATAACAATTTGTATAGACATAACAACAACGTCTATCTTTCCCGAAACAACTTCGGTATCCACACTAGCAAATAACAGCATCATAAAATGATGCGACTCATTTAGAATTTCCAAAAGTCCCTAATTATTAGTTTAGCTAAATTTAACTCCATTAGAGTAAGCTACAAAATAAAAAAGCGGTGAAAGCATATTGCCCACACCGCTCTTTACAAATCTTATCAGATTTAGAACGGAAGATCATCATCCATATCATCAAAGTTACTGTCTAACTGAACGTTGCTAGACATTGGCTTTGCGTTTTGATTAGAAGCTGGTCTTGCACCACCGCCACCAGAATTACTGTTTCCGCCGCCGCTATTATCACCTTTGCTATCAAGCATGGTCATTTGCAGAGCTTTAATTTCTGTAGTATAACGTTTCTGCCCGTCTTTATCTTCCCACTGGCGAGTTTGAATCGGTCCCTCAATATATACCATAGAACCTTTATGTAGGTACTGCTGGCATATTTCAGCTAGTCTTCCCCATGCAACAACGCGATGCCATTCTGTGCGTTCTTGGTTCTCACCATTGCTATCTTTAAAGCGTTCGCTTGTGGCAACATTAAGGGTTGCAACTGCAGTGTTTGATTGTGTGTAACGAACTTCTGGTTCTTGACCGAGACGTCCGATTAACATGGCTTTATTTAGTGAACTCATTTCGTAACCTCATATATTTTTGTTTGCAAAGTAAGACTTACTAGCGAACTATTCCTTACAAAATAATTATTTTCCAAATATGTCATTAAGTTATACTTAATGATAAATTTAATTAACTCATCCTTTCTTTACTATTACAAACCGTTCGCTATCTGCTTTTGAAATTTGTTTAAAGAATGTTCTAAAATCCTCGTACTCCTCTAGAATTAATCTACTTTTAATTTACACCAAACTAATAATTAGCCACTTTATTCCAAATATTATAATGGTGCAGAGACATTCCAACTTCATCACAACAAATAGTTATTTATATTTTGTTAATTCATCCTCTGTATCTAATTATGTATTTTCTGTAAAACAACGGACTAATTATGACTTACAAAAAACTTACTACCGCTACCTTATCACTGTGCATTCTGCTCTCAATTTTTTTAAACCCCATTGGACTTAATGCATGGAATGAAACGGGGCATAAAGTTACCGCAGCAATCGCTTGGAATAATTTAACACCAGTTGCACAAAAGAATATTATAGAGATTCTCAAAGTTGCTCCTAAAGATTCGGAATTGCTTTCACTCTTTGATGCGACACTCTCAAATAGTAGCGAGCAGTTTTTCCTAAACACAGCCTATTGGCCAGACATGGTTAGAGATAGAAAAAAGACTGTTCGATATCAAAAATACCACAAAGGAAATTGGCATTATGTTGGTAGTTATTGGAAGAATTCACCTGAAGGCCCTATTGAAACAACTGGACTTATTGAGGAAAATCATATCGTTGAGCGAATAAGTTATTTTAAATCAACACTCGCGTCCAATGATATTGCTAAAGAAACTAAGGCTGTTCAAATAGCTTGGGTGTTACACCTTATTGGTGATATTCATATGCCTTTGCATAACGCTTCTCGTGTAACAAGTAAAGATCCAGATGGTGATAGAGGCGGAAATTCTTTTGCTTTAGCAGATAAATGGCCCACTAACTTACATTCGTTTTGGGATGGAATTCTTGACATCAACTCTCCCAAAAGCGAAAACACCTCATCCTTCGATTACTACTCAGCAAAGGCTAAAGAAATTGTATCAAAACATCCGAAAGAAAAATTTGGAACACTAATTGAGCTAGATGATCCTACAATTTGGTCTAAAGAGAGTAAAGAAATTGTAATGGCTTCGTTGTATCCGGAAACATTAATTGAAGGAGAGAAACCTTCCATCGATTATCAGGAAAAATCTTTTGAGATAGCACAACAGAGAATGGCATTATCTGGCTATAGAATGGCTGAATTTTTAAATGCTATTTTTACTGAATAGATAACTATTAAAATTACCTGAGCGACAATTCGCTCAGGTAATCTCTTATAAAGTCATAGCTCTACGAGAACATACTATTTCTCAGTTAAAGAGCTTACGCCTGGCAATACTTTACCTTCTAAATACTCTAAACTTGCTCCGCCGCCTGTTGATACATGTGAAACTTGGTCGCTTAAACCTGCGGCTTTAATTGCCGCCGCAGAGTCGCCACCGCCAATAATAGTAGTAGCACCAAACGTAGTTGCTTCGGCAAGTGCCTCAGCAACGCCAAAAGTTCCATCAGCAAAATTGCTCATTTCAAAAACACCCATTGGGCCATTCCAAAGTACCGTTTTTGCATTCTTAATTGTATTTCCAAAAGCTATTGTTGATTGTGGCCCAATATCTAAGCCCATCCAGCCATCTTCGATTCCGTCTTCATCAACAATTTTGTTTTCCGAGTCATTGCTAAATTCTTGAGACACTACAGAGTCAAAAGGTAGCATTAGTTTAACGCCTGCTTTCTCTGCTTTTTCCATTAGTTCAAGAGCTAAACCGATTTTATCCTCTTCTAGTAATGAATTTCCAATATTTAGTCCTTTAGCTTTATAAAATGTATAAGTCATTCCTCCACCAATAATGATGGTATCTACTTTATCTATAAGATTTTCAATTACGCCTATTTTATCAGATACTTTTGCTCCGCCTAAAATAGCCACAAAAGGACGATTCGGGTTGTTCACACTTTCGCTCAAATAGCGAATCTCCTTGTCAAGTAAAAAACCAGAAGCGGCTGGCTGTAAATATCGAGTAACTCCAGAAACAGAAGCATGTGCCCTGTGGCTACTTCCAAAAGCATCATTTACAAAAACGTCTGCTAACGATGCTAGTTCTTTACTAAAAGACTCATCGTTGTTTGTTTCTTCTTTGTAGAAACGCACATTTTCAAGTACAACTACTTCTCCAAAATCAGCTTTCGAAATAAGATCTTTTGTTTCTTCTCCAATACAGTCTTTTGCAAAGTGAACTTTAGCATCAATAAGTGAGGCTAAATGATCTGCCACAGGTTTTAATGAGTATTCTAGGTTAGGCTCACCACCTGGTCTACCTAAATGGCTAGCAAGGATGAGTAATCCACCATTTTCTAAAACGTATTTAATGGACGGAAGCGCTTGAACTATGCGATTATCATCTGAGATAACACCATTTTTTAATGGTACGTTGAAGTCAACGCGCATAAGTACTTTTTTCCCTTTTACTTCGATATCTGTGAGTGTGAGCTTTGCCATTTTTATAAGGTATTATTGATGTTTTAATCTAATTTCCTTTAAGGTACAACCTTTCTGTAATGAAGTGTAGCAGGATTGTAACAAAGTATTCAGTTTTTTATAAATCAGTTATTTTAGAAAAGGGTAAACTTTTGATAAGCTCCCCTATCTAGTGCACACAAAAAACTTTATAGGCCTATTTAAAGGCAGATATTAATCAACATTTTGAATATTTTAGGGCGCTAATTTCTAATCTTAGAATTAATATAATGCGAACTGTTTATTTAGACTATGCCGCCACTACACCCTTAGACGAACGGGTGCTCGAAGCAATGCTTCCCTACCTAAAAGATAACTTTGGCAACGCGAACTCCATTCATCATTTAGGGCAACAAGCCAAAGTAGTTGTAGAAGATGCTAGAGAAAGTATTGCTGCTGCAATTGGTGCAGAACCTTCAGAAATTATATTTACCAGTGGGGGAACAGAAAGTGATAACGCTGCAATTAAGGGCGTTTTAACCGCTTCTGGGGCTAAGAATGAGATTATTAGCTCCGAAATTGAACATCACGCTGTATTGCATACCGTTGAAATGTCTAAAATTGGGGGGTATAAAACACTCTTTGCTGAGTGCAACAGTGCTGGCGTGATTACACCCGAAGCGGTTGAGAAGGTAATTACCGATAAAACGGCAGTAGTAAGCATAATGCATGTTAATAATGAGATTGGCACTATAAACGCTGTTACTGAAATTGCTCAAATTTGTAAATCACATAAAATTCCATTTCATACCGACGCTGTTCAAAGCCTCGGGAAAATACCTCTTAATGTTAAAGAGCTTGGTATCGACTTAATGAGTGGAAGTGCTCATAAGATATACGGTCCAAAAGGCATTGGCCTTTTATATGTGAAAAATGGATCGCCTTGGATTCCATGGTTAACAGGTGGCTCTCAAGAACGTAGACGAAGAGGTGGAACCCTTAATGTTCCTGGAATTATTGGGTTTGCAAAAGCAGTTGAGTTAGCTATTACCGACTTAGAAAAGAACACCACACACTATAGAAAACTTAGAGAGCTATTACTGCGAACAATGAATGAAAAAGTAACTGTTAATTATTGTATTAACGGTGAAACTGAAACGGGTGTACCACATATTCTAAACCTTTCATTCTACGATGATGCGAAGCATTGTATAGATGGAGAGATGTTACTTCTAAATTTAGATATTGAAGGAATTTGTGTTTCAAATGGTTCGGCTTGCACATCAGGTGCAGTAGAGCCTTCTCATGTACTTTCTGGAATAGGCATACAAGATGACATCGCTAAGTCTAGCATTCGTGTTAGCTTTGGGAAACATACTACTGAAGACGACATCCTTTATTTTGTTGAGAAATTAGAATCAATCACTACTAGAATGTTTGCTTTAGCATGAGTAAGAATGTTTGTATTTATTGTGGATCTAGAACACCAAAGAGTATTGAACTTCAAAATTTAGCTATTGGGATTGGCCAAACGCTAGCACACAACAAATGGGGTTTGGTTTTTGGCGGAGGTAAAGTTGGTATGATGGGGCTTGCTGCTGACGCTGCCTTAAAAGCCGGCGGTGAAGTTATAGGAATTATTCCAACAGCACTAAAAAGAGTGGAAGTTGTGCATATAGGTTTAACCGAGTTACACGAAACTCCAGACATGCATTCTCGCAAAGCCATGATGGAACGGAAATCTGATGCTTTTGTGGTTCTACCTGGTGGTTTTGGGACTCTCGACGAGTTTTTTGAGATTTTAACATGGAGACAGTTAGGCTTCCACAGCAAACCTATTATTCTTATTAATGCTGAGGGTTATTTTGACGGATTAGTTCAGTATGTTAACAATGCTATTGAAGAAGACTTTATCCGAAAAGACAACCTTAATTTGTTTACCGTTGTAGAAACGTTAGATGAAGCTTCTGAAGTGCTTAAAAAACATTTATAGTTTACAAGGTTAAAATGTCTATCAGATATTTATTCATCATTTTGATTTCATTGTCTATAATTTCATGCGGTTCAAAATCAAATGACTTAGATATATCCATGGCTAATACTCAAAACCCTTTGCCAGCTTGCCCCGACTCCCCTAATTGTGTGCTAACTGAAAGAGAGTATGATGTTGAAGCAACGGTTTTATTCAGTGTATTTCAAGAGGTATTAACAGATTTTGCTTCAGAAAGCCCCATTTTAACTAACAATGAGTTAAGAATTGATGCGATTTTTAGAATCCCAATTTTTGGATGGAAAGATGACGTTGTTATTCAACTTGCAACAGTAGATAACAAATCTATTGCCTACATCAGAAGTGCAAGTAGAGAAGGCCACTCCGACCTTGGCGTAAATAAGAGAAGAGTAAAAAAGATATTATCAAAAGTAGAACATAAACTTCAATCAAATTAATATGTATAACGGATTATTACACGCACATTCAGGTACAAGATGGATCGCATTGATTCTTTTGGTGATTGTTGTTCTTAAAGCCCTTGCAGGTTGGCTAGGGAAAAAAGAATACAATTCATCTGACAGCAAACTTGCTATGATAACTTTCTACGTTATTAACGTTCAATTTTTATTTGGCTTAATGCTGTATTTTATCAGTCCATTAGTAGTTTTTTCGTCAGAAACGATGGGGAACGATATTCTTAGATTCTACACAATGGAGCATATCACACTTATGATTCCAGCTATTGCGCTTATAAGTATTGGTTACTCTAAAGCTAAGAAAGCTGCCGAAGACCTTATCAAACATAAAAAGATTGCCATTATGTACGGAATTGGTCTTTTGCTAATTCTTTCAGGAATACCTTGGCCATTTAGAGGATTAGGAGCTGGTTGGTTCTAATCAATCAACCAAACTCCTTTCGTTATAAAGACGACGTTTAAGCGACGTCGTCTTTAAATATATCAGCTATCTGAGCTCCATATTTTTCTGATATAACTTTTCTCTTCACTTTCAGAGTTGGCGTAATTTCGCCGTTATCTACGGTAAACTCTTCTTCTAATAACCTGAAGTCTCTAACTTTTTCATGTGATGCTAGTTCTTTAGAAAAACTACGCATTTCCTTTTTATAGATTTCCTTCACTTCATCAAGATTTATTAGATCTTTATTTGAAGATGCTTCAAGTCCTTGATCTTTAGCAAATTTAGCAAGCGCCTCAAAGTCTGGAACAATAAGAGCCGCCATATATGCTTGTGCTTCACCTACAATAACAATTTGATCAATCCATTTGCTGGTTTTGAACATATCTTCGATGGGACCGGGGTAAATGTTCTTTCCACCAGCATTCACAATCATATGTTTGATGCGATCAGTGATTTTAAGATTACCTTCTACAAATCTACCTACATCTCCAGTATGCAACCAACCATCTTCGTCAATCATCTCTTTGGTCGCTTCTTCATTCATCCAATAACCTTTCATCACATTCGGGCCTTTACATAAAATTTCGCCTGCTTCTGAACTAAGTTTTGTCGGGTAATCTTCGCCACTTATTTCAGCGATAATCTGCTGTGTATCCAAATGTTTTATAGCTACAGTTACACCTGGAATGATAGAACCCACAACACCGGTAACTTCATCACCAACTTTATTGGCTGCCATTACAGGTGAGGTTTCTGTTAATCCATAGCCCTGTAAAATGGTTAGCCCGGCTGCTTTGAAGAAATTATCAATATCTGGAGGTAGAGCTGCCCCACCAGATACAAATAGCCGTACATGCCCTCCTGTGCGTTGGCGTAGTTTATCAAAAACTAACTTATCCGCTACTTTCTTCTGCAGAGTTACAAACCCGCGTTTACCTGCCGAGTATTTTTCACCAGTTTCTACTGCCCATTTAAATATTTTCTTCTTTGTATCACTTCCGTCTTCAACGCTTTTTACAATGAGATTGTACATTTTCTCGAATAAGCGAGGAACGCTAATCATGATTGTTGGCTTAGCTTCCGGCATATTTTTGGAAACGGTATCCACACTTTCTGCATAATAAATTTCAACACCGCTAGAAATCATTGCATAATAACCAGCTGTTCGTTCAAATGAGTGACAGAGTGGTAAAAATGAAAGCAATCTGTCTGTATCATCCCAATAAATATGCTGAGTAGCTGCCTTCACATTACTTACAATATTGTTATGTGTTAGCATTGCGCCTTTGGGGTGCCCAGTAGTTCCTGAAGTGTAAATCAGAGTAGATAGGTCATCTACCTTAACATTATTAATACGTTGATTGATTGTCTTCCTGTGCTTTTCTATATGTTTGGCACCTTCAATTAACACATCATCGTAGAGGTTTACGAAATCTAGACCGGCTAATTTTTTGTTTTTTGGTGTTTCAAACGAAACTACCTCGGTCAGATATTCACAGTTATCAAAAACATCTACGGCTTTTTTAAGCTGTATACCCGTTGATACGAAAAATAATTTTGTTTGAGAATCGAGCAAAATAAACTCGCATTGGCTCGCAGGTAGTGTTGTGTAAAGCGAAACATTGACCGCCCCCAACATTTGAATAGCTAAGTCTACAACTGCCCATTCGTATCTATTCTCGCTTAAAATACCAACTCTGTCACCATGCTCGATTCCACGTTCAAGCATGTAAGAAGCCATAGCGTGAACATCGTCAGTTACCTGATCCCAATATATAGGCTGATAGCTTTCATTTGTTGATGGCTTAAAATAAAAGGCAGCTTTATTTTGACCGCCATATTTTTTTTGAAGTTTTTGAGGTAGCTCTGCAAGTGTTTCAAACGCGACTACTGTTGGCATATGTACTAGTTTTGTTCCTTGTTTACTCTGCAAAGAATATAGCAATCCTGTAAACAAATGCACGTCACTTCAAAACCAGTTAAACAAGTCTTATATTAAGCCAAAATAATTCATGATTATGGCGCATCCAGCACACGAAGAAACGATTCAACTTGTTAAAGAAATATTTCGCTCATACCTAAAAGAGCGAAACCAACGACAAACGCCTGAGCGTTTTATGGTTTTGGAGGAAATGTATCGTGCAGATGGTCACTTTGATGCCGACGATATCTTCTTCCGAATGAAGGAGGGTGGCACTCGCGTTTCGCGCGCAACAGTGTACAACACTCTCGATCTTTTGGTTGAATGTGGCTTAGTACAGCGCCAACAATTTGGGAAAAGCCAGTACTATTATGAACGCGCCTATGCCTATCAGCAGCATGATCATATAATTTGTAGCGAATGTGGGCACGTACTAGAATTCTGTGATCCTAGAATTGGAGAGATTCAGGAAATGCTTGGAAAAATTCATGGAATGGATATCAAATCTCACTCCTTACATTTTTATGGCACATGTACCGATACCGAAGCCTGTGCAATTAGAAAGTCGGCAAACGATAAAATACATGTAGATAAAGTTTAAACAAGCCTGCAAAATCGGATTAGAGCCGGGAAATCACCCCGACTCTTATCCTGAAATATATGTCTCGGCAATGAATTTTCGAGACGCAAGTCTACTTCCCCACCATCCCATAATAATGGATAATCCTAGCATTGCAGAAACTAGGAAATACCAGCGACCAAAAGGCCAGGCAACAATTCCTATATTTGGAAGATACATTGGAATAAAAAATTCAAACACCGCAAAAACACATAACACAGCAAGCGAACCCGCAATTGCGCCTTGAATAACTCCTTCAATTATAAATGGGCTTCTAATAAATTTATTAGTAGCTCCGACTAGTTTCATAGCTCTAATTAAGTCTTTCTTCGCGTAAATTGTAAGTCGAATGGTATTGTATACCAAGATAACAGCAGCTAGTAAAATTAGTACGCCAATACCCACTCCCATTAAACTAAAGATGCTCAAGTTAGACTCTAACACTCGAAGTAGAGCAGCATTATATTTCACCTCATCCACACCACGAATATTTTGAAATCTAGAAGCGAGCGACTCAACGAGATCGGCACCGGAATCGGTATTAACCTGAACTTTAAAAGATGCCGGGAAAAAATTCAATTCAATTAAGTCTTCTACTCCTGCACCCAAATCTTTTGCCGCAACGGTAGAAGCACTGTCTTTTGAGATGTACGAAATCCCCTCAACAAGATCTTCTTTCACGATTTGATTTCTGACCTCATCGGTTGATCGCTCATCCATATCAAATAAGAAAACCTCTATCTCAACTTCTTTGAGGCTCATCGCTTGGGTATACACGTTATAGAATACGCGGGTTAAAATTCCTAGGAGGAGTATGGCCACAAATAGAGAAAATATTGATGTAGTAGCAGCAAGTTTTGCTCTTTTTATGCCCGCGATGCCTTCTTTTACAATGTATTTAAGATTCATTTTTAGTTTCTAAATTGTGCTCTGATTCCAACCAATAAACGCCTAGGCGACATAGGATATGAAGCCGACTCAAAGTAGCCTGCCTGACCTACACCGTCAAGTGCATTTTCCCATCTTATTAAAATCATCATTGACCGAACTCGGGCAGAAACTTCAACATCTAATCTAAAGAAGGAAGGTATTTGCTGCTCTAGCGAATTATACTGCCAGTAACTTAATTCGGTATTATATTTTTGGCTTTCGAAGTAAAATGGAGAAAATATGGTTCGAATACCCATTTTTATGAATGCTGCTTGATCAAAAGCATACTTCTTTAAAAATATTGAGTTCCGAATTGATAATTTATTACCTCTAGCATTTAGAGAGTCTACACCGGGTGTATAATTCTCACTAAGAGCATATTCTGCGTTAGCTGAACTTTCTATCTCTAGAAGCTGAGAGTGATATTGCCCAAATATAGAACCATTTAATAACTCAACTTCGCCACCATTCACAAATGTTTTAGATTGGGATAATAGAATAGCATCTTCAACTTTTTTATACCGTCCAGATATTCCAATTTCAACTCTCTCACCTAATGTAATATTCAAATCTCCGTAAATGGATTGAACATGTTCATTATTCAATCCCGGATTTCCGAAATAATTACGACCGCCCCAATACATAGACTGAATACTCGGCATTCTACTTTCTTTTGAAGCTATAATTTTTCCATCTAGCAATCTGCCTTTAAACAGTATCCCCGCTGAGAAATTATTACTAGACTGTTTATCGTTCCTATGTTCTAACTCACCAGATAGTTTTGTGCTAAGATTGTTTGTAAATCCAAATTGTGAACTCAGAGAAGCAGAGCTTCCCCCCCATTTTCTTTTGGCAATTGTAGAGCTATCAGTGGTTGAAGTGAAATAGCCGTTTAATTCTCCTTTCAAGCTTAAATAGCCAATATCTATGCTTTTAAAAGCTCTTGCCCGATGTTCACTCAAATCCCAAAAAAGTGTATCTAATGAAAAAGAAAGGTTGTAATCATTTCTGGATTTAGAAAAAACCAATCCGCCTGCTTCTGCACTCGATGAGTCGGCTCGTTCATAAATTCCAATTTTCATATCGGTTCGCAGATGTTCGGCTTTTGCTGAGCTTTCATTTGGTTGAGCAATGAATTCATCGAAACTAAAGAACGTAGGGTCATTTACCACATAACCAAAAGGTTCTTCATTATCGAACTGATTACGCAAGTACATACCTTGAATTTGGAATCTCTCTCCCAAATGATGATAAATTTTTCCAAACACTTGGCTCCCCTGCACTCCACTTCTCGAATAGTATCCTTCTTCCCTTCTATCCCAAAAAGAGAGTTCTACATTGGTAGACGGACTTGTGTTCTGGGCCAACATAAATTCCAAATTTCTATATCCAGACGAGCTTTCATCGTAGTTCAAATAGCTAATTGGTTTGGTTATATAAAAATCTTTTGAGCTTATTTCTGTTTGGAACTTACCGCCATAAGTTTCAGATACACCTTTGATTTTGTGATGTGGGATGTAATTAAAGTTAACTGCTCCAGTAATCGGGTTATTCAAAATCATCTCATCAAAAATTACGCTTTGCTCTCGACTATCATAGCCCTTAATAGTAAACGCATCGACACGACCAATTGTACCTTGACGATAGCTAAATACATCATTTCGATACGCATAAAAATCGCCCCAGTTAGGCCAAATTTGCCATCTCAAAAGACTATCGTTCGTAATTACATCAGAGAAAAAATCGCTTTGCTTTATCCAAGGGCTCACTCTCTTAATTACTTTTTCTTCTTTTTGGGGAAGAATACTTTTGTTTTTAGAAGGAAGAACTGAATCTGGAGCGAAGGTTCGTAGGGTGTCCACTTTTAGTGAATCTGACACTTGAGCTGTTACGCTTACCGAGCAGTATGCCATCATAAAAACGATATGGAGTACCCAAATTTTCCTCAAGGAAGCTGCTTTTCCAAGTTATAGGGAATGCTATCAATTCCCGTTAAATTTCTTCGTAAAAGTTCTAGAACCGTACGAGTCGCTCTTTCTTTATTTATTATACGATCTTTTGTGAACATTGCTTTTATAGCAAAATGTTCTTGTTTACTCCAGAAAGCAATCCAAACAGTGCCCACTGGTTTTTCGTCGGTTCCACCACCGGGGCCTGCCACACCTGTAGTTGAGACTCCAATATCAGCACCCAAATTAAGAGCTACACCTTTAGCCATTTGTAAAGCTACTTGCTTACTAACCGCCCCATAAGTTTCTAAGTCTGATGGGCAAACATTAAGGTGATTCATTTTAACCGAATTTGAGTATGCGACAATTCCACCCATAACATACGCACTACTCCCAGCAATATTTGTTAGCTCGTTTGCAATCATTCCCCCCGTACAACTTTCTGCGGTGGCAATAGTTAATTTTTGGCCTATAAGTAACTTTCCAACTACTTCGCTTACTGTAAGGCTCTTTCCCTCTCCTATTATAAACTCTGCCGCGGCATCTAAAATATAGTTTAAAAGAGACGATATACTTGCTCGAGCTTGCTCTTTAGTAGCCCCTTGACCATTTAATCGGAGAGTAACGCCGCCAGCCATTGGAAGAAATGCTAAACTCACTCCATTGTTCAAAAATCTATCTAAATTTCCCAACACATTATCACTTAGAGTGCTCTCACCAATACCTGCAGTTTTTATATAATGAGAATATAAATACCCAACATCTCCAAAACTCTCACGCAGTTTTTGAGCTACTCCATTCTTCATTAAGTACTTCATCTCGTGAGGTACGCCTGGCATAACAGCAAGATATTTTCCGTTTACATTAAACCACATTCCTGGTGCAGTGCCTGCTTTATTAAATAAAACTTCGCAGTGTTCAGGAACTTCAGCCTGCCCAAAGTTTGACTGAGAAAATGGAATATTGCGCTCAAGGAACATATTTTTCACGAATGTGAGTACCTCTTGATCAGTTCTCATGTTCATTCCAAAAAGTTCAGCTAGAGCTTTTTTGGTAATATCATCGTGGGTTGGGCCTAACCCTCCGGTACACAAAACTACATCGGTTGTACTTAGCGCGCCAGAAACGGTTTCTTTTATATGATTGATATTATCTGATATAGTATGGACTCGAACAACTTCAAATCCATGTTCAGTCATAAACTCCCCCATCCAAGATGCGTTCGTATTAAGAGTGTCGCCAATAAGGAGTTCGTTACCAATTGAGATGATTTCTACTTTCATAAATACAAATTCTAAATTCCTTAACCCAAAAGCTAGTTTCGATAGTAAAATCTCAAATGTATTTCATATCTTCTTTGAGATGAAAAACGTTCCAAATATACTCAGCGCCTTACGGATAATCCTAGCCCCAGTTTTCCTGTTTCTATATTTACAGGTTGATTTGTTTTGGAGCGCTATAAGTATTGTAATTTTTACCATAGCAGCAATTACCGACTTTTTTGATGGACACATTGCTCGCAAACACGAAATTGAAACGCCTTTAGGTGTTTTCCTTGATCCTCTCGCTGATAAATTCCTAACATTTAGTGCTTTTATTGTACTTCCTTTTGTAGACGAACAACAATTCCCTTGGTGGGCAGTAATTGTAATTATTTTTAGAGATGTATTTATTACAAGCCTTCGCATTTTCGCAAAGCGAAGAAAAATGGATATGGAAACTCGTTTTATAGCTAAAACTAAAACCACTGTCCAAATGGTTTTTCTTTACATTGCATTGTTGGTTGGAGTTTTTGCAGGCCACGAACTTTGGCTAGGAAATATTGCTGATTCTATTTTGAGTACTAATACTATGTACTATCTCATGCTCTTTGTTACGGCCCTAACTGCATACTCAGGAATTGAGTACCTAGTTATTAATCGTAATTTGTTTGTAAAATCTAGAGCATGATTCGAGCATTAAAATTATGGATTGGCTCGGGTTTTGGCTCAGGATATCTACCTAAATCGCCAGGAACTTGGGGTAGCCTATTTGCTCTCATTCCCATCTATTTTATTTTTCACTCTCATAATGCACTGATTTATTTAGTGCTATTTATAGTTATTTCTTCGCTTTTAAACCTATGGGTTAGTAATACTTGTGAAGAGGTTTGGGGCGAAGACCCGGGTAGAATGGTTATTGACGAATGGGCAGGTCAGGCAGTAACATTTCTTACAATTGCTTCAATGGGTTCTTTAAAAGCCGACCTGACCATATTTTGTATCGGTTTTATATTGTTTAGGTTTTTTGATATCCTTAAACCATTAGGTATTAATAAAATCCAAAATCTAAAGTCGGGATTTGGTATCTTAGCTGATGATTTATTGGCAGGATTCTATGCACTTATATGCCTAAAAACTCTTATTTTTATTTGGGCAGAATACACTGGGGTGGCTTAAAGTTCATACTCGTCGCCATAGCCTAACAAAAGAATTTATTTTAATATGATTATTGATAACTCATTTGCACGTGAGCTTGCGGCTCACTTATTAGATATTAACGCGGTTATACTTAGACCAAATGAACCATTTAAATGGTCTTCGGGCTGGAACTCACCTATTTATTGTGATAACAGGTTAACACTTCGTCATCCCGCTATACGAAAGAAAATTGCTCAACACTTTAGTGCTTTTATAAAAGAGAATTATCCAGATGTTGACGTTATTACAGGTACGGCTACAGCTGGAATCCCTCATGCGGCATGGGTTGCTCAAGACATGGACAAACCAATGGCTTATGTGCGTGCCAAAGCCAAGGCACATGGCATGGGAAATCAAATTGAAGGTGGCGTTGATAAAGGTCAATCAACCATCGTGATTGAAGATTTGATATCAACAGGTGGATCTGCAATTTCTGTTTTGGAAGCTCTTCACTTTGTTGGCGCTAAAGTAAGTGCTGTAATTTCTATTTTCACTTACGGTTTTGACAAAGCCCAACAACGCTTTGACGAAGTGAATGTTCCTATTTATAGTTTAACAGACTACAACACCCTTATTGACGTAGCTGTAGAGAAAGGGATTGTAAGTGAAAAAGACTTAGAGCTTCTTTCAAGCTGGAGAACAGCACCTGCAATATGGCCTAAAATTCAATAGCTTATAGAGTTGTTATATTCTTCACTTCATAAAAAGACATTATAGTGAACACAAAAAGATTTTATATAGAAACCTACGGCTGTGCAATGAATTTTGCAGATACAGAAGTAGTAAATTCCATTTTGATTAACGACGGCATGTCACCTGCTCTTAATGCAGAAAGTGCTGATGTAGTTCTCGTTAATACTTGTTCTATTCGTGAAAATGCAGAAACTAAAGTTTGGAACCGCCTAAAAGAACTCCGTTCTATCAAGAAAACCAATAGCAACTTAACCGTTGGTGTATTGGGTTGTATGGCTGAGCGGATTAAAGACCAGATTTTGGAACAAGAACATTTGGTAGACATTGTAGTTGGACCAGATGCATATCGCGATATACCTCGTTTACTTTCTGAAGTTGATGACGGTAGAAAGGCCGTAAATGTGTTGCTCTCTCTTGAAGAAACCTACGCAGATATTGCACCCGTTAGAACAGTTAGCAATGGTATTAATGCTTTCGTATCTATTATGCGTGGATGTGATAATATGTGCTCTTTTTGTGTTGTACCTTTTACTCGTGGACGTGAAAGAAGCCGTCCATTGGAGAGTATTTTATCAGAAATTAGACAATTGAGTGACGAAGGGTATAAAGAAATCACACTTCTTGGGCAGAATGTAAACTCCTATAAAGATGGTGAGAACACGTTTGCTAAATTGATGTACGAAGCAAGCCAAGTAAACCAAGAAATTCGATTTAGGTTCTCTTCTCCGCATCCAAAAGATTTTCCAGATGAGCTGCTCCATATCATTGCTGAGCAACCTAATTTATGTAATTATATTCATATGCCAGCGCAAGCCGGTAGCGACACCATGCTAGAACGCATGCGTAGACCGTACACACGCGAAGAATATCTTGCATTAACGGACAAGATTAGAGCTATTATACCAGGTGTTTCGCTTTCAACTGATGTGATTGCTGGATTTTGTGAAGAAACGGAAGAAGAACATCAAGCAACAATGAGTTTGATGAAAGAAGTAGGTTATGATTTAGCTTACATGTTTGCTTATTCTGAACGTGAGAGAACGCTTGCTTATCGAAAGTTTGAGGATAACGTACCTGAAGAAGTTAAAAAGAGACGCCTTTCTGAAATTATTACTCAGCAAATGGAAATTCAGGAAGTACGTAATAAAGCAGAGATTGGAAATAGACACTTAGTACTTGCTGAGAAAGTAAGTAAACGTTCAGAAACTCAGCTCCAAGGCCGAACTGATACTAACAAAATGGTTGTTTTTGATGCGCTCGATTTCAAACCTGGCCAATATGTAGAAGTGGAAATTATAGATTGTACTTCAGCTACATTGATTGGTAAGCCAATCAAATTAAGTAGTATCGCTGAATTTGCTGTAGCTGTAGCAGTAGCCTAAATGAAAGTCAGGTGGAAATACCTGCTTTCTGCAGCACTATGGATTTTTGGGATTTTATTATCCCCAAATTCTATAGAAGCTCAAACTAGTTTAGGAGTACTTTGGAGTTCAGAGAATGATGAGGCTACAGTATCTAGTCAGTTAGCTTCCTTTACCCAATACTCTGTTGGGCTTATCATTCTGGAGCACCCTGTCTCTGATAATACATTATTAGAATTGGAGAAAGCTGGAATTCCTTATTTGGTAAACTCTGGCTTTGACTATTTCACTTCATCTCGTTTTTCTGAACATAAAGCGATAGTACTGGAAACAGTGAAAAGCATACATAAACGGCATGCTTCTTCGCCTACTTTTTCTGGCTTGGTTCTTTTCAATAACAGCCAAACTTATAGGGATAAATTCCAATCTCTTGAACAAAACCTTATTAAAGAATCTGGCTTAAAAGACTCTCTTCAGTTTTTTCATATTCTTAACCGAGAGCTTTTACAGACTAATAGTGATTATCCTGTAGCACAGATTCTGCATAACCAACAAGTTGGTAAAGCATCCATCCATGAATTTGCACAAGGGGTAAAAACCTCTGGTAAATTCCTTATTGTTACTGACACTTGGCTTTGGGGAATAACCTCACAGTTTCCTTCTTTCGCAGATGCTATTTCAAGCACTTCTAATTTAACTTCAGCACAAATTCCATTACCAATTTTAGAAGAGTCTTCAACCCCTTTTCATTGGGCTATTTTGCTAATTTTGTTACTGTGGATTAGCCTTGCAATAAACATCATGCTTAATACAACATATCAAAGCACCATTCTCCGGTATTTTATTGCCCATCGGTTCTTTGTTGATGACGTATTAAGCTATCGTCAACGTTCGTCTATAAGTGCGGTCTATCTTCTATTCCAGCATGCATTATTTGGAGGGCTTGTCACCTATTTCCTCGCTAAAGTGTACCTAAGTGAAATTGGCTTAAATGCATTATATGATTTAGCCCCATTTTTAGCCATTGCAGGTCATAATTACTTCTCTCTGTTTTTTATTACCGTAATAATCATACTACTTATTGAACTTTTAGCAATTCTTTGGATATATATCCCCAATCCAAGTCTAGTTCATTTTAACCAAGCCATGAATATCTTTACCTGGATTTTCCATTTAGATTTCATTGTAGTTACAATAATGGGAGTTCTTTTTATTGCTCAAGCCCCTCATTATTATTTACTATTTTTGGCAATTACATATGTTGTTATCTGGTACGTAAGTTTCAATATTTCGGTAATTGGTACTTCTAAAAGGCTCTCACTTGCCCGTGGCAAGTATCTCATAAAAACAATTGTTTTACATACCTTAGTTTCCGTTCTAGCACTAGTTTTTCTACTCGTATACAGTTATTGGATGGAAATACTGAACCTTGCTATCAAAGCCTAAAGTAAGGTTTAGTATTTTAGGAATTCCTTGGTGGTTACAAACCGTGAGCAGTCATTCTTGAATAAGTTATATATTTCGTTGACAAAAATTATCTAACATCTACAAGGGTGACCGAGATTCTTTTCTGGCCTCAAATCATCTACGGAATATCTAACATCTACAAAGCTCTTTCATGTTTACTTTTGTTTGAAGGTGAGCAACCTACGCTCCTTCACTCCTGCAAGCAAGAAAAGAATCCCCGTACTAAACACTAGTCCCCAACAAACTACAACCGCCAAACCTTCCCAGAATTGATCGGTTCCATAATAAATCATCGGCAACAACCCAACTACGGTTGTTGTAGTTGTAATTAGAACGGGCCGCATTTTCTTTCGAAAAACATTATACCAGCAGCGTAATCCAAGAACCCCTGTTTGGTGTTCCAAGTCTCTTTGATGAATTAAAAGTATCGCATTATTTACTACAATACCTACACACAACAATGCCCCTGAAATCGCTCCTTTATCAAAAGGAATGGTATTAACCAGTGTGCCTAACATAATGCCGACTGTGCTAAAAGGAATGGTTAATAGTACAAATAATGGAGCTGTCCAACTTTCTAACAACGCAGAAACAATCATCCATACACTCAATATACTTAATAGAATCACTAGCCATAAATTGGCCGTTTTACCTTCATCTCCAAAACTGAAGAACGACTGGCCATAACTTATTTTTGCCCCAACAGGAACCGGAACTTCCTCCAATACACTTTCTATATAATCTTTCGCCATTCGATGATTACCTAGAAAATTTAAATCAATACTTCGTTCATAAGATTGATCGGTACGTCGTATAGAAGTAAGTGCTTTCTCTTTTTTTATCTTACTAATAGAAGCCAAATCATAACTAGTAGTTGCCGAAGTACGTGTTTTCTTCATTAAACTCTCTTCGTAAAAATTTTCTGCGTCACTTCGTCCTATCAGAAACATTTCTTGCCCTTGAAACTCAACTCTTCCATAAGTATTTACAGGATTGATATCTATTGCTAATGCGGAAAGGACTTCGTACTTGTTTAAGCCCCGAGCAAGTAACTTTTCTTCGTCAAGGTCCAACTCATACTGATAAAAATCATTTCTAGAGAAATAAGAGCTTGTATTTACATCTACGTCTTTAACCCTCCTGTTTTTAGTCAACCTACGTTCAATTTCTCGAGCCAAGTCAAATAATTCATCGTAAGAATAGCCGGTTAAACGGATAGTATGCGAGGAAGAGGAACCACCAAACCCTGTACTCATTCCATCTCCAAAACCGCTTACAGAAGTAGCTACATTTCCAGTTCTGGCTGCTAAATACATTGCCTCACCAAAAAAATAATACGGGGCCACATCAAAAAAATAGTCTGGATTTATAACAAACTTTAGCCGAGCTCCATAATATTCCGAAAGATTAGCTTCGTAGTACAAAAAAGAATGTTCATATGGCTTAGCAATGACCTCGTAATTCTTAACAATCTTATCTATCTCAGATAGTGGAGTACCCTGAGGGGTTTGAATATACACACTGATTATCTCTTCCGAATTTCCTCTCCAAGGACTTCCGAAGTACGTATCCTTTTTAAACTTATAACTCAGCCCTCCGACCCATGAATCTATATCCTCTCTATTATCAAAATAGGTTTCTGTAAATTTTGGCCATTTTGTTTCTTTATCCCAATCTGGAGTTTTGATCAGAAAAAGAGGTATGCCGATGGTGCCAATTAATGCTAAAATAAATACCCATCTCAATCTATTTCGCCAAATTAATATCCAAAGAACAGATCTTTGGATACTCGATGCCAATTTTACTTTAGCCTTTTTCTTTTTTGTTCTGGATGTGGGTGTTAACCAAATGAGAGAATATGGAATCCAAGTGAAGGCAATGACTACAGAGCTGACAAGAGTGATGGTAAGCGCGACCGCTAATGGCATTAGAAAAATGCGCAATTCATCGAGAGCAAAAAGAAGTGGTACAAAAATTCCAACTGTGGTAAACGTACTTCCTAAAACCGGGATTACGGATTTTGGAAGTTCTTTTTTGACATGTGTAATTCGGTCATCTTTGGTTGCAGGCAAGCCTGGGTTGATCTGTTCAAAAACCACAACTGCATTGTCTATGAGCATACCTAGTGCGATTGTAAGTCCTGCCAAGGTAATTACATTTAATGTATAATCACTAATATAGAGCACAGTTAAGCTCATTAATACCGAGAATACAACGCTTCCAATAATCACAATAGGTGCTCTAATTTTTCGAATAAAAATAAGCACCACTAAAAATACCAGCAGAGCGCTAAACATAGCTTGGTAGCCCAATTGGTCGAATTGTGTCCGAAGTTGCTCTGTGGAGTCAACCTGTAGCCGTAACTCCATTTCTGAGGGTAAGCCCTCTTTCAATTCTTCCATCACTTCAAGAATCGTTTGAGCAAGACTCATCGCATCAGCGCCACTTTCTTTTACCAAATCTATTGATAGAGATGGACTTCCATTTATTCTTCTAATACTTTTTGATGGAGAGTCTCCTACCGACACTTCCGCAACATCAGATAGATACAATTGCTTCAAAGAACCTGGAATTTCGATTCTCATATTGGAGACATCAACTGTATTCTTGTATTCGGGCGGAATGGTTATACTAAACCTAGAAGCTCCTGAGTCTATAAATCCTGATGATCTCCAATTCAACTTTGCTCTAACTTGACTTAGTATTATACGTCCTGAAAGCTCATATCGTTCTAGTTTATCTCGATCAAACTGAATAAATAGCGCTGGGCTTTCCACTCCTTGAAGCCTCACATCTGTAAGCCCTTCTAAGCCCAATAATTTTGTTTTTATGGATTGGCGAGCATATTCTAGCAATTCTCTAGCCGGCAAATCTCCGCTAAGAGCATATACCATAAAAATTTGTTGGTCTTGAATTTCCTCTGGAACTTGGCGAGTAATTTGAGCTGGTCGAACTTCTGCGGGCAATATTTGTTCTAAAGAATATAAGTACTCTCTAAGTTCTAGCGAACGGAATTCAACGGGAGCATTTTTAGTGAATTGCACAGTTACAAGCGAGCGTCCTTCTTGCGTTACTGAATTGATTTTGGATACATCTCGAAGGCGATTAGCTGCACTTTCTACTTTCCGAGTAATCTCTTTTTCCATCACTTCAGGAGCCGTACTTCCCCAAATATAGTTTATTGTGATGGATGGAAGATTAAGTTCTGGTGCATTTTCAACAGGAATGCTTTTCCACGCAGAATACCCCACAATGCAAACCATCAGGTAGAAAAAAGAAATCAGATATTTGCGCCGGAGTAGCTCTTCCATAACCTGGTAATCAATTTGCCATCAGCGGAATAACTTCTTGCTGATGGCTAATACTGAAGTGCTTATCTACTGCAAGCGTATCTCCTGGGTTTATTTCATCATGATTGATTACAACCCATTCGTTATTCATCGCTTCTGGGGTTACATAAATCCACTCCACTTCAGTACCATTTAGCTTAAAAACCAATGTTCTTCCATCACGTTCTAGTAAAGCAGCTCTAGGCATCCGAACTTTTCCGACTATGCTATTCACAAAAACCTTGCCTTCAACTGTCATACCGGATTTAAGATTCCCATCTTCATTATTAACCTCAACAATTGCTTGCCCCGTTTTAGTTTTTTGATCTATTTCTGGGGAGATAGCAACAATCTGACCTGTAAACATTTTCCCACTTGGATCGGTTAACTCCACTTTCATACCTGGTTTAAGAGAGGTTATCTCAGATTCCAGCACATCAAAGCGAACACGCATTTTACTTGTGTTAACGAGTGCACCAAGTTCTTTCCCTGCACTTATATAAGCGCCTTTACTCATTACTTCTTTAGTGGAGATTATTCCAGAAAAAGGAGCGATAATTTTGGTATAACTTAGATTTAACTTGGCTCTGTCGTATTTAAGTTCAGCGTCAGCTAAGCCCGTAGTAATTCTATATCCCTCATTTCCATTTGGCGACGACCCTTCTTTCTCTCGCAAACGAATCTCTACATCATACAAGTTTTTTGCTTTCAGATATTGGTTATAAGCGTCTTCTTTACTGTTTTCCCACTCACTAGCATCAAATTCTAAAAGTTGTGCTCCCTTCTTAATGTGTTTACCTGCTATAATGGAGTGTTCCTCTACATAACCACTTACCCTTGGAATTAAGGTAATTCGTTGGATTGGCTCCACCACTCCGCGGCTTTCAATAAAAAAACGCAGTGGTTCTCCATCCACTTCAACAAAAACAACTTCTGGCAAAATTTCAATACTATCCAGATCAGGCTTTTCTACTTTGGGTTTTTCGCCTGTGCAATTTGTTATGAGTAACAAAGCCCCAACGATATATATCGATTTTTTTAAAAACGTCTTCATAGAAATTGGGTTAAGCAGTATTAGATTTAATTTTTCGAGCTTCAATCCATTTAAATACAAGAGGAATTAAGTACAGCGTTAGTAACGTACTTGTTATCATCCCCCCCATTAAAGCGATAGCAAGCGATTGGCGTAATACATAACCATCGCCAAAAGGTATAAGCATGGGAATGAGTCCCAATATGGTAGTTAAACTGGTCATTACTACAGGACGAAAACGATTAGTTCCAGCTTGGCGAACCGCTTCTTCCAAATCTCCTGTTTCTTCGTAATAACGACGCATAAAATCCACTTTCAGAATAGCATCGTTTACCGCAATTCCAGTAAGTATCAATACTCCCATAAACGACAGAGCATTTAAACTTACTCCACCTAGATATAGCGCAAAGATGGACCCTATCCATGCAAAAGGAATAGCCAAAATTATAATAAGCGGATACTTAAGGTTTTCGTATTGAATGGCGAGAATTAAATAAATGAGTAGTACGCTAATGGAAAGTAGCATCCCTAACTCTTCTAGCAGATGGACAAGCAAAAGTGCCGAACCACCTATTCGAACTTCATATCCCGTTTGCTGCATAAACTCACTCACTCGCTGACGGATAAGGCTTGCATTCCACCACCAATCCATAAATCCAAAGCTGGAATTAAAAGTCAATATCGCCGACTGCCCAGCTCGCTCTAGCTGTTCCGCTTCTTTAACAATTTCTATACTTGCAAGCTCCGAAAGAGGAATTACTTTATTTTTGATGTCGAGCTGAATCTCGCTTGGGTTATTAAACATTCGACCTGCACCCAACAAGCGAATGGATATTTGTTCATCTTGTCGATTCCAATCTGTTACTAAACTCCCTCTAGTAAGCGATTCTAAATACAAAATCACTTCTTGTTCTGAAATTTCATATAGTAAAAGTTTATCGGGTTTAAGGCTTAATCTGAAAGCATCTACCGTTTGTGGATATTTCTCGGAAAGCTGGATATCCTGAAACGATTCCTCTAAATAAGCTTCTAGTGCTTTACCAACTCGTTTGCTCAGTGCTCTATCAGTTCCTACAATACTAAGCTGTACAGGTGCTTCAATTGAACTTCCAGATTCACCAAAATTGAAATTAGCTTGTTCGTTAAAACCCCATGTTTGATAAGCCTTTCTCAAACCCTCAAAAATACGGTCCAATTCTCTAACTTCAGCTCTATTCTGAACAGGAATTGATAGTGTGAATTTGTTCAAGCCTTCATTTTGGATAGAAGTTAAGCTGGTATTATCGGTATAGCCACCTATTGAAAGCACACTCGCTTGTGGCATTTCTTTCATCAATAAATTGGTAATTGTTATCGAAGCATCTTTGGCTGATCGCAACGCTGTGTTACCGGGCATGGTTACCAAATATTCCACACGTTCGGGATCACTTTCTGGTAAAGCCGACTTCTCCACAGTCATAAACATCCAGCCCGCAAGTATTGCCAAACAAGCGGGTACAATAACCGCTGGCCAAGGTTTTTTAATCAATCCTGTTAAACCCCTTTCATACCTCTGAATGATTGAATCTAATCCATTCGATATTTTGGATAGAAACCCTGAGTTTCCTTTGCCACTAAACTGAACCACAAAAACGGGTAAAATAACTAGTGCTACTAGCAACGAAGACACCAAACTAATCGACAATGTGGCTGCTAAATCACGGAAAAAAGCCCCTTCAAATCCACCTAAAAATATAAGCGGTAAGAATACTGAAATAGTAGTAAATGTAGATGCTGTTACCGCCAAGGCTATTTCGCTAGTTCCTTTTCTGGCTGCTTCAAACTTATCCAAGCCTTGTTTTTTGTAGCGGTTGATATTCTCCAACACCACAATTGAGTTATCCAGCAAAAGACCAATTCCAAGCGTAAGCCCACTTAAAGAGATAATATTAAGCTGAATGTTGAACAGAAACATAATCACAAAAGTGAGAAAAATACTTACCGGAATGGAAACGCCAATGGTAAATGGACTCCGTACATCATCCAAGAAAAGAAAAAGAACGATGAATGCGAGAACACCACCAAATATAAGGGTCTGCAATAAATTGGAAATGGAGTTTTCAATATAGGTAGCATCTTCGCGAATTACGCGGATGTCAATATCTGGATTTTGGCTACGAATTTGCTCTAGTGTTTCTTGTAGCGTTTTGAATACGGTAACAGTATTTGCCCCATATTCTTTCTTCACCAATACATTCAGTACTTCTTGATTATTCAGAAGTGCAAAAGAAGTGGGGTCGGCCTCATTAATTTCTATATCGGCAATTTCGCGTAATAATAACACTCGGCCATTGGCTAACGATACCACAGGGATATTCTTGATATCTTCGAGCGATTCAATTCTACTTTGAATCTTAAGCGCATACCTATACCAACCATCTCTAAGTTCGCCATTGGATGAAAATATATTAGCGTCGCGAATAACCTGCTGAACTTGAGACAAACTTAGCCCATATCGATCTAGCACTTTGGGGTTATAGCTGATTTGAACTTCTGGTTTTACTTCTCCCACAAGCAAAGCCTGCGCAATACCATCTTGTTGCTCTAATCGTCTGGAAAAAACTTGTTCAGCCCACCGCTTGAGTGAAAGTCGATTCGAAAAATTCTGATTTGGGGCATTTTTTAAAGTAAGAGCGATGGTTGTAATAGGCTCATCGGATGCTGAAGAATAAATAAGTTGCGGCCGTTCGGCTTGAGTTGGAAGAGCCGCACGAGCTAGATCTAATTTCTCACGAACATTCAGAAAAGCGAGGTCAAGATCAGCACCCCAATTAAACGTAAGGAAAATCAAGCTTTGGCCTTGTCGAGCAATTCCCCGTGTGCTTTGCACTCCACGAACAGAAGCGAGAACTCCTTCTAGTGGCTCGTTAATTCTGTACTCCACATCTGCGGCAGGAGCGCCAGGATATTCCGTAGAAACTAGCAACGTAGGCTGTGTTACATCTGGCAATAATTCTATAGAAAGACGTGACAGCGTAACTCCCCCAAAAATGAGAACGGCCAATACTAGAATAATAGATGCTATGGGCTTTTTAAGAAGCAAATGGTATAAATTTAGTTACTTAGTCAGGATAGTAAATAATTTTAGGCTCGAAAGCTATTTCACTTCTATCGGATTTTTCCCTTTTTGTGATTGGAAGATTGAGGGGTTCGTTATTGATTAATTGTTAATGGCGAATTGATGATGATAAGTACCTCGATGATTGATTAATAACAAAAACCATGGCGACCGTCATTCTGATCCCGAAGCCTCGGGACGAAGAATCTTCAAAATCCGTTAAGCAGTAAGGAAGCTAGACCAAAAGCTAACATCTAAACCATCATTTTTGAAACAGGATTTTCAGGATTAATAAGATTTATCGGATTAAATCTGGACTTCCTCATCATTCAATGCCTCTACTCCCCTATCAATTTACCCTCGTTACGAACGTCTTCGTTCGTAATGCAGTCTAGAAGCTCTAGCTTCCACTACTAGTATCACCCCGACAATGTTAATCCAGATTCCTGCCTTTGCAGGAATGACGATGTTGGAAGTTCATCTTTGGATGTTTGGTACGCGACCAACTCTTAAACTATGTTCTAATAACTATACTTTCTAAACACAAGTCTTCCCAATTCCCCTACTTTTTCTATTGTTAAAATAGATCGCTCATCTTCATACACATTTACCTTTCCAGGAATATCAAGAGTACGATACGATTTGATGTAACTACCATCACTAGAGTTGTAAATATCAATGAATGAAAACTCTGGATCACCGTTTGAGTTTGGAACTATAAAAAGCCTTTCCCCTTTCACATCAAAATCGTTTGAGGAAAACATAGCGTGTGGACTTAGGCTTGTTGATCTGGTTTCGCCACTAATCACTGTGATATAATTTATAGAGCTATCATAATTATCAATAGTAGCTCTTGAAGAGATCAGGTCTCCATTTACATATTTCTTAATAAAAGGCGCATATGCTCCCACGTAGTAAAGAGTATCTCCTATTGTTTTTATACTGCCACTAATATCGAATGCATGCATATCAGTATAATCTTCATTCTCAAAGATATAGTTTACATCACCATCTTGCGTTAAATTATAAATCAAGGTGCTTTCCATATTAACGAAAGTTAAAAAGAATAATAAATTGAGATTCCCATTTGGTGCTATATTTAATCTAGAAGGCTTTCTTTCTGTAGTAAATTCGTTTACAAGATTGCCCTCATGATCAACCAAAATTATTTTCATTAACCGATTATCTGCAACTGCAATGAGATCCTCTGAAGCATCAAATGTCATTATAAATTCAAGTTCTTTAGGACCTCTACCTTTTGGGATTTTAAAAGAACTAGTCATGGTTAAATCAGATTTACTCAAATGTCTTATAATCAATTCTTCATGTTCAACTACAACAAAATTATCCTCGGTCTCAACAAATGTCACATTGCTAAAGATTGCTAATTCTTCTAGATCCTTTTCGAATTCAAGTTTAAGCTCGTTACCAGTAAATACCCTCTTTTTTACCTCCTGTACTTCAGCATCTAGAAAATTAACTGGCTTTAGCTCTTGTTGTGCTTCTTGTTTTGAACAAGAGACTATCAACAGTAGAAAAAGAATACTAACAATTGAATTTTTCATCTATATACTTAAGGTTAAATGATAGGTTTAATTAACTATTTATTTTTGAGAGATAAAAGAATTGGAGATTGGTTGTTGGTTAATTGTTAAGGGGGGAAATTCCCCTCGTTACGAACGTCTTCGTTCGTAATGCAGTCCAGAAGCTCTAGTTTCCAATGTTAATCCAGATATCTGCCTACGCAGGAATGACGGTGCAGGAAGACAAACCAAATGTATTTGGAGCAGAGCTCCAAGGTGGCATTACGCAACAGAGTTACGAAAAGAGGATAATAGCCACAACAAGGCTGTAGTCATAGATGCTAGATAATCCTTTAAAAAATCACCTAGCATCTAAAATCCACGTACTATTTAAGCCCTCTGGCTTCTAGCATTGGCTCTACTTCTGGAGCATGACCACGCCAGTTGATGTACATTTGCTCTAAATCTTGAGTATTTCCCTGCGAAAGTATCATATCACGGAAACGTTGTCCATTTACGCGGGTTAAACCACCATTTTCTTCAAACCAGCGATAGGCATCGTGATTCAACATTTCTGTCCACTGGTAAGAATAGTATCCAGCTGCATAACCACTCGCAAAAATGTGAGAGAAGTACGTTGAACGATAACGTGGAGGTACTGCAGAAACCACATCTAGTTTGGTTTTGTGAATGGCTTCTCGTTCGAAATCATTTACATCCCCAATTTCCATATCTGCTGAAACAGCGTGCCACTGCATATCCAGGTTAGAAGCCGCTAAAAGCTCAGTTAGGCTATAACCTTGGTTAAAAGTACCTGAGTTTTTAATCTTGTCAATCATCTCTTGAGGAATGGTTTCTCCAGTTTCGTAATGAACGGCATAATTCTTTAATACCTCGGGATAAAGTGCCCAATTTTCAAAAAATTGCGATGGGAATTCCACAAAATCACGAGCAACAGAAGTCCCAGAGAGGGATGGATAGTTTTGATCAGCGAAGAACCCGTGTAAGGCATGCCCAAACTCGTGAAAGGTTGTGATAACATCATCAAACGAAATTAGTGCGGGTTTCCCTTTCGCTGGTTTAGAGTAATTTGAAACGTTATAAATAACTGGTTTTCTATCTAGTAATTTAGATTGCTGAACAAAATTCGACATCCAAGCACCACCACGCTTACTCGGGCGAGCAAAAAAGTCGCCATAAAACAATCCTAGAGGTTCGCCATTTTCTTCAAAAACTTCATACACTTTCACATCTTCTTGATATACAGGAATATCTTTTCGTTCTTTAAAAGTGATGCCATATAACTTCTCTGCAGCAAAGAATACTCCTTTCTCCAAAACGGTAGTCATTTCGAAATAGGGTTTAATCTGCTCCTCGTCTAAATCGTATTTAGCTTTGCGAACCATTTCAGCATAAAGGTTCCAATCCCATGCTTCCAGAGTAAAGTCTTCGCCTTTCGATTTTATCATTTCTTGAATCTCCCCTGCTTCAACTTTTGCTTTTGCTGTAGTAGCAGGTATTAAAGCATCAAAAAACTTGAACACATTTTCTGGAGTTTTTGCCATGGTTTTTTGCAAACTCCATTCAGCATAATTCTTATAACCTAGCAAATTTGCTTTTTCAGCACGTAATTCAACAATTTCTTTAGCAATAGCACGGGTATCATTTTCCCCTTGATCAGCTCTGTACCATGAAGCTTCAAATAGTTTTTGGCGGCTATCTCTATTCTCCATTACTTGAAGTAGTGGTTGCTGAGTAGTGTTTTGTAAAGGAATAGTCCAACCACCATTTTCATTCTTAAGCGATTCGAGTACATCTTCTCCTATTCCAGCAAGGTCTTCTTTATCGGTAAAAGTAACGGCGCCGGCGTTGTTAGCAGCTAGCAGAACTTTAGAATATTCAGTAGTTAGGCTTGCTAAACGAGAGTTATACTCTTTCAATTTCTCTTTATCAGCATCTGAAAGATTTGCCCCAGCAATAACAAAATCCTCAAAATAATCTTGTAATAACTTTTCTGATTCAGCATCTAATCCCAAAGATTCCATATTACTATGCAAATATTTGATGCGTTCAAAAAGCTTGGTATTCAGGTACATTGCATCACTCAACTCGGCTAATAACGGAGCGACCTTAGTTTCCACATTCTGTATAGTTTCGTTGGTATGGGCCGAACTTAAGGCACCAAAAACAGCTAAAGTTCGGTTGAGTAGAGCTCCGGATTTTTCGAGGGCTACAAGGGTGTTCTCAAAAGTAGCTTTTTCCTCGTTATTTGCAATTTCTTCAATCTGAGCTTTATTCTGAGCAATTCCCTCTAAAATAGCTGGCTCGAAATGCTCATTTTTTATTCTACTGAAATCGGGTGCATAGTAAGGTAATACACTTTCTTTCATAAACGGGTTTTCTGTGTTGCTACAGGACATAATAAGAGCTGATAAAGTTATAACTGTGAGAAGTTTTTTCATTGTTTTAATCCCTTAAATATTACTGAACGAATATACGCAAAGTACTTTCGCCAATCTAAATCATTTCTCTCTTTCCGTAGCTCTGCATCCCTTACAAATTTCACACCGTTGTTCTTAATCCAGATTCCTGCCTGCGTAGGAATGACGATGGTGGAAGTCAAACCAAGTGTATTTGGAGCAGAGCTACGGAACGAGGAAGCTAAAAGCTAACGGCTAACAACCAATCCCGACAAAGCCAGGGAATGAAGAAGAACCTCCCATCAGTCCTTCTATCAATCTTGTTTAAACCATCTGTTTGCGGAGGCGGGCAACAGGTTCGTTTAATTGCTCTCTATATTTACTAACCGTTCGTCGAGCTACTTTATAACCCTGCTTGTTCAAGTTATCAGCTAGTTCTTGGTCGCTAAGTGGACTTCTCTTGTCTTCGTTATTAATAAGTGCTTGAAGTATGTTTTTTACTTCTCGATTGGATACATCTTCCCCACTTTCGGTTTCTAAACCTTCGTTAAAGAAGTATTTGAGCTCATACACTCCAAAATGTGTTTGCACATACTTTCCATTCACAACTCGAGAGATTGTTGAAATATCCATCCCAATTCGCTCTGCAATATCCTTTAAAATCATCGGCTTTAAACCGTCCCCAAATTTGAAGAAATCCTCTTGAAGTGCCACGATGGTCTTCATCACATTCATCAAAGTATTTTGGCGTTGTTTAATGGATTCTATAAACCAATTAGCTGAATCGATTTTCCCTTTTATAAAAGCCTGTGTTTGTGCATCCGGTTTAGATTTCTTCTCTTTAATCTCTTCCCACATAGTCTTGTATTCAGGCGAAATACGTAGGGAGGGCGCATTGCGTTGGTTTAAGTGGATGATAAATTCACCACGCTCGTTTTCGCCTTCATTCGCGCTTTGCCAAAACACCTCAAAATCGGGCTCAATGAAATTGGCTGTTGCTTCCATATCGCTTGCAACAGAGCCTGGTCGAGGATCCATATGCACAACCGCTTCGAAAGCTAACTTTAGCTCATCTTCGCTAATATTCAAGCGCTGTATAATCTTCGAAAAGTGCTTTTTCTCAAAAGCGGTCCACATATCTCTCAACATGCGGATTGCTGTCGTTCGCCCTGGTAAATCTTCGGGAGCATGTTCTAGCTGAACCAATAAGCAATCTTGTAAACTGGTAGACGCGATTCCAATAGGATCGAGTAATTGGATTTGCTTCCGAATTCGGTTTACGTCTTCTTCCTCAACATATACATTATGGTTAAATGCGATGTTATCGGCTACAGCAACCATTTCTCTGCGGAAATATCCGTCTTCATCAAGCGACCCTAGAATCTGATCTGCGACAAGCTGTTCTTCTTCGGTTAAATCTAACAAGGCCACTTGTTGCTCTAATTCCTCTAATAACGATTCGTTATAAGGATTTGGTAAATCTAGCCATTCTTCTTGTTCAGCGTTACTTGTAGTATTGTAGATTTCACCATCAAATTCGGTATTAGTTTCGTATTCATCCCAATCCACGTCGTGGTCTTCTAAGCTTTCCAAACCTTCTTCTTTCTCTTCGCTGATTTCTTCGTCTGACTGCTCTTCATCAACACGCTCTTGCTGAAGTTCCATCGGATCAACTTCTTCCAAAATCGGATTCAGTTCCAACTCTTCTTCAATGCGTTGTTCCAGGGCAATAGTAGGTAGCTGCAATAATTTTATGAATTGCAGTTGCTGTGGCGATAGCTTTTGCTGTAACCCCTGTTGTTGTTTTTGCCCTAAATTTTGTTGATTTCTCAGCATCGTTATCCCTGTTCTCTAATCTCCTTACAGGAATCTAAGAATTCACTATACCAGTCTTTGCCATAACGACGCGTAAGTGGACGTTCCAAAAACTCTGCGAGATGAATCCCTTCTTTCTCGCCTTTGGCACAAGCTGCTGAACAAAGAGGAGGCACATATTCGTAGCTTGCATAATCGAATCCAGCAATGCGCTTTAAACGCACTGGAAATAAATGGCAGCTAAGAGGTTTTTCCCAGTCAATTCTTTTATCAAAATACGCTTGTTGAATGGCGCAAAACGAAACTCCTGCGTCATCATATTTCACAAAAACACATTCTGCTTCATTCACACAAGATATTTCATATCCTGCTTTTTCACTTCCAATCACCACTCCTTCTCTTTCAGCTACAGCTACGGCTTCAGGGCGTAACTCATCTTTCAACAAATGGTATGCTTTATGAAGAACTGGAATTTCATCTTTCACAACGGGGGCACCCGCATCGCCAACAACGCAACACGCACCTTTGCACTTTGGCAAGTCGCACGCAAATTTAACGGTGGCTATATCGTCTGCTAATATGGTATCTCTAACTTTAAACATGGCGTAATATACAAATATCGGATGCTAAGCATGACCAATTCTAAATTAAATTGTCTAGTTATTAAAAAAGCTATCTTAACTTATAATCATCAAAATTTATCTACCATGGAAACTTTACCAATTAAAAGCCTTTATTCCCCTGAGGCTTACCAATCAATTATAAATCGAATTGAGCTCGTAAAAAAAGACTCTGTACCTTTATGGGGAAAGATGGACGCCGCTCAAATGTTTAGCCATTGTGCTGAAGTCCAAGAAGTAGCTAATGGTAAAGCCCTGGAAAAAACTCCTTTTTATCTCAAGCTTATAAAAGGTTTTGTTCGCAAAGCTGTTCTCAACAACAAACCTTATCGAAAAAATTCCCCTACTCATCCACAGTATCTTATTAAAAGTGATAGTGATTATGACACAGAGAAAAAAAGACTTCTTGATGCACTAGCGAAGTTCATAGCCGACAAAGACATTAACCACCCTCCACACCCCATTTTTGGCGAGATGACTGAAGAAGAACGCGGTTGGGGAATGTACAAACATCTTAGTTACCACTTAGAGCAATTCGGCGTTTAGGGTTATTGGCAAGATAAGCACGTAAAGCTCAAACCCCATTGTGTGTTGGAGCTTCTAGACTGCATTCCAATCAAAGACATTCAAAACATGTATATTTATAACTGATTATATTAATTTTCCAGCACCGTTTTATTAACGACAGATAATGAAAGAAAATAGTGGTGAATTTCATGTTTTTACTAAACCTAACTTAATGATTAGAATAATTAGTCTTCTAGCAATTTTTGTTGTTTTCTCATGTACCTATACTCCTTCAGGAAACAATTTTAACAATATTGAGAAACCAAGCTTACCAACAACCGAATTAAACCTTACAAATGTCCCTTCTGATTCTACAATTTATTTGATTAGACCTACTGTACTAAGCTTCGAAGTTTCTTCAAACATGACTCAATCATTTGAAGGAGCTGTTTATCTTAATGAGAGTGTAATTAAGAGATTTTCAACGAACAACACTCAATTCCAAATCTCTCCAGCAGGTTTAGCAAATGGATCACATAATTTACAGGTCGTTATTCAAATAAGCACTGAAAGTGGTAGTCTAGCTGACCAATTTGATAGTGAGTATTTTCAAATAGAAAAGAATTGGGATATTGAAGTTGATAAAAGTGGAGGAAAACAGCTCCCAATTTTGTCCTCAACAGCAACCGATTCTGGTCTAGTTATAACATGGACAAAATATGATAAAAGAAATTTCAGTAGTTATTCTCTTGTAAGAAGAAATGTGAACAGTTCTTTCACGTACCATTATCAGACATTGGCTACAATTTATGATATAGATCAAAACTATTTTAGTGTAAACGATATAACAGGTAATGATTATGAATATAGGACCGTTTTAAATTGCTATTGCGAAGAACAAACCTCGTTTATAAGTGACTGGCATCTTGGTGCTCTCGAATCTTCGAAAATATTGAGCTACACAATCAATAGTGATAAGGTTACTGTAACATGGAATAAACCACCGATTAAATCCAATTTTTCTAAATATACGCTAACAGTAGATTCTCGCCCCCCTTCAACACTAGAATATACCGTATTTGAAAGCACTGATATAAACGACACCACTGTAACCGTTAATGTACCTTTTGGAAGTACTTTTGATTTTGTTATTGCTGCTCACAATAATAGTAGAATAGCCACAAGAGAAAAGAAAGAATTTGCCATTGGCGAATCATTTGCTCCATTTGATGAGAATGCCCTTCCATATTACAGTGAAACAAATAATCAATTTTACTTTATTGATCCTGAAAAAATAGTAATCGCTGATTCAACTTCAGGGGAAGAGCAATCAAGGTTTGCCATCAAAAAATCAAGAGTTTCAAGTAACTATTTCGTAGGGATTAAAACTTCAAGTCCTTACGATAATATCATCCAGTTAATTAATCAGGTTGACTTGTCGGTACAAAAGGAAATAAAAATAGATACATTACTAGGAGCACGGTATAAAATAAACCATTTAGCAACAGCTTATAATTCTAGTTTTATACTTATTGACGCAACTAATACTTATACAAATGAAACCAAGGCATATTTAATCAATTACGAAACGAACAAAATCGTTTTTGAATTCACTGTTGAACCGTCTCCAAAAAGCCGTGTTGCATTATCAAGAAATGCAAAATATGTAGTTGTTGGGAAAGCTGTATTTGATGTAACATATAATTCCCCCCAAAGGTTAGGAACCCTACCATACTTAACCCCTGTAGAATTTGATAACATTTCTGATGAGAACCTTTATTTTATTGATGGTTCAGCTTATACCCTTCAACTACTTTTTTATAAAGCATCTACCGTAGATAGATTATGGAAAGTTATACAATCTAATATTAGTAACAATACGAATCGCCGGTTTTATTGGGAGTCTGGTTTATATACAGGATTAGGCGCTTCAATTGAAGGGTTATATGTTTTTGACCCTCGGAATAACAAAACAAAAATAGTATCTCTTAATGAGTTTGGTAATTCATATCTGATTTATAGAAATAGATTCCTAAGTTCAAACGGTTTTCAGGCAAACTATGAGTTTTAATAAATATCTAGTTCTTTTATTCATCATAATTGGTTCGTTTACTGATAAGAATCTCTTAGCTCAAGATCTTGAAATAGGAATTTGGGCAGGAGTCGGCTCCTACCAAATGGAAGAACTTCAAGCTATTCAAGATCAACTATTAGACGAAATAGGAATAGAAGATTTACAAGCTACCGAATCTTTTCCAATCTATTATAACTTTGGACTCAACTATGATTACTCTAACTATGGAATCTTTTTTAGATATGAAAGCACTGGTGCAAGAATAGCTTATAGTGATTATTCAGGCGCGTTTTTTTATGATCAAACAGCTGCTAATTACTTAATTGGTGGTTCTGCTCGATTCTATTACAATAACAATATTCAAAAAAGACTCGCCCCCTTCCTCGTTGTAAAGAGTGGAGCTAGTCTAACAAACGTAGAGTTTACACAAACACTTACTATTGATTCAGAAACGACATCTGATAACCTTAGTTTAGCTGAGACATCATTCTTTGTAGAACCTGGCGTTGGTATAAGATGGAAATATAAATCTATTTTGATAGACCCTACATTATCAATTTATATCCCTGTACTTCGAGAAGGTCTTCATTTAGAAGGTAATAAAGATGCAAAATTACAAAATAGTGATGGAGATATGCATGCAAATTGGCTTGGTTTCAGAGCAGGAATCAATATCAGTTTTACTATTTAAATTTATAGTAATCAGATTAATTTATTGAACTATAATTAGCCCTTTTGAGTTATGTTTCCTTGGCTTACCTTGGTTGGAATCATAAAATTTTTTCATCATGCATTATTTCTCCAAAGCAGTACTTTTATTAATTGTTAATGTATTAATACTCACTGCCCCCTCCCTTATTGCACAAACCTTTTCTGTTAACTATGAAAAAATCACTCTTACTAATGGCCTAGAAGTCATTTTCCATAAAGACGATTCTGACCCCGTTACTGCTGTTGCGCTTACTTTCCATGTAGGTTCTGCCCGAGAAATAGAAGGGAAAACAGGTTTTGCCCATCTTTTTGAGCATTTGTTGTTTTTAGAATCAGAGAATCTGGGCAAAGGTGGCCTAGATAAAATGAGTAGCCGAATTGGTGGCTCTGGTGCTAATGGCTCAACAAGTAGAGACCGTACTAATTATTTCCAAACGGTTCCAAACGACGCTCTTGAAAAAATGATTTGGGCAGAAGCGGATAAATTGGGTTACTTCATCAATACTGTGACCGAAAACGTTGTTGCAAAAGAGAAACAAGTAGTAAAAAACGAAAAGCGTCAAGGTGTAGACAACGCTCCTTATGGACATGCAAGCTATGTAGTTGGTAAGAATTTATATCCAGAGACACACCCCTACAACTGGCAAGTTATTGGCTCACTGGAAGATTTACAAAACGCCACGCTTTCTGATGTGAAAGAGTTCTATAACAAATGGTACGTACCTAATAATGCAACCTTAGTAATTGCGGGCGACTTCGATACAGATCAAGCTAAAGAATGGGTTCATAAATATTTTGATGAAATTCCACGAGGAGAAGAAATCACACCTTTGCCAGTTAATCACGTTCAGATAGAAGAATCCAAATACCTTTATTACGAAGATAATTTCGCTCGTCTGCCCGAACTTAGAATGACATGGCCAACAGTAGAAATTTACCACCCAGATTCTTATCCCCTTGAAATACTATCTGAGCTATTAGCTTCTGGTAAAAAAGCCCCCTTCAACAAAGTATTGGTTGAAGACAAACAACTCAGCTCCAATGTATATTTCTTTAGTGATAATTCTGAGATTGCTGGCGAGCAAACCCTCCTCATTCGTGCCTATCCTGGAACTGATTTAGACGATGTTACTGAAGCTGTTAACGAAGCATTTGACAAATTTGAACAAGATGGGTTTAGTGATGCTGATTTAGATAGAATTAAGGCTGGCTTAGAAACTAGTTTCTATAATGGACTTTCCAGCGTGTTGGGAAAAGCTTTTCAATTGGCACAGTATAATATTTTTGCTGACAATCCTGGATACATCAACGAAGACATCAAAAAAACACAAGCCGTTACCAAAGCTGATGTGATGCGCGTGTATGAGAAGTATATTAAGGAAAAGAACTTCATTGCTACCAGTTTTGTACCAATGGGACAAAAAGATTTGATTGTTGAAGGCTCTATCCGTGCCGAAGTTGAAGAAGAGAAAATTGTACAGGGCGCTAAAGGCGAAGATTTCGTTCTACCTGCTGAAACTGATTTTGAACGAACAGCTTCTAGCTTTGATAGAACGGTAGAACCTCCTTACGGGAAAAATCCTGATGTGAAAGAACCAACTGTTTGGCAAGATGAGCTTGCAAATGGAATGGGCGTTTATGGAATTGAAAATGCTGAACTGCCCCTAGTTCAATTTCGCTTAGAAATTAGTGGAGGCTTGTTGATGGAAACCCAAAACAAAGTGGGTGTTTCGAATTTATTGGCAGAGCTTTTAACAAAAGGAACAGCGAATAGAACTCCAGAAGAATTAGAAGAAGCCATCGACGAACTTGGTGCTTCTATCAATATTAATGCAGGACGTGAAAGCATCAGTATTGCAGGAAATTCGCTGGCTAGAAATTATCAAAAAGTATTGGATTTGATAGAGGAAATGTTGCTTGAACCTCGTTGGGATGAGAAAGAGTTTGATCTAGCAAAGCAAAGTACCATTAGTGAAATAGCCCAACAAAGTGCTAACCCAAATTCTATTGCCACCATTGCGTACAACAAATTGCTTTATGGCGAGGACCACATTCTTTCGAACAATACTATTGGTACAACGACCAGTGTTGAGGCCATCACATTGGATGACTTGAAGGATTATTATACAAATAAGCTATCTCCATCTTTAGCTGATTTCCATGTGTTAGGTTCTATAAGTCAAGCCAAAGTCATTCAATCCCTATCAGATTTAGAAAAGAAATGGAAGAAAAAGGATGTTACTCTCCCTGAAATATCAGTACCAAACCAAATTGGCGAATCGAAAGTCTATTTCTATGATGTGCCCAATGCCAAGCAATCAGTACTTCGTTTTGGATACTTAGCTATGCCAGAAACTGATCCTGACTTCTACCTTGCTACTGTCATGAATTACATTCTTGGCGGAGGAGGCTTTGCTTCTCGTTTCACACAAGAACTACGAGAAGGCAAGGGCTATACATATGGTATTGGTTCGCGATTCTCTGGGAGCAATTTGGCAGGCCCTTTTACCATTTCGAGTGGTGTACGAACAAACGTGACCTACGAATCGGCTGCTTTAGTTAAAGATATTCTTTCGGAATACCCTACTACTTTTACCAACAAAGACCTTGAAACTACCAAGAGCTTTCTCTTAAAAAGTAACGCTCGTAGTTTTGAAACGATGGGCGCAAAGTTAGGCATGCTTCAAAACATTAGTGAGTATGGCTGGGCTCCAGATTATGTTAAAGAACGAGAGCAAATTGTTAAAGACATCACCAAAGAAGAAATTGAAGCGCTCGCAAAAAAATACGCCAACCCAAACAAAATGATATGGCTAGTTGTTGGTGATGCTAAAACTCAACTCAATCGATTAGAACAACTCGGTTTTGGCGAACCTATTTTGATTAATAATGTGAATGGAGGCGGTAAATAATAGTTCTAGATAGTTAAATATTGTAGAGCTCTCCTAGGGGTTTATCTGTTTGAATTGTCATTCTTCGTTTTATTCAGAACCCAAAACTAAGCAAGCCACAACAATCACTTAAAGTTCTTGCAGCAATTGGCAGAAGTTCTTGCAAGAACTTGATTGAATTCATGCATGAATTTGAAAGAGTTCTTACAGGAATTTGATTGAGTTCCTGCATTATTTTTTTAGAGGGTCTAAATTTCAGCTTCTAAACAAACCCTGATGATTATTCTAAATCAGGAAAAGGTCTAAAATTAATTAAAATCGAAGTAATTTCGAATGCCTTCATCTTAGAGCTATGGATAGGTCTTAGTGCTTATAATGGTTTCATTAAAATTGATCCTTCCGTTTCCTTATACACTCCAATTCTACAAAGTGATTTCAAAATTAGTGGGAAGCCTCCATTAGAAAATCCAACCAAAAAGAATAAAGAAATCACCAATCTTTTGGGGCTCAGAACGGGTGTTACGATAAGTATTTCCATTGTATCATAGCGATATTTTATTAGTAAATACTTTTCGCATTCTATAAACTCTGATTAAGAATTTTCAAATTTACGTTTCTACTAAAAATTGAAAGTAGATTCTTAGTATCTTCTACCAAACAATTTTAAAATTAACCGTTTTCCATGACTTCATTAGACCCCTCTGTAAAAAGTAAAATTGATACCTGGTTACAAGGCAATTACGACAAAGATTCAAAACAGACGATTGAGAACCTTCTCAAAAACGAAGAGTTTGAAGAATTAACCGACGCTTTTTATAAAGATCTGGAATTTGGAACGGGTGGTCTTCGTGGAATTATGGGCGTTGGCTCAAACAGAGTAAACAAATATACTTTTGGGGTTGCCACTCAAGGCTTGAGTAACTTCTTAAAAAAAACCTACCCAAACACAGAGCTTAAAGTTGCCATTGCCCACGATTGTAGAAACAATTCTGATACCCTAGCCAAAGTTGTTGCTGATGTATTTTCTGCAAATGGTATCAAGGTTTATTTCTTTACGGGTCTACGTCCAACTCCTGAGTTGTCATTTGCAGTTCGCGAACTTGGATGCCAAAGTGGAGTGGTACTAACCGCATCCCACAACCCGAAAGAGTACAATGGTTTTAAAGCTTACGGTGCCGATGGAGGCCAGCTTGTAGCTCCATTCGACAAAATGGTAATGGACGAAGTGTTGAGCATCTCCAATATTGATGATGTTAACTTTGAAGGAAATGAAGCTCTTATTGAGAAAATTGGCGAAGACATTGATAACAAGTTTATTGATGAATTGGTAAAACTGTCAGTTTCTAAGGAAGCCATTAAGCGCCAAAAAGATTTGAGTATTGTATTCTCCCCAATCCATGGTACTGCAAGTGTATTGGTACCACCAGCCTTAGAGAGATATGGATTCGAAAACGTAACTTTTGTTGAAGAGCAAATGGTGGTGGATGGAAACTTCCCAACCGTGGTTTATCCAAACCCAGAAGAACAAGACGCTCTTGCTATGGCCATTGCTAAAGCAAAAGAAATTGATGCTGAACTTGTAATGGCAACCGATCCTGATGCTGATAGAATCGGTATTGCGGTTAAAGATGATAAAGGAGAGTGGATTCTCTTTAACGGTAACATGACTGGTACTTTGATTATCAACTACATGCTTACTGCTTGGAAGAATGCAGGGAAAATTACTGGTAACGAATACATCGTTAAAACGGTAGTTACATCTTACTTAATAGACCGAATTGCAAAAGACTTTGGCGTTGAGTGTTTCAATACGCTAACTGGCTTTAAGTATATCGGTGAGTTAATGACCCAGCTTGAAGGCAAAAAGAAATTTATTGTTGGTGGAGAAGAAAGTTACGGCTATTTAGTTGGCGATCATGTTCGTGATAAAGATGCAATCGTATCTGCTGTTATAATTGCAGAAATGGCTGCTTATTACAAAGACCAAGGAAGTAGCTTATACCAAGCTCTACTCGAAACTTATGTGAACTACGGCCTGTTTAGAGAAAAATTAATTTCCGTTACCAAAAAAGGAAAAGCCGGTGCTGAAGAAATTCAACAGATGATGAAAGATTTCAGAGCTACTCCTCCTGCCACTCTTGGTGGTTCTAAAGTAGTAACTGTTAAAGACTATCAAAGCCAAGAAGAAACTAATTTGGAAACGGGAGTTAAAACGAATATTGACCTTCCAACTTCTAATGTGCTCCAGTTTATTACCGAAAACGGTGATATTGTATCAGCTAGACCTTCAGGAACAGAGCCTAAAATTAAATTCTATTGTAGTGTAAATGATACCATTGCTACAACCGATGAGTATGAATTTGTAGCAACAAAGCTGGATCAATACATCGATGCTATAATGAAAGATTTGGTAGGATAGTTAAAAAGAAAAAGCCTCAGAGTTCATCTGAGGCTTTTTAAGCCAAGTAACATTTTTCAGTTTCTTATTTATTTGAAATTGGTATACATATTTTAAAAATAGCGCCTTTTCCTACCGTAGATGCTATTTCCATCCTTCCCTTCAAAGAGTTTACTAAGTGATGAACTAATTTCAGTCCAAAACCGTAACCATTCTCTCCTTCCGTACCATTCGTTGTTCCACAATCACCTTTCATTATTTCTGAAATTTGATGTTGAGTCATACCAATACCGGTATCCTGAATCAAAAATATAAGTTCTTTACTCTCGTCATTTATACTGAGTGATATTTTAGTTTTAACATCTCCTCCTGATGGGGTAAACTTAATCGCATTTGAGATAACATTTCCGACAATCTGTGAAATTTTATTCTTAGGGAATGGAATCTTTTCGTTCTTGTTTTCAATAAAAACCTCTAGATTCACACCTTTTATAACTGCCTGTGGCGTGTACAACTTAACTAGTTTTTCTCTAAGTGTAATTAGGTTAAACTCGTTTGAGTTTAATGCCTTCGTTGAATAGTCATTTGCAGATAATATTGTATCTGCAAGATCTAAAATTGACTCTCCACCTTGCTTAATTAGGTCTAGTAGTTCAAGTATATCGTCTACTTTATTCTCATTTACTTGATCTTTTATAATCTCAGATAACCCAATAATTCCACTCAATGGCCCTCTAATATCGTGGCTTACTTTTTTGTTTGTTTCACTCATCTCATCCACTTGGTGTTTTAGGTCTTCTATAACCTTCATCGAATGCATTCTTGAAACAATTTCGTTTGCAATTATTTTGAGGAGCTCTACTTTTTCAGGTGTAAGACTTTTCTCTTGTGTATCAACCACACATAATGATCCTATATTATTCCCATCTTCGCTTTTAAGTGGGATACCGTAATAATATCTAAGGCTTGGACCATCAGTTACATAGCCTTTTTTGCAAAATCTAGCATCTAAGCTAAGATCTTTCACTTCCATTGGCTCGTCACTCAAAATCGTATAATTACAAACAGACTCCTCTCGGGGCATTTGCATCACACCCAAACCGTAATGCGAAACAGACCATTGGGTAAATGAATCAATTAGGTTTACGAGCGACATTTCTGTACCCGCAACTTTGGCAGCTAACCTGCTCAAGTCTTTAAAATGTTTGTCTAAATCTGTATAATCTAGATCATAATTCGAGAGTTCTAATGTTCGTTCAAACTCATTTTTTGGTATTGGCGGGGTGATATTAATCAATGTCGTATTCATAGAGTCCTTTGTTTGCACCTCTTATTAGTACAATTTGCTTATCGGCTACAAACATCTTTTTTTAAGACTCTAGGCCAATTTATAAATACTTGACAAAGTATAGTCTTAAGGTACAATGAGTTAGATGAGCTCAAATATTTTACCAACTTTCTGTCGAACTATACCCGCCATTTCGAGCTGTAAAAGAGCTACTAGTAACTTGCTAGTATTAGTTTCTAGAACCTCAGCTAAATCGTCGACCTGAAACGACTCTTCCTCCAGTTTTTCGCAGACAGCATAACTTAAATCATCTAAATCTAACTCTCTCCACTTCTGTTTTTCAGGCCATTCTATTTTCTTCTCTTCTGCTTTATCGTTGTATAGAACTGGCAGTTCAACCACAATATCGTCTAGTACTTGAACTAATTTAGCAGCACCTTTTTTGATTAAGTAATTCCCTCCGCTACCCGAAATATTATCCAAATTATGAGGTATGGCAAAAATTTCCCGATTTTGATCAAGTCCAAGCTCTGCTGTTATCATGCTACCTCCTTGCATCCCAGATTCAATCACTAGCACACCCAAGCTCATTCCACTTACAATTCTATTTCTTATTGGGAAGTTTCCGGCGTCAGGTTTGGTACCAAGTGGGAATTCTGAAATTACGGCACCACCTGATTGTACAATATCTTTGGCTAGTTTAAGATGTTTTTGGGGATATAGGTTATCAATTCCTGAGCCAAGTACTGCAACGGTAGCTCCGTTTGCATCTAACGCCGCTTGATGCGCTATAGCATCGATTCCATAAGCTAGCCCACTCATTATGCAAAAACCTTTTTCAGCGAGTTCTCCGGCTAATTGAGCGGCTTTCTTTTTACCATACATCGAGGGATTTCGTGTACCAATAATTGCAATACCTGGTTTCTCGAAAACCTCGGGGTTTCCCTTCATCCAAAATAAAGATGGAGGGTCGTAGATTTGCTTAAGTAACTCAGGGTAGCCTGCATCAGAAATGGTTAGTAAGTTTGCACCAATTCTTTCGGTATCAGAAATAATCTTATCTACACGTTCCCAGTCTTTAAAAGATAGAATGGCTAAAGCTGAAGCCTCGCCAACTCCTTCAAAGCTGCGCAATTTAGATTTACTTAAGCTAAAGAGGTTTGCAATGTTTTCTTGAGAGCGGGCTAACTCTCGAATTTTCCGGGCTCCAAAGCCAGGTATCAAACTTAATGCTATTAGGTTTCTAAGTATCGATTTCTTTTGCATGTTGAATCTTTCCCCATAATACTTCTCTCAATTCATCCACACCAAAACCTGTGGCTGATGAAATAGGAATAACGGGAATTTCATCATCAAAATGAAATTCTTTGTCTAACTTAAACCCCTGTTTTAAATCCATCTTAGTTATAGCTAACACTCTGGGCTTATCAAGTAAATCTTTTCGATACACTTTTAACTCTCTAACAAGTGCATTGTATTCGTACTCAATATCAGTGTCGGCACTCACCATAAATAGCAGCACATTATTACGTTCAATATGGCGTAAAAATTGAATCCCAAGACCTTTTCCTTGATGGGCTTCTTCGATAATTCCTGGAATATCTGCCATTACAAAACTTCGATAATCTGAAAATTTCACTACGCCTAAGTTCGGCTCTAATGTAGTAAAAGGGTAATCAGCAATTTTTGGTCTAGCTTGCGAAAGCGCAGAAAGAAGAGTGCTTTTCCCTGCATTGGGGAAGCCAACAAGTCCAACATCAGCGAGTAATTTAAGTTCTAGCTCAACAACTCTCTCCTCTCCTTCTTCACCCGTTTGGGCAAATGATGGAGTTTGGTTCACTGAACTTTTAAAATGCCAATTTCCGAGACCGCCACGTCCGCCTTTTGCAATTACTAACTCTTGTTCATCTTCAGTAATTTCGCCGATTCTCTCTCTAGTTTCAGCATCGTAAGCAACCGTACCTAAAGGAACATTTAACGTAACTGATTGCCCTGTTTTACCCGAAGAGCGGCTACTAGAGCCATTTTCACCCGGTTTAGCTTTTATATATTTTTTATACCGAAGATCTAAAATAGTGTTTAGCTGCGCATTTCCTTTTAGGATAATACTTCCACCTGCACCACCATCACCACCATCGGGGCCACCTTTTGGTACATATTTTTCTCTACGAAGATGAGCTGATCCATCTCCTCCTTTTCCTGCGGTAATATAAATCTTGGCGTAATCTGCGAAGCGCACTATGCTAGCCTTTCTAAATTGTTGAACTATTTCTAAACAACTAATTTAAGACTTTTTAAACTCTAGTTGTTAAAGTTTCTCTAGGATAAAATTTGTCATTAATTGATAAAGATGTTTTCTAGAACTTCCTCCAGATATACCATGGTTTCTATTAGGGTAAAACATGGTTTGAAACTGGATGTTATTTGCCACTAACGCATTTACCATTTCTACAGAATTTTGAAAATGTACGTTATCGTCTCCAGTCCCGTGAATGAGTAAATAATTGCCTTTTATTTGCTCAGTTTTGAATAATGGCGAACCGTTTTTATACCCGTCAGGGTTACTTTCTGGAGTTTGCATAAAACGTTCAGTATAGATCGTATCATAAAATCCCCAATAAGTAACGGGGGCAACAGCAATTGCTGTACTAAACACTGAATTGCCTTCTGTAATACCTAACGACGACATATAACCACCATAGCTCCAACCCCAAATCCCAATCCTTTCTGCATCAACAAAAGGCTTGCTAGCCAATTGTTTAGCTACCTCTATCTGATCTTGTATTTCGTATTTACCAAGCTGTAAATAGGTTTGTTGTTCAAAGTCTCGTCCTCTAGCTCCGGTGCCTCTGTTATCTACAGAAACTATAATATATCCTTGGTTTGTTAAATATTGGTGCCACATAGTTCTTTGCCCACTTTCGTAGCTATCCATAACGGTCTGGCTCCCTGGCCCACCGTAAACATACATCAAAACTGGATATTTTTTTGTAGAGTCAAAGTTCGCTGGTTTTATGACATACGCATTTAACGTCGTACCATTTACATCAAATTGAGAGATTGTTTTTACCCCCATTGTAAAACTAGTTGTATAAACTTTTAATGTGGCGTTGTCTTCTAAGGTTCGAACACGTTTTCCATTCTCACGATATAATGTCGTTATTGGTGGGGTAGAAAGGTTGGAGTAAGTATCGATATAGTACTTAAAGTCTTTACTTAGAATAATACTGTGCCAGCCTTTTGTTTCCGTAATGGTGCGTTTACGTTTTCCATCAACTCTGATGCGATAGACTTGCCGTTGTAATGGAGATACCTCCGTACTTTCATAATAAAGGTTATGGCGAGCTTCATTAAAGCCTATTATTTTTGTTACTTCCCATTTTCCTTTAGTAATCTGGCTCAGCTCTTTACCCGCCATATCATACAGATAAACGTGGTTGTAGCCATCTTTCTCGCTAGAGTAAATAAACTGTTTTCCATTCTTGAGAAAGATGAGATTGTCATGAACATCTAACCAACCTTTACTACTCTCCGTTAATATTACTTTTGTTTCACCTGTTGCAGCATTAGCAAATAACAACTCTTGTTTGCTCTGTAGTCGATTCATTCGGCGAATTGCCAGAGTAGAACTTCTTGTAGTCCAATTAATTCTTGGGATATACTGATCGGTTTCATCCCCAATGTCCATGCTTGTACTTGTACCTTTGCCAAGGTCGTATACATGAATGGAAACTACAGAGTTTTCTTCGCCTGCTTTTGGATATTTAAAACTTACGTCTGAAGGATATAAATCTCCCCATTGCTCCATAGTAAACTCCTTAACAGCAGATTCATCGAATCGATAGAAGGCAATACTTTTACTATTTGGCGACCAAAACCACGCCTTAGCGAATCCAAATTCTTCTTCGTACACCCAATCGGCAGCACCATTTATAATATTATTGTATTCACCGTCGGAAGTAATCTGAGTCTCTTTTCCTGAAGATAAATCTATCCAAAACAGATTATTATCTCGTACAAAAGCCGCTTTACTCCCATCAGGTGAAAGTGTAGCAAACTGTTGTTTAATATCGCTAGAAGTTAATTTTGTAAGCTCTTTGGTAGTTACGTCATACACATAGTAATGCTCTCGGGTACTTCTTCGCCATATTTGCTCTACCTCTGATTTTAATAGGATTTTCTTCTCGTCACTAGAAAACTCATAGCCCTGTACTAGAAATCCTTCGGGGTGTTCCGGACTTTTAAAATCAGCTCCATCAAACAAAACCAGCACTTCATCTTTTAAAATATTGTGCCTAACAACTTGCTGATTTCTTTGTGCAGTGTAATAACGCCCATCGTTCATCCATCGTACATTTTCTATGCTTTTGGGAGAGAAAGAAGAGTCAAAAATATGACTAAATTGGAGTGGTTTTTGAGTTTGTGCAAAAGCGGATACACACAAAACCATTGCCAGTATGAGGCTAGTTAGTATTCTATTCATCTGGATTTATTTAGTTAACAGATATGAAAAAGGGAAGTGTTATAAAGACTTCCCTTTCTGCAAATTGTTGCGAATCTTTACTTATTAAGAATAATTTTCAGCAACTTTGTTAATTTTGACTTCATTTTTGTCCTAGGAACGATGAAATCAAGAAAGCCGTGCTCTAGTAGGTACTCTGAAGTTTGGAACCCTTCAGGTAAATCTCGGCCAATTGTTTGACGAACTACACGCGGACCTGCAAAAGCTATTAATGCTTCTGGTTCAGCCACATTGAAATCTCCAAGCATTGCAAAGCTTGCTGTTACTCCACCCGTTGTTGGGTTGGTCATGTACGAGATGTAGGGAATTCCTTCTTCCTCAAGCAATGCCAGCTTAGCGGATGTTTTCGCCATTTGCATCAAACTGAGAACACTTTCCATCATCCGTGCGCCACCTGTTTGAGAAATGATGATTAACGGAATTTTCCGCTCACGGGCAGTGTCAATGGCAATACCAAGTCGCTCGCCAACCACAGATCCCATACTTCCACCGATGAAACCGAAATCCATACAGCCAACTACAATATCTAGGCCATTCATTTTACCAACGCCTACTCTTGCTGCGTCTGAAAGACCTGATTTTTTTCTCGAATCAATAAGTCGATCTGTATACTTTTTTCTGTCGCTAAATTCTAGAGGATCGGTTGCTATAATATTTGCACCGAGTTCTTCGAACTTCTCGTCATCAAAAATAATTGAGAAATATTCTTTACTACCAATTTGGAAGTGATGACCACTAAGAGGATCAACCCATAAATTTTCTTCCAATTCGCGCCGGTGGATAGTTTCGCCAGTTGTGGGAACTTTAACCCAAACACCTTCTGGCATTTCTTTCCGCTTATCGGTCTGTATATTTTCGTCTTTTCGTTTAAACCAGGACATAAACTCCAATTTGATATTTTAACTAAAATAAAGATTCTTCTACTTAAATCTGAAAAAGATTATGCAGTTGAATTATTTACCTGATTACTAGTTATGTAATTAGGATTTAGTTCTTCTAAACTCGTTTTATTAAAAAAAGATGCAGTTGCTTGGGCATTAAATAAACGGATAAGATGCATCGCTGAAATAGATTCAGAGTCTGAAATCTTTACACTTTTATCCGCTGGTAGCGAGAATCTATCAACGCCTGTTCCTACAATGATATCATCGTCTTGAACCTCGTTTTCAAAATCGGTTATCTCTTTTATTTCAGGTTTCGATATAGCCGATAATCCATCGATATTTCTAAAAGCTTGATGATAGAAATGCGAACGTCTTGCGTCAATTATAGCATGAATGTGTCCGCCTCCGTCTTCATCAATTTGAGATTGAGCAAAACCAGCAAGTGTATTTACCGCAAATAAATCTACATCTAAACCAAACAGCATTCCTTTCACAGCGCTTACACCAATCCGCAAACCAGTGTATGATCCTGGACCGATACTAACCAGCACCGCTTTCAAGTCCGCCATGTCAAAATGGTGCTCTTTCATTAAAGCTTGAGTGTAAAGGAACACATTATCAGAATGCACGCCTTTTCCTTCTATGCGCTTTTCAAATATTTCCCCATCGCAATCCTGAAAAGCGACTGAGCAGACATCTGTTGCCGTTTCGAACGCTAAAATCATTCTTGAATGGTGATAAACTCTGGCGATTCTACGATAAACTGCCAATTACCACGATATTGTGAAAATCGTCCGTAGAACTGAATTTCTTTATCCGTACCTGCTACGCTTTTTAATACCGAATCTAATTTGAATGCTGGTGCATATACGTCGTAGGTGGTTCCGTTTACCACAAAGTCGTATTTCTTCGTTACTGTAGCAGTTAATTGGAAGTATTCGTCAAAGAAATCCACGTTTACCGTTGGGTCTCCACTTGTAAATTCCGCTTCCGTCAAAAACTCAGTTGGAATAGAGTATTGAACAGGAATTGCTTTCCAGTTCGCATCATCGTTTTTGCTAGGATTCATTAGCGCTTTTTTCTCGCTACTGATTTTGAATTCCATGGAAACGGGAAGGTGATCCGAAAATCCACTTCCGCTAAATGTAGAGCTCCATCGTTTTGGCTCGCCAGATGAACTATAAGTATTCAACGCAAAGTTTCCTCGTGCAAAAGAATTATCTACATAACTAACACCAGTTCCATCATACATTCCGGTGGAAATCATAATTTGCATCAATGTTCCCCAATAACCTCGATAAGAATCAGACCCACGTTGATCTATAGGATAATCGTACCACAAATTGTACACTGCATTTGTTTCACCATTTGCCACACTAGCTTCATCACCAATAGATTTTAGCACATCGTTAACAGCCGTTTTTGGAAAATTATACCTAGCAGTTTGATTGTAATCTGAGTTAAAATCTCCAGCTAAAATAAAATCGACATTAGGATTCTCAGCTTGTAGCTCGTCTAATCGGGCACGTAACACTTCTGCATTTTGAAGACGAATTATCTCCATATCAGCACTACCTGCACCTGACTTCCAATGATTCGCAAATACTACTAACTCGGCACCATCTACATCAATCCAAGTTTCAAGAATTGGGCGCGCTCTATTAAGAGGATGAATTTTTGTTTTCTCCCTTAAGATTTGGAACCTTGAATAAACTGCTGTTTTTTGAACAGTGGTTGGTAAGCCTTTGGAGTCTTTTGGACTGTAACCAACTTCCACCTGATAATCCCACATTCCGCCATCTATCATTCCTTTAAGCAGTAATAAGTCTGATGGTAAATCGGCAATTTCATCACTAAAATCATCGCCTAGCATCTTGTCTAGGGTGGTATTCTTATAATGAGCTAAAAATTCAGATGCGTTATTCCATTTAGGTTTGCCTGTAGTTGGGGTGTAATCACTTTCAAGCTCCACCATTGCAATAATGTCTGGGCCTTTGCCATCGTTGTAATGCTTTAATACACGAACCGCATTCTTAATTTTATTCAATACATCTTCTTTTGTGTATTGTTCGTTACCATCTTTATCTGTGAGATTGTAATCGTCGTAGATAGCAATACCGTCCGCATCAAACAAATTCTCTACATTGTACGTGACAAACGTATAGTTTTGTGAAGTGGCTTTTTGAGCAGTGCAACTTAGCGATGTAAAGGCGAATAGTGTTAGTAGAAGCAGATTTTTCATAGAGATAATTTTTATGTCTAGTGAGATTGGGAACGTTATCTCAACTGGTTTAGTACCAACTTCCCTTTATTAAATATACCCAAAGCACGGCCTGTTAACTTTGTATTTAAGTAAGGCGAGTTTTTTGATTTAGAACGAACATTTTTTGCATCAAAAGTCCACTCTTCATCCGTATTAAAGAAGGTTAAGTTGGCTTTTGCCCCTTTTTCAATCTTCAGTTCTTCAAGATTTAAAATTTTACGAGGATTGTCGCTAAGCTTCTCTACAAGTTGTTGCAAGTTTAACTTCTTAGCTTTGAGTAATCGCATATTTGAAATAGACCATGCTGTTTCAAGCCCGATAATTCCGTTAGGCGCATAAATAAATTCAACTTCTTTTTCTTCGATGGAATGTGGGGCATGGTCGGTACAAATTACGTCAATAGTTCCATCAACTAACCCTTCAATCATCGCATCCACATCTTCTTGCGAACGTAATGGCGGATGCATTTTGAAGTTCGTATTAAACTTTTGGCGATCAATTTCTTCATCCGTTAAATCGAAATGATGTGGACAAACTTCCGTAGTAACATTAATGCCTTTTTTCTTGCCTTGACGCACTAAATCTACTGCGTTTTTGGTACTGATATGAGCCACATGAACATGACCACCAGTATATTCTGCTAACAAAATATCGCGAGCAATCATCGTTTCTTCAGCAATAGAAGGCGTTCCATCTAAACCCAAACGAGTAGAAACTCTACCTTCATGCATGTGTCCTGGGCGAGAAAGTGCGATATCTTCTTCGTGATTGATAATGGGCATTCCTAACATGGAAGAATATTCTAAAGCAACGCGCATTACTTGGGAGTCGTAAACGGGATCGCCATCATCGCTAAAAGCAACAGCGCCACCATCTTTCATATCTCCCATTTCTGCTATGGATTTACCAGCTCTATCTTTGGTAACACAGCCAATTGGGTGAACATCAACGGCAGTAGCTTCTGCTTTTTTGATGATGTATTCCACCACGTCGCGAGTGTGCGTAGCTGGTTTAGTGTTTGGCATACAAGCCACCGCAGTAAAACCACCAAAAGCGGCCGCATCGCAACCTGTTTTAATCGTTTCTTTGTGTTCAAAACCTGGCTCACGTAAATGGATGTGCATATCCATCCAACCTGTACTTACAAAAGCACCTTCAAAGTCATGGATTTCTTCGCCTGCACTTGCAGTCAAGTCACTCCCAATTTCGTCAATAACTCCATCTTTAATACGGATGTTTACGGTTTCATTGCCATTTTGAGTTTTGCTAATTGGGCGAAGGTTTTTTAGGAGCATCGGTGCTTTAAAATTGAATTAAGATTCGATTTCGAATATAGGGTTTTTGTCGGTTTGAAAATGGTAGAATATGACGAAAAACGAGGTCGGATTATTTATGAAGAAGAAAACTATTATTCTTATGATTTAACTTCTTCGGCTCACAGAAGCAAAGGCTATTACTCAAAGACATTTAGAAATATACTTTATAGAAGATAAATCCCCTTTTACATCCGATGCTTCTCTTTAGACACAACATTTTCTACCGTCCATTCTACCTGTTTTTGGAACGGAGCTTTCCTTACATCACAGTTCTCTATAGTACAAAGCGGACATGAAAAATCATGGCAATAATCAGTATGGATATTCAATTCAATTCGACTTCCAAACTGATCTAGAATAAGAGCTTCTAGTTTGTCGGTTTCATCATGACCTTGCTTTACGGTAAAATACCAAGGGAGAGTAATATGACAGTCTATGTGCAAAACACTCCCGTATTTGATGATGCGTAAGTTGTGTAAATCTATCCAGTTTTTATCTCTGTGTTTTTGCAAGCAAGCTACCATCTCACTTAATAATTTCTCGTCCGATTCGTCCATGATTCCAGCAATTGCACTTCGCAAAATTTTATAACCGGTATAAATGATAAGTAGCGCAAAAATTATGGCTACTACACCATCTAACCACATATAGCCTGTATATTGAAGGAGGAGCAACCCAATAATAATTCCTAAAGTTGTGTAGGTATCTGATTGAAGATGCTTACCACTAGCCTGCAACGCCAACGAATTATTCTTTCTCCCCGTCCGAACGGCCCATAAACCAAAACCATAATTTATAACCGCCGAAATGCTAATGATGATAATTCCCATATCAAGTTTGGCAAGTGTTGGAGGAACAAAAAAGCTTCTAGCAGCTTCATAAATAATAAAAATTCCTGCCGCTGAAATTAAAGCCCCCTCTATTCCAGCAGAAATAAATTCAATTTTACCGTGCCCATAAGGATGGCTTCGATCTCGAGGAACAGCGGCTAAACGCAAGCTATATAATCCAACAAAACCACTCACTACATTCACAATACTTTCTAAGCTATCGGTAAGAATGGCAACTGATTGGGTTAAATACCACGCTACTAACTTTAGGATAAAAAGAAGAATTGCTATCCTAACGATATACTTTTGTACTCGGATATTTTCGAGATGTGATTTCATTATTTCTAAAGTACCGTTATTTACTAGAATTTGAAACGGTTCAAGTTATAAGATCTGAATCTCACCCATAAAGGGTAACTTTTTCTAAATATATTCCTTAGTTATTTTCCAGAAAGAGAAGTTATTATTTTCATAAGCTAGAACCACTTATCTTAAAGCGCTGAGTTACAGCACCCATTAAATATAGACGAAATCATTTTTTTGCTAGTTAGAAATGTCGAACCAAACACCCTTTCTTTTTGATATACCAACAGTTACTGAGTTAACAGGTAAAGTCAAACAGCTTCTAGAACAAAATTTCACGGATATTTTAGTAGAAGGAGAAGCTAGCAACGTTAAACAAAGTGCTAACGGACACATTTACTTTACACTTAAAGACTCTGGTGCCCAACTACCATGCGTACTTTGGCGTAACACTATTCAACGCTCTGGCATTAAACTAACTGATGGTCAGCAGATAGTTATTGGGGGCGACCTTCAGGTTTATGCTCCTCACGGTCGCTACCAAATGATTGTGAATTTGGTTCAACAAGCAGGAATAGGAAAACTACAGCAAGCTTTTGAACAGCTAAAAGCAAAATTGCAAGCTGAAGGTCTATTCGAGGAATTTCACAAAAAACCTCTTCCTAAATTTCCGCAAACCATTGGTGTTGTCACTTCAAAAACAACAGCTGCTTTCCAAGATATCCTGGCTACTCTAGAAAAACGATGGCCGTTAGCTCAGGTAAAACTCTATCATGCTAGTGTACAAGGAGTTAATGCAGCTCCAGAAATCGTTCGTGGATTGGATTTTTTCAGCAGTCAACAAAATGTAGATGTAGTCATTATTGGTCGCGGTGGCGGCTCGCTAGAAGATTTATGGCCATTTAACGAAGAAGCTGTTGCTCGAGCCGTTTTTGCTTGTCCCATTCCTATTATAAGTGCCGTAGGACATGAAGTTGATTTCTCCATTTCAGATTTTGTTGCCGATTCAAGAGCGGCAACCCCAACACAGGCTGCGGTTTTAGCTACGCCAGATATTAACGAAATTCAAATGTATGTGGAAGATTTAACCCGCAGAATGGAGTTGAATACTAAAGGCTCAGTTCAATTTTATAAAGATCGAGTTTCTTATCTCGGAAAATCTCATGCATTGCTAGCTGTTCAGCAGAAAATGAAAACTGCACATTCTACTATTTCTACTATTCAAGAACAGCTTGCTCATAGAGTTGAATCTAAGCTTCGAAATCAGAAAGAACAACTTGTAGAATTTGCACACCGCATAGACAAACAAAATCCTAACGAACCACTTGAAAAGGGTTTTGTTCGCGTATGGCAGAATAAAAAATGGATTCGAGACTCTGAGTTATTTGAGAAATCATCTCCCGCCGAATTAGAATGGGCAGATAACAAGCTTACTATTCAGTCTTAGAATCATGAATAAAGTCCAAAAACCGATTACTATTCTAGGTGGTGGCGTTTCTGGATTAACCACAGGCGTTCTCCTACTTGAGCAAGGGTTTGATGTAACCATTGTTGCTAAAGAAATAGCCCAGAATACCGTTTCTGCCGTTGCTGCCGCTATTTGGTTTCCTTACGCAGCAAAACCTGTAGAGAAAGTTAATGAATGGAGCAGAGTTACCTATCAGAAGTTTGAAGAGCTCTCTACAATCGAACAGTCGGGTGTCTCCTTTGTCCCATTCTCGGTTATTGAACAGAGTGAAGAAAATCCTGATTGGCTTACAGCATTACCACCTAGCATTGCCATTCAACAGGATCGAAAAATTATCTCTGGAAATGACAGTATTTCCTACACCATGTTACTTCCTTTAGTTGAAACTCCCATTTACTTGCATTACTTGCAATGTGAATTTTCTCGCCTAGGAGGAAATTTCATTCATAAAACGATTGAAAAGGTTTCTGAATTAGAGTCAGATTTTATAACTATAAATTGTATCGGTTTAGACTCTAAAGAATTATTTGAGGATACAGAAGTATATCCAATTCAAGGGCAGGTGGTAAAACTTAGTCCTTCAAATTCAATACAAGGGTTTTCAATTGAGTTTGCTGTAGACGAGTTCTCAGATGAGCTTGTTTATGTAATTCCACGAAAAGACTGCATTGTGGTTGGTGGTTCTGCAAAAAAGAATCAGTTTTCTACTACTTCAGACGAAGGTCTAAAGAATAGAATTCTTAATCGTGCTATAAGTGTAATTCCCGAACTACAAAACCTAGATATTCAACAAACAGTGGTTGGATTACGCCCTGGCCGAACTAGCGTACGGTTAGAGTGGGATAGTGAACTTCCCATCATCCACAATTATGGACATGGTGGCGCGGGTTATACCGTTTCCTGGGGTTGTGCAGAAAGCGTTTACGAATTAATCCAAACTATGAGTTAGTATTGTGAGCTACATTTTCACATCAGAAAGACTTGGATTTAGAGTTTGGGGCCCCAACGACCTTGAACCTTTTACCGAGCTCAATGCAGATAAGGAAGTTATGAGACATTTTCCATCTACATTAACTCCTCAAGAAACCACTAGCTTGATAGAACGCATTAATAAGCATTTTGAAGAGTTTGGCTACGGTTTCTTTGCTGTGGATTATTTATCCGAGAATAAGTTCATTGGCTTTATAGGACTTTCACACCCCTCTTTTGAGACAGATTTTACTCCTTGTGTTGAAATTGGATGGCGTTTAGATAAAGACTATTGGAACTTGGGTTTAGCAACTGAAGGAGCTCAACGTTGTTTAGAATTTGCCCTGCAAGAACTTAAGCTTGACGAAATCTATGCTTTCACAATTCCAAAGAATCTTGCATCTCAACGAGTGATGCAGAAAGTTGGAATGCAATTCGTTGGAAATTTCAGTCACCCTCGCTTTGAAGAAAACTCCCCCTACTCAAAACATGTGCTGTATCGGTCTAGTTTTGACAGAAAGCTTAAATAGCTCCTCTGCATTTGATATTTTATTTCGCTATAACCCAAAGTTCAAGTTTATTAATTCAATTACTACTATTTTTGGTTTTATATTAATTAGTTAGTCTTAGAGTAATTCCAACAATTTTATCCTTCTAAAATGAGATTTCTAAAAGGAATTTTAAGCTTTTCCGCATTACTATTTATATCAAATACCTTCAGTGCTTTTGCACAAGAAACAAGCAGCTTCAGTGCATATGGGGATGTCCGAATAAATTACTTGGGCACTAGCACCGATGCGGATGGTATAGGCGGAAACGTTCCTTTTTTAAGGATTCGACCAGGTGTTCATTACGAACTTAGTGAAACCCATAGTTTTTCTGCTCGTGCAGTTTATATTGTCTCAAGAGATTTAAACAGTCCAGACTTTAGCTTAACACCCAACCAAAATGGATCTTTGGCTTACGACACCTTCTCGTTCGACGAATTCTACTATAAATACCATGATGAGACTCAGGAATTTAGGTTTGGTCGGTTTCAAAAAAGCTTTTCTCTGCCAATTGCTACCGCACATTCCATAGATCGTTTTCAAAGCAACGCTATTTTTGTGCACTGGACGGATGGATTCTACTATAAGAAAGCATTAAATGACGAGTGGGTTTCAGAGATAATATTGGAATATCAAAAAAGAGGTGAAGCTACATTTCCCTATAAAAGACCTCTTAATTTTGGTCGAAACAAATATAATATGGTTAACTATATAGGCTTTACTAATTCAACAAGAAATAAATATAATATTATTCGAAAAGGGGTTGGCCTGATGTGGGCTCCTAATGCTTTCTTGCACAATGGCGAGTATATTTCTTATTTAACCCTTAGTTCAAATGTTGTTTTCGATTTCCCAAAAAAGGAACTACTAAATGGCGGTTCTATTCGTATTTCAGGTGAATTGGGACAGAATCTAAAAACAAAGTTCGCAGATGGCTCGGTCGTGGCGGCATCAGCTGGCGTTTATAATGTTGCAGAGCGTCACAACTTGATGATTGAACTTTCCAGAAACGATCAAGATTGGCTTACAGCCCCTTATGCTACTAATAGCGATGAATTTGAAATTCGTTACCGATTTGTTATTTCAAAAAAGCTAAGCATGGATGCCCGATATAGAGTCCGTAACTCACATACTTCTGATATTATTCCAAATACCTATAGTACATTCATTCGAGCTACGTACTCTTTCGCTAAATAGTTGGGAAATTACCTTGGCTTAGTTCATTTCTTTCGAATAGCAGCCTAGTACTTTTAGCTCCTCTGCTTCTTTAGCCAAATCTATCAATGCTTCTTCAACTTTAGGATTACTGGTGTTGGCTTCAATATCTAAGTAGAAGGAGTAGCGCCACGGCTCGTGAGGAAGTGGGCGGGATTCGAGCTTACTCATGTTAATTCCATGTTTATGAAGCACATTCAAACAATCAATTAACGAGCCTTCTTCGTTTGAAGTAACCATCATCAAAGAAGTTTTGCAAGGTACTTGAAGGTCGATGGTAACGGCATCGGTTGAAACAATCACAAAACGCGTAAAATTCTCTTCTTGATTTGCAATGTTATGTGCAATAATGTGTAATCCGTAGTGGTCGGCAGCATGAGCACCTGCAATTGCAGCTTGAGATAAATCTCCATCTTCCAAGACTTTTTTGGCTGAAATGGCTGTATCTAAATAGGATTCAACTCTACATCGTGGCAATTTGGAAAGGAAATTAGTGCATTGTTCAATCGCTTTGGGATGAGATAGAATTCTGCGAATTTGAGAAACATCAACTGGTTCTACTGCCATTAAGCAGTGTACAATTTTGAGAATTTCTTCGCCAACAATGTGTAATCCAGAGTTTCCTAGAATATCGTATGTATCGTTGATAGAACCAGCTGTGGTATTCTCTATCGGAAGCACCGCAAAATTAACTTGCCCATCTTTTACCGCTTGAGCCGCCTGCTGAAAAGTATCGAAGCCGTAACAATCTACATTGCTATACCGCTCACCGAAATGTCTTAAAGCTGCTAAATGGCTAAAAGCGCCATCTGTTCCCTGATAACTCACGGAAACTCGTTTCTCACCATTCTTTTGATTTTGGTGGTCGACCAGAGAATGGGTTTGAAAGCGCACTGAGTTGGTTATTATTTCGCGGAAAAGATGCTCTGCGTAATATCTATCTAAGCCTACTTCTTGCGCAAAATCTCTAATCTTGCTCAGTAATAGCTCTTCGCGTTCTAAATCTCTAATGCCAGCTGCCTTATTAATTTTAAGGGAGGCAACTTCCTTAACTACATCTTGTCGATCAGCTAAGGCTTTTACAATGGTTTTATCTATTAGGTCTAACCGTTCCCTAATAGATGCTAATTCTTTCTTCATGCTTCAATGTGTGAGAGTGTGAGGATGGAATGTAGCAAGTTTGAGAAGAAATTGAAGTGCTTTTTTAAACTATGTATTCTTTTTTATCTGATACATAGGAAATGGTTTATATGAATCCTTTATTTTTAAGCACTCGTTTTTTTATACCGATTCAGTGACACTCCTAAAAAGAGTACTCCCATACCAACCAACACAAATACCATTTTGTAGATTTCTTTCCAGCCTGCTCCCTTCAGCAAAACCATCCTCATTATCTTAATGAAATATGAAATTGGATTAGCGAGGGTAAGGTTTTGTGCCCACTGCGGCATACTTTCAATTGGAGTAAATAAGCCACCCATTAGGATAAAAATTACAATCAAGAACCACGCAATAAACATGGCTTGCTGTTGGGTATGGGTTACGGTTGAAATGAGTAAGCCCATTAATTGAATAACCACTAGATAAATTCCAGCAATCACTAAAATGGTAAACAGACTTCCGAGAAATGGTATCTGAAATCCAAACCGAGCTAGTAATAATCCAACGCATAAATCAAACATACCAATCGTCCAAAAAGGTATGAGCTTTGCCAACATAAATTGTGATTTCTGAATAGGTGTTACATTTAATTGTTCGATGGTTCCAATTTCATATTCTCGTACGATATTCATCCCAGAAAGAAAAAGCCCAATCATAGAAATCAGAACAACCAAAATTCCTGGGACCATAAAAGTGATGTAATCTAAGTCAGGATTATACCAGTTGGAAGGGATGATGTTTATCGTTTTAGGTGAAACTATTGCGGAACCTGCTATGGCTAATTCGCCTAGTTTTTCGGCATTAAAATCTGATATAATGGAACTAGAATAAGATTGAATGAGCCCTGCTGTACTTCCATCAACAGCATCAATTGTTACTTGTATGGGTGCTTCGTTACCTGTTTTAAGATGCTGTTCAAAGTCTTTTGCAACGGTTAAGAGCATTTTTATTTGCCCTGCTTTCATTTCTTCAAGTGCAGTATCAGTTGAAGAATACGTTGCTACTAATTGAAAGCGGCCTGATGCTTGAAGTTTCTGCACCAACTCATGCGACATCTGTGATTGATCAAAATCTATAACAGCAAATTGTACTTGTTTGAGTTCATAGGTTGCCGCAAAAGACAAAATTGCCAACTGTATGACGGGCAGTACAAATAGGATGGGAAGCATCCCTTTGTTTCTGAATATTTGCAAGTATTCTTTCTTTAATAAAAAGCGAAGTATTCTCATTGCAACCTCACCTTGAATTTTTTCAGGCTAAGAGCAATCAAAATTATAGTTGTTCCTAACAGTATTGCGGTTTCTTTCCACAGAATAAACACCCCCGCTCCTTTTAGCATGATACCACGCACAATGATGAGGTACCATTTCGCTGGAATGATGTTGCTTATCATCTGGAGAGGAAATGGCATACTGTCAATCGGGAAGATGAAACCCGAGAGCAACACGGTTGGTAATAATAAACCAGCTAAAGAAATCATCATAGCTGTTTGTTGACTATTTGTGATTGACGAAATGAGTAGCCCTAGTGAAAGTGCCGTCAAAATGAACAAAATAGACTCCATGAAAAACTGAACGTGCGACCCTTGAAATGGCACATGAAATACAAATTTTGCCAAGACTAGAATCACTACCACATTGACAACTGAAAGCAATAAATAAGGCAATACTTTACCCAAAACAATGTGAATTGGCTTAAGTGGCGAAACTAATAGAATCTCCATATTTCCCATTTCTTTTTCCCGTGTGATGGAAATGGATGTCATAAGAGCTGATACTAACATCAAAATTACGGCAATTAAACCTGGCACAAACAGATTAACACTTGCGAGCTCGGGGTTATACATCAACTTGATTTTAGGTTGAATTCCCATGGCATGAGAAGTCCCACTATCATTTATCTCTTGAACATAGCTTCGAATTATATTTGAGGTATATGATTGAACAATATTTGCCAAATTTGGGTCTGTGGCATCCGTAATGAGTTGAATATCGGCAGACCCCGTCCTTTCAATTTCTCTTCCAAAGGAAGGTTCGAATACGATAATCTCCTTAATTTCACCCGCTTTGAATACTTCAGTAATCTCATCATAGCTAGATAAAATGGCTGTCACTTGAAATGCATCAGAAGCATTGATCTTCTGAATGAGTTGCTGAGTTACAAGATCTTTGGAGGCATCTAGGACACCAACCTTCACATTAGTCACTTCATTTCGAATCGCAAAACCGAACAGAAGAAGCATAATTACAGGCATTCCAAAAAGCACCACTAAAGTTCTTTTGTCTCTGTAAATCTGCTTAAACTCCTTAATTACGAAACCTCTAAATGCACCCATCAGTCGCCTCGCTTTGCTGAACGTGCTAGTTTTATAAATACATCTTCAATGGAGTTGGTGGAAAAACTCTTTTTCAAACCTTCAGGAGTGTCTAAAGCATCGATTCTACCATCAACCATAATGGAAACTCTATCGCAATATTCGGCCTCATCCATGTAGTGAGTGGTTACAAAAACCGTAATTCCTCGGCTAGCTGCTTCATAAATCATCTCCCAAAACTGTCGACGAGTAACGGGGTCAACTCCGCCAGTAGGTTCATCCAAAAAAACAATACTTGGATCATGTATCACTGAAATTGAAAAAGCTAGCTTCTGTTTCCAACCTAGTGGCAAAGAAGCTACCAAAGATTTTTTAACATCCGTTAAACCAACATTAGAGATTACATCTGTCATTTTTTGGGAAAGGCTCTTTGACGATAACCCGTAGATTCCTCCATAAAATTCAATATTCTCTGCGACTGTTAAATCGTCATAAAGAGAGAACTTTTGGCTCATGTAGCCAATACTCTTCTTTATTTTTTCGGTCTCGGTGTACACATTAAAACCATTAACAAAAGCTTTACCTGAACTCGGTGATAGAAGTCCTGTAAGCATTTTCATAGCAGTGGTTTTACCTGCACCATTAGCTCCTAAGAATCCAAATATCTCTCCTTTTGCAACTTCGAAAGAAATACTATCAACAGCTGTGAAATTGCCGAACGTTCGAGTGAGTTCTTCTGCTTGAATGACTAGATTACTCATCGTTTGCCTCCTCTCCCATCAAAGCCATAAAACTATCTTCTATATTGGGAGTGACTGATTCAATCTCCACATCATGGATGCCTTGCTTTACTAAATAGCTTTTCAGTACTTCTAAGTCAGGATTTTCATTCTTTTCCGTGTAATGGAGAAACTCGCCAAAAGGATGAACTGAATGAGTTTGTTCGTAGTTTTTCAATGCTAAAAGAAGAGGATATGTCTCTGCGGCCTTTATGCCTAGCAACGGCTTTTTGAAAGTCCTTACAATATTGTCGGGAGTATCAATCTGTAGTGTTTTTCCTTCTTGGATGAGTGCAACGCGATCGCATAATTTAGCTTCATCCATATACGGTGTAGAAACCACGATGCTAATTCCTTGTTCTTTCAGACTCACCAACATATCCCAAAATTCTTTTCTCGAAACGGCGTCAACACCAGTTGTTGGTTCGTCTAGAAAAAGTAATTCTGGCTTGTGAATCAGCGCACAGCACAATGCTAGCTTCTGCTTCATTCCACCTGAAAGCTTTCCCGCTAAACGAGTATTAAAAGGCTCCAGCTGTTTGTAAATGGGCTCAATCAATTCATAATTCTGCGTTATTGTTGTGCCAAAAACTGAAGCGAAAAATTCAAGATTCTCCTCAACACTAAGGTCTTGATATAATGAAAATTTACCCGGCATATAGCCCAGCTTTGGACGTATTTTTTTGTATTCAGAAACTACATTGAACCCCAACACTCTAGCGTTTCCAGAATCTGGAATCAGCAGTGTGGTTAAAATCCTAAATAAGGTTGTTTTTCCCGCACCATCTGGACCGATGAAGCCGAAAATCTCGCCTTTACTTACACTTACATTGATGTCTGTTAGTGCATTTACAGAACCGTAGGATTTATTTATCGATGTTATTTCTACTACAGACATAAACGTGTTAGTTAAAGTTTACCTCTCCAGGCATCCCAATTTTTATCAATCCATTTGGATTCAGCACTTTTACTTTTACTGCATAAACTTGGGTTACACGTTCTTCTTTTGTTTGAATCATTTTTGGGGTGAACTCAGCCTCCGATGAAATCCAACTAACCACTCCTCTCAGACTTTGGTTGCTTGTCTCAGTTTCATCGATAAGCACTTCAACTTCTTGCCCTAGTTTGATGTTTGGTAGTTGTTGTCCGGCTACATAAACACTAAGTACTAATTCATCTAAATTGGCAATTTCATACAATGGTTTGCCTGTGCCAATAAGCTCATGTTGCTCCACATATTTGTTTAAAACAATTCCATTAATAGGATTTACTATTACCGCTCGATGAATCTTATCGTTTATCTGATCCAGCTTTGCATTTACCGTTTCTATTTCTGCATAAACCGACTTTTTCTGAATTTCTAAGGCTCTTATTTGCTTCTCTAGACTATTTACTTGACCAGTAGCATTATCTATTTGTTGTTGGGTTGAAGCCTTTTCTTTCTTTAATGCCTCCAGTCTATTTAGCTCTTTTTTTGCGGTTTCAAGTTGTGCTTCAAACACATTCTTTTGAGCTTCAATTGTACCTATTTTGGTTTTTATTGATTCTCTTGTGGCCTTTAGTTCCTGCTTTTGAAGATAACTCTGCACCGTATCAACGAAACCAGCTACTTCATTAGCGGCTAATGTTTTCCCTTCTTCTACCTCAAACGAAACCAGCTTTCCTGACACCTCGCTAGAAATAGTTGTCGCATCAACTTCAAACTGCCCATACGCATCCGATTTTTGTTCGCTAGTGCAGGAAATGGCTGTCAAAAATAACAGCAGCGCTCCAAGTTTACTTCTCAGTTCCATACTATTCCTTTCTTTGTTAAGTACTCGATATTTGTTTTCACTAATTCCGTTTGATGTGCTTCTAGATTCAGCCTTGCTCTGTGTTCTGCATTTAGCTCGGTAATCCATTCTGTAGATGTGATAACACCATTTTCTAGCAAATTTTTCTTTTCAGCTACTACTTGTTTTCTTAATTCTATTATTTCTTTATCTAGCTCAATCTGATCTTTTAAACTTATAATACGTTCATAATCTTGAGCTAGTGAAGCATCAAGTTGCAAAGTAAAAACCTCTTCTTCTTTTACAATGGTTCTTTGTTCCAACAGTAGAACTTCATTTTTTTTGGAAGCATTATGCCAATTTCTAAAACTCCATTGTGCTTTTAATCCGACCATCCAATACAATTGCATATCATCTTCAAAAGCATTTAATCCGGGTCGTGCATACGCTGTTTTTGCAAATGCTGAAAGGGTCGGAAGTTTATCTGCCTTTAATAAACCTTTGCTCTCTTCAAGCATCGTAGATTTTGCTTTAAAGAGTTCCAATTCAGCTCTATGAATAGAAGTTTCATCTAGCTTATCTAATTCTTCCAAATCGGGATAAGTTAAGTCTGGTTGTTTTTTTAAATCTGTATCTAGAATTAACCCCAAAGCATCATAGCCCGATTTTATTACAGATTTAAGTGCTATTTGTTGCTGTTCTAGCTTCAATAATTCTGCTTTAAGAACTAGTTCATTACTTGGTAAAAGCACTCCATTATCTACTCTAGACTGTACTAGTCCGAGTTGTTCATCTATATCTTTAGCAATGAGATTGAGAGATTCTTGCTGTTTTTGTAGAATAATAATTCCAAAAAATAGCTCATCTATTTGAGCACGAACATTTTGTAGTTCTACCTCAATCATGGCTAATGAAGCTTGTTCGCTACTAGATTCAATTTTTTTTAGAGTACTAACTCGTCCCCCATCGAATATTGATTGATTTACATCTATAGAAATACTGTAGTGGTCTTTGCTAAAACCTGGTGAGGATGCACCCGGAGCAACGAAAGGAACTTCAGTTACATCAGATTGGTAACTTGTACTTGCTCCGACAATTATATTTGGCTGCCAATTAGATTGATTAAGTTGCTGATTAAATCCAGCAATTTTTTGCCTTATTTCAATCTTCTCTGCCGAAGGATAGTTCTTTTTTATCTTTTGATAAGCTTCTTGAAGTGTAAAAGTCGGCTCTTCACTTTGTGCCATCAGTGGAGTAACCAATAAACCAAGGACTCCTATCAATGCAATTCTGAAGATTTTCATAATATAACCCCATTAAAAATCAGGTTTGGGATAAGTTCTCTGCGTTCATTCAGAAAACTATCGTATTCAGTATCATCTAAATGAAATAAAGTCTGAGCCATGTTCCTAGCTATCATTGGCATCATGCAAAGACTTATCACATTAATAAGAAATTGATCAGGTGCAATTCTGCGCATTTTTCCTGAAGCTACGCCCTCTTCTACTTGTTCTATAAATTCTTCAGGGAGATGCATATCCATTGATTTAATGAATTCTTTGAATCTTTCTGGATGTTGATTCATTTCATACACCACGAAAGCAGGTAAGTGCGTATTCTCGAGATATACATCATGATAAAAGTTCACAACCTGAACTACCTTTTCCCTCAATGTTTTCTCATTAGCCAAGATGGCAAACAATTTGGGCATAATCTTTTTAACGCTCGACTTAAACACCTCTTGGAACAATGCACTCTTACTTCTAAAGTAATAATGAAGCATAGATTTATTTATTCCGGCTTCGTCTGCAATTTCCTGCATTCTCGCACCTTCAAAGCCTCTTAATTGAAACACACGTTGCGCAGCTTCAAATATTCGTTCTTCCGTTTCTTTTTCAATAGCCATATCAAAGTAAATTTGTATTGCACAAATAATAACACATTAAACCCTAGGGTTCAACCATTTGGTTGAACTATAATATCTAACTGGATATTTAACCTTAAACAATGCTTACATCTGCTCTGAGACCATTGACAACATTATTTTTTTCTTCATACTTTCTTCATCTTTAATGGCTAATTTTCGAGTCTAATTACAAACCAACCATATTTACGATTATGAATATTTTAATTTCGCTTTTAATGTTGTTCGTTTTTACGCAACCAAGCACTGATAAAAAAGCTACTATTAGCACTTCAGCTGACGCTGTGACCGAAGTTGTGATTGAAGGAAACGACCAGATGAGATTTAATCTTACTGAGATTAAAGTTAAAGCTGGATCTACTGTTAAACTTACTTTGAACCATGTAGGTAAACTTCCAAAACAAGCAATGGGACATAACTGGGTTCTTTTAAATGCCGATGTAGTTGTGAAAGACTTTGCAATGACTGCAATGACTGCTAGAGACAACGACTATATCCCAAAAGACACCAAAGATGTTATTGTTCACACAGATTTAGTTGGCGGTGGCGAGTCTACCACTATTGAATTTGAAGCTCCAGCTAAAGGTGAGTACACTTTTATCTGTAGTTTTCCTGGCCATTATGGTTTGATGAAAGGTACGTTTATTGTAGAATAAACTTCCTTCATTTCTATTAGACAGAAAGCCCAGTTAAGTTCGCTTAGCTGGGCTTTTTTATTGAAAATTACTTTCTGAATGGATTAGAACTCTACTTTCCAACTTAGTAGTGGCAATGGTATACCTTCTTCTACTAAATCCACTTTCTTGGTTTTGTAGTTATAATCAAAAGATCTGTCTTTAGCTCCTAAAACATTCTTTATCTGAAGCGCCCAAATACTGGAATAGCTACTAAAGTTTCTACGATAGGTAATAGTTAAATCTAAGATGACACTATCATCGAACTTTTTTGTGAACGCTTGGCTTTCGTCAAATACAACTTGTTCCATATTTTTTGAATCGGATTGATTAACAGAACTATATCTTTCTCCACCTGTGTAACTTATTCTCCCATTCACCCCCAGTAGATTTCTTCCACTCTTTAACTCAAACTCCTTACCCACTAATAGGTTCGTTGCGATATTCTGATTAAAACGAGTATCTCTCCAAACACCATCACCACCTCTGTAAGTTGAGGAATAGAACGTTCCGGTTATCATGTAGTAATAATTATTACTCATATACCGCTCAAAAGTAAGCTCTAATCCATAGTTTTTACCTTCGCCATCATTTACTAGAGCCTCATTAAAGGTGAAGTCTTGAACAAAATTCAGCATCGAAAAACTACTGTCCGCAATTACCGGCACATCATAGAGATATTGCCAAAACACTTCCGCTTTTAATAGATGGATATCGCTGATTTTTCTTTTGACCCCTACTACCAAATGATGCGCTTTTGTCATTTCGAGCTTTCTGTTTGGGAGCCCATTCTCTGGCTGAACAAAATATGCGCTTAGCTCTTCTATTTGGCTGTGCAACCCATAACCAACGCTAAAACCTGTAGTAGTATTAACTTGGTAATCTAGTGAGGCTCGTGGCTCCAAAAGCATTTCTTCATTAAGTGAAAACCATTGCCCATGCAAACCCGCTAAGAAAGTGAGTTTGGGTGAAATTAACATCTTAGCGTTGCTATAAATTTGAACTAACTCTGCGCTGCCATCACCTTTTGATAATTGAGTATAAATAGATTGATTATCCAACTTACCAGCAATATCTACATTATAGAATAATTCTTGGGCCTCAAAACCTGTACGAAGGACTATCCTCTTACCCAGCTTTTGGTTGATGTAGCTTTTGAAAGCAATTCGACTTGTATTACTACTGATTCCGATATAAGGCTGCATATTCAAGTTATCGTCGAAACGATTTTCAGTGTATTTAGTGGAATTTCCCGAAAGTGCTAACGTCGTTTTAATGTAGCTTTTTGAATTCAACAAATAACTGTGAGAAAGACCTAAAGCGCCAACTCCCAACTCAATTCTATTATCTGTAAAATCCCAGAAAGCATATTCCCAATTGGAGGAATCTGTTTTTGCTTCCATCGTTTGATAATCTAGACCGCCAACACCCCATAGTTCAAATCTGCCTGAGTTTTTTGTAGGAACATCTATTTTAAAAGAAACGTCTTGATATCTAATAGCTCCCTCCGTTGGCAATAATGGCTGAAGAAATGTCAACGTAGAAAATCTATAGTTGAATAAATACGTTGCTGTCCCATTCTTTTTGAACGGACCTCCTGAACTTGCCTCTATACCATTTAATCCTAATTGAAAAGCGTGTTCCCGTTTTTCTCTTGAGCCAGATCTGAAATTAATATCAAACACCCCTGAAAGCGCATTCCCATATTCTGAAGGAAAAGCTCCGGTATAAAAATCTGAATTGGCAAGTAGTTGCGCACTAAACAAAGTGAGTCCACCACCGCCAGCAACTGAAAGTCCTGCAAAATGATTTGGGTTCGGGATTTCAATCCCTTCTAGCCTCCATTGAACACTTTTTGGAGCATTCCCTCTAATAGAAATCGCATTGTTTTGTACGCCACCTGTAGATGTTACGCCTGCAAACACGGTCACCAATCGCGCAGGATCATCTAACCCTCCAGCATACCGTTGAGTTTCTTCAATGGTGAAGGTTTTTGCGCTTACAAAGGCCATATCATTTATAGCCTGCTCTTTTTGGAATGAGGCTACAACCTCTATTCTTTCCCCTTCAAAGATATCTTCCTTCATTTCAACTCTAAGAATCAATTCTTTCCCAGCTGTCACCAAAACTTCTGATATCACAATAGGCTTATATCCTAGAAAAGTAATTTTAAAATCATGACGACCAATAGGAACTTCAGACAAAAGAAATTCGCCATTAGCATTTGTTGATGTTCCAATTAATGGTTCGTAATCTAGAATAATTATATTGGCTCCGGGTAACGTCTCTTTCGTGACTTTATCAATAATTACTCCGGAAACTCTTTGTGTTAAAGGCTGGATTGATTGTTGAGCTAGTACAAAATTACTACCAACAAAAACACAAATAATAAAGCTTAATAGTTTTTTGGTGATATGCATGAATTACATTTTGAGTGTTAATTTTTCTCAAAATTAGTTCATTAATAAGGTCCAATCGTCCACACCAAGTGGATTGGACTTCTTTTTTGAAGTAAAAGCTATTCTTTTTCGGCTTGAAGACTTTTTTTGTATTGCGAAGGTGTTTGCCCTGTATGCTTTTTAAAAACCGAATTAAAAGATGATTTTGAGTTAAACCCCGACTCAAGTCCGATGGCAAGTAAGGTGTAATTGTTATTCTCTTGATTTCTAATTCGTGCTTTTACTTCTTCTACTCTGTAAGCATTCACAAAATCGTAGAAATTTTTATTACTGTATTTATTTATCACCTCGGTAAGATTATGAGGCGATATTCCTAGCATTTCAGCTAGATTACGAAGACTGAGCTCACTGTTGGCAAAAGGCTTTTGATCTTCCATTAACCTTATAAGACTGTTCGAAAGCTCTCTTCCAATCTCTTCTTCTAAACCAGATTTGGTATAGCTTTCTTCCTTTTGTTCAACACTTTCTGTTTTTATTGACTGATGTTTTTCGAAATCCGTAAAAAACTCAGGCTGTATTAATCCTAAGTAGCCAATGCTATACACAAAAATAGCAACGCCAATAAGATTGAATACCCAAAAATTAGAAGCGACATTGACGTAGTATTCCACAACCTGTACCCCAATTGCAAAAAAGACCATAGCAACAAGGCAAAAAGTAAATACCAAAAGCCAATTTAGGTTATGTTTTTCTATGGATGAGTATTGCTCTTTTAACTTCTTTCTGTACAAAAGCACTTCTCGAATAATAAATGGAAAGTACACGAGATTGAAAGCAAGCTTTGCATTGCTTATAAAGCTAAAACCAACAGTAAGAGATCCACTTGAATTAGTTAGAGCTAATTTTTCATCTCCAGAGCTTAGATAGAATGGTAATAGATATAGCAATAATGCTACAAATGGAATGAAATGGAGCCCATCTTTAAGCTCGAAATTTGTTTTACTTTTTATAATCGAAACCACATACAGGTAACTCAGGGGAGCGTACAGCAGCGTAATTGAATAGTCTATACCAAGGGCATGAGGGTACATTGATTTAAGACCGTAACCAATGTAGGACGCCATGGCCAAATCAACTGTAAATACCAGCATTAATAAAGAGAGTAATCTATTCGAATACTGATTAATTTTTTTCGTAGCCAAAACTAGCGTTAAGATAATGCCGTGTATAGCTGCTAGAAAAAAAATGGTGTTAATTAGCATTCTATAAATTCATCCTACATTTCAAATCAATAAAAGGCTCAAATATAACTTCTGAGAACTTGAAATAGTGTTAGATTTTGAGCTAGCCATTAGATCAAACTAGCAATCTCTTTAATATTTCCTGCAAAAGTGTAGCAAATCCATATGATTGCTAGAGATATAAATACCCCTTGGAACATATGCATAAACTCCATTCCATGCGCACCGCTAGGATATCTAAGGCCAAATTGACGTATATGGTTTCTTACTTTTTTGAACGTAAAAAAGTACATCGACGCTAATCCACCAAAGCATAAAAGCATTAGATTCTGATATACCTGAGTTGAGACATCAACCTCAAAATAATTAGAAAATAAAACCCCCAATCCTTTACCAAGTAAATGGATACTAGGAACAATCAATAGTACACCAACACCAGCAAGTATTTTCTGGGAAGTTGATAAGTTTCTAAACATCAAAACTAGCCTATCCAACTCTAAATTTTAATTCTTCGATAGTGGATAATATCTCATTTCTATCCATTTCTCTATATCGTTCTGGAAGCAACTCTTTAGAGGTACATTCTATCACAGCATTTAAAGTTTGAAGCTCCACTTCCTCAGGGTAAGTTGGAGGGATAAAGTCAGCGAGTGCTAAATCCAAAACTTCAGGGCTTACAACATCTTGGCTCAAAGCAGCTGCTCTAAACTTTGCACGAGTCAAAGCGGCTTCCATATCCGCCCCAGAAAAAGTAACTATACCTTGTTCAATTAAAGTGGGAACGTAATCTTCAGTTAGCTTCAAGCCTGTCTTCTTTTTCATTGCTTCAAAAAGCTCCACACGCTCTTCTTTAGTATGAGGGGGAAACAAAGCTAAATGCTCTTCTGCTCTACCTTGTCGTTTTAAATCGATAGGCATTAAATCAGGGCGAGCAGTCATCAAAAACCACATAATTCTACCTCGGTGGCTAGTATCACTCATAAATGTAGCAATCTGAGAGAATACACGACTAGAAACACCGCTGTCGCCTCCTGAGCTTCTATCACCTAGGTATGCGTCAGCTTCATCAATCATTACAGCTACAGGCGCCATAGCTTTAAGCAAAGAAAGAATTTTTTCCAAATTCCCCTCGGTAACACCTTGCCACTGACTACGGAAGTTTTTCAATTTCACCATTGGGATTCCAACTTCGCTCGCGAAACAAGTAACTAAAAATGTTTTCCCAGTTCCAACAGGCCCACAAACTAAATATCCCATTGGCATTACATCTTGGCGACCTTCTTTAAGTGCTTTTACCGCTTGGCGAAGATGTTTTTTAACATGAGAGTGACCTGCAACATTATCTAGAGAGTATTGAGTCTCAACAAACTCTAACAAACCATAAGCTTCAGCTTCAATAAGCTCTTTTTTATTCTCACCAAGGCTTTCGAAGGTAATAAGCTCTTTATTTTCTCGAGCGTTTGAAAGCACACTGCGAATATTCACATAATTCAATCCAGCTGTTTGCTGAGCAATAATCTCCGGCGTTACCGCCGACAGTGTTTCAAAATCATCTTTTTTAGTTTCATATTTTATGAACTCAAGACGATCGCTTTCACCAGGAATATTAATCTTAATTTCTGTGGTGTATGGATTCTGAATAAGTGTTTTGTTTAGGTCAGATAAATTCTCAGTTATCATTACCGTGGTAAAATCGGATGCTAAAAACATAGGGTCGTGTGCCCATCTAGAAAGATACACAAGAGATGTACGGTCTTCATTGCCAGTAGAGCCAGCATCACTCATCGGCACTATCGTTTCAGCATAATCCATAATTAATGCGATACTCTTCTTTTGCTCTAAACGAAGACGAAAGTATTGCTCTAATAAAGACATCACTCTAACCGGATCTTTCGGCATCTTTTGAGCATAATCTGTGCCTATTAAGCTGTCTCTTCCTGCAATTGCCTGGTTAAAATCTTGCTGGGATTCTTTATCTCTAAAATAAATACCTGAAGATCGATCGTAAAAAACTACGAAGTCTCTAGAGCCAAAAAACTCATCCGATAAAAATGATTTAAGTCTAGAAAATTCCGTTCCAGAATCTGTTTTAAGAGGTACTAAGTCATGGACATTTCCATGAAGCAAAAAAGTATTTATAGTACGGCTAAGATATTTTCTCGCAAATTCTTGAGACCAACGTGGATAAAGATCAAACATAGTTCCGTTTTTCGATGTTATAGTGTATCTAAGTGACTCTAAAATCTATCTTACGACGAGTGAAATCTACTCGATGATAATTAGTTTTATAGTTTCGATGCGACTTTGGGTGGCTTTAGTAATAATAAATTTATACCCATCAATCAGCACTTCTTCATTCACTTTTGGAATACGCCCTAAATTATTTATGATGTAGCCCGCTACGGTATCGTACTCAGAAGGTTCCAAAGGAATTTCTATTTCTGAAAAATGTTGAACTAGTTCAGATATCTCTACATTACCACTTATCACAAAATTATTTGGTGAAATTCGCTTCATGATTTCATCTTCAACATCATGTTCGTCCTGAATATCCCCTACTACTTCTTCCAACAAATCTTCGATTGTAACCATCCCCGCAGTTCCACCATATTCATCTAAAACAATAGCTACCGACATGTTCGTTTTACGAAACTCGGTCATTAATGCTTTTGATTTTTTACTAGATGGCACGAGTTTTATAGGGCGAATAATTTCGTGAAGGGATTTCGGGTTCTTAAAAAAGTCGTGTGCAAATACCACTCCAATAACATCATCAATACTATCTCTAAATACAGGTAGCTTTGAATGTCCCGACTCAACAAGCACCTTTAGAACTTCTGATACTGGAGTTGATTTATCGACCGCCTCAATATCAATTCTGGGTATCATAGAGTCTCTAACTCTCTTATTTGAGAGTTCTAAAACATTATGTAAAATTTCAGAGTCATCCTCGTCAATTTCATCACTTCCCCCACCTTCACGTAGTTCTTTGAAAATAAGCTCAACATCTTTTCTACGATAAAACTGTTCTGCCTTCTCAGCGTCTGGAACAAGCCATTTTATAAGCGTATTTGATGAACTATTAGCAACAACAATAAGGGGCTTTAATAGATAGTAGAATAACCTAAGAGGGAGTGCTATAATACTAACCATTAAGTCTGCTTGAGCTCTAAAAATAGCTTTGGGCAGAATTTCACCAAAAAGCATAATTACAAAAGACGCTATAATAGTTTGGATAGCCAGAGTTTGAAATGCCGATGGAATAACTCCAAACCAGGCATTAAAATAGTTAGCAACGGGGTCGGCTAAGAAAATAGCCATTAACGTAGCATAAAGTACGTTTACAATATTATTACCAACTAAGGTTGTTGTTAAAAAGGTCTCTGGATTCTTTGAAAAGAAACCAATAGAACCTGATATCAGGTTATTCTTTCTAGATGCTACTTCAAGCTTCAGCTTGTTAGCAGTAACAAAAGCAATTTCTGCACCAGAGAAAAAACCACTTAATAATATGGTAAGCGCTATGAGAAGCCACTCTAAACTCATTTGAGCTCCTCACTATACAATATGTGACCTGCCGATGGAGGTTCGTCGTTCATCAATAAAAAATTAGTTCCTATTTACCAGAAAAAACGGGTTTTCTTTTTTCAAGAAATGCGCTTGTTCCTTCTTTAAAATCAGCAGTGTTATACAAATCTCCAAAAAGATTTGCCTCCGACTCATACCCTGAGTTGTTGCCTGCTTCTTTGATAGCTAAGATAGCATTTTTTATTGCAATTGGGCCATGCTTCATCATGCTTTTCATCAAATTTTTTGCAGCGTCGATTGCAGGACCTTCCGCTACAGAGTTAACTAAGCCAATGTCGCTTGCTTCTCTTGCATTTACAAATCGACCAGAAAGTACCAATTCTAATGCTTTTGCATGTCCAACTAGCTTAGGAAGCCTTTGCGTGCCACCATAACCTGGAATTAAACCTAAACTCACTTCAGGTAAACCCATAAGTGCATTTTCAGAAGCTATACGGATATGACACGCCATTGCAAGCTCACAACCACCACCCAATGCATAACCATTTACAGCTGCAATAACTGGCTTTGTTGAATCTTCGAGTTGTTGAAAAACACGTTGCCCTCGCAAAGAAAGCGAAACCGCCTCTGCATCTTTGAGTGTATTAAGTTCTTTTATATCTGCGCCAGCTACAAAAGCTTTCTCACCAGCACCTGTAATAATTACGCCTTTAACGTGATCGTTTTCTTGTATAGATGTTATGGCTGAATCAAGCTCTTCAAACACCTGATTGTTAAGCGCATTCATCTTATCTGGGCGATTGATGGTTAATAGGCAAACACCTGAATCATCAATTTCTAAAAGTAGCGTTTCGTAAGGTTGGCTCATTCTTCCTATTCTTTAACTCTAGTTTGTGAGTCTTTTTTAATTTCGACGTCATCACTAGAAATTTCATCTAAAATAGAATCGAAATCAAGTTCAGTTTCCCATTCCGTAGTGTAACTCGGTAATATATCTTGGTCTAAGTCTTCAATAAGCTGAGACGTTTCATCTACTTCGGTTAGAAGGTTATCCAATTGGAATCCAATTTCCTCTGGGTTACTCATCGTCATAGATTGCTCATAAATATATCGCACTGCATCTTCTATCGTTTCTAGATGCGTTTCGCAAACCAAGTATTTTTCCTTAGCAATTTTGAATTTCTGTAAACGCTTTTGCATGATTGCAACTCGACGTGCTTTAGTACGCTTTAGCTTTTCAGACTCAATAGCTTTTATTTCCTCAATTTGGCGAACTACTTCATCCTTTAAGTTATTCTCTAAAGAAGTATTAAGATAGATTTCATATCGCTTTATAAGATCTAATAGAGTTAGATAATTGCCCAATAGCTCTTCTATTTTCTTCCCAATATTATCGAGTAAGCCTTGCGAGCTATAAGGTAATTTCTCAAAGTTCTCTTGAACTAACTTAGCTAAGTGTTTTAGCACTAAAAACCGTTTTTGGCTGGCTGAATCTAGTGATTGAAAAAGATCTTTTTCATTGTTAGAAGCATGACGTTCTTTAATTTTTTTTAGCTCTGTTTTCTTTCTAAAGCGAGGGAGTTTAGGAACAATCCCTAAATACATTAGCTCTAGCCCAAAAACAGTGGTAAGCATTACGCTTGATGCATCGCCAAATCCACTAAGAAGAAATGCAGATAACGTTGCTAGTAATAATCCTCCCAAATTAATGGGGTTCATAAATGCTTCACGCGTATAGTTGATATTTAGTTCGTCTGCTGACATTAACTGCTTTCTTTATCGTTAGCTGATGAAGGGTTTTTCTGTGGTTTCTGCCCGATGGTTTTCTCAGTCTTTATTTCTTCTGCATGTTTTTCAATTTCAGAATAAAGCATTCCCATTTCGGCTTTTACTTGCTGCAAGGTTTCTTTGGCTTTTTGTTTCTTTAAAACCTCGTCCAATTCATCCTTCTTAATTTCTTGTTGAAGAGTTGAATCATCATCACCCAGACTATCCATTGCAACATCTAGCCTAGCTTCAACATGCGTTACTTTATCACGAACTTTCCCTAAAAACTCATCCATCGTTTCAAGTAAATTGTTTGGGTCCATATTATTTATGGCTTGAGCAATTTTACCTTTTTGTTCTGCGGTTTTTAGACGTGCTTTGGCTTCTTTAATACGGCGGTAATGTTCCTTGTATTCTTCTTTTAAGCGTTCACGCTCTTGTTCGTTTTGAGTGCTCATAGTAAATCCCTATCAGCTTTTTTCTCTATTACCAAGAGTTTTCGTTTTATTAGACTCTTCTTGCACAGGCTCTTCGTTCATATTAATAGAGCCAGAAGAATCACCCATTTCCATTTTGAATTGCTCTACTAATTCATGAGCTCTAATCTTCTCAGCGTTAGCTTCAATTTCCATCGTTTGAGTATCAATACTATCTAAAGCTATTTCCATACGAGCTTCATTCTTAGCAGCTTCTTCGTTAATACGAGATATCATTTCGTCGTGAGTTTGATCTATCCCACCCACTTCAAATTGCTCTAATGTATCCGCAATTTTAGATTGCCATTCAGCACGTTCGCTAGCTCGTAAAGCTTCTTTAGCTTCCTGAATCTTGCGATCTTTTTCGCGCATAAACACCTTTTTCACTTTAAGTGCTTTTTCGTAAGCACGCTCTGCAAAAGCAAGTTGGTCATTGGTGTGAATGATTGTTTCTTTAGCTTTCTCAAGTTGCAAAGCATAACCTTCAGCAATATCATCACGATTTGCTTGAATAGCTGACTTTATCTTTGAAGTGAGTTCAGCAATCTGCTTTTCGTTGCGCTTTGCTTCTTTCTGCAACATCAACAAATTAGCTTTTACGGTAGCTATATTTTCATTCATCTGTGGGATTTGATCATTCAAATCTCGGATGTTTTGTTCCAAAATCAGTTTTGGATCCTCCATTGAACTGATTAATCCCCCAAACATCGACTTTATTGCACGTATAAATCTTTTAAACATAATTTTTTCCTTTTTTAATGCCCTAATGTGTACAAAAACAAATTAACTAATTCTCAACTTAGCTCAATAGTTAAAGCTCAAATTCTCTAGTACCTTTACTATCAACAATGTGAGTAACCAGAAATTCCTTCACAGGTTTTGTTTCTGAAATTGAAACTGCTCCGAGTAAAAGTTCCGTTGCAACTTCAATCATGGTGGGCTTGTTCGTGAAAGCGACCATAATTGTTTCACCCTTTGTAACTTTATCTCCTACTTTCTTTTGTAGAACAACACCAGCTTGGGCATCTACAGCTTCTTCTTTGGTTTTTCGACCTGCGCCAAGTTCAACAGAAGCTGTTCCAATCTCAAATGCATTCAACCCTGAAACATAACCAGAGGCTTCAGCTTTAATTTCAAATTGGTGTTTAGCGATTGGGTAGGATTCTGGATTCTTAATTATTTCAATATCTCCACCTTGCTCCTCAACAATATCCAACCACTTCTGAAAAGCCTCGCCATTTTCAACTTGTTGATGACTGATTTTAATGCCTTCTTCTACATTAGCCGCTTTGCCACCTAAATATATCATTGTTCCAGAAAGTAGATGGGAAAGAAGCATAATATCTTCTGGTCCCTCGCCTTTAAGCGCATCAATACTTTCTTCTATTTCAAGCCAATTTCCAATTTTATAACCTAAAGGCTGTTGCATATTTGTTAGATATGCAATGGTTTCCTTTCCAAATTGCTCTCCAATACCTACCAAAGCGGTAGCCAACTTTGTAGCATCTTCAGCGGTTTTCATAAAAGCACCTGCACCATACTTCACATCTAAAACTAATGCGTCAATTCCTTCTGCAAGTTTTTTACTCATTATGCTACCTGCAATAAGTGGAATAGATTCTACTGTCCCAGTAACATCTCTCAGAGCGTATAATCTTTTATCAGCAGGAGCGATTTCTTCTGTTTGGCCCACTAAAACCAGATTCTGACGCTCAAGAATTTCGATATATCGAGCTAAGTCAACATCTACCGTAAATCCAGTAATAGATTCTAGCTTGTCCAAAGTTCCACCAGTGTGGCCTAATCCTCGTCCAGAAATCATTGGCACAGGAACGCCAGCACTCGCTACAATTGGTGCAAGTATTAGCGACAGTTTATCGCCTACACCACCAGTTGAATGCTTATCAACCTTTTTACCTGGTATATGAGAAAGATCCACTACAATACCGGAATGGAGCATCGACTCGGTTAACGCTGCCGATTCCTCATCATTTAGGCCATTTAGAAACGTAGCCATTAAAAAAGCACTGATTTGATAATCAGGAATTTTATCAGCTGTATAAGCGTCGATTAAATAACGGATTTCTTCTTTGGTAAGAACTTTACCGTCACGTTTTTTGCGAATTAGGGAAACAATACTATAATTTATACTCATCCTACAAGTATAGTTGAAAAAACCATTATTTTCTTCCTCTAATTGGAGAATCTTCTTGAGAATTATTGCAGACCAAAATATTTACAAAACACGCTCATTTCTACCTGAAAATATAGAGCTTACTGAGTTTAATCCTAACAATCATATTCCCGATTTAGATGGCTTTGATGCGTTACTTGTCCGCACTGTAACTGCACTTAATTCAAAATCTGTTCCACTAATACCAAATACCTTAAAGTTATTAGGAACAGCATCGTCAGGTAGTGACCACATTGAAGCTCCATATTTTGAGCAACATGGCATTGATGTTATTGATGCAAACGGGTGCAATGCAAAAGCAGTTTCAGAGTATGTAATTACCTCCCTTTTACTTTGGGGATTGGAGCGTTCTACTCCATTGCAATCTCTTACTTATGGAATTATTGGTATTGGGGCTGTTGGTAAAGAGATTCAAAAACAATTTGATGCATTTGGGTTAGCCTATGTGAGTTACGACCCCCCAAGACAAGAACGTGATTCATCTTTTAACTCTGCTGATTTGGAAGAATTGCTAGCCTGCGATGTTCTAACCTTTCATATTCCACTTACAAAAAACGGAGCTCATAGTACTTTTCACTGGTTAGACGAAGCCAAATTAAGCTCTCACTCCTACAAACTTATAATAAATGCTGCTCGTGGCGGTGTAATTGATGAACAAGCTTTACTACAAGCAATGGAGCAGGAAAGAGTTCAAGATGTAATTATAGATGTATGGGAAAACGAACCCGACTTTAATACCAAACTTGCGAAAAGAACTTTCCTCTCAACTCCACATATAGCTGGCTATTCTGAACAAGCTAAATTAAACGCCACTCAGATACTCATAGAAAAATTAGGCGCAAAGTTTGATGTTGAAATAGTAAAGCCCACTCACCTATTTGAGGAAAAAAACCTAATTATAGCCGACTTGGATTATTCTTTGAGAGAACTATTACTTCGTTTAAATCCCTTAAAAGAATATGATGTCGCTTTGCGAGATCTGATTTCTCGCTCGGACAAAGAATTACTTTTTAGAAAGTTAAGAGTCGATCGCCCTTATCGTTATGAGTACCCCTATCTGAAAATTAGTAACCACTTCATACAGAAGTTTAAAGAGCTTCGATTACTTGGGTTAGCAGAGTTAGGGTAGTATTTATTAGGCACAAATATCAAATCCCAAAAAGACTTCTAGCATTTTTATCGGTTATTTCCTCGACTTCTAAAAGACTCATTCCAAAAATTTCAGCTAATTTTTCAGCTGTATATTTTATAAAAGACGGTTCATTACGTTTACCACGCTTTGGTGTTGGAGAAAGGTACGGGGCATCAGTTTCTAGCACCATTTTTGATAGCGGAAGTTGAGCAACGGTTTTGTCAACGCCTCCATTTTTAAACGTAACAACGCCCCCTATTCCCAAGTTAAAACCTAAATCGATGGCTCGCTTACCTTCCTCAACAGTTCCGTTAAAGCAATGCCAAATTCCCTTTAAGGTTCCATCTTGAGCTTCTTCCATCATCGTTAATAAGTCGTCTGTACTTTCACGATTATGCAATACTATCGGCTTATTCAATGCTTTAGCAACATTAAAATGTGCTCGTAAACTCTCTTTTTGCTCTTTAATTCGGTCCTTACTCCAATAATAATCTAGGCCGGTTTCACCCACTCCAACTATATCGTCTTCTGCACACAAAGCATATAATTTTTCCTCAAAATCGTTCTCGATCTCTTCAACATCACATGGATGTATGCCAGCCATTTTATAGAACTGAATAGATTCATGTTGCATTAGAACCATTTGTTTTTCTGAACTGAAATCTATCGCAGGCATAAAAATTATGCTTACTCCAGCTTTCTCAGCTCTATCAAGAACTTCTTTCTTATCCTTATTAAAATCAGGTAAATATATGTGTGAATGGGTATCAATCATCAAATGTTAAGTAAGTACTAGATTAACTAAATTTTAAAAACTTATACCAAGTTTCAATTGCTCTTTACAACTCACTATAATATAATGAGTAAAAGAGAAGATGGTAAAGTAGAAGCAGCAAAGTTATTCTAGAGAAGCAATTTTTATTGGTTTTATTTACTCGGAAAACGAACCAAAATACAAACACTAACTTAAGGGAGAGCGTTATGATAAAAGGAAAAAAGATAGGCAGTTTACTAATAATCCTACTTCTACTTACTACATCAGCTGCTTTCGCCCAAATAAAAATAGAGTCTATCGCCATTGGTACGGATATTCAAAACCAAAACTTAATTGGAGAGGCAAGTGTATTTCCAAGTGATGTAACCACTTTGTATTGTTTAACAGACATTTCTGGTGCCAAAAACTCCCCTACTATCAAACATATTTGGTATTATGGTGATCAAGAAAAAGCTTCGACCGAACTTGTTGTGCGCACACCCAAATTCAGAACTTGGAGTACAAAAAAGATTTGGCATACTTGGACTGGAAAATGGAAAGTAGATGTTGTTGATAAGAAAGGAACAGTACTTGCATCCAAGTCGTTTACTATACGCTAATTATTCAACAAAAGGCGTTACATTTAAGCTAAAATTGTTTACATTTATTTACATAATTCCAACGATGTAAAAAGAATATTTAGGGAATGAGATTTTCTATATGTTACAGTAATTTACATTTGTTGAATTATTAACACTATGTCACAAAAAAAGCAGTTTTTGTAAACAATTCTAGCCCATATGTCTACTCCATTTTCCGATTCAGAACTCACCACATTTGAAAAAATACCAACTACCATTTTTGGTACAGCAAAAGAAGGCTCCGACTTTGTAGCCCAACAAATTGCCGAATTAATAACCGAACGAAATAAGCAGAATAAAAAGACCGTGCTTGGCCTTGCAACAGGCTCAACACCTACTCAAATTTATGATGAATTAGTTCGAATGCACAAAGAGGAAGGACTAAGTTTTAAAAACGTTGTTACGTTTAACTTAGATGAATACTTCCCTATGCAACCAGATACGTTACAAAGTTACGTACACTTCATGAAAGAGTATTTGTTCGATCATATCGACATTGCTCCTGAGAACGTCAATATCCCTGATGGAACAATTAAGAAAGAAGATGTTCCTGCTTTTTGTAAGAAATACGAAGAGAAAATTGAAGCGGCAGGCGGACTTGATATTCAAATTCTTGGAGTTGGAAGAACTGGTCATATTGGTTTTAACGAACCAGGTTCACCACTCGATTCAAAAACTCGACTAATTACTCTTGACAGAGTTACAATGCTTGATGCCGCTAGCGGATTTTTTGGTGTTGAAAATGTTCCTAAACGTGCCATTACAATGGGCGTTGGTACAATTATGAAAGCACGTAAGATTTTTGTGCTTGCTTGGGGAGAAGGTAAAGCTTCCATTATTAACAAAACCGTTGAAGGTGAAATAAGTAATCATATTCCTTCTACCTTCCTTCAGAACCACCCAGGTTGCGAGGTTATTTTAGATGAAGCAGCTTCTGCACATCTAACTAGAGTAAAAACACCATGGTTAGCAGGCTCTATCAAGTGGAGCAATTTCCTAATTAAGAAAGCGGTTATTTGGTTAAGTAAAGAAGTAAATAAGCCAATCTTAAAGCTTACAGAAGAAAACTATCGCGAGTATGGCATGAACGATATCTTAATTGAGATCGGTACTGCTTATAACGTTAATATTCGTGTATTCAATCAAATTCAGCATACAATAACAGGATGGCCAGGTGGTAAGCCTGACGCTGACGATACCTATCGTCCGGAAAGAAAAAATCCATTCCCCAAAAAGGCTCTTATTTTTAGCCCTCATCCAGACGATGATGTAATCTCTATGGGTGGTACATTTATCCGCCTTGTTGACCAAGGTCATAAAGTACATGTAGCATATCAAACTTCTGGTAATATTGCTGTGTTCGACGAAGATGCTCTTCGTTTTGCAGATTTTGTAACCGATTACAATGACGCCTTTGGTGTAAAAGACTCTTCTGTAAACAACATCTTTTCAGGTGTTAGAAAGTTCTTGAATAACAAGAAAGAAGGTGAAGTTGATTCTGAAGAAGTAAAGACTATTAAAGGTTTGATTAGACGCGGCGAAGCAAAAGCTGCTAGTAGATATGTTGGCTTACCAGACGAGCATATCCATTTCCAAGATCTTCCTTTCTACGAAACTGGAAAAATAAGAAAGAAGCCAATTGGACCAGAAGATATTCGAATTACTAAAGAATTAATTCAGTCTATTAAACCACATCAAATTTATGCAGCTGGTGATTTATCAGATCCTCATGGAACGCATAGAGTTTGTTTAGAAGCTATATTCCAAGCTCTGAGAGAACTTAAAAACGAATCTTGGATGAAAGATTGCTACGTATGGTTATATCGCGGTGCATGGCAAGAATGGGAAATCGAAGACATCGAAATGGCTGTACCGTTGAGTCCTGAAGAAACTGATCGTAAAAGACGTGCTATTTTCAAGCATCAGTCTCAGAAAGATCGTCCTCTTTTCCCAGGCTCTGACCGCAGAGAGTTCTGGCAAAGAGCCGATGACAGAACTAGAACCACAGCTGAGTCTTATGATAAGCTTGGTTTAGCAGAGTACGAGGCTATGGAAGCTTTTGTACGATGGAAAGAACTAGACTAACAAGTCTAACACTTAAAAAGGCGAAGAATAATCTTCGCCTTTTTTATATCATTTTCTGCGCATTTTTGTGTACCCTTTACCCAACTTTTATTGAGATATTTTCCGCTTTAGAATAAAACACTCACTCCTAACAATAATAGCTTATGAGCAATTTTAAGAAAAACCCTTGGTCTTGGATATCAACCCTCTATTACACACAAGGGCTTCCTTATGTAGTTGTGATGACAGTTTCGGTTATCATGTACAAAAACTTAGGCTACTCTAACACAGAAATTGCTTTTTATACTAGCCTTTTGAACTTGCCATGGGTAATCAAACCTATTTGGAGCCCGATGGTAGATATGTTCAAAACCAAAAGGTGGTGGACTTATACTACACAGGCTGTTATTGCTGTTGGTTGTGCGGGTGTAGCATTCTCTTTATACACAGAAAGCTTTTTCACCATAAGTATGGTGTTTCTCTTTATACTCGCTTTCAGTTCTGCAACTCATGATATTGCAGCTGATGGCTTTTATATGCTTGCATTAAGCGACGATAGACAAGCTTTTTTTGTAGGTATTAGATCAACTTTCTACCGCTTAGCAATAATGAGTGGCGAAGGTTTATTTGTAGTTATTGCTGGTGTGATTGCATCCTCAACTGGCAATGTAGAATTTTCTTGGACAGTTGTATTTAGCATATTATCAGTTCTTATGCTTCTTTTAAGTGCATATCATGCATTTATATTACCTAAACCAGCTACTGATATTACTGAGAAGACGAGTGCAAACTCCACTTTTACTAAAGACTTTTTCCTCACATTTGCACTCTTCTTCAAGAAAAAGCAAATTGGTCTTATACTCACATTCATTCTGCTTTATCGTTTTAGTGAAGCACAACTTGTAAAACTTGCAGTACCATTCTTACTAGATGACAAATCCATTGGAGGGCTTGGCCTATCTACAACCGAAGTTGGTGTTATTAACGGAACTGTTGGCGTTATAGCATTAGTTATTGGTGGTATAATTGGAGGCTTGTTAATTTCAAGAGATGGGCTTAAAAAATGGCTCTGGCCAATGATTATTGCTATGAACCTACCAAATGCGTCTTATTTCGTTTTAGCATATTTCCAGCCCGATTCTTACACGCTAATCGGCTCTTTAGTGGCTATTGAAAAATTCGGTTACGGTTTTGGCTTTACCGCCTTTATGATGTATTTAATCTATGTAGCTAAAGGTTCCCACCAAACAGCTCATTACGCTTTTGCAACCGGTCTTATGGCTTTAGGCATGATGATTCCTGGAGCGTTCAGCGGTATGATCCAAGAAGCGTTGGGATACCAGATGTTTTTTGTTTGGATTATAATTGCAACAATCCCTGCTTTTATAGTAGCAAGGTATGTAACTATTGATCCAGACTTTGGAAAGAAAAAAGATCCTGCATCTTAATAAGATGCATTTCTTTTAGCATTCAATCATTTTCTATAGAGCACTAGTTTTATTAAGCTAGTGCTCTCTTTTTTTGAAGTATCTACGCCCCATATTTCACTTCTAACAAGTTCTATTAGCTAATTGAACTACTTATATGTCATCTTTTTAAATGGCAGGTAATGCTTGGAAAACTGATCCTAAAAAAGGAAAATTATCTATTCTTCAGGGCACACCACTATTTATTTTATAACATCAGATATATTCAGAAAACGACAAACCACATTAGTGGAATCTTGATATCAAAACATTACAGTTCATTATAGACACAAATTTGGATAATTTATCACACGCTCTACTTAACTAGTACAAATAAAAAAGCCAAGACTAGAATGCTTTCTAATCTTGGCTTTTTATAAACTTAGGTTTTAGATCTAAGTAATTAGATTCTAGTCTAAAATAACCTCTTCTCTTTCAATAGCTGAGACATCAGCATAGTTGAGAAAGTATTCCTCAAGTCCATCTGCTATTTGTTCAGCAATACGTATTTGAAAAGCTTCATCAGCTAAAAGAATCTCTTCTTCTGGATTCGACATAAACGCTGTTTCTACCAAAACATTCGGGAACTCGATTGGAGCATTTAAAGAGAAATTAAAGCTCCCTGTAATTCCATATTGAGTTAACCCAAGTTCTAGCATCTTATGATACATAACTTGTGCTAATGGCTTAAACGCAATGTGTTTGTAAAATGCCCCTGTACCTTTAGTGGCATGTGGGTCGCTCGTATAGCCCAAAGAGTTTGCATGAATACTTACAAGAAGGTCTGATTTGTTTTTAATAATCATATCAGCACGCTCACTCATATACACATAATCATCATTAACACGCGTCATTAATACACTAGCACCTCTTGCTTGTAAAACTGAATCGAGTTTCTGAGAAATGTGAAGAGTTACATCTTTTTCCATCAAACCAGTAGAACCTAATGAACCGTTATTATTGCCTCCATGCCCTGCATCAACAGCAATATTCAATCCTGCTAGTGGACTTTCTAAGCTTGTTACTTTCGGAGCTCTACGCACCTTGATGGTTAATTGGGAACCCCAACCGTAACCAACCGAATAGCCCCAGTTTTGTTTATGATTCAACTTAATTCTGAGTTGATACAAGTTGTCTTCAATTTGTCGCCATTCTACTTCTTCAATTCCTTCAGCGCTTAAGTGCTTCGTTTTCCAATTTGTATTGGATGTTGCACCATACACATTCACAATAATCTCATTTGGGTCGAGCTGTTGAGTACTTGTATAAGGCAGTTTCTGAGCTAAACTCAATGTGATTATATCTTCCTGGCTATTGCCTGTAATTCGGATATTACCTGTAAGTGATTCTGGTATTCGAGCCTCTTCTGATAGTAATTCGACTTGCCCAACTGGAATCCACGCTGAAAGAGCTGGAGTCAATTCAACTTTGTAATTGTCCGTTAAGCGACCAATTACTTTCAACTTTACACCTTTTTCAAGGTAACCATAACGTGCCCCACCTAAACGATCGGTTCCCATTCCAACACTTAAATAGGCTTTGTCTGCGGTTACCTCAGCAACTCTGGGCAAGCCATTAAAACTTACTACTGAAGAGCTTTTGGATTTAACATAGCCAAAAATTCCTTTCTTCATCTTAAAAGTAATATGCTTTTGGTCAACATAATCGCCCGGCATAACTTCGTACTTACCAACGTAAACACCTCTTCTATCGCCCGAAAGCTCTTTCATCGGTATATTTCTTTTAAAGCCATCGATATTGAAAACCGCTGTTTCATTAGGAGTTCCTAGAAAACGAACTTCTAAAACTTCGCCCGTTTTAAGCCAGATGTCATCTTTAGGTAATTCCATTTTATTGGTAATGGTTTTGCCTTTAAAAACTTCTGGTTCTGATGATTTCGGCCGAAGAAATATCATTTCTTTGGTTATCGTTTCACCATCTAGAACCACTTTAAATTCTAGACGAACCGTGTCCTCTTCACTTAGCTGGATAAGTTTAGCGAAAGCTCCATTCGAATAAACCTTAACCTCTTCACCATTTATAAATGCTTGAGCGCGAGGGTGAGTTCCTGCTGCTACTCTGTATCTTGAGTAAGGAACAATAGTGGTATCTTCCTCTGGGATGGTTACGTTTAAAAATAGCTCATCCGCAGACTGTGCGAATAGTCCCGTTGACAATACAACGAGACTTAGTAAAGTGAGTAAATATTTCATATTAGTTGTACAGATAATATTTTTTAGATGTATTTCGGAAGCTTTCAATATCTTTGTTCAAATATTCTTGGATATCAGACACTTTATATTCTTTAGAAAATAGTTCACGAACTTTATCTGAACCAATTACTTTATCAAAAACAGGCAGACGCTTTGGGCTGCCGATTTCAAATACATTTTTTTCTGGATATAACTCGTTGTGTGCTTGTAGGAACCAAAGCTGAATTTCCATCAAATTCGTTTTAGAATAATCAGAAAAATGGATTTGAACACCTCTTAATGTTTTACCTTCATCTCTTCCGTAATAAGGCTTAAAAACTAATGGGCGAAATATTACACCTTCTAAACCATAGCCATTCATTGTTTCAGCCAAGTCATTTTCGTCAATCCATTCTGCTGCGAAAACTTGGAATGGAGTAGTGTATCCAACACCTTCAGAGAAAGTTCCTAACTCTCCAACTATTCCTGTTGCAACGTAGAAATATGATGAGTAAGCATGTGGAACGTGTGGCGAAGTAGGAATCCATGACAAGCCCGTTTTATCGAAAGTCATTGAGCGATTCCAGCCTTCCATACCGATTACAGTCAAATCTGCTTGAACACCTTCAGTAAGCATTCTCTCGCCATTCAATAACAGAGCAAATTCTCCAGGTGTTAAACCATAAACATAGGGTACTGGGTATTGGCTAATAAAAGAATAGAAACCATCTTCTACCACGTTTCCTTCAATTTTAAGTCCACCAAGTGGATTAGGACGATCTAAAACAATCACTTTAATTCCATGTTCAGACGCCGCTTCCATTGCTAAACCTAAAGTACTAATGAACGTGTATGACCGCACCCCAATGTCTTGGATATCATAAACCAAAACATCCACGCCTTCTAACATTTCAGCAGTTGGTTTTCTTGTTTTTCCATAGAGAGAAAACACTTCAATACCAGTGCGCTCATCAATATAAGTTTCCACTTTCAAGCCAGCTGAGATATCACCTCTAACCCCATGCTCAGGGCCATAAAGCGCAACAAGGTCTACATTTTCAGATTCGTTTAACAAATCAACCGTAGAACGTAGGTTTTTATCAACACCAGTGGCGTTAGTGATAAGACCAACTCTCATTCCTTTAAGAGCTTCAAAATTCTGTTCAACGAGTACATCAATTCCAGTTTTAACACTCTGAGAGGTTGTTTTCTGAGAACAGGCTGGTGCTGTTAAAAGAGCAACAAGTACAACGGATATTCCTGTAAGTTTTTTAAGCATTTTATTCAATTAAATATTCATGTAGTTTGTAAAGGAATTTATAGAAATAAATTGGTACCTGCTTCCTAAGAGTCTTACTATTCATCACTTTTACAATTCCGGTTACCATCAAGCTTATATTGAATTAAATGTTAAAAAATACAATGACTTTAGAGGAAAAAATAGGACAACTTTTTGTAATGGGCTTTCGCGGTGGCGATGTTTCTCCAGGCTCAACGGTTCATCACGATATCACTGAGCTAGGAGTTGGTGGTATAATTTTATTTGATAAGGATATGGTTTATCACCGCCCTGTTAATAATATCGAGTCTCCTGAGCAACTAAAGGAGCTTACAAAGCAATTACAGAGCTATAGCGATTTACCGCTATTAATTAGCATTGACCAAGAGGGCGGGCTAATAAACAGATTAAAACCAGAATATGGCTTTCCTGAGACTCGTTCTCATGGCGAATTGGGGAAACTCAATGATCCAAAAGAGACAGAAGTTGAAGGTGCACACATTGCAAAAATCCTAAAAGGGATGGGTATAAATCTAAATTTCGCTCCGGTTTTGGACATTGCGAAAGATCCCGAAACCTCCGTTATCGGAAAACGTGAGCGTAGTTTTGGCGCAGATGACGCTACAGTAAGTTCTCACTCTGAAGCTTACGTAAAAGGTCATGAGAGTGAGAATATTCTTACCTGTTGTAAACATTTCCCAGGACATGGAAGCGCTGTTGGCGATACTCATTTTGGGTTTGTTGATGTAACCGACACTTGGGAAGAAAACGAAGTAGCTCCTTATAAAAATCTTATTGAAAAAGACTTATGCCGCATGATTATGACTGCACATATCTTTAATAAGAGATTTGACGATAAGCTACCGTCTACACTTTCTGAAAATGCAATCCAAGGCTTCCTTCGCGCAGAACTTGGCTATGATGGTGTTGTTATATCAGACGACATGCAAATGCAAGCAATCTCCGACCACTACTCATTGAAAGAATCCCTTAGATTAGGCATTCTTGCTGGCTTAGATTTATTCTGCTTTGGAAACAATCTTCTTCAAGAACAAGTTAAGGCTAGTGAAGCAATTAACGCTGTTCTCGAATTAGTTGAGGAAGGAGAAATCACAGAAGAACGTATTGATGTTTCTGTGAAAAGGATTTTAAAACTTAAAGAAACGATTGCTTAGCATTCTTCGCTAAATGCGTATCAACTAAACGATCAATGGGCTTTTGAACTATAATATCAAGTTCATAGCCCTTTTCTTCTAATACTCTTTTCAGAATTTCTTCATTATAAGCAGCTACTGAGCCAACAAAACCAATATTCTTAATGTTGTGCTTCTTAAAATAGAATAACTGTTTATTTACAAATTCATTAAACCCTTTTTCTACAACATCTTGTATGTATGGGTGTTCTGCAAATTCAGCCAATATGTAAGCGAATGACGCTATATAAGCATTACCTCTAGGCTTTCGGTACATATAGTCGAGCGTTGTTTCAAGACTCATATCGAACTTACTATGCAACGATTTATGAAGTTCTTCGGGCATGATATTGTAGTAGTAATCTCGTACTAATTTTTTACCGAAATAACCTCCACTCCCTTCATCACCTAAAGTAAATCCTAATGATGGAATTTGGTCTATAATTTTTTCACCATCATAAACACAAGAATTAGAACCAGTGCCTAAAATACAAGCTATACCCACCCTATCATCAAAACAGGCCTTTGCAGATGCTAATAAATCGGTGCTTATAACAACTTCTGAATTTCTGAATTGACTTGAAATTGCCTCATAAACTAATGATGACATTACAGGGCTTGAGCATCCAGCACCATAGAATAAAACCTTATCGATGCTTACTTCTCCTATTTGTGCAACTAATCCACCAACTTCGCTAGCAATCTGTTCCTTTGAGGTAAAATAAGGGTTAAGCCCCTTTGTTTTATAAAGTTTATTCTGATTTAAACCATCGGTTAAAATCCATTCCGTTTTTGTTGATCCGCTGTCTGCGATGAGTAAAGTCATTGAGAATATTTTAAAGCATTAATTGCACTATCAAGATATAAATTACGCTGTTGCTTTTCTACCTAACAATGCTAAAATTGCCATTTAAAACTCATTCTAATATTAGTACAATGACCTCACTCTCAGGCATCTCATCCGGGAAAAGGCTAGTGTCTCTAGACTTCTTCCGAGGCGCTACTGTAATGCTCATGATCCTCGTAAATAACCCTGGTTCATGGTCTAACATATACGGACCTTTTAAACACGCAGCTTGGCATGGCTGGACCCCAACAGATCTCATCTTCCCATTCTTTTTATTCATTGTTGGAGTTTCTATTGTTCTTGCTTTTACAAAAGCCCAAGCTAAAGGAGCCGACAAAAATGTTTTATTCAAAAAGAGCGTCATTAGAGCTCTTAAGATTTTTGGATTAGGATTAGCATTAGCCTCTTTTCCATACCTCACGTTCTCTCCTGAGTTTGGTTTGCATACTAACCTTTCAGATATCCGAATATTGGGAGTGCTACAGCGAATCGCGATTTGTTACGCTATAGGCGCTTACCTATTTCTCTACACCAAACCTAAAACTCAAATGTATACTCTTGCTGCTTTACTTTTAGGTTATTGGGGAATGATGAAACTTATCCCTGTACCTGGCTTTGGGGCTGGAATGATAGATCAACCTGATACGAATTTTGCTGCCTATATTGACCAGTTAGTTCTTGGAACACACATGTGGAAGTCAAATTGGGACCCTGAAGGATTGCTAAGCACAATCCCCGCGGTAGGGAGTACGCTATTAGGAATTTGGACTGGTAGATTGTTAGTTAGCGACCAGAAATCGGAAGAATCCAGAACTCTTCAATTCTTTGTTTGGGGATTTATTCTAATAATTATTGGCTACATCTGGAGTTGGGCTTTTCCTATTAATAAAAACATCTGGACTAGTTCATATACGCTTTTTACTGGCGGACAAGCTATGTGTTTATTTGGATTAAGCTACTGGTTTATTGATGTTAAAGAAAATAAGAAGTATACCGATTGGGGAGTGGCGTTTGGCCTAAATGCAATAACGGTATTCTTTCTTAGTGGAATAATTGGAAGATTAATGTTCTTAATCAAGATACCTATTAACGGTGAGTCTGTTGCTCTAAAAACTTGGCTATTTAACGATATTTTCAGCGCTATAGCATCGCCTATAAACGCTTCTTTGCTTTACGCTATTACTTGGATAATCATGTTCTATGCTCTTGCAAGTTGGATGAAAAAGAAAAACATCATTATTAAAGTATAAATACTATAACAATGATGTTTTCAAAATGAATTTAGAATTACTTAGTAATTCTAAAAGTATGACCTTGGTTATCTATTTAATCAAGGTCATTTTTTTGGATAATACACCAGCTTCTGTTTTTAGCTGATAGAAGTACACTCCAGATGAAAGCGAACTAGCATCAAAAGTATATTGATAGCCACCACTACTTAGCTTTTCGTTCACTAGAACACGCACTTCGCGACCTAACAAGTCATACACTTTAAGCTCTACCTTTGATGACATTGGTAGATTAAACGAAATGTTTGTACTTGGATTAAATGGGTTCGGATAGTTTTGATTTAATTCCAATGCAGTAGGGATTCCATCTCCTCTGACGAGTTCATTCGAAACTATGTTCCCATCTGGAAATACTAAACGTAGGTTATCTAAGAAGAAACTTCCTTTATGCAATACTCCCTTCTCTTTTACTGCATCAATCTTAATGCTTATTCCTTTGCCACGAATCGGGAAAAAGAAGTTCGATTGTACATCTAGAGGTTGTTTATCATCAATAAATGCAGGAAAAGCTTCAAATCCTTCCGTGTTTACAAATTTCTTAACGCGGATATTGAACAGCTCGTCATCATTATCTGAAATAACGGCATCCATCAGATGCTTTTTATTGTCAGAGGAAATTACATCTACTACAATCGAATCGGGCACTCCGAAAATGGTAAAATCTTTTCTAAGATGTATCCATAATGTTGGATTCTCATCAAATGTGTATTCATAGTCTACTCTTAACGAATGAGAACCTGTAGAGGATAAGGAATCTGTAATTGAGAGACTTGAATTAAGTAAACTGATATTCTCTCCACTTAAAACCCAACCATCTAGAGTTTCAAAATCATCTATAACTATAACACCAGTGCCTACTTCTACTGTAATTGTTGATGTATCTGTAACTGACTCATGTTGAGCAATTACTTGTGTTGTTCCTGGAGCTTTTCCTTTAAAAACGCCATTATCAGATACTGAACCTATCTCTGGATTTGTCACAATCCACGTAATATCGGTATTGAGTAGGCTTTGTTTTTTATCATCAAAGTCGCGAGCAACAGAATAGAACTCGATGGTGCGAGAAGTGTCTGTAGTAGCGCTTATTGGAAATAAGGACAGTTCATTTACAGATTTGATTATAACTAAACTTGAATCAATCATGCCTTCATATTCCACATAAACATATCCCGTATCTGCTGAGTTAGCAGGGCTCAACAATCCACTCTCAGATATTGTGGCATTAAACCCTTCGCTAACTGAAAAACTAAACTTATCGGGATCGAGCTCAACAGGGTAATAGTTGTCATCGGCACCCTCAACAGTAAACTGGTATGTGCCCGTTTTGTATAACTTTACTAGGCTGGGGTATAAGCTTACGGTATTTAGGTTTCCAGTTTTTTCTGCTTTTGATACAATCACTAAACTATTCGCAACAGTTCTTTCAAACCCACTGCTAGAAGGTCTATTTGTAACTTCGTTGTGCACAACCATAGTAGTTGAACCGCCACCATCAAGGTTTAATGCGTTGTATGCTCCAATGGTGAGCAAGTAGTCTCCCATTTGTTGCAAAGTCATACCAGCACTTCCAGTATATCTTCCATCTACAATCATAAGAAATAACTTAGATTTATCTTGATTATAGGCAACTGCGGTTCTAGGATGTAAATCAGGCCAATTTCCTACTTTAACACCATCTTTTAAGATACTTTGGTCTCCACCAATAGCACCCATTATATTATCGATTCCGGCTCCTGCTAATCCAACATTTAGGGTTAGAGTATCGCCAACTGAGTAATTATCTAAAGCAGTAGCCATTGTACCATGACCTGATAGTACATAGGTAGAGTCATTAAGAGTAGCATTACCAACACCGGTTTCATTGTCTAATACTACAACTCTCACGTCCCTATTTACAGCCCAAGAATCGATAGCCTTCAATTTAACTTCAGTTCCAAAAGAATTTGTTCCCGTAGCAGAACCTTTAAAATGATTGTAAAGTACTAGATTATCAGCGCCACGGTCACCATTAACATTACTAAGGCTTAGTGTATCTGTTCCATTACTTACAGCGCCATTGAAGGCTATCCTCTCAATAAATAAATCTGCTAAATCATTAAATCCAAACAGTGGTCTACTTGTGGTAGATTTTTTCAGTAGCTCACCATTAATTACTTGTGTATGAACAGGCCCTGCACCAAAGAAGTCACCGTTTACACCCGCAATAACTCGGTGCCCTTCGTAGGTCTTTCTCTTAGTCATTGAGCTAACCGTTTCTAGGCTTGTTACATCATCGTTTCCTGCAATAGTCTCTAAGCTAATATCCGGTTTGGACAAATCCACTTCCACAATTTGTATTTCCCAGGGTTTAGTGACCTCATGGACAGTATAGTGGAACACTCCGTCAGCAATTTGTCTCGTATTTAGAGTGTCATATACAACTTGGGCTTGTAAATACGTTGCCGTAACTAAGATTATTGATAATGTAAGTAACAGTTTTTTCATGGATCTTTTAGTTTTTGTTCACAAAAAAGGGAGCTAACATTTCTATTAACTCCCTACGTTTTTAAAAAGACAATTATTTAATAAGTGTTAGTTTTTTAGTTAAAACTACACCATTGCTCTTAAGCTGATATACATATACACCCGATGAAAAAGAGGATGCATTGAAATTAAATGTATGTTCACCTTGAGTAAGCCTACCGTTGGCTAAGGTTGCTACTTCCCTACCCAAAACATCAAACACTTTTAATGAAGCCATACCAGACTTACCTAAACTGAAAGTTATATTCGTAGTTGGATTAAAAGGATTCGGGTAATTTTGATTCAACTTATATCCTTCTATCTGTGATACTTCTTCTTCATTAGAAACTGCAGCACCTGCATTCATTGGAGTACTTGGCTCGCTTTCTACGCCATTTCGTGTTACCGATGTTATTACGTAATAATAATCACCTTCAGCTGATGCTTCTGCATTGTCAGTAAACGTGGTCAAGCCAGTTACAGCAATTCTATTTTCTGGATTAGAAATAACTTCATCCGAGTTAGGAGTTGCAGTGCTAATAACACGATAGATTGCGAAATTAAGAAGTGTATCTACACGGATACCTTGCTTAGCTTTTTCTATCGTTTCATCTGCTTTATCCCACGAAAGAGTGAACTTATTCGGCTCGCCAGCGTCAGGAGTAACTACTATATTAGTTGGTGTTCCTCTTTTGGTAGTATCCAACCAGTCCATAGTTGGAACAATAGCTGGTTTTCTATAATAATTAGTCATGAGCGAGTCACGAATACCCTTAGTTGCATAAGTGGTTAGATTCCTCATTCTGAAAAATGATGAGCCTTTAATTGCAGGATTATCTCTATTAAACTGAATTTGTTTTGGTATTTCATCTGCACTGAAAAGAGTACTTGAATAAGTTGCAACGTCAGCTCTATAAAGACCATGACCAGGATAGAAATGTCGGTTTCGTTTTGCTATTTCACTTGCCCACCAGTCAGCCAGTTTAGCATAATCTTGGGATCCTCCAAGCTTCCAATATAATTGTGGCATTAAATAATCAACATCACCATTAGATGCCCACTTTAGTGGATCAATATATTGCTCACCATAAGAGTCTAACCCAGTAATCCCAAAAGGTATTCCGTTACGGTATATGCCAAATGGACTTATTCCAAATTTAACCCAAGGTTTTTCAGTTTTAATACTGTCATTTACTTGTGCTATAAATATTTCAATATTATCTCTTCTCCACTTTTCTTTATTGGTAAAGCCTCTAGGATTCAAAGCAAAAGAACTATCATCTAAACTAGAGTTAGTAGATAATTTCATTCCTGTACTAGGATATGGGTAGAAATAATCATCAAAGTGAATTCCATCAACATCATATCGTCTTACGATATCGGCTACAATTCCCGATACATAGTCACGTACAACAGGCAAACCGGGATCAAATATCGCAATTTTTCTTGTTCCCTCAGAATCCTTCATCACCATCAACCACTCAGGATGTTTATTTGACACATGAAGAGTATCTCTTTCCGAAGTTCCTTTAAACTTCTGTGTATTAGCATCGTAATATTTATCCTCAAATGGAATTAGACTTTCGTCAATTTCATTAGTACCGGTACTTTGTTTTTGAGTGAAGTCATTCGGAATTGAACTTAATGCTCTATATGGGTTTAGCCAAGCATGTAATTCCATTCCAAGTTTGTGAGCCTCTTCAATTGCAAACTCTAGTGTATCCCAGTAAGGATCAGGAGTTTTACCTTCTGTTCCTGTTAAATACTTTGACCACGGCTCATATGGTGAGTCGTAAAGTGCATCAGCACTAGTTCTAACTTGAAAGTAAATAGTATTAATCCCTACATCATGAAGGCTCTGAATTTTAGATTTCAAATCACTTTGCTTAAGAGACTCTGGTAAGGTACTTCCTCTTGGCCAATCTAAATTATACACAGTAGTCAACCAAACAGCCCGTACCTCTTGGCTCGGGAGTTCTGACTGTGCGAAGCTTAATGAAGCTCCTAAAAGACTTATTATAATAGCTAGTAAGCTTATTCTTTTCATAGTAATATTATTATTTATACAAAAAAGGCGGTTTGCACCGCCTTTTTTAACATAAAAATGAGTTGTTTATTTAATAAGAGTTAGCTTACGTGTTAACACAACACCGCTACTTTTGAGCTGATATATATACACTCCAGATGCAAATGTAGATGCATCAAAGTTAAAAGTGTGTTCACCCTGTGCAAGCTTATTGTTTACAAGAGTAGCAACTTCTCTACCTAACACATCATAAACTTTAAGTGAGGCTAAGCCTGTTTTCCCAAGTTTAAATGAGATAGTTGTAGTAGGGTTGAAAGGGTTTGGATAGTTTTGATTTAACGAAAAGTTATCAGCAATACTTTTTTCTTCTTCGTTAGAAACAACAACACCAGCATCTTGTGGCGCTGAAGGTTCACTTTCAACACCATTACGGCTAACTGCCGTTACCACATAATAGTAACGTCCTTCAGAACCCGTTTGTAATACATCAGTAAAAGAAGTTAAACCAGTTAAACCGATTCTATTTTCTGGATTACTTATCACATCATTAGCATCTGGTTCAACATCACTATCTACACGATAAATAGCATAATTCAACAACGTATCAGCAGGTGCAGTTGGGATATTTTTTAATAGTGGAGAAACAGGACGTTCCCATGACAATACAAACTCGTTCTGCTTAACTTCGTCTGGAGTTAGAACGATGTTTGATGGTGTAAATGGTGTAGTTGTGTCCAACCAGTCCATTGTAGGAATAATAGCTGGCTTTCGGTAATAATTAGTTATTAAAGAATCTCTTAATCCTTGAGAGTAATAGGTCGTAATATTCTTCATTCTAAATATTGAAGACCCCAATATTTTTGGGTTATTACGCGTGTACTCAATTTGGTTTGGAATTTCAGTTGCTTTAAAAGAAGTTCCTGTGAATGTACTCTTGTCTGATCTATAAGCACCATGTCCGGCATATAAATGTATTCCATGCTTAGTAGTTTCATCAGCCCACCAATCAGCTAATTTTGCAAAATCCTGGCCTCCACCAAACTGCCAGTATAGTTGAGGAAGTAAGTAATCAACATCACCATTTTCTGCCCAAACAAGTGCGTCTATATATAATGTTCTGTATGCATCTAAACCAGTTATACCAAAAGGAATGCCATTTCTGTGGATACCAAAAGGACTTATACCGAACTTAACCCAAGGCTTAGCAGTTTTAATACTGTCATTTAATTGAGCAATAAAAATATCTACGTTATCTCTTCTCCAATCATCTTTATTTGTAAATCCTCTCGGTTGTAAAGCAAATGAACTATCATCAAGAGCATTATTTACAGAACTAGAAGACATATTATTTGGAGGATATGGGTAGAAATAATCATCAAAATGAATTCCGTCAACATCATAGCGACTAACTATATCCATAATAATCATGGTTACATAATCTCTAACTTCTTGTAAACCCGGATCTGTAATAGCAATACTTCCTGAAGAACCTTCAGACATTACTAAAATCCATTCTGGATGTTTATTAGCAACATGCATAGAATCTCTTTGAGTAGTTCCAACTTTTAATTTTGGTGCATTCGCGTCATACTCTTTATCCAATATTGGGGTCATGCTTGGATCAATTTCTTTAGCAATTTCTTTTTGAGTATAATCTGATGGAATTGATCTCATAGCACGATATGGATTTAACCAAGCGTGTAATTCCATACCAAGTTTGTGAGCTTCTTCAATTGCAAACTCTAATGGATCCCAATATGGGTCTGGAACTTTACCTTCTTCTCCAGTTAAGTACTTTGACCATGGCTCATAAGGTGAGTCATAAAAGGCATCTGCCTCGGCTCTTACTTGAAAATAGACAGTATTTATACCTGCCGCTTTTAAGCTTACTAATTTATTTTTTAAATCTATTTTTTTTACTTCTTCAGGAAGCGTACCAACACTTGGCCAGTCTAAGTTTATAACCGTCGCAATCCACGCTGCTCTCATTTCTCTTTCAGGAAGCTCAGATTGGGCAAAACTAGTTGACCCAAATATGAAACTAACACAAATAACTAATAAGCCTATTTTTTTCATAATCGTTTTATAAAGTCTTGATGGTGATAAAAAAAAAGGCAGCAAAAAGCTGCCTTTTTAAAGAACAAATAGATTGATTATTTAATCAATGTCATTTTGTTTGTTAAGCGTACACCATTAGCCTGTAGGCTGTATAGATAAACGCCAGAAGCAAGATTGCTTGCATCAAAAGTAGCTGTGTGAGTACCAGCAGCAAATCTTCCGTTAGCCAAAGTAGCAACTTCACGTCCTGTCATGTCATATACCTTAATACTAACTAATCCAGTGTTGTTAACTGTAAAGTTGATGTTAGTAGTAGGGTTGAATGGGTTAGGATAGTTTTGCTCTAAAGCATAACCAGAAGGTAATTCTTTGATTTCGTTTTCGTTAGAAATAGTGCCTTCGCCTTTATCAAACTTTTGAGCAGAGTAAGCACCAGCATCAAACATAGTTACATAAGCAACTGAGCCATCAGCACTAAAGTCGATACCACGAGGTTTAGCATCACCGTAAGTACCATCAATTGAATCATTTTGCCAGATAATACTATCAGCAGGTTCTTCATTTTCAGTACCTAAAGTAGCAACATCAAAGCCATAAAAAGCTTCTGGACGATACTTTGTAATGTCTGGGAAATCACCAGTTGAACCAGCACCAACCCATAGGTATCCTGTACCAGGATCTATAGCAAAAGCTTCTGATTTAATACCTCTAAGTACAGTATCAGGAACAGCGTTAAAGCCACTAAACTCATCAGGACGAGTATATTCTAATACAGCACCTAACGTATAACCAGCCCACCAGATAGTGTTACCATCAGGAGAAACTTGGAAATCTCTTGAGTAGCTATCAGTTAATTTGAATAACTCTTCAGGGTTTTCTAGGTTAGAATCATACTTAATAACTGGAGCATCAGCACCAACTACAGCAGTAACGTATAGGTTACCAGCAGCATCGCCAGTAGCTTCAGCAAGAGAACCAATACCTGGTTCAACTTTAGCAACTAGTTCGCCAGTTTTGTGGTTAAACTTGAATAAAGTTTTCCACTGAGAAGCAATAATATCTCCATTTGCATCAGCAGCAATTCCACGGCCAGTACGAGAGTCATGCTGAGTGCCATCCCAGAAATATCCAAGTGTATCTTTTCTAGTAGCGTCGCCTTCCCAAGATAATACTGTTAATGGACTGAAGTCTGCTTCAGTACCATCTGCATTGTACACATAAATTGCTTGTGTATTAGCACTGTCAGTACCACTTATCTGAACTTTTTCAGATGCTCTGTGTGGTTGCATCCATATCTTACCTTCACCATCAACGGCAACGCCATGATAATCTGAAATGTTTTTTGCACCTTTAAAGAAGGTTGTATCTTGTTTCCACTGTGCTGATGCCATGCTCGTAAAAAGCATAACTGCAAAAAGTGGAAGAATTAGTAATTTTTTCATAAATGTTCTCCTATTTGTATCTGTTTTATCTATAACGATATTAATTTGCTGAATCTACAGCGGTTATTGTTTCTGTGCCAAGTCCTTAATATACACCATCTCGAGATTTATCATAAGTGTCTAAAAAGTTTATGCTCGCTTCATCACCATTAACACCTACAACCATAAAGCGATCACTTCTCCAAGTAAGTGAAAAAGCACCCTCTTTAATCACACCATCATACATGGCTTCGTGTGATTTATTTGGAAATACTCTTACTAAACTCTCTGTTGCTGCGGTAGCAATTATTAAATCTCCATTAGATGCAAGTATCATTGATCTAATACTACCATCGTAATTTGCTTGAAAATCGAAATATTTTTCACCCGCGCCTAAGTCTCCATTAGCATCTACAGGGAATCTCCATATCTCACGATTCCCGTCAACAACACCACCAACGAAAATAAAGTCATCGTAAACTGCTACTGCATTTAACTCAGCTGTAAATGGGAAAATCGTTTCATCTTTAGTAGTCATATCAAACCGGTGAATATTATTACTACCTAAACCTACTACCCAAAGATTACCTTTGGAATCAGCAACCATATCCATGATTTTTAAACCAGCAACAGAAGAAGCTTTCCAAACAGATTCGCGTTTATCATCACCAAAAGTTTTTTGAAATATTGCTCTAATACTTTGTTGGCTCATCAATAACAAATCGTTTCCTGCATAAACAATAGAACTATATTGAGTAAAACGCATGGTACTGTCGGTTGGATAAGGACGTGTATCATCTAAACTTGGTCTTGCTTCACCAGATACTTTTACACCATCCAAAGTAATCGTTCCATCAGGAGCAATTTTTGAATATCGAACTCTACCAGTAGCACTATTATCTACAATTGTATAAATATTATCATTCTCATCGATAGCTATAGCTGAAAGTGGAGAATGATCAGCGCCTGTACCTGCATAGTAATTGAAGGGATCATCAAGTTTATATGAGAAAGAGTTGCTAAAAAACTCAGAACCACGAACAGATAGTCTAACCTGTACTTCATCCCCAACTTTGTAGCCAGGTCGAACAACCATCTGAGTTTTAGTTGACTTATAAATGATACCTGGAACTCCACCAAAATTTAGAGTCATGCTATCTAAATCAGTGGCAAAGTTTTCCCCATTAATTATTACTGAGTCAACTCCAGCTAAATAACCACTGGCAGGCGTAATACTTGTAATTACAGGTGTAGGATGAGATGACTCATAATTAGGATCAAATAAGCTACTAGCTTCTTTTTTACAAGAAGTAGTAAACATTAATAATCCAACCAAGCCAAGTGCTAATATTCTATTTGTATCTAATTTATTCATTAACAAACCTATTAAAAATCTAGTCGAAAACTAATTCTGTTAACATTTCCAAAAACTCCGAACTCTGTATAAGCGTAATCTACCGCTAAGGTAACTTTTCCTAATGGCTGCTTGATACCACCACCAAAAGAGAAACTCTCTTCATCGTTAGATGGTACTGCATAACCACCTCTAATATTAAACCTGTTTATGAATCCATAATCTAAGCCTAATACTAATTGTTCGTCATAATCACGAGGTCTTCTAGCGTCAACACTTACTAAAAGACTATGAGTATTATTATCCATAGAAGTTAAGTCAATAACATCCATTGCTAGCCCAATTTTGAAAGTCATAGGTAGTTCAGCACTTTCGTCATCAAAAGATATTTCTTTAGAAAAATTCTGAACAGCCATCGCAAAATTTAAGCTTTCAAATCCTGTTTTATAAAGAACACCAAAATCTAGAACCCCAACACTAGAGCTGAAAGATTCTGTTTCATATCCCCCAACACCATCAAGGCTCATATTTACAGTACCGAGATCTTGAGTTACATACCTAAAGTTTGCTCCTACTGAAAATTGATCAGTAATTGCGTTTGCATAAGCAAAACCGATAGCAACTGCAGAAGGACTTATAGTTCCAATGTCTTGAAAGCCAGAAGGTACAGTGCCGTCAAAAACAGTAGATAAGATATCGCCGTAATCTGTAGATACTATGTTAAACCCAATAACACCAAACTTACCATTAGAAGGACGATATGTTAGTGAGGCTGAGTTATAATTTATATCAGCAATATACTGAACAACACCACCTGAAAAATCGAACTTGCTATCAGTGTTAGCGATTGCAGCAGGGTTATAAAACACTGAAGCAGAGCCTAAATCCAAAGCAGTTACTGCATTAGACATACCCGCAGCATGAGCTGAAGGAGAAACACTCAAGAATTTCATACTTGTTTGTGCTCTCTTTTTCTGTGCCACTACATCCAAAGAAGACAGTGACAAACCAATAATAAATAAAAAGGTAATTTGAAATTTTCTCACCATTTCTCCGTTACAAAATAATTACAATTTTTCTTATCACAACTCGTCCATACTCTGGATCATTCTCATCCTGATTTGTAATTCTAGCTATATAAATACCGCTAGCTACTCGTTGTCTATATTCCGTTTTTAAATCCCAATACTCATCACCACTACCATTAGTGTGGATAATAGTTTTTATTGGTTCGCCGATTTCCGTATAGATATCAATCTTACTTTTTCCAGGGATCTCATAAAAAGCAATTCTATCGAATCCGTCTTGATCTAATAATAATGATTCATCTGCATTCCTATTATAAGGATTAGGAACTACTCTAATATCAGACATCGCTTCACCAGCTTGTCTTAGCAAACGAGCAGGATCATATGTTTGTGAATAATATCTATTACTTCTAAGCTTAGTAGCTGTTGGAGTATTACCAGTACCGTCATTGTTTGTTTTACCAACAGTAACTACATAGTAATAATAATCTCTACCACGAATAGGTGTTGGAGTATCTGCAGAGAATGCACCTGGATCAGCAGCTCTAGATACATCACCATCCTTGATATATGTATCATTAGGTAAAGCTGTATACAGCAAGCGGTAAGTGCTATCTACACGGCCACTAGCTCTATATATTTCGAATCCGTCAATATCACCTGTATTTCCGTCGAAGTCCCATTCAATATCAATTCCATCACCTGCAGAACTTACAATTACACTGCTAGGAGGAAGTGGGCCTTTTGGAATACTATAATCACTTTGATAGTTCGCTATTGCGCGTTCAAAAGTTTGAAATAAGGAATCTCTTCCTTGGAATACAACTTGATTCTTTTCAAGATTTGAAATTAAACCATTCTTAAAATCAGCACCGGTTTTATTAGCTAACGCTTTATCAATACCAGAAGACGCTTCTGCTATAACGATAGTCACACTTTCTCCTGGAGCTAATGTATAAGGACCATAACCCGCAGCATACGACCAACCACCAGCTGTAGCTCCTGTAGATGGATTCCCAGTTGGGTCTAAAAACCCTGGTAAACCACTAGGCTCAATCTTAAAAGCCTGTCTAGCAGTTCTTCCTTGTGACATTAATCTATATTCAGCTTCCATTTTAAGAGGATCAAATGGACTGTTATTTCTAGTTAACGCACCATCTGAGTCAAGTTCAGTCATTGTTGAAGGCTGATTAACATCATCAGTATTATCAGCAGCAGATTTATCTGCATGAAGAGTTACAGAACCAACAAAATGGTAAGCTACTAATGCACCTGTAGTATCAGCAGCATCTAACCACCCACCAGAAGTATTTGGCACCCATATTGGACCACCAATATTATCAAAATCAGCTGGAGCTCCAGTAGGCTTATATTGATCCCAATAACCGTGCCATGCATAATGAGCTCTAAAGTTTTCAGATTCACCTGGTTGTAGTCCATCACCTCTACGATCTACCATGGTGTTTAATCCCCAACCTGTACCGTTACCTACTGTATATCTACTAGCTTTAACGGGTGCCATTCTATTCTGTAAGAATAAATAGACGTCTTCTACAGTTTCGTTCGGAAGTTCAATTTCTTCATCGCCATCGGTATTACCAGTATTAGTTAGCGTGTATTCAATTACGTGGTAATTTTCGTGGTATTGTTGACTAAACTGTTTTGCAGTTCTTTTAAGTGTTATACCTAATAGAGAGTTCATTTCTGTAACGATTGCTCTATCTGCATCAAGGCTTGGGTCAACTTCATCATTGTTAACGTTTTTACCTTGAGAAACCAATCCGTCTACAAGAACTTCTGGCGGAGTAAACTTGCTCACAGTTTTAATTTCAAGAGGATAAAATTCACCGAGACCCGTAACACGAGGACCAACGTGAACTACACGATAATCATAATTATTACCTTGATCATCAGTAACGTTTTTGGCGCCAATCCACATAGCTTTCGCTGCCTGCGCATCTTGGCCTCTATAAATAGCTGGCCATTGCCAACCACCCTGTTGCTCTTTTATAAAGCCCTCTTCAATCTCAGAACCAATACTGGAATAGAAATTGTGGAAAGAACCCACGTTTAGCCACCTATTATCTATCTGAGCAAAGCTATATGAAATGCAGAGAAGAGATAACGCGAACGTTAATATTAGTTTTTTGGAAATGTTATAAATCATATATCGATACATTAAATCAATCAAAATGAAAATCTAATTCCGAATCGGAAAGTTCTCGGGTTAAAAAAGTTAAAGTAACGTTGGTCCGGCATATTGATATACGCCTTATCGCTTAATACTTTTTTCACTTTATCTTTGTCGGCGTCTACAAAAGAGCCGTTTACATACTGGTAATATTTAGCCTCTATAGAGTTGTAGTACAATGCTCTAGTATTTGGGGTGGCAATATTATTTTGATCAGTAGTTACTTCTATAGGCACGAATTCTACATCAGGATCTCTATAGTCACCTGGTCTATCACTTCCAGGTACTCTTGCATTTAAAAGCCCGATCTCATCTAACTTATCTGCTGGTAAATGTAATGATGCCCAATAGTTAAGATAATCGGTACCTGTAATAGAACCCATGTTATATATATCAAGAACTCTTTGATTAAGCACATTGCTCACATCCATAAATATATTAACTCGTCTATGTTCGTCGAACTTAATTTCTTTCGAAAGTCTCAAAGAAGTATCCCACGAATCTCTCAACTGGAAGTTTCTAACAATTCCTGGTCTTGAACCACCACCGGTATAAGTCACATAACTACCTGCTTTCCATGAAATAATAGAACTTAAATTCCAATCAGCTAATGGATTAGCGCCCATAACTTTAGGTCCAAATTCTTTTGGAGATTTCATATATAATTGCAGTCTTGCAAATGGCAATGGAACTGGCTTAGAAATATCATTGTCATTTGTTGTACGATCATAATCACGTTGCAAAAATGGGCTTTCATAAACTTCAAGTGAACCAAATAAACCAGTTGTTCTCACACTGTAGGTATAGCTAATCTCTCCCCAAATCAAATCTGAAGGTTGCTTTTTCAAAGTCAACTCAAGACCTCTAATATCTGCGTATGAAAATGGTTTACTTACCGAATAAGCACCATCATTGCTACCATTCACATCAATAACTATTGGCTGCTGACTTAAATCTTTATAGTAACCACTTACTCTAAATAAGTATTTATTAAATAGGTTTTGCTCATATCCCAATTCATATGACACTGTTTTTGGGATTTTATTCTCAGGAGCTGCTATCCTCACAATTGAGTTAGTAAATGGTTCAACTCTTACTAAGTATAAATTCTCAGGGTCTGGAAGCTGTAAAAAGTGCCCGTAATTAAAGAATAGCTTACTATTATCAGTAATAGGAAACGCAACACCTAATCTTGGCTGTACAATGATTTGTGGCTTAACATTATAAGTATCTAGTGAGTCTATGTTTGCATAACCACCACTCTTAAATATGTCATCATATGTATCGTAATCATACCAATCTATGTTTGCATCTGCATATGTAAGCCTTAGACCAACGTTTGCAATCATTCCTTTAAATTCAAGCTTGTCCTGAACGTAAGCAGAAAGTCTTATCGGTGTAGTATTCCATTTAGAAGAATATCTACCAGATGGAAGGTTCTTATCATACGAACCATAGTTAACATTACTATTAGTACGAATTAACTCTAAACCAGCTTTTACCTGATTCACTCTATCCAATTGGCTAGTAATTGCAAAGCTAGATGTTAGCACAGAAACTTCTGAACTATCTCTACCAGTACTCATTCCAATACCCATTCTCATCCCAGAACCAATTCCACTAGCTTGATCTTCAAAGAATCCGTAAGGACCTTCATCAAAACCTAAGCCACCAATAGTAACGGCGTCATTACCACCTCTATAAGCCCCAGGATTTGTACTATTCTTTGTACTCAGTCTACTAAGTTTCACTTCATAGAACGTACTATTAGTTACAGTATGAGTAAATTGTGCACCAAAGTTTGAAGTAGTAACCTTAGTAGGCGCCCAATAATCAGAAGCGTAAATACGAGTATCAATAAAACTAAGTTGATCCATGCTACCTGCAATGCCTTTTGGCGATACAAAGAAACCTGGACTACCCGTTTGACTTGCCCCAGTACCAACTTGAGTACCATACAATCCATCAAACGATAACTTCATCCCTTTACCAACATTACTAGTAACCTTACCCATCCATGTTGTTGTCTCGTAAGCATCTTTAGACAATGGAATAAAGTATTCAGTGTTAGTTTTACGAAGTGAAGTTGAAAATCTTAAATTTCCAAACTTCTCACTAATAAATGGCACAGGACCACCCAAAGTTAGATCAATTTCATAATCAGACTCAGTGATGTCCATTTTCTTTCTATGCTGCCATAGAAACAACTGTTGCGCACCTTCTGGTGTCAAGTCATTACTTGGGTCGTCATCAGCTAATAACTCTTGAGAAACTGCATTCCAACCTTTAAAGCTTGGATACTCATCTTTAGTATAAACATCCCAATTTCCATTTTCAGTACCAGTCCATGCAACATCATCATCTAAGAAAGGACGAATCCAATATGAATCTGGATCATTAACACTCTGCCCAATATTCTTTGCTTGCGGTGGCGTTACACGCACAATACCATCAAGTGTATATCTATCAGGGTTACCTTCTTTACTCGTAACATTTACAACACCAGAGCGAACATCGCCATACTCTGCGTTAAAACCACCAGTTTGCACCTGCACATTTTCAATAGAAGTAACACTAATACCTGTAAACGGAGTGTTATCTCTCTCAGAGCGTAAGCTTAAACCGTTTAGATTAAAAGAAATTTCATCACTTCCACTTCCCCTAACACTTAAACCTTCAATACCGGCCTGTAAACCGATAGCAGAAGTTACACTTGAGATTGGAAGCGCTTCGAGTTCACTTTTATTAATACTTGATAAACTAGAAGAAACATCCTTCTTAATTATAGGCTTTTCGGCTATAACAACAATCTCTTCTCCTTCTATGAGCTGCTCTGAAAGCGAGAAGTTAATTTCAGTTGTTAATCCAATCTCAACTTGTACATCCTCAACTTTAACAGTAGCAAAACCAATGTAGGTTGCTTTTAAAACGTAAGTACCTGCACTTAAATTTAAGATTGTATAGTATCCATCTGCGTCAGACGAAGTTCCTGTGGTAGTTTGGTCTACAATAACATTTACCCCTGGCAACGGATCGCCATTAGTATCAGTTACACGCCCAGTGATTTTACCGGTTTGGGCATACAGGGAGGCTGATAATAAAAAAAGTATGATAGTAGACAGTAACGGTTTTTTACCCATTAGGTGCTGATTAAGTTTCTTGTTCCTGCATTTACCACACATTAAGGAAAAGTTTACTCTGAGTAAAATCCTATTTGCGATGGTTTTTGCATTTAAAGTTATTTTACAAATTCTTACAATTCGCGTTCTATTTTTTTCAATTTTTTACAACAGCATTTTTCGTATTAATCATTCATATTAACGCTTCGATAAAATACTATAGATTATATTTTTAACCATGAGTACTACATATACAAGCTATTTAAAGATAAATCCACTTTTAGAATTACAAAAGCTTCAATCTTCGCCTGAAGAACACGATGAAATGCTATTCATCATTATACACCAAACTTATGAGTTATGGTTCAAACAAATACTACATGAGTTTACAAAACTTTCGACTGAGTTATTAGAAGGAAATACTTGGGGTGCTGTAAAAACTTTACGTAGAATTCTTACCATTTTTAAAACATTGGTTGACCAAATAGACATATTGGAAACAATGACCCCTCTTGAGTTTAATAGCTTTCGTAAATTTCTAGGCCAATCTAGTGGCTTTCAGTCTCTACAGTTCCGAGAAATTGAAATTCTATGTGGCTTACGTTTTCCTCTAATGAGAGAAGCTCATAAAGAAGTGCCTGCTCATATCTTAGTTCTTGAGAAGCGAATGGAGCAACTTACTATTTGGGAAAGCTTCTGTATTTACCTTTCACATAAAGGTTATGATGTAAAGCCTGTTCGTGAAAATGAGAAGGGCCTGTTATTCAATCCTTCAGAAACAATTCAGGCTAGCTTAATTGAAATGATGAACTCAAATCCAGAAGCTGCCATGGTTAGTGAGCTTTTAGTAGATTTTGATGAGGGCCTTCAGGAATGGCGATACCGTCATGTTAAGATGGTAGAGCGAACTATTGGCACTAAAAAAGGAACTGGTGGTTCTGAAGGTGTTACTTACCTCAAAAAAACCCTACATAGAGCCATTTTTCCAGATTTATGGGCAATAAGAGCTGAGTTTTAAATTGCCTCTTAGAGAATGATGGCTATTCCCATGATTTGCCTGATTTATTCTTAGATTTACATCTTATTATTTAACACCTCTGCTTTGGTTAATTAGCACTCATACTCGTGCTTAACACACTTTCTAAACTTATTTATTATGCTAGATATAGATCAATTAGCCCACAAACTTATTCCTCATTATTCACATTTTAAAGTATCTGAACGCCTTTTATTTACAGGTCACTCACACCAAGCTTGGCCTGATGTTGCACTAGAAGGGCAAAAAGAGTATTTCATGGATTCGGCTGAACTAGTTGATAAGAAATGGGAAAGAGCTGCAGAGAAAACAGAAATTCTTAGAAATTATTTACGTCACTTTTATGACGATCCTGAAGGACTGTATTGCCGTGAAGAAAACACTCATTTTCTTTTTGTGAGTTGGTTAAGTAGCCTTGACCTAAAAAATAAGCCCAAGATAATCTCTACTGATGGTGAATTTCACTCTTTATATAGACAGTTACATCGGCTGGAAGAAAATGGCCTCGAAATTACCTGGGTAGCCAATAACCCCGATGAAACTTTTGCCCAACGTATAATTGCAGAAATGGACGATAGAACTTCTGCCGTTATGCTTTCAAGAGTCTACTTCGAGACTAGCTTAATTAACACTCATCTTTCAGAAATTGCTAAAGCAGCCCGCGCAAAAGGCATTCCCGTTCTTATTGATGATTACCATGGAACTAACGTTGCACCCCTCTCTATACGTAAAGCAGATTTAGAAGACTGTTTTTTCTTAATAGGTGGATATAAATATCTACAATGGGGAGAAGCTAATTGCTTCCTCCGCTTTCCGAAAGATTGTGAATTACGCCCAGCTGTTACTGGTTGGTTTGCTTCCTTCAGTACCCTTGAAAAACCTAGATCTTCAAACCTGACCGAGTATGACAAGTCTGACCAACGGTTTGCAAGTGGAACCTATGATCCTTCTTCTCAATATAGAGCTGCTAAGGTGGTAGATTTTTTTAAAGAACAGAATTTAACGGCTGAGATTTTAAGAGAGCAGTATGAACAAAAAGTGGGCTTACTTAAAGAACATTTTCAGAACCTTAACCTATCACCAAGTGTTATAAAATTGACACACACACTTGAGTTAGAATTTAATGGTGGTTTTCTATCTCTAACGTCGCCACATGCCCAAGAAATTAGAGCTCGTCTTCTTAAAAAAGATGTGTTTACGGACGCAAGAGGAAACGTCATAAGATTCGGCCCCGCTCCATACACCACAAAAATTCAAATAGAACGAGTTATGAAAGAACTGAACACCGTAGTTGATGCTCTTTAAATAGAGACGCAACATAGTTCACAAAGGCTGATTAGATTTATTTTGTAAGGAATTTTATTTACACCGGTCTAACATATATATCGCACACATCAGAAAAATAAAATATCTATTTGCAATTACATATATTGAACATATATTGATTGCAATCTTATGTGACACGTTCTGACACTCTGTGTGTGTGTAACTTTGCATAAAGAAACATTTTTAAAATTAACGAATAACATCATGGCTGAATCAAACGACAAACTTAAAGCAATAGACATTGCCCTAGGACAAATTGAAAAACAACACGGCAAGGGTACCATTATGAAATTGGGCGACGATGCCATGCAAGACGTAGATGTGATTTCTACGGGCTCAATTATGGTAGATTATGCCTTAGGTGTACAAGGAGTACCACGTGGACGTATTACCGAGATTTACGGTCCTGAAGCAAGTGGTAAAACAACCTTGGCTTTACAAGTTATTGCTGAAGCTCAAAAGAAAGGTGGTTATGCTGCTTTTATTGATGCGGAACATGCGTTTGATCCTAGATATGCACGTGCACTAGGTATTAAAGTTGACGAGCTACTCGTTTCCCAACCAGATAGTGGTGAACAAGCACTAGAAATTACAGAAACGCTGATCCGCTCTGGAGCTTTAGATGTTATTGTAGTTGATTCGGTTGCTGCTCTTGTGCCACGTGCTGAACTTGAAGGTGAAATGGGTGACTCTCACATGGGACTTCAGGCTCGGTTAATGTCGCAAGCATTACGTAAAATCACGGGAATAGTGAGTAAATCTCATACTTCATGTATTTTCATTAACCAAGTACGTGAAAAAATTGGCGTAATGTTTGGTAACCCTGAAACCACAACTGGTGGTCGTGCTCTTAAATTTTACTCTTCAGTACGTATTGATATCAGAAGAATTGGTGCTATCAAAAAAGGTGACGAAATACTAGGAAATAGAACTAAAGTTAAAATCGCAAAAAACAAAGTTGCTCCCCCGTTTAAAGTTGTTGAGTTCAACATTATGTATGGTAAAGGAATCTCAAAAATATCTGAGATACTCGACCTAGCTGTTGAATTTGATATCATACAAAAGAGAGGAAGTTGGTTTAGATATGATGGAGAACCTATTGGGCAAGGTGCCGACTCTGCCATGCAATTCCTTGAAGAAGATCCTGCACTATGTGCTAAAATTGAACAAATTGTACGAGCTAAGCTAAAGGGCGAAGAAATTGAAGAGATTGCTTCAGTTTCTGCGGAAGCAGCTACTGAAAGCGCTAAATAAATTCCTATAATAAAATCTAAGAACAGCCCACATTTTTGTAGGCTGTTCTTTTTTATATATCCTTTATGGATACACCAAAAGAATTCGAATTCCCATTAACAATTGCACGAATTGAAGTGCAAAAAAAGAACCATACCCGCTATTCTCTTTATTCGGAGGGAGAATTTATTTTGGGTGTGTCTGACGCCACTTTAACAAAACTCAATATTCGAAAGGGTTCTGTATTAAACGCATCTCTTTACGAACAAATTATAAAAGAGGAGTCTCGTTGGAAAACAAGAGAATATCTAATTCGCTTACTCTCAAGACGAGATCATGCAAGCTTTGAATTGAAACAAAAGGCAGCAAAAAAAGAGTTTGACACCGAAATAATTCATCAAATTATTGAAGAGTTAGAGAGTAAAGGATATATCAATAACCAAGCCTTTGCCTTAAAATACGTTCACGATAAATTTGAATTCAATAAATGGGGAAGTAATAGAATTCGAACCGAACTTATTAGAAAAAATATTCCTAAACATTATATTGAATCTGCTATTGAACAACATTTTGGATTTGAGAAGGTACAAGCAACATTAAGAGCCCTAACTTTAAAAAAGAAATCTCAATTATTGCGAACTAGTCCAGAAAAAAGAAAAAAGAAATTGTTCGACTTTTTAATGAGAAAAGGCTACGATACGAACTGCATTATGAAAGAGATAGATGCACTAGCTAAGTTAGTTGAAGAATGAAAAATATAACTCTTGAACGAGTAATTAAATTTGGGATTGGAATAGCCGCACTCGCTGTTATTGGGCTAATACTATACAATTACGCTACCTTAGTACTGTATTTAATACTCGCGATGATTCTGAGTTACGTACTAGACCCAACCGTAAATTGGCTTCAAAGAAATAGAGTAAATAGAACATTTTCAATCGCGCTAACACTCACAGCGGTCATCCTGATTTTCGTTTACATCTCAACTAGTATTATACCTATAGTTGCCGAGCAAATGGTAGTGCTTACAAGTCAGCTCGATATTCGCAATATTGAGATGATAGCTACAAAAGTGGAAGCCAAACTAAGTGCAGATTATAAGTTCATTCCAGAGGGTTTTTTGAGCGACAGTATTTCTAGAATATTGAATGACCTATTCGATTTTAATATTTTTTCAAATGTTTTAAGCGATGTTGTTAGCTTGTTTACAGATATTTTCTCGGCGGTTTTAGTAGTCCCTTTTGCTGCTTTCTTCTTTCTTAAAGATGGAAGTAACATACGCAGAGATGTCCTCACTTTAGTTCCCAACAAATACTTTGAAACTACACTCACACTTATTGACAAAATTGAAAAAAGACTTAGTATATATTTTAGAAGTGTTCTTATTCAAAGTCTTTTAGTAGCTCTTGCTTCTTGGGGAACACTATCTATAGCAGGCCTTAACAATTCGCTTTCTGTTGGTATAGCAGTGGGCGTAGCTAACACTATTCCATATTTCGGCCCAATAATTGGGTACATACTTTCTGTAATTATATCCATAATTGAAACTGGCGACTTTTCTTTGGTTCTAGTTTGCTTACTTGCAATTTTTCTTGTTCAAATGTTAGACAATATTTTGTTACAGCCCATGCTTTTTTCTCGCTCAGCAGACATGCATCCTGTAGCTATACTTTTTATAATTCTTATTGGTGCTGAAACCGCAGGAGTGCTTGGTATGCTGGTAGCAATTCCGATTGCAACCGTAATAAAAATTACTATTAACCAGATTACTTGGAGTTTTAATAACTACCAAGTTTTTCGCCGAGATACGTTGCTAAATAAATCTTCATCTGGGTAAATTTTACTCATCTTTTTTTCTTTATTGCTTTCAAAGTTTCCCTATCTTGATAGAGCATATCAGCAAATCCAATAACTCTATTTACATTGAAGAAACTCGTAGTTTTTGCCTCTGGGTCAGGCTCTAACTTCCAATCTATTATTGACGCAGTTATGGACGGGGAATTAAACGCTCGTTTAGTTGGCCTTGTGTCTAATAAAGAAGACGCCTACTGTCTTAAACGAGCTTCTAAAAACAAAATCCCATCGGCTGTTATAAAAACTTCGGATTACACTTCTGAGTTTGAATATGAACAGAGATTATTAGATCAATTGAACGCTTGGGATACTGATGTAATAGTTTTAGCTGGATACTTAAAAAAAATCCCTATTTCTATTATCGATGCTTTTCCTAATAATATTCTGAATATCCATCCATCATTATTACCTAAGTACGGTGGGAAAGGATTTTATGGGCTAAAGGTGCATAAAGCTGTTCTAGAGGCTAACGAAACTGAAAGTGGGTGCACAATTCATATGGTTAGTAAAGAATATGATGAGGGTCCTATTTTAGGTCAATCTCGTGTAGCTGTATTAAATACCGATACTCCGGAACAACTTGCTGAGCGCGTGCTTATACAAGAGCACAAATTATATCCTGCAATAATCCAACAACATCTCGAATCTTTAAAAGACTAACAACGTGGCTTTAAAACCTCTCGAATCTTTACCAGAAACTAACCTAACTATTAAAAGAGCTTTACTTTCAGTTTCTGACAAAGCACATCTTATTGAATTAGCAACTGCATTACACGAGCAAAATGTAGAGTTATTATCTACCGGAGGAACTGCCAAGGCTATTTCCGAAGCTGGTATCCCCGTTAAAGATGTTTCTGAGATTACTCATTTTAAAGAATGCCTTGATGGAAGAGTAAAAACTCTTCATCCAAATGTGCATGGTGGTATCTTGGCGAGAACAAGCTACGATAAAGATTTACAAGAACTTGAAGAACTTGGTATTGAACCGATTGAACTCGTTGTGGTTAATTTGTACCCATTTAAAAATAAAGTAGCCGAAGGAGCAATTACACCTGCTGTTGCTACTGAGTTTATCGATATTGGTGGACCGACAATGATTCGGGCCGCCGCAAAGAACTTTGCTCATGTAGCAATACTAAGTAGTTCAACACAGTATGAAGACTTTATTACTGAGCTTAAAAACGGTACTGGAATTACCTTCAAAACTCGCCAACTTTTAGCAAAAGATGCTTTCAATCACACTGCAGATTATGACAGTGCTATTGCCAACTATTTCATTGATTTAGTAGATGAGAACCCTGTAAAACAGCTAAATATTTCTCTCCCACTTTCTCAAGAGCTTCGGTATGGTGAAAACCCTCATCAGAATGCCGCAGTTTATGGTAATCAAGACTCAATTATTGATTGTTTCCATGGTAAACAGCTTAGCTATAATAATTATCTTGATGTAGACTCTGCACTAAGTATTATCTCTTCTTTTGATGATAACCAACCAGCATGTGTAATAATTAAGCACACAATTCCATGTGGTGTTGGCATTGCTGATAACCTTACCGAAGCTTATAAACGTGCATTCAGTACAGATACGGTGTCTCCTTTCGGTGGAATAGTAGTTGTGAATAAGGAACTAGACATTGACACTGCAAAAGCCATCGATGAGATCTTTACTGAGATTATCATAGCTCCATCCTTTTCGAACGATGCTCTTGAATTACTCACTCAGAAAAAGAATCGGCGCTTAATCCGCATCAAAAAAACTATTTCTGAAGCTTCTGCCTATACCTACCGTTCTATCTTTGGTGGACTTTTAAAACAAGATGCAGACTTAGCTCCTGTTAATACCGATGAGTTTAAAGTAGTTACCGATCGTACTCCTACCTCTGAAGAGATGAGTGATTTAATATTTGCTTGGAAAGTTGTCCGCAACGTGAAATCTAACGCCATTGTTTATGCCAAAGACGGTAGAACTTTAGGAATTGGCTCCGGACAAACAAGTCGTGTAGATTCATCCGAAATAGCTGTAGCGAAGGCAATTAAGGAAGGCTTAAGTTTGGATGGATCGGCAATTGCATCAGACGCATTCTTCCCATTTTCAGATGGAGTAGAGGCCGCAGCTAAGGCTGGTGCAAAAGCGATTATACAGCCTGGTGGCAGTATTCGAGATGAAGAAGTTATCGCTAAAGCAAACGAATATGGTATGACAATGATTTTTACAGGGAAAAGGCATTTTAAGCATTAACAACCCTTTCATTTTATTTCGCTTTTTATATATTCGCTTATACAAAATCATTATTGTATTTTCTTTTAATCTACACCCTGCATAATTTAAATATCCTCTATAGTGGCAATGTCAGACAATTACGGTATTCCTTCACAGTCGAAAACCAAGACCAAAAGAAAAAAGGGTCTTCTAGACTTTTTATACACAGATATAGCAATAGATCTAGGTACAGCTAACACTTTGATTTACGCACGTGGCCAAGGTATTGTTTTGGACGAACCCTCAATAGTTGCGCTTAACCAGAATGGTGTACCAGTTACTACAGGCCATGAAGCTCGCTTAATGCACGAGAAAACGCACAAAAATATTCGTACAGTTCGCCCATTAAGAGATGGTGTGATTGCCGACTTTGAAGTAGCTGAGCATATGATTAGAGGTATGATTAACAAAGTTAAGGTTAAATGGTACTCCTCTACTCGTCAAATGGTTATCTGTGTACCTAGTGGAATAACTGAAGTTGAAAGACGTGCCGTAAGAGATAGTGCAGAGCACGCTGGTGCTAAAGAAGTCTATTTAGTTGATGAGCCTATGGCAGCTGCAATTGGAATTGGATTAGATGTGCACGAGCCTGTTGGTAATATGATTGTTGATATTGGGGGAGGAACCACAGAAATCGCAGTTATAGCATTATCTGGTATTGTTTATGCTCAATCGGTAAGATTAGGTGGAGATGAATTAAATGACGATATCATCAACTATTTCAGACGTAACCACAACTTGTTGATTGGTGAGAGAACTGCCGAAAAAATCAAATGTGAAATAGGTTCTGCAGCTCCTCTTGATGAAGAACTAGAGATGATTACTAAAGGTCGTGACCTTGTGAACGGCGTGCCTAGAACGCGCCACATTACTTCAAAAGATGCACGCGAAGCTATTGCAGAGTCTGTGAATACGATTGTAGAATCTATTACAAAATCGTTAGAGCAAACTCCTCCTGAACTTTCTGCTGATATTTTAGATCGTGGAATTATGCTTACTGGTGGTGGTGCTTTGTTAAAGAATTTGGACAAACTCATTATGGAAACAACAGACCTTCCTGTTCATATTGCAGAAGACCCACTAACTGCTGTAGTTCGTGGCACCGGTGCCATACTTGAAAACCTTGAATATTATCGCCCTGTGATTTCATAACTCTTAAGATGAATGCAATTTAAACTCATTAAAGTTGGTGAAGCCAAAGATTTCATATTAACTGCCATACTTCTCTTGTTAGCAATATCTATTGCTGTAAGTAGAAATCAGGGTGGTATTAATAGTTTACGTCAGGTTTCGATAACCGTTGTGAGTTTATTACAAACTCCCCTTTCGAGCGTTCGTATATATCGTCAGGCGTTAAGTACAAATACTTATTTACAGCGCCAGAATATCCTTTTGCAAGACGAACTAAGTAGATTGCGTTCTATAGAACAGGAGAATATTAATCTCAGAGGAATGTTCAATTTCAAAGAACAATCTCCTTTAGATTTAAAGCCAGTTACTATTATTGGTAAAGAACTTAGTGGGATTAACAATAGCCTTACTATTACCCCTGGCGCCTCCGAAGGCTTAAAACCTGGTATGCCCTTAATTACTTCAGACGGTTTATTGGGAAAGATTGTCTTAATTAATGATAACTATGCACAAGTAATGCCCTATTACAATAGTTTGTTTAGGGTGAGTGCTCGTGTTCAAGAAAACCAAGCTCCAGGAATTGTCTCTTGGACAGGTTCTAATATGACTGAACTCGTGATGGACTTCGTTCCACTTACAATAAGGGTGGATAGTGGGTTTGTTGTGGAAACGTCAGGATTTAGTAATCAATATCCACAAGGTATTCCAATTGGTACTGTTATAAGAACAGAGCCTGAAGAAGGAAAGGAAACGCAAAGAATCTACTTAAAACCTTCTGCTTCGCTATTTGATGTATCTGAAGGGTTTATTGTACAGTTTAGCCAAGATACCTCCTTGATAAACCTAGAAAACGAATACAACGATATATTTAAATGAACCGAGAAGTAATAAAACATATTGGTGTTGGTATTCTTTTCGTGCTTTCTCACGTTTTACTATTTCAATACCTAAGTATTTTTGGGGCCATAGCTGACCCTGTACTAATTTACTTGCTTTGGCTAAGCATGAAGTATGAAAGAACTCAGGTTTTATTATTTGCGGCAGGGCTAGGTTTGCTCCAGGACTCTTTATTTGACCTATGGGGTTTGTATATGTTCTCTAAAACTCTATTAATTTTTATCAGTTATAAAGTAATTTCAAGAAACTCAGAAAACAGGTTACTTCTATGGCAAATTTTCTTCTTTATCTGGGTTGCTGCTTTTTTACATAATGCTTTTTTCTTGATACTTAGCTCATTTATTCAAACATACACATCTGGCTTTTCACCAATCCTATTTTTATTGGTTAGTAGCTTATACACTGCATTAACTGGTGCGTTACTCTTTGTTTTTAAAGGGAAGTAAATACATTGAAACGATACAGTACAGATAGAACAAGAACTTCTATAATTGTTTTGCAAGTTATAATGATGGGATTATGCCTAGTTGCTCTAGGTAGAATCTTTCTACTTCAAATTGTTAATTACGAAACTTACGAAGAGCTCGGTGAAAGAAACTCCATCCGACAAGAGTATGTTGACCCTGCCCGTGGCCTCATCTTTGATCGAAATTTTAAACTAATTGTAGACAACCAACCAATTTATTCCCTCACCATTACACCAAGTAATTTTGACGAAGCAAACACACCTCTTCTCGCAGAACTTTTATCCGTATCTGATAGTCTTATTCACGCAAAAGTAAAAGAAGCCCAAAAATACTCTTGGTATAGGACTTCGAAATTAATCTCAGATATTGATTTCAGAACTTTTTCAAGCGTTCAAGAAAATATTTGGCAATTACCTGGTATAGGTCACCAAATAGACAGCAAGCGCAATTATCCAACAAAAATGAAAGCTTCTCATATATTAGGCTACTTAAGAGAGGCTAACGAAAGTGATTACGCGAATAGTAACACTATTAGATTAGGTGATAAAATTGGAAAAAGTGGATTAGAACTTATTTACGAAGATAATCTACGGGGTGAGCTTGGAATTAATTATCTAAAAGTTAACGCATTTGGCCAATCTTTGGGTAACTTTACAAAAGAACGTAGTCCTTTATCACCTATTCAAGGTGATAATATAGTTACCACAATCGATTCTGATTTACAGCTTTTTGCTGAAGAGTTAATGAAAGGTAAAAGTGGTGGTGTGGTGGCTATGGATCCTACAACTGGTGAAATTCTAGCACTTGTAAGCTCACCAGAGTATGATGTAAGACGCCTTGCTGGTCGTATTGATACCAAGTATTGGCAAGAAATTAATACTGATTCTACCAAGCCACTTTACAATAGAGCTATTTCCAGCCGACAGCCTCCGGGTTCGACTTTTAAACCATTGATGGGAATTGTTGGAATGGAGTTAGGCATAGTAACACCCTCTACTGAGATTTATAATAGTGGTTCCTACATCCGAGGTAGAGCTTATAATGATTTAGCAGAGCCAGGTAGTTACAATCTCGAAAAAGCAATTGCTTACTCCAGTAACACTTACTTTCTATCCCTTATGGATAAAATCACAATGTCTGGCAAACTAAATCAGTGGAGTTCGCTTATAAAAGACTTTGGACTAGGAGTTCCAAACAAAATTGATCTTCCTAGTGCAAACCAAGGCATTATTCCTGATAGTACCTACTTAGACAATCGCTTTGGAAAACGGAAATGGAGTTTAGGAGATGTTCTAAACCTTGGAATCGGTCAGGGATTAATCTCGGCTTCTCCATTACAAATTGCTCAGATGACGAGTACTATTGCTAATGGTGGGTATAGAATTACTCCACACTTGGTAAAAGCAACTCAGAGGCCCAATGGTTCGCTAAATTATATACAACCAGAGCATACTAAAATTGAATGGGTTAAAGACATTTATTTGGAGACAGTAAAAAAAGGAATGAGAAGAGTGGTCTTGGAAGGTGGAGGTCGCTACTACGCCAATATTCCTGATATTGCAGTAGCTGGTAAAACAGGAACTGCTCAAAACCCACTTGGACAAGATCACGGATGGTTTACGTCTTTTGCGCCTCTAGATAATCCCCAAATTGTTGTAACTGTTTTCTTGGAAAACTCTGGCTTTGGCTCTATTTCTGCAGCACCAATAGCCTCTCTTATAATTGAAAAACATCTTACAGGAGAAATCAAGAAAAATAGAAACTACGTGTATAACTACGTTTTGAATTTCGTACCAAGAAAACAAAGCAATAAGGAAAATGAATAACTTCAGAGATTTCAACTGGTCTATTTTCGTTCCTTGGCTTATGCTAGCAATTATTGGCCTTATTGCCATTTATAGTGCTACACAAGGTCCTGTTTCTGAATTTCTTCCTTCATTTATACTCAATAACTTCCCTAAACAATTAATTTGGGTCTCCTTATCTATTGTTCTTGTGTTTGGGTTTCAATTTATTACGCCACGGTCTTACATGCAGTTGTCATACCTTTTCTATGCGTTAGGATTGGTATTAATGATTCTAACCATTTTTTTTGGTACTGAAATTAATGGTGCTCGAAGCTGGATTAGAGTAGGCCCAGTAAATGTACAGGCAAGCGAGTTAATGAAAATCGCTACTATTTTGGCAACTGCAAATTACCTTACAAGCCGAAGAGATATCTCTGCTGATAAAGTGAGATACGCACTTACAGCCGTTCTTATGATCTTGATTCCCACTACATTAATCATTCTCCAGAATGATGTTGGAACAGCTATAGTTTTTCTTTCTCTTATCCCTGTAATGCTGTTTTGGTCAGGTCTTCCATATGGAGTTTCATTATTCATTATTTCTCCAGCTATAATACTTTATTTAACGGTATTCAGTTGGGTTTATGGTGCTATAGCCACTGTAGTTCTTGGAGCACTGATATTTATTATCCAAAAAGGTCCTTGGCTTACTGGTGCTGCTTTGATCACTGGCGCCCTTACTGTTATTGGTGTTAATGTGGCTTTAACTGATTTGTTGCAGCCCCACCAAATTTCTAGAATTACGGCATTTACCAATCCAAACTTTGACCCAACAGGTGCTGGATGGAATGTTATCCAAGCCAAAACGGCAATTGGATCTGGCGGATTATTCGGAAAAGGCTTTTTGGAAGGTACGCAGACACAACTTCGGTTTTTACCGGAACAATGGACTGACTTTATTTCTTGTGTTATTGGTGAAGAATTCGGTTTCCTAGGATTGGGGCTATTAATTATGACTTTTCTATTTTTCTTTATAAGAATGCTAAGTATGGCAGGTAATCACAAACACCCGTTTGCTCAACTTGTTACCGTTAGCGTAACGTCTGTATTTTTTATCCATTTTATTATCAACATTGGTAGCGCAACTGCTTTACTTCCTGTAATTGGGTTACCACTTCCATTTGTTAGTTATGGTGGTTCAGCGTTTCTAACAAACTCTCTGATGTTGGCAATTTGCTTGAATATGGATTTTCATAAACGTGACTTTAGTATCTACCGCTAAGCTTTTTTATACTTTTTAGTAGTTCCAAGTTTAAAACCTCTTCTATGATGAATAGTATAACCATATTCTAGAAGTGCTTTTTTATGCGTAGGGGTTGGATAGCCTACATTCTTTTGCCATTTAAATTCTGGATATTCTTCACCAAGTTTGGCCATCAGATCATCTCGGTATACTTTCGCCAAAATCGAAGCGGCAGCAATACTTAGAGATTTGTCATCCCCCTTAACAATGCATGTATGTGGAATAAGAGAATTCGTGTATCTATTTCCGTCTACTAAGAGATAATCTGGTGAAGCATTATTTGTTTCTGCACACTTTCGCATGGTATCAATAGAAGCCCAAAGAATATTAAGTTTCTCAATAGTTTCGATACTCCCCTCTTGAACGGTCCAGAAAAGAGCTTTCTCTTTAATCATTGAGGCAAATTCCTTCATAGCAGCCTTCGAAATTGTTTTACTATCCCTAACTCCATCTAGCTCTACATTAGTGGGTAAAATTACACCTGCAGCCACTACAGGTCCACAAAGACAACCTCTACCAACTTCATCAAGGCCCATTATTCTTTTAAAGCCATCTGCCCACAATTTTTTTTCATAAATCAATCTATCTTGTTCCATAAATAAATTTACAAATATTCTAACCTTCTTTTCTCTATTATTGGAACTGATTACCCCTACACTTTAGTTACAGAAGTAAAAAGGTCTTATGAATTTTCGATATTCCAATTGGGATGAACAATTATCTAGGCATAAAGGGAAAACACCCTTCGATACACTTTGGGATTTATTTCAACAACTCTTGACAATTGCTAGTGGTGACGTAGCACAAGCCTTGAAATGGTTGACCGAACTTGATTCAAAATATGATATAACAAATCAATTTGAAGCAGATTATTCAATTGGTGACTTTATTGATGAGATGAAAGAACGCGGTTATCTTGATGATAGCACTGAGAGCGATAATCTAGTAATGACACGAAAAGCAGAACGCTCTCTACGTCAAAAAGCTCTTGAAGAAGTCTTCCGCAATCTCGATAAAGGCACTATAGGCTCGCACAAAACATCTCATTCTGGTCGTGGCGTTGAAAGACAACCCGAAACACGTCAATGGAATCCTGGGGATGACATAGGGCAAATTGACTCTGTAGGTACTATGCTAAATATGTTAAATCATAGTAGTATCGAAAGCTTCAATTTACAGGAAGACGATTTATCTGTTTATGATACAGATCACTACACTTCAGTTGCTACAGTGCTTTTACTTGATTTAAGCCACTCTATGATTTTATATGGAGAAGATAGAATTACACCTGCCAAGAAAGTAGCAATGGCCCTTTCTGAGTTGATAATAAGTAACTATGCGAAAGACTCACTAGACATTGTAGTATTTGGAAACGAAGCATGGGAAATAGCCATAGAAGACCTCCCCTACTTAAAAGTGGGACCTTACCATACCAATACCTTACAAGGCTTGGAAAGAGCACGACATATTCTTCAGAGAAAGAAATATGCCAATAAACAAATCTTCATGATTACAGACGGTAAACCATCTTGTATGATTGAAAATGGGAAGCTTTATAAAAACAGCTTCGGATTAGATAGGAAGATTGTTAATAAAGTATTAGATGAAGCTGTTAAATGCCGCAGAGAAAAGATATCTATAACAACATTTATGATTGCTTCAGATCCCCACCTACAGCGTTTTGTGCGTGAAATGACGGAAGCAAATAAAGGAAAGGCTTACTTCTCTTCACTTGATAACTTAGGTGAGTACATTTTTGAAGATTATATGCGAAATCGAAAAAAAAATGTGTAGTAATAAAAAAGGCTATCCAATAGAATTGAATAGCCTTGAAGTCGTATTGATTCAGAAATTACATTCCTAATTCTGTCATCACTAATTCCGTGATATCATACTTTGCTTGGTATTCTGGCGAAGCATAAAGAATAATTAAATCACCACTGTTTGTAGTAGTATTTAATACATAAGATAATTCCATTCTCTTTGCTACATTTGTTATTGCAAGATCAATTTGATTAAGTAATGGTCCTAATAACTCATTTCTTTTCGCAGTAACATCAGCTTGAGCTTTTTGTTGTGCTTGGTTAAGCTCAGCGCTCTTTTTTTGAAGTTCAGCTTGTTCTGCTTGTTTTGCAGATTCTGAAATAGCGCCTTCTTTTTGTCTGTATACGGCTATAGCATTTTGTAATTCTGCGTCTTTTGCGCGCAATGCATTTGTCTGCTTCTCAGAGAAATTAATCAGTTTTTGTTGTACAGCCTTCATTTCAGGCATGCGAGTCAATATGGTTTGTGGATCTACATACCCTACTTTTAATTGTTGTGCACTAACTACAGAACTTAATGTAGCCATTAAAAATAGGAGGATCCCAATTGGTAACTTTTTAGACATAATAGTGATGAATAAATTTATTGTTTTACGATTATTGAAGTTTCTGAAGAACTTTCTGTGTAATGTTTAATTGATTATCAGCAGCGTAGAAAATAATTTCGCCACCCTCTGAGGTAACATCACTAAGCACTAAGTCTAAACTTAGTTCTTTTGCAACGTCAGCAATTGCTTGGTTAATTTTATCTTGAATTGGACCTAATAACGCTATTTGGCGCTGTTGTATTTCTTCATAGCTAGCTTGTTTACTTGCTTCAAACTCTTCGTTAAGAGCAATTAGTTCGCTCTCACGTGCTTGCTTAGCTTCATTAGAAAGTGTTGCCATAACTTTTTCATACTCTTCAATTTGTGCTTGTAGAGAGTCTGCTTTAGGCTTTAACATTGCATCTTTTTGTTCTACAAACAATCTAATTTCTTCGCCTAGCTTTTTAACCTCTTGCAATTCGCTCATAATTATATCGGGATTTGCATACCCAATTTTAACTTGAGCACTTGCGTACTGAGCACTAAAAAAGGCCAATACCGCAACTAATAGTAATTTTCTAATCATTTTACTTGTTTATTTTGAGTGTTAATTTTCTATTGGTCATCTAGGCTATCAACCGCAATACCAAGTTCCAATAAAATAGCTTCATTTAAATTCCATTCGCCTCGAGCATAAACCATATAGATATCGCCAGACCTATCAAATACAAAATCTACACCTTGTTTCTGTGCTACTGTTCGAACCGCAGCAAATACTTGGCGCTGAATAGGTTCTAACAAATCTTTTTGACGAGTAAAATACTCACCACTTGGACCGAACTTCTGTGTCATAAAACCATCTCGGGCTTTTAATAACGTATTAATCTCGGTTTTCTTTTGTGCTCTTATCTCTTCCGTGTATAATATTTCTTTTGCTTCAAAATCCTGCTGTAACTCTCTAATTTCTTTATCCTTTTCAGAGAGTTCATTCTTCCAAGAATCACTTAACAATCGCAATTGCTGCTCTATACCTTGATACTCAGGAATTTTTTCCAGAATAAACTCAGAATCGAAATATGCAATTTTCTGATTCTGCGCATAAGTAGCACTTGCTACCATCGCAATAATTAGAACTAAGAAATATTTTTTAAAAGGAGTCATTAAAAAGGTGCACCTATATTAAATAGAAATTCCCATTCGCCAGCATTAATACTAGAAGCGTTAATACCGCCTTCAACGCCATCAAGTCTATAACCGTAACTTAAGTCAACAAGCCCCAGAATAGGTAAAAATAAGCGAACTCCAAGACCGGTAGATCGTTTCACATTAAATGGATCATAAGTTGGGAAATCGTAATAAGAATTACCAGCGTCAACAAAAGTGTATGGTATTACCTGAATTTGTTCGTTGGTGATAGCTGGATATCTCAGCTCTAAAGAATATTTATTATAAATACGACCACCAAATTTTTCTCCATCTACAACAGGAGCAATACTTTCGCTAAACCCACCAGGGTAACCTCTCATATCAACGTTTTCGTATAAGAAACTCTGTTGCTGCTGAAGAGGTGTTCCACCAACTAAGAACCTTTGGAAATTACTTCTATCATTTGTTGTAAAGTAACCGATGTACCCAAAATTAGCTTGGCTGGTTAACACAAGTTTTTCTACTATAGGGAAATGATGTTGGTAATCTACTTTAAATTTGTAATAATCAGCTAGTCCAGGAATTGGTAACGCAGCTTCAGCTGAGAAAGATATTTTTGAACCCGAGTTTGGAGAGATAAAGTTATCTAGAGAGTTTCTTTCAATAACTTCAGTAAGTGAAATTGTGTTTGTAACACCACTTAACAAGCTTGAGTTTGATTGACTTACATCATACAACTGGTAGCTTAGAATAGTTCTTTGAGAGAAGAAATCATCTGGCCATTTCAATCGCTTACCAATTGAAACACTTCCTGAAAACAACTCACTTTTTCCAACACTGTACGCGTTTTTAATAAGGTTATAAGAAAAATTAACTCCTAAAGATGTTGGTTTTCCATTTAACCAAGGCTCCATAAATCCTAAACTATAGCTTTGGTAGCCAGAGCCAGTTACTTGAACACCTAAGGATACTTGTTGCCCATCACCTGACGGAATAGGAGCCCATCCACCTTTTTCAAATGCTCTTTTAAGAGAGAAGTTATTGAAGTTTACTCGAGCCGAAACAATAGCACCAATTGATTGACCACCATAACCTCCAGAAAATTCAAAATTATCCGTAGATGCTGCTTCTTTGAGTGAGTAGCTGATATCAACTGTTTTGTCATTTTGATTTGGTAATACATCAGGCTCAATACTTTGAGCATCAAAATAACCAAGTGTACCTAACTCACGAATGGTTCTTACAATGGCTTCTCTACTATAATTATTACCAGGAATAGTTCTTAAGGTTCTGCGAACTACATCATCATGAGTTTTAGTATTCCCTGAAAAAGCTACTTCACTAATGCTAGCTATTTCATCCTCATAAATATCAAAATGAATATCTATCGAATCAGCTGCCACTTTCGTAATTGTAGGAACTGCTCTAAAGAATAAATATCCAATATTTTGATAGAGCGAATTAATATCGGAGCTAGTTTTGTTGAAAGTTAAATTAGCTTCGTATTCTTCTTCGTTGAAAATATCGCCATTTTCAAACCCTAGAGCTCTTGTAAGTTGCTCATCTGTGTACACTGTGTTTCCTTCCCAAGATACACTTCTAACTTTATATTGAGGTCCTTCTTCAATGATAAGCTTTACACCTACACCGTCTAAGTCTTTAACGTAATTATAAACATACACCGAGTCACTAATAATTCGAGCGTCTGAAAAACCATTTTTTCTATAGAACGCTAAAAGGTTTTCTTTTCCTTCCTCGAAATCTTCTTTCTTGTATACTTTTTTACTAAAAAACTTAATCCACTTGTCTTGTTTAAGTGGCTTTAATCTTTTCTTTAGCTTTTTATCAGAAAACTCTTCATTTCCAACAATGTCAATTTCCTTAATCTCTAATCGTTTACCAGGCTCAACTTCAAAAATCAATCGAGCTCTGTTATCAAGCTTTTCATCTAGTTCAACTCGAGTTTTGACCTCTGTGTACCAATAGCCTTTCTCTTTGTAGAATCGTTTAATGGTGTTAATTGCTTGAGCTTTATTTGACTCAGTTATAGCAACACCTGGCAACAACACGATTAGATCTTTCAAGTCTCTACGCTGAGAACGCTTAATACCTTCTAGTTTAAACTCAATGATTCTTGGTTGTTCTTTAACACGGATTATTAAGCTAATTTCATTGCCAATCTTCTCTTTTATCAAAATTTTGACATCTGAAAATAAACCAGCTTGGTATAGGCGGCGAACTGCTTCGGGTATATCATCCCCTGGATAATTTAACTTTGTGCCCTCTTTCAGCAAGCTAGCGCTAACAATAAACTCTTTTCTAGTAACCTCATTCCCTTCAACATTAAGCTCTTTTAAGGTATACTCCTGAGGCGTTGATAAGGTAGGATCTGTAATTTCGAAGGTATCTTGTGCACGCAAAACTGGAGAATAAGCTCCCAAAATAATCAGTATAAATGCAACAAACGGTAATCTTTTCAACAAATTAGACACTCTATTTTAATAATTAACTTATTTTTGTTTCTCGGTAAAACGTGAAACAAACCCTTTTTGGTCTTTAGGATTATTTAATTTTCCAAATCTACGATCTCGCCCTTGATAAGATTCGATTGCTTCATACAATTCATCTCTTCTAAAGTCAGGCCAAAATTGTTTCGTAATATACAGTTCTGAGTAAGCTAATTGCCAAAGTAGAAAATTACTAATTCTATACTCTCCACTTGTACGAATAATTAAGTCTGGATCAGGTATATCAGCGGTAGATAAGTGATCCGTAATCATCTGATCATTAATTAATGAAGGATCTAAACGATTTTCTTTTACATGGTTTGCAATTTTCTTAACTGCCTCAGTGATATCCCATCGACCTGAATAACTGAGAGCCAAGCATAACTGTAGCCCTTTGTTATTTTTTGTGAGTTCTATCGCTTCTTCTAGCTCTCTTTTGCAATCTTTAGGAAAACGATCTAGTTGACCAATAGTAACTAGCCTAATATCATTCGCATGAAGGTTTTCAGCTTCTTTTCTAAGCGATGAAACCAACAACCTCATAAGACCTCGGATTTCTAGCGAAGGTCTACCCCAATTTTCTGTAGAAAAAGCGTAAAGTGTTAAGTACTTAACTCCTATCTGAGCACAAGACTCGGTTATATCCCTAACAGACTCAACTCCGACCTTGTGGCCATGTAATCTAATACTGCCATTTTTTGTAGCCCACCTACCATTGCCATCCATTATGATAGCAATGTGCTCAGGAATCACCCCAGACTTTTGCAAATCTAGTTGTTTTTGTTTGTCTTCCTCAGACTGTTCTGTATTTGTTAAAGTGAGCTTTTTCAAATAATAAAAGGCTTTTTTTAGAGCCTATAAAATTAGGCTTTTAATAGTGATTTAGCAAGAATAAACAAGTTTAATTAGACTTTATTTCCTGCTTAAGTGATATCATTTCCAATACAGCCAACGCAGCTTCGCCGCCTTTGTTTCCTTTCTCTCCAACTCTATCCAATGCTTGCTTAACATCATCGGTTGTAAGTACCCCAAAAGCAATGGGTAAGTTATACTTAAGATTCAAAGCAGCAACACCTGTTGTTACGGCATCACAAACATATTCAAAATGTGGAGTACCACCTCGAATAACTACCCCAAGTGCAATTACCCCATCTAATTTTTTACTTTCTAAAAGATATTGAACTGCTAATGGAAGCTCAAAAGAACCAGGACATCGGGCAACAACTATATCAGCGTCAAGAACACCATTCCCTTTTAGCACTTTTAAAGCACCATCGAGCATTCTATCTGTAATTGCAGAGTTCCAACGAGACACAACTATTCCTATTTTAGCGCCTTCGTTTTTAGTTTCTCCTTCATAAAAGGTAACACTCATCGCTCATTCCTTTAAATTTATGATACTTTTTCGTTGATCTGTCATTCGTTTCATTTTCTCAACGTGTTTATAGGCAATTGTAATAACACCAACATGGGTATTTCCATACTCATATGCTCCATGATAATCACTTCCCCCTGTTTTAAGCAAAGCTTTTTTATCACAAAATTCAGTATATGCCAACTGTTTTGCCCAGTTATGGCTAGGATGGATGCACTCGATTCCATCTACTCCTAAAGCTACTAATTCTTCTATCTCTTCTTGTGAATAAAATCGCCCTGGATGAGCTACAATTGCTGCTCCACCTACTTCTTTCACCATTTTTATGGCATCTTTGACATCCGGATAAGCACTTTCAAAATCACCTAGACGTTCGTTGCTAAGATATCTAAGAAAGGCTTCGTGCTTACTTGATACATATCCTTTGTTAATAAGTACACTAGCCAAATGAGGTCGCCCAATATTTGCGCCATTAGCAATAGCCCACACTTCATCATAATCAACATCGATACCTTGCTTATTCAAGATTTCGATAATGACTTTAATTCTTTCTTTTCGAGCAAAACGCTGTTTGAGTACAAAATCTTTGAAATACTGAGAGCTAGTATCGAAGTAATAAGCTAGTAAGTGGCATTCTCCACCTTTAAAAAGAGTTGTTATCTCTACTCCCGGAATGAGCTCTATTTCTTTTTCGTCAGCAAATGCTTTTGCCAAAGTATAGCCTTCAAAAGTATCGTGATCGGTTATAGCTAAGGCTTTTAACTTTTTATCACAAGCTAGCTGCACTGCTTCTATAGGACTTAAACGCCCATCTGAGCTGGTAGTATGAATATGTAAATCTGCTTTCGGAAGCATCGATTAATTGCCGCTCAATAAAGAGCTAACATCTTTTGGAGAAGTAATAAGATTTACCGCTGCTTTTAATTGAGGATCTCGATCTAACTCTGCAGTTATTCTAGATTTTTGGCCTTCATAACGAGATATAATCTCTAAAAAAAGAGTCTCTTCAATAACTGAACGCTCACTTTTAAACTGTTCTTTCTTGTGGAGCTTAATCATATTCTTTAACTCTTCAATATCTTTCTCAGCCCCAGAAATTGCAGAAAGCTCACTTTCCAGATCTTTTAACATCCTTTCGCCATCCGTTGTGTAATCAAATTCTGCTTGCGATAAAAAGTCTGTGAATTCAGAAAAAATTTCATCTGGCATTTTTGTCATCACTTTGTTTGGGTACTTTGCTTGATATTGTGTTGCAAAATCGAAGTACATTCCTTTCTGCAATAGCGCAACTTGTAATAAGCTTGATGACTTTTCAGAAATGTTTACATCGGGTTCAATTCCTCTTCCATCAAATACTTTGCGACCATTTCGGGTTTTATAAACTCTGTTGGTAGAATCTCTTTTTACCACGCCTGAGTTTCGCCCTTCGTGATTATAATCAATAGATTGAATACTACGGCCACTTGGAATGTAATAGCGAGCTATGGTGATTTTCATTGAAGTGTTATATGGAAGAGGTTTTACTATTTGAACCAATCCCTTACCGAAACTTCGCTCGCCTAAAATTACAGCTCTATCTAGGTCTTGAAGGGCGCCGGCCACTACTTCAGATGCACTAGCACTTCCACCATTCATTAAAACTACCACAGGCTTCGAAAACATTACAGGCTCTTGAGTTTTAAATACTTCGTTATACTCTGCAATTCGCCCTCTGTTTTCGACTACAGTTAACCCTGGCTCAACAAGCTTGTCGATAATAGCCACCGCTTCTTGTAAAATTCCACCAGGATTATCTCTCAGATCGAGTACCAATCCCGCAATATCTTTCTTCTCAGTTAATTCAACGAGAGCTAGTCTAACTTCCTCAGCAGATTTATCGCCAAACTGAGCTAAACGGATAAAGCCGATATCTTTTGCATCACCAACATAGCCTGTATAGGTGACGTTTTTCACTTCAATTCTTTCTCGTTTAAGTTCAAAGTCAAGGTCTTGTTCTACTCCGAACCTTCTTATAGTGAGCACAACAGTTGATCCAACCTCACCAACTGTCAAGCTTTGCACTTCATCTGGTTGAAGGTTTTGCGTGGAGATTCCGTCAATTGCTATAACTTCATCACCCGCTCTTATACCTTTTCTATCCGCTGGGCCGTCTTCTTTTGGCGCTACAATTACAACTTTACCGTCTCTATACCCTGCTTCAACCCCAATACCTGCATAATTCCCACGCGATAAAATCTCCGCCTGCTCATTCTGAGACTCATTATACACTACCGTATAAGGGTCTAGTGTTTCGAGCATAGCTTCTAACCCAGTGCGCATCAGTTTTTCTGGGTCAACCTCGTCAACATATTCGAGGGCTACATTTTCGTAAGTCTTACTAAAAATGGAAAAGTTCTTTTTTATTAGAAAATAAATATCTGCTTTCTGCGGAGCTATTGCTATACCAGCAATCAGCAGTACTAATAAATAAGGAAGAACTTTTACCAGGCGTTTCATCTTATTTTGATTCACTAATTTTTAGAACCTGTCCAACATAGATTCTTGAACCACTTACACCATTTAAACTTCTTAGTGTTGAAATTGGAACTCCGAAATCTTCAGCAATTTTACCAAGGGTGTCGTTTTTACGTACAGTGTAAGTTTTATACCCACTAGATGATGATGTAGCTGAAGCTAATAGAATATTTTCTCCACTACGTTGTTTACGCTCTTGGCTTTGTTTCTCGCTAAACGACATCTTATTTACTTTTGCGTAATAGTCTTTATTAGCTGATGGAACAAATATAGAAAGGTTTTGCCCTACGCGTATAGTGTTACTTATACCATTCCAAGTTCTAATTTGGTAACTACGTACATCATACCATTCTGCAATGTGCCCAATAGTATCACCCGTTTTAACCTTGTAGGTAAGTTTGGTTGAATTTGCAGGCGTGCTTGTACGTGCCGTTGTAGCAGATCTACTTGTGTTTGTTAAGTTTGTTGGTTGACTTGCAGAAATTTTACCTGCACTACCTTTTGGCAAAGGGATAACCAATTTTTCGCCAGGGTAGATAACTTTTCCTAAATTCTCATTACTTGCATAAATACCACGAACAGTTGTCCCGTATTTTCTTGCGATGATTCCTATCGACTCCCCACTTCTTACGGTATGCATTGTGATACTTTGAGCGCGATTTTCTTTTGGAATGTCTTTATAAGCCAATAAGAACTTTTCTTTTACACCCTTAGGCATTTTTAACGGATACTTATTACCAGGAGGTGTAGCCCAACGAAGTAACTCAGGGTTATAATCTTTCAGTTCCTCTGTAGTTATACCTGCAGCCTTTGCTAATTCATCAAGTGGCATTAGTCCTTCAACTTCCGCTACTTCGTATGAGTAGGGTTCGCCTTCGTATTTTTTCTGGAACCCAAATTCAACCGGGTTCAGTCCAATCATTGCTGTAGCAATAAAACCTGGTACATATCCTCTCGTTTCTCTTGGCAAATATGGATAAGCTTCCCAATAATCTTTCTTACCACCAGCACGATTTATGGCCCTATTTAACCCACGTGGACTAATATTGTAGTTTGCCATTGCTAAATGCCAGTCGCCCCAAATATTGTGTAAATCTCTTAAATGGCGAGCGGCGGCTCTTGTTGCTTTTTCAGGATCTCGACGTTCATCAATCCACCAATTAACCTCTAGACCATACACTCTACCTGTAGCCGCTATAAACTGCCACATTCCTGCTGCGGCTGCCCAGCTACGTGCTGTTGGGTTAAGTCCTGATTCAATAAATGCCAAGTACGCTAGCTCTTCAGGAACTTTTTCTTCTTTTAAGATTCTTTGAATCATTGGCATATAAACTTCAGATCTTTTAAGCCAAAGTTCCATTACCTCAGGGCGTTTTAAGGTATAATAGACCAAGCTATTGGTCACAAATCTATTCTGAATAAGAGGTACTTCCGTTTTGTTTAAAACTACATCTTTTGGAAGGCTAAAATTCTCAGTCAACGCAAAATTATCTTCCGCAAAAAGTTCTTCTTGAATCGCAAATATCTCGCCTTGTGGCTCATTAGTTGCCTCTGTAATTCCATAAAAATTTCGGTATTCAGAAACGATTGTTCTTGATAATTCAGCAAAACGGCGATCTGTTCTAATCTCAGGGTAGTCATCAAGTAATGCTTGGGAGGCATTCACAGCATCATTAATATTGGTTTCGGCTTCAATGAAATCATCATTAATAAGCGACTCCAAGCTAGCCAAATGTATTTGGTAAATATCAGAAATACGACGCAAAATATCCTTCTGAAAACTATCCAGCACAATGTTTGTAGGTTCTTGTGTTTGTTGCTCATCTAATCCCTTTGCACCCATTGGGTTATTAACAGGAAGCAACCTAACTGGCATTTGCTCAATCTTTATTAAAGTTGAGTCTTGTGCTACTAATTGAACTGTGCCTAACGTAAAAAGGGCACAGAGAATGGTTATAAGTATCTTTTGCATATTAACGTCTGATTTTAAAAGCTCGTTTATAATAGTAATTATTAGCCTTAATTGTGTAAAGCCTTTGCTCAAATTCCTTTGCACAACCTGCAAAGAACATAGTTATTGTATCTTTTTTGTAACTAATAAAGCGTTTCTCTCTTGCCCAGTCCATCTTTGGACTAACGGCCACCGTCTACCTACACCAAATGCTTTTGCGGAAACTTTTAGCCCTGGAGCCGATTGATATCTTTTGTGTTCATTAAGATCTACCAGTTTAAGAATGTGATCCACGATCTCATCGTTGAATCCTTTTTCCAGAATTTCCTCTCTTGAAAGTTGGTGTTCTAGGTAGTATTCCAAAATGGCATCTAAAGTTTCGTAATTTGGCAAGGAATCTGAATCTTTTTGATCGGGCCGTAATTCTGCACTTGGCTCTTTCTCAATAATAGCTTTTGGAATCACCTCTTTTTGATAGAAGTGTTCGTTCAACCATTCACACATTTCGTACACTTCAGTTTTATATAAATCCGAAATTACTGCCAAACCTCCTGCCATATCACCATAAAGTGTGCAATAGCCTACAGCTGTCTCAGATTTATTACCAGTGTTAACTAGCATATATCCAAATTTGTTAGCTATCGCCATTAGCAAATCGCCTCGGCTTCTACTCTGTAGGTTCTCTTCAGCTACGTTAAATTCAGTGTCTTTAAAAACGGGGCTTAACTGCTGTAGAAATGAATCATAAATTAGTTTGATTGGAATCTCAAGCATTTCAATTCCCAAGTTTGATGCTAACTTCTGAGAGTCGCTTACACTTCCTCCTGATGAAAACTCCGAAGGCATTGTAACCCCTAATACATTATCTGCACCAAGCGCTTCAACCGCAATGGCACAAACAAGCGCTGAATCGATACCGCCACTTAAACCAAGTATTACTTTATTAGCAGCCCTTGATTTACGCAAATAATCTTTAACACCGAGCACCAGTCCATTGAACATACTTTCGATAGGACTCGGAGCTTCTTCTTCAAAATCAGCACCATCTAATGGCTTTAGTGTATTTGCTACTGAATTATACTGAACTGTAATATGAGTTTGTGAAAAACGCTTTGCTCGTTGTATCACGTTTCCTTCTTGATTTAAGACAAGAGAATCTCCATCAAAAATAAGCTCTGTATTAGCACCAACTTGATTTACATAAAATAGAGGCAATTTCAGTTGTTTGGCATGTTTCTGAAGCATTGATATACGACTAACTGGCTTCTTTTTTGTAAAAGGCGATGCAGAAATGTTTATAATTGCTTCGGCGCCTTTATTGGCTAAAACTTCAGCCGGATTAACGGAGTAAGTATGGTAATTAATTTCATTGTCGTTAAACCAAATGTCTTCACAAACAGTGATTCCAAAAGACACTCGATTTATAGAAACCGGTGCGAAATCAGTACCTGGTTCAAAATATCGTAAATCATCAAAAACGTCGTAGGTAGGCAACAGCGCTTTGTGCACTCTTGTAATTTCAACTCCATTCTGGGCTACAATTGCCGAGTTATAGCATTTACGCCCAATGCCTGATAAATTTTCTGTTATAGAGCCAAACACAACGCACATAGCTGATGTTTGCTCTATAATCTCATTATTTACTTGGTAGCAAAGTTCTCTGAAAGCAGCACGTTCTAACAAATCAAGTGGAGGATATCCACACACAATCAACTCAGGAAGGAGTAATACTTCTACGCCGTCTACTTCGGCTTGTTTGATAGCATCTAAAATAAGTGCTTTATTTCCAGAAAGGTCCCCAATAGTTGGGTTTAGTTGTGCAAGTCGTATGTTCACGTAGAAGAAATTTTTGATTATTACAGAAGATACGAGGATTACTTTTTAAAGGCGAAATTGATACTCTTAAGTTTTAGAGACTTTCTATGTCTAAAAAAGCTTGATAGGAAGACTCTAGACACTTCCTTGCTTATTTCACGATGGCCCTTTTAATGATTTCTAAAATCACTTCAAGATCGTACGGCTTTTGTATATAATTTGAGATAATACCTTCTTTAATAGCGCTATCAATTTCATCATTAAGCCCATAACCTGTTAACACCATAAACTCTAAATCTCCGTGGTCTTTCCTAGCTTCTCTTATAAAGTCTAGTCCACTTATTTCGGGCATTTTTAAGTCAGAAACTACAAGTTTGATGTCAGGATTATTTTGAAGGACTTCCATTCCTTCTTTTGCAGAATCAACCGTAATTACGTCGAAATGATTAGCTAGAAGGTTCTTGAACAGAAACAAATTGATTGCTTCATCATCAACATATAAGATTTGAAGTTTATTCGACATTCTAAATTTATTTCGCTTGTAAGTTAAGTTCTAATTCTACGGTAACTTTTGTTCCTTTCTCTTCTGAAGATTGAAACGAAATGCTACCATTATGTTCTTCTATAATATTATAGACAATAGAAAGGCCTAAACCTGTCCCTTTGCCGGCTTCTTTGGTTGTGAAAAAAGGATCATAAATTTTGTTTAATATTTCTTCAGGAATTCCACATCCAGTATCTTCAATAATTATTAGTGCTTTATTAGTAGTAGACTTTGTTTCTATTTTAATTGTCCCTTCCTTCTCAATAGAATGTATCGCATTTACCAATAAATTCGTAAGCACTTGATACAGTTTACTTTCATTACCACTAACATATAAATGTTCGCCCTTAAGCTCCAATAATACTTGAATACGTTCATTGTACTCGTGATGTAGAATAGTAACAGTGTCTGCAATTACTTTGTTTATATCTACTTTCGAATCTAATAGATCGTCTTTTCTACTGAAGGCGCCCAAGCTTTTGGTGATATTAACGACTCGCTCTACACCAATATTTATACCTTCCATAACCTGTTCATAGGTCTCTTTATCTTGAATACGTACTTCATTATTCTCAATTTTTGAAATCATTTTCAAGATTTCGGCTCCCGATTTTATATAGTTCATCGGATTATTTATCTCGTGTGCAACACCAGCGGTAAGCACACCTAAGGCAGCCATTTTTTCTGATTGGATTAACTTTGCATGAGTTTTTTCTAAAGTGTTTAGAGCACCTTCTAAAGCTTCCTTTTGTTCTTTCAAACTCTGGTTATAAATATTGAGTTTTCTATTTTGTTGGTCTATTTCATTAGTTCTTTCCTTAACTAAAAGCTTTAGTTTTTCTTTTTGCTTAACGAGAAGGAAAAAACGTATTCTATAAAAGGTATATAGACAGAATACAATAATGACGACAGTCAAAGCGATAAACCACATCTGAAAATAGAAGGGTTTTTCGATAAAGATAGTTGTCGAAATTGCTTCACTCCAAGGGCCAGACTCTACTCTTGCTTTCACACTAAACGTATACTTGCCATTAGGTAAATTGGTATATCGAATTGTATTGTTCTCAAAACTGCCCGTTTCTTCCCATTCTTTATCAAAACCTTCAAGCTTGTATCTATATTCAAAAGCATCTTCATTAATGAATGAAATTGCAGCGTAAGTGAACTCTAGGCTATTATCGTCAGAGTTGAGGTAGGTAACAGTATCTGGGTCAATTTCTGTACCCTTAATTGTATTAATACTTATAAAATTAATTCTAGGGATATAGGATCCCGTTGCATTCTCACTTTCGTCAAAAACTGAAGCCCCTTGATCTGTGCCAATCCAAATTCTCCCTCTGTCATCTTCAATAAATGCATTTCTACTTATATCATTACCGGCTAGTCCATTTCTTGTATTAAAATGAACGTAATTCTCTCCATCGCTGCTTATTACTCCATCATTAGTTCCAACCCAAAGATTATTCTTCCGATCTACTAATAGAGCATATGCAGCTTTGTTCTCCATCCCTTTTAGTTCATATTCTTCAATTTCTCCATTATTCAGAATGCCAATACCATCAGCTGTTGCAACAATTATATCTCCGTTCCACTCAGTAATATCAAAAGTGCTGTTTAATAGTCTATTTTCTGAGCTATAATTTGTCTCCTTTTCGCCAGCTCTTATGTGAAGTCCATTTGATGTTAATAGTACAAGCCTACCATCTGGTAATGATTTGATATTTCTAAGATTTAGATAATTTTCTATTTTTTTAAGACTCTCATTTTTATCCAGATAATACAATGCTCTTGAGCTAGCTACATATAGTTTATCTTTAATGAGAGTTAAAGCAACAACAGTTAGTGGTTCATTATTGATTTTTACTTCTGATACTCTATTATTTTTAAAAACAAGGAAGTCTCTGTTTGAGGTAGCTAAATATATATTCCCATCATCCGTTTCTTGAATATCAAGTATTCTTGCAGCCCCACCCATTGTATCTATTCTAAACTCCAAGTTTTCAACGCCTGAGTCTTTCACAATATTAAGCGCTTCAGGATTTGCCATCAAAATGGAACCATCACGAAGCTGAACAATTGCACTTACTTCATCTGCTATAAGACCTGCTTCATCGTTATAGTTTTTAAAGCGTAGCATATTGAACTTAAACAGCCCCCTGTGATCAGAAACCCAAATAATGTTCTCTTGATCGACAAAAATTCTATTGCTAAGTACATTTTTGAGCCTTCCTCCGATAAGTAAGGGTTCTCCAATGCCTTTATTTCTATTAAACATTCTTGCAAGAGATGCGCTACTATAAAAAACGCGCCCAAGTTGGTCTACTTCTAAATTGTATTTATTCGGAATCGATCTTTGGGAAATATCTATAGAGTTAGAAAGTAGTTTAAATGTATTGTTATCAACCTCACCGAGCCAATCATGTCCAAGGACATATAAAACTCCGTCTTTTTCCTTAACAATCAAGATATTCTTCTTTTCAGAGAATTTATTATTGAGTTCACTATAAACTATTTCGCTGTTTTCTGAACTTTTCTGAACTTCAAAAATCCCATTCGTTGTACTGATAAAGATTTGACTACTTCCTTCAACAATACTATTTATAGAGATTCCTAAATTTTTTCTCTTTAAAGTCCAATCCGACCACTCATTATTCTTTTCAGTATAGCGGAATATTTGGTTTTTATTTCCAAGCCAAACGAATGTTTCTCCACTATTATCAGTCACGTTAAATGTGAATGCGCTTATACTTTTATTCCATTTTTTTGGCAGAGGTATATCTCTCCAAATTCCTTGCCTATAGTATTTAATGACAAAATCTTTTTCGTTATGTCCTGCTGCCCAAACAGTACCGTCTATTGAAGTTCTTATAAAGGAATATTCCGATATCGGCAACCTTAAAGAGTCTGGAAACACATTCCATTTGTAAGCGTTATAGGTCGCAATACCCTCTGAGGTTAAAAACCACATCTCCCTATCAGGAGTTTGTGCAATGTCATAAACAGTATTTGAAGGTAACCCTTCAACTGTTGAGTAAGTTTTTGTAGGATAAAACTGTCCAAATAAAGAAGACGGAAGAATCACTAAAAAAAAACCAATAAAAAATTGTTTCATCTAAACTATAAAACCATTGAAAGTATATTTACGTCTCTTTCATTAACAATCAATTATAATACCACTCTATTTGGATTCAAAACATTAGGATATGTATACTGTTTTAGTGTTTACAAATTCATGGATACCAAACTCTCCCAACTCTCGACCATAGCCTGAATTTTTAACTCCACCAAAAGGAAGACGAGGATCAGATTTAACTAGTTCGTTCACAAAACAACATCCTGCTTGGAGTTTTTCAGCGGCTATACTTTCAGCATACTCTACATTGTCAGAAAATATCGCTGCGCCCAAACCATATTCACTATCATTGGCTACCTCAATTGCTTCTGCTTCATTTTTCACTTTAATAATGGAAGCAACCGGACCAAACAATTCCTCATGATAAGCTGGCATTCCTTTCTTTACATTTTCCAAGATAGTTACAGGGTAAAAAGCCCCTTTTCTATCTGGAATTATTCCTCCCAATATAATTTTAGCCCCTTTTTCAACACTTTCTATGACTTGCTTATGAAGTCCATTTCTTAAATCCACCCTTGCCATTGGCCCAATATCGGTTGTTTTTTCAAATGGATCACCCATAACTTTCTCTTTCATTAACGCCGTAAACTCACGAACAAAGGCTTCGTAAACTTCTTCAACTACTATAAACCGTTTGGCTGCTACACAACTTTGACCACTGTTAATAAGTTTAGAAGCCACACAAGTTTTCGCTGCTTGCTGAATGTTAGCGTCTTTCAATATAATGTAGGGATCGTTACCACCTAGTTCTAATACCGTTTTTTTGAGAGCTTCCCCCGCTTGAGCTGCCACGATTTTGCCAGCTTTTGTACTTCCGGTTAACGTAACCGCTGCAATTCCTGGATGTTGAATTACAGGCTTCATGTGCTCATTTGATACAAGTATAGTTCTAAATAAATCACTTGGACATCCTGAGTCGTGAATTAATGCTTCAATTTCTAAAGCACAACCAGATGTATTTTCTGAATGTTTTAGCACAATACCATTCCCTGCCATTAAAGCTGGTGCAGCAAAGCGAAATAATTGCCATAAAGGAAAATTCCATGGCATAATGGATAACACTATACCAAGCGGTTTAAAAGCTACGTAACTATTGGAAGCATCGGTTTCTACAGTTTTATCAGCTAAAAAAGAAGAGGCGTTGTCGGCATAATACTCACAAACCCAAGCACATTTTTCAATTTCCGATATAGATTGAGCAATAGGCTTACCCATTTCTTGAGACATTAACTGCCCAAGGCTTTCTTTCCTTTCTTTTAGCAGACTACTAAATCTATGCAAGTATGCAGCTCGTTGTTCAAAGCTTTTTTGTGCCCATAAGGGTTGGGCAATATTTGCTTTCTCAATAATGCCATTAACTTCATCGGTTGACATTTCAGCATATTCTTTAATTATTTCTCCGGTAGCTGGGTTTATCGTTTTCATCATACTCTCTATTAGTTTTGGGTTCATTGAAACAACACCTCTCTCAAGAGATCTCATTCCTTAAACGTTTGTATGAATACTCTCTAGGATTGTTTCCAAAACCTCATCTAGGAGCTTATCCTCAATAATTAATGGTGGTGCTAAACGAATGAGTGTATTCGAATGGAGAGTCCATCCTAAAAGGATTCCTTTTTCGAAACAACTTTCAACCACTGCTTTTGTTAATTCCCAACTTTCGAGTTGAAGGCCAAGCATTGCACCCTTTCCTCTTACTTCAACAATGCCTTTTCCTATTAATCGCGCCTTTACTTTTTGTTCAATTTCAACAGCTCGACCTATATACTCACCTTCTAAAAGTTCTTTTAGGTTAGCATGAGCGGCAGCGCAACAAACAGGATGTCCTCCAAAAGTGGTTACGTGATTTAATGGGGGATTGTACATAAATGCTTTAAAAATTTCTGCTGATGAAACAAAAGCTCCCATGGGCATTCCGCCAGCCATTGCTTTGGCTAAACATAAAATATCGGGAACTACGCCATAATGTTCGAATGCAAAAAGCTTTCCTGTTCGCGCAAAACCTGATTGAATTTCATCAAAAATAAGAAGTGCTCCTGTTTCATCACACTTGTCGCGAACAGCTTGCAACCATTCTTTTTCAGCGGGTATAATTCCCCCCTCACCTTGAATTGGTTCTAGTATTACTGAAGCTGTTTCAGAGTCTATTTTATTTAAATCATCAAAATTATTGAAGTTTAAAAAGTGGACATCGGGTAAAAGTGGTAGGTATGGTTCTCTGTACACATCTCTACCTGTAACGCTCAGAGAACCATGCGTATCGCCGTGATAGCTATTTTTAAAGGCAACTAATTTACTTCTACCAGTATGCTTTTTGGCAAGTTTCAAAGCACCTTCGTTAGCTTCTGTGCCACTATTCACTAAATATACTTGATTTAGCTGGGCAGGAAGTTGTGCCATTAATAGCTCAGCAAATTCCACTTGGGGTTTCTGCACAAACTCGCCGTAAACCATTACATGTAAATACTTACCGAGTTGTTCTTCTATTGCGGCTATTACTTTTGGATGCCGATGTCCCAAACTACTTACTGCAATTCCTGAAATAAAATCTACATAACGAGCTCCTTTTGTAGTGTATAAAAAAGGGCCCTCAGCAGAACTTATTTCTAGGCCAATTGGAGAATCACTAGTTTGAGCAATATGAGAAAGAAAAGATTGTTTCAATTGTAACTTAGCTTTATTTAAAATGAGATTTTTTAATATTTAATAAATTTCAGTATTTCTTATAACTATTAAAGTGTTTATGATACAAAAGATACCACTATTGATTTTCGCTACTTTGCTTCTTTTATCATGTAAATCATCCAATAAATCAGCTCAGGGCCCTATGCAGATGAACACAAATATCACTACTTTATCTCCAGGGGAAATTCAGGCCCAATTTAAGATATTAAATGTAGAAGCTTCAGGTTCAGATTCAACTCCTGTTTATAGTATTCAAATATTGAATGTCGACAAATACGGGCCATCAGCACCACCTTTAGCTAAAAATGAATTTGTAAAAATTTTAGTTCAAGATATTTCTCTACAAACCAAACTTAATATAGGCTCTATCTATAAAGGGACTTTGTTCCATTCGGAAAAAATGTCGTCTATAGATCAAACCCCAGCTTTAGAATTGCTAAGTATCAAATAACATTTTATGAAATATTTTTTTTCTAAAAAAGGAAAGCTGACATTTCTCTTTTTTTCTATAGTCTTAATTTTATCAGTAGTTACTTTTTCAAACTTCTTCTCAACCAACCAGAATGAAGAGGTTAAGAAGCAAGGGCCAATAACTTGGGAAGTGAAAAATAAAAAAGCTCGTGCAGAGCATTATTTTAATATGCTTCGCGACCCTCAAACAAATGCTATTCCAGAAGCAGTACGTTCAAGAGAGCTTCTTTTTTCAAATGATTTATTCCGACATTCTAAAGTTAAGGCCAGCAATTTATTCAATTGGCAAGAAGCTGGGCCAAATGTAGTAGGTGGAAGAACACGCGCTCTCGCTGTAGATATTAGCGACCCATCTGGAAACACGGTAATTGCTGGTGCTGCTTCTGGTGGAATTTGGAAATCAATAGATGGTGGAGCTTCATGGGAGTACAAATCCGATCCGAATCATAATCTGAGCGTTACTTCAATCACTCAAGATCCTAACAACACAAACGTTTGGTATTACAGCGCTGGCGAAATTAGAGGAAATACAGCTAGCGGAAGACAAAGTAGTGCCCGCTATTATGGGTTTGGAGTTTGGAAGTCTACAGATAATGGGGAGACTTGGATAAACGTCACTGTAAATGAAAATGGTGTTGGTGATGCCGATTGGAACTCACCGTTTGATTACATTTCAAAAATAATGGTAAATCCCGCCAATAGTGATGTGTATATAGCTACTAATGGTTTCGGCTTATACAAGTCTACAAATGGAGTTAATTTTCAGAACGTTTTTGATGGAATTGGTGACTATCGTTTCACAGATTTTGATATAGACTCTCAAGGTAACATTGTATTGGTTGCCTCCCAATCTATAGCGGGGCCCGCTAGCGGAAATCCTGGAATTTATTACTCGACCGATGATGCAGATTCATGGACTAATATTACACCTGCCACATTCCCTACTAAGTATGCTCGTAGCGTTATAAAAATTGCCCCCTCTTCAGAAAATTTAGTTTATATATTTACCTATTTAGATCAAACAAAGCCAAGCAATGTAGAGCCATCTGAGATGATTGAGGAGCTTTCTTTGTTTAAGATCAACCTTACGAGCGGTGCATCTTTAGACCTTTCTGATAATATTCCGGAATTTAATACTTATACAGGCACTGCGACTACTCAATCAAACTTTAATATGGTACTTGAGATAAGCCCTGTTGATACAAATCTAGTATTCTTAGGTGGAGTTAGCTTGTTCAGATCTAAAGATGGATTTACAACTTCTAACTCTGAATGGATAGGCGGCTACAACATTCCTAATCATCATGCAGACAATCACACTTTAGCTTTTGATTCTCAAAACCCAGAACGTCTATGGAGTGGACACGACGGTGGTATAAGTTTAACTGACTCAGCCAGCACTTCTATCCCTTGGCAGAATATGAATAATGGCTACAATGTTACTCAATTCTACACAGTCTCTATAGCTCGCAATGCTAACGATACTAGAATTGTTGGTGGAACACAGGATAATGGCTCCCCCTATTTTCGTTTAAATGCTGAAAACGAAGTTGAGAATGATATTTCTCACGGTGACGGGTCTTTTGCGTTTATTGGCTCTTCTTACATGTATGTTTCGTCTCATCAAGGTACTTTGATACGTATTGGGTATTACCAAGATACTGGAGAGCCTTTAAATCCTTTTGGTAACGAGTATGATTTATATAACTGGTCGTTTATTTATCCTTCCAAAGCTTCCAATCAATTATTCATCCATCCATTTGCAGTTAATCCATCAAATCAGAATATGATTATCTACCCTGATGGTGCCGAGCTTTGGAAAACTACTAACGCAGGCTACATTCAAGGTGCTTTAGTAGAAGGTTCTGATTCTGATTCTGATTGGACGAAATTAGGATTTAATGCAGGAGAAGGATATTACATTTCGGCGCTTTCATTCTCAACAAGAACACCTGCTCATAAACTCTATTTTGCCGCTTCAAGTAACTCAACTGCACCTAAAATTTATAGCTTAGAGGACGAAGCCGTTACTCCGAAAGAAATTAGCATTCCTTTGGCAACTCCGGGAAGCAAAGTAAATCATATTGCTGTTAATCCTCTAAATGGGGATGAGCTCATTGTTGTAATGTCTAACTATAACATTATTGGCACTTATTATTCAAACAACGGAGGCTCAAGTTGGACTGCTATTGAAGGCAACTTAACTGGCGACTCAAATGACATTGGACCTTCGATAAGATCAGCAGCTATTGTAGAAGTTGACAACGCCACAATCTATGTACTTGGTACAAGTACTGGTGTTTACTCTACAACTTTGCTTGACGGAAATAATACCAACTGGATAAAAGAATCTCCCGAAATAATTGGTAGTGCCGTTGCCGAAGCAATAGACTATAGAAGTAGTGACAAAACTATTGCTATTGGAACCCATGGACGGGGAATTTTTATTGGCACGGCAAATAATATTGATGGGGAGGCACCAAGTACATTTACGCTTGCTCAGAATTATCCGAATCCATTTAATCCAACTACAAATATCCAATTTTACCTTCCAAATTCAGCTAAAGTAACCCTTACTGTTTACGATGTGGCTGGCCGAAAAATTGCTACTCTACTTGATAATAATCAGAGGGCAAAAGGTACGCATACTGTTTCTTTTAACGCAGATAGCTTTGCTAGTGGTGTATATTTATATCGGCTGAGCGCTGAATCTGACAATGGAAAGTCTTTTGTACAGAGCAAAAAAATGACTCTTATCAAATAAGAGCCATTATAGTTCAAATAGATTTAAAAGCAGTTGTAAAAGCTGCTTTTTTTTATTTCCAGTCTTTTAATAATTCTAAAAACTCGGTTTGAATACTTGCTCCTTTATCGCGAGCGTACCAGAGATGAAGTTCTTTTTTAACATCATCATTTGTCATAGTAGCATCCGCAACCATTTCAACAAATCGATCTTGAATAACTTTAGGCCTTGGTCCCCAAGCTCCTAGTTCTTCCAAGGTTTCGCTATCTAGTGCAATCAATTTTGGAATAGACCGACTCTTTCCATTTGTTAGGTACGCATCCATAACATCTAAATGCTCATCTCTAAGAATTAACTTAAAATCGATGTTTGGGCTGATTTCTGCCATTTTATTCATAAAAGGCAATAATTGGGAAGCGTCCCCACACCAGCCCTCAGTTAGCACAAGCCAAGTCATCTTTCTAGGGAAGCTACGAAGCTCTTTAGCAAGCTCATCATTAATCACACCGCGTTTATCCCAACGGTTCGATCGTTGCATGTTCAGCTTAGTATACTCCAACATATCATCGCCATTTTCATCATTTGTTGTACGATGTTCGGCATATAAGTTTTCAACTAGTTTGCTATACTCTTGGTAAGAATATGCGCCTTTAATCAGGTCTTTTGTGATGGTAGTCAATGTGTCTGTATTCATAATGCTTAATAGTAATTGTGCAGTGTGAATAATTTATGAACTTATTCAATTGGATATAATCGATTTGTACAATACACACGATAGGATAAAGAGAACAAAACTAAACGAAGTTAGAAATTTGATCTTCATTATCGTCTCATATTCAGTTTTATTTCCCATCAATTTTTTGAGAATCTGATTTATAATTCCAAAGGCGATTGTGCTTAACACTAAGAAAAGGATACTTAAACTTGAATCCGTTTTGAATAAACTGCCTGCAATCAAAAGCACACCACTTGTGAAGAATAATCTATACAATCTTCTAATTCCTAAAAGACCATATCGAATTGCAAATGTTTGGTCACCACGTTGAGAGTCTTCTTCTTTTTGATACACTTGGGAAACTGGATATAAACTCAACATAATAAGAGCTACCCCTAACGCAGCAAAGCCTTGAGTTACTCCTAATGTATTTACACCCGAAGCCAGATATCCAAGTAAGAATGAATTACTTCCGGTGCTTACGCCAATAGCTACTAAGCTTAATAATGGTCGGCCTTTCCATCTTGTTAGTGGACTTGAATACAGCCAGAAAAAGAGAATACTTACTGCATAAATTATTACGTAAGCTCGCCCAAGAGAGAAAGCACATACCAAGCCTATAAGTTGAAATAGCATTGATACTGCCCACATCCAACCTTCCATTTTTGGTGGAGATTTTAAACCTCCGATTGGCCCTTCATCCTTATCCCAATATGAGTTATAAGCTGTAGCTCCACCAAAAAGTAGTACGTGTACATTCAAAAATTGAAACCCAAACTGCTCCCAATTTATGGATTCTACAAAAAGCGCTGAAAGTAGATATCCTCCAGAGAGAATAAAAAATTGATAGTGCAATCTAAGATGCACTATGAAATGCCAGACTTGGATGAGTTTAAACTTTTTCATTGCCCTATATAGTATTAAAGCATCAAAAAAGAAATTTAGTTTAATCAGCATTAAACTAAATTTAAATACTAATCTTCTACTGATTTAGAATCTAGTTAATCATATCTTTAGGGATGCAGACGATTCCTACAACTAGAACCTTCGAAAAAACTCTTCCCGCAAGTATTTGGCTAGCAGCTCAAACTGCACATACTGCACGAGTAGAAGCCTTGGTAGGGGAATATTTAATCCAGCGCTCGCAACACGATAAACAGCCTGTTATGGATTTCTTGTTCGATTATTATGCTTTTAGACCTTCCATGCTTAGACGCTGGTCACCTGGGTTCAGAACTGCACTTGAAATAGACACCGAAATAGAACTCCCCGAGTTTAGTGAATTTAAAGTTCAGGATAATCTAGCATGGTTAGATGTGAGTTTATTTCCAAAAAGAAGGTATAGATCCACAAATTGGATTTTACAGATGTTGAAAACTACTCAAGATTCACGGCCAGCTTTTGGTTGCTTTGGTATGCATGAATGGGCAATGGTTTACAAAGCGGAAAAGCCTCGACATGATCAAGTCCCTTTACGAATGGAGCCTGAAGAGTTAGCTGAGTTTGTAGAATCTCGGCCCCTCCTCTGTACACACTTTGATGCTTTCCGATTTTTTACTCCAGAAGCTGTTCCTATGAATAAGTATCAGTTATCGCGGGATAAATTCGAAGAAAAGGAACAACCTGGTTGTATTCATTCTAATATGGATTTATACAAATGGGCATTCAAACTATATCCTTGGATTTCCAGTGACTTGATTCTGGAAGCTTTTGAACTTGCCCTAGAAGCTCGAACCATTGATATGAAAGCTAGCCCATATGATCTACTTGATTATGGCTTAGCTCCCATAAAAATTGAGACCGAGACTGGACGTATTGAATACAAAGAAACTCAAGAAGCTATATTCGAAAGAGGAAAACCTATTCGCCAGAAATTGATTTTTGAATATGAACGCTTTCTAGAGTACTTGAAAGAACCCCACATTTAGTCTCTAATTTGGAAGGCTAATCTTTCCTAAAGTTACGTGCGTTCCATTAACTTCGAAACCATTTCCTCGGAATAAGTCATCGGCTAAAAAAGCCATTAACGCCGCTTCTTTCGCATCAGGGAGCATTCCAAGCTCTTCAAAATTTCTAACTTCGGCATTAGGTAGGCGCTCTGCTAAACTTGCCATCATGGTTTTGTTATGAATACCTCCCCCACTTGCATAAAGCTCAAAAACATCTTTACCTGATATCTCATCAAAAGCTCGTGAAATGCTTTGTACAGTTAGCTGTGTTAATGTAGCTATCAAATCTATAGGAGTTAGTTCAATTTGATATCCTTTCATCAACTCTTCTACCAGATCCAAATTGAAATCTTCTTGTCCCGTTGTTTTTGGGAATGGTTTTCTGAAATAAGGCTCTAACAATAAATACTTTAATAGTTCGGAATGAATCTCGCCATTCTTAGCCACATCTCCACTGTCATCGTACGGTTTGTTGAAATGCTTTTGCATCGCTTCATTAATCAGGGTGTTAGCAGGACCTGTATCTGAAGTAATTATTTCTTTTCCACTTTTCTTTGCTGGTAACCATGTAAAGTTGGCAATTCCCCCCAGGTTTAGCAGCACTCTATTTTTGGACTCATGCCTAAACAATGCATCATCCATCAACGCTACAAGTGGTGCACCTTCGCCACCAGCGGCAGTATGTTTTTGTCGAAAATCAGAAATTGTAATAATTCCTGTTCTTTGTGCAATGTGATCTCCATCCACAACCTGCAAAGTGCTATTAAATTCATTGCTTGGTTGGTGATATAAAGTTTGCCCATGAGATGCGATTGCATCAATCTCTTCCACCGAGTAATTCCATTCTTCAAACGCTTCTAAAATCCAGTTCGCATACAAATGAGCTAACTCTGTATTAAGCACGCACACTTCTTGTAAATCAACGGTTTGTTTTGACTGAACAGCGCGGAGCCTAGCTCTTAAACTCGCATCATACTCTATCGTTTTAAATTCAAGAACTTTAACACATCCGTCATTACACTCACAAAGTGCCATATCTAGCCCATCTAAAGAGGTTCCAGACATCAAACCTAGAATAATTCGAGATGATTTTTGAGTAATTTCAGAAAGTAGAGAGAGTTGCTTGTTCATAGTGGAAACTCGGAGTATTTTTGCATCGAAACAAATCCAAAACAATGAGCGATACAGAAGAATTAGATTACCAATCTTTCGAAGAAGATTTAAAATTTTTGATAACTACATTAAAAGACAGTTTTGAGTCGACCGATGTGGAATATTATGTAGACGACCACAACGAGATTCTCTATGTTAAGTTAGAAGGATTAGACGAATATCCTGAGGATGAAATTGAAGAAATTGCTACTCCAATTTTTGAAGAGTTGGACATGGATTTCGAAGAAATTATACTCCTACCTCTCTAAGAATAACGTTCAGAAAAGCGCTTTTTTAATTGTTTTATGAGAGTAGAATGCTTCGTACTTTTTAGGATAATTTAATTTCCTATTTACCATATGAAGAGTTCTAATTCTGGATACACAATGCGTTGCATAATGTGCAACCACGAAAATGATGAGCGCAAAACGAGTACTTACTGTACCCAATGTGGAGGCGTGTTAACGATTGAATACCATGAGGTACGAAAGGAAATTCAGTACCCGCTGAAAAATATTATTCCAGACCCTCTCAAGAATCACCGTACAGCTCTCCGAAAGTTAAAACGTCTTTCTAGTATTTATGGCGCTGAAATTTATGCCAAATTAGAACTCGAAAATCCTACTGGCTGCTTCAAAGACCGCGGAAGTTACATAGAAGTGCTAAAAGCTATTGAACTCGGCGCTGACGCCATCTGCTTGGCCTCAACAGGAAATATGGCAGCATCGGTAGCAGCTTATTCTTGTTATTTCAAGCTCCCATGTTTTGTGTTCGTACCCGAAAAAACTCCGGATGTTAAGCTCGCACAAAGCACCATCTTTGATGCCACTATCATAAAAGTTAAAGGTGACTTTAGAACGTGCGAAGTGCTTTGTCGTCAATTTGCTAAATCTGGGAATTACTACTTAGCGGGCGATTACGTTTTTCGTCAAGAAGGACAGAAATCATTCTCTTACGAACTGTTAGAACAAGGAGAGATTGATTATGATTATATTTTTGTTCCCGTTGGAGCAGGAACAAACTTCGCCGCGATTTATAAAGGCTTTGTTGAAATGAAAGCCGCTGGTTTGATTGATCGAATCCCAAGTTTTGTTGCGGTTCAGCCAGAGCATAGTTCACCTGTAGTTGAGGGAATTTTCAAAAAAGAAAAAATCATCAAAGAACATGTACACACTATGGCTGATGCAGTAGCTGTAGCTGACCCCTTCGATTTTTATAAAGTACTTGAAGGTATTGATAAGACGAACGGACTAGCTTTCACAGCGACTGAGAATGAACTGCTTGAGTCTATGAAGGAAATGACCACTCAGGAAGGTATTTTTACTGAGCCAGCTTGTGCTATTCCGCTAGCAACATTTAAAAACAACCTAGAAACTTTTAGAGGAAAAAAGTGTTTGTTTGTGCTTACGGGAACTGGTCTAAAAAGCTCCCAAATCGTATCTAAATACTCACTTTCATCTCCAGTTTTATCTCCTCAAATAGAAACCATTCAGCAGTATATTGATTCTGGATTCCCACAGTTGCAGAAGCAAAGTTGGGGACAATCTCGCGAAATGATGCTTGGCAATGTCAATATGGATGAAGATCACGCCCGCTTATACGATAGCTATGTGAATGGAATCAACAAAAAAGGAAAGGTTTTAAAAGAAGAAGAAATTAAAGCCTTGAAGTCGCTTGTGTATAACGAAGAAAAAGTGATGCACTATCCAGTTGAAGTTTTAGATTACAAGCTCACAATGCGAATGCATGGTTTAGTAAGTGCAGCGGTTAAACTTCGCATTGATGGCATTGATGATGAAGTACTTTCTCTCGATCAAGGAGTGGGGCCAATGGATGCTATTTTAACTGCTATAAAAGCCGAAACAGATTCATTCTTACCGCTAGAAGTGAAAAACCATGAAATTGAAATTCTAAGTCCAGATACTGATTCACTCGTAATCGTAACACTTACACTTGAAAAAGAAGGACATACATTTCAATCTAAAGGAGCTTCACCTGATTCCATTGAGGCTCTCATTCAGGCATTTGTAAAAGGCTTAGCAATTGCAAAAAAAGCGCTGAATTAAACAATAAAACTCAGCTTTCTATTGCTAAAAAGCTGAGTTTTAATTACCGATTGGGTTGTTCTGGAATTAGCGTAATGCTTCTTCTAACTCTAAAGAAGCATTGCTTCCTGCATCACGATATTTGATGATAATTGGGCAAGCCATACTTAGCCCCTCGCCTTTTGCCCAATCTCCGCTTACTGGTCGCGAGCCAGGAATTACAACCGCACCAGCTGGAATACCAGAACCGCGTTCAAGAATTCTTTCGTTAACTGCATCATAAACAGGAATTGATTTAGAAAGCACAACACCCGGAGCTATAACTGCGCCTTCTTGTACTAAAATTCCTTCCACAATTACAGCGCCGGCACCAATAAAACAATCATCTTCAATTATAACTGGATTCATTCCAACAGGCTCAAGTACTCCTCCAATTTGAACTCCAGCCGATAAATGAACATTCTTTCCAATTTGTGCGCAAGAACCCACCAGTGCGTGACTATCTACCATAGAGCCTTCATCAATAAATGCGCCTACATTCACATAAGCAGGTGGCATGATAATCACACCAGAGGCAACATACGCCCCACGACGAACGGATGACCCACCAGGCACTAAACGAACTCCATCTTCTGGAGTAAAGTAGCGTGGGGGTAAATTGTGTTTGTCTACAAAACCTTCGTAAATACCTTCAAACGAAGTATTGGTTCCATTTTTAAAAGCTTCCAAAATAGACTGCTTAACCTCAATGTTAGCTTCCCATCCATTTTCGGTTTTATTAGCAGATCTAAGTTCACCAGTTTCTAGTTTATCTAATACTTCTTCGTAATTCATATTCTTTTCTATTTCAAAACGACAAAATCTTCATCGCTCTAATTTCTTATTAAATTGATAATTGGCTTATTATGATTGTGGCTACTTAGTTTGCTCTTGGTACCATTCATTAACTCGTTTGTCAGCGTCAAGAAGTGCTTCTTCTGTTCGTGAGTCCAAGTCATCGAGAGAAAGTGGGGCACGAACTTCATCACAACTAATCCATCCTTTATGTTCAAGAAGTGCTTTAGCAGGCACAGGGCTTGGTGCATCAAAAAATAAATCTGCACATGCTACCCAATCTTTAAACAGGTATTGTGTACTTCCTACTAAATTCAGTTTTAAGAAATGCATTGTTGCTTTAGGCCAAGCATTAGATGCCACAGAAACATGACCAACTGCACCTTCTGCTACAAGCTCTGTAATCAAATTATCATCACCACAGTATAATTTAGCACCTGGTGCCGCATCTCTATATTTTTTAAAATCGTCTATGCTTCCACTCGCTTCTTTCATTCCCATATAGTTTGGAAATGTTCTGTTAAGAAAAACTGGAACGTGTGAGTGTATTTTAATTCCAGTTCGCGATGGTACATTGTAGATCATACATGGAGTTGTCGTTTCTTTCATTAGTTCTGAGAACCACGATAATTGACCTTCCATGCCTGGTTTAGCATAAATTGGTGCTACAAGTAAAAGAGCATCAACACCCACCTCATCACAGAAACGAATAAAAGCCTTTTGCTCGTTAATCAAAAAACCACCTATCCCAGCCATCATTGGCACAGACAATTTTAAGGATTTAACAAACTTAATAACTTCCTTCTTCTCATCGGTATTAATATTTAGTCCTTCCCCTGTACTTCCCAAAACCAATACTCCAATCCCAGCTTCTTCCTGTTTACGAAGCATAGTTTCAAAACTAGTATAATCAATACTAGTGTCTTCATTCATCGGGGTTACTACAGCGGTCCAAAGTGGGTACTCTTTCATTATTTTATTTCCTGGGTTACTTTATCAAACAATGCGTCAAAGGTATAAATTCCGTTGACCAATGTTTGGTTATTGACTAATTGCTCGGCTGCCCAAATAGCTCCTTCTGCAAATAGAGAGCGATCTAATGCTTCGTGCTTTAGGGACAGCTCTTCAGTAGCAGTGGTAACACGTAATTCATGAATTCCGTTTACATCACCTTCTCTTACCGATGTTACCTCAGCTTCTTTACCTAACCATTCTTTCCATGTCAATGCAGTTCCACTTGGTGCATCTTTTTTGTGAACATGATGCACTTCGTGAATTTTGAACACTGGATTTTTAAGAATACCTGAACTAGTTGAAATTGCTTGTATACATTTACGAATGACATTCATTCCCAAACTAAAATTGGTAGCAATTACCCATTTTGAGTCTGTATCAATTATACGCTGGTTCAAATCTTCTGGCCAATTATAGCCTGTACTTCCCCATGCAGCAGGGATACCCGACTCGACCACAATATCCAGAATTTCGCTCACTGCATCACCTGGAATGAATATGATAACAGCATCACTTTTCCTCAATTTCTCAACTGTAGGCAGATTACTCCCATCAAAAACTTGGTCAAGTGAATCACCTAGCATTTCAACTACTTTGCTTCCTGTTTTTCCTGCGCCTATTACTGAAATTTTCATATCAATTTCTATTTTCGATAAAAGCTTTGTGAAGTTTTTGAATAATTTCTTCCCCTTCTCCTTCTTTCACAAGAAAACACACATTGTTGGAACTAGAACCATGGCAGACTAGGCGAATATTATAATCTTTCAGATGTGTAAATAGATCTCCACTGATACCACTTGTTGCTGTTAATCTATTACCTATAATCGCAACTAATGAAAACCCTTTTTCAACTTCTACTTCACAAAATTTCTTTAATTCGTTAAGCACAGCCACAGTCAGTTCCACTTTATTGGATGCATTAATCGCCGTATCTAGCGTTAACGAAACACTTACCTCGCTTGTGGTAACCAAATCTACAGATACTTTATGTTCGGCTAAGGTTTGGAATAAACGCGCCAAAAAACCGTGCTGATGAAGCATTTCTAAACTTCGCACAGTAAGTAGTGTTTGGTCTTTACGTAAAGATAACGCGCGAATAACGGGCTCTTCATCTGCTTTATTCACAATAGAAGTACCTGGCAAACTAGGGTCTTTACTTGAGAGCACTCGAACACTTGCCCCACTTCTAATGGCTGGCTTAAGTGTAGCTGGGTGCAGAACTTTTCCTCCAAAAACCGAAAGTTCGGCTGCTTCATCAAATGAGATTTGACTAATCGGATGTGCTTCTTTTACTAAACGAGGGTCCGTTGTGTAAATACCAGCAACATCGGTCCAAATTTCAAGTGTTTCAGCTTTAACTGCTTCAGCAAAAAGTGCTGCAGAAAAGTCACTTCCACCACGCCCTAACGTTGTGGTATTCCCAAAAACATCAGAACCGATAAAACCCTGGGTTAGATAAATGGTGTCTTCAGACAACAGCTTCCCAACCTTTTTACTAATCGTTTTTAAATCTGGTGCAGCATTCCCAAAGTTGGAGTCTGTTTTAATGATGCTTCTAGCATCTAGCCATTCGGCATTCACTCCACTTTCATTTAAAACCTGAATGAAAATGCTCGTCGACATCAACTCACCGAAAGCATACAATGCGTCTTTCCAGCGTTTATCTCGCCCTATATAGTCTAAGTGCTGGCGTAGCTCAGAAAGTAATTTTTGAAATCTAACTCGTGTCTCATCCTTCTGTTTAAGCTCCTCAATAATCGATAAATGCCGTAATTCAATATTCAATAGCAACTTCTCTCTAGCCGTGTAATCCATTGGGCCTTGTGCAAGTGCTACTAAATCATTTGTAGTTCCAGAAGTGGCACTTATTACTACTAAACGTCGATTTTGGTTTGAAGCAACAATATTAGCGCTATGCTGCATTGCTTCAAAGTTACCAACACTAGTTCCTCCAAATTTTGAGACAATCATCTTAAACTTTACTAAACCTATTATTTATGTGTGAGTGAGCTTTTAAAATAACATCTTCACAGCAAAAGCTTACTTTATTTTACGTGTTTTATTCTGATTTACTTTTTTGAAAATTAGAAAGTATCTCTATTATCTTGTGCTGTAATTATCAAATCCTTTGAATGCTTCTAAGCTCATAATTTTATGCAAAATAGTAATAGAATAGCTTTAAAAAGCTTTTTCCCATATTTCGGCATTCTACTGTTCTTTTTTACCTCATGCTCGCCATTTTCAAATGAAAGAACCATAACGAGTTTAAAAAATGAGCTTTCAAAACTATCCTCAATCCAAGATTTTGCGCAACGACAAGCCGAAACTGATTCATTATGGAATGATTTGAAACTCAATAATCAGATTCCTTTTACTCAAGATACCGCTGCTATTTTCCTCTATAAAGGCCCTGCAGAACAGGTAAATTGGAATGGAGATTTCAATAGTTGGTCGAGTGACAAAAAATATCCCAATAAAGGAAAGAATATTGAAGGGACTGATATATGGATTCTAAAAACGCATTTCCCAGCTGATGCTCGACTAGATTACAAAGTTACTGTTGATGGCGATTGGATACTTGACCCAGAAAATCCAAATACTCAATGGAGTGGTTTTGGCCCAAACAGTGAACTTAGAATGCCTAAGTGGAAACCCGAACCTTTGAAGACTCGAAACCCTGACGTTAAAAAAGGTGCGTTATCTAAAAATTATCTTATTACAAGCTCCGAGTTGGGATACACCATTCAATATCAAGTATACACTCCTCCAAACTATGCTGAATTGGGAGACTTACCCATTTTATATGTAACTGACGGACATGAATATTCTGATGACCAACTTGGTTCTACAATCATCGTTCTAGATAATTTACTCCATCAAAAGAAAATTAAGCCCATTATTGTAGTTTTTGTGGATCCTCGAAATCCTGATGACGAAGCTATAAACCGTCGTTCTGATCAGTTTGCAGTCAACGAAAAATACCTCACTTTCTATACAGAGACTTTAATTCCGGAAGTTGAATCTACATACAAGGTTCAACAAGATGCCAAACAACGTGGAATTCTTGGAACATCATTAGGTGGATTAAACGCTGCATATTTTGGCTTTGCGCGCCCAAATGTTTTCGGAAAAGTTGCTATCCAAGCACCCGCCTTCTGGTATAGAGAAGAAATTTACGATGTTGTGAAAAATGCCAGATTTAACCCTGATGATGTTTACATGAGTGTTGGTACAATTGGCGACAATTTGAATGATGCTCAGAGAATGAAAACATTATTTGAGCAAAGAAAAGTTCATTTTAGTTATCTTCAGGTAAACGAAGGTCATTCATGGGGTGCGTGGTCTGCACAGATGGATGATATTCTTCTACAATTTTTCGGGAAATAACGTACTTCATCTCACACTAATCTCACTAGAGATTAACTAATAGAATTAGCTTAACAACTAGAACTTAACATTTACACATGTATCTTGCTTCTGCACTAATTACCAACGACGCGGTCGTTTTAGGACTTCTTTTGGCCATCTTAGCGGCTATTTTCATCACTTCGAGTAGCAAAAATCCTTGGTGGAGAAAATTCTATACATTCGTTCCCTCGCTTCTCCTCTGCTACTTTGTCCCTTCCATTTTTACTACACTTGGGATTATTTCTGCAGAAGAATCGAATCTCTACTTTGTAGCTTCTCGATATTTGTTACCCGCTAGTTTGGTACTTCTTACGCTCAGCATAGATTTTAAAGGAGTATTAAATCTTGGCTGGAAAGCTGTTGCGATGTTCCTTGCTGGTTCTTTTGGAATTATAATTGGTGGTCCATTAGCTCTTTTACTCATCGGTGCTATCAATCCTGATATTGTTGGTGGCGTTGGCCCAGACGAAGTTTGGAGAGGCATGGCAACTATTGCAGGTAGTTGGATTGGCGGCGGTGCAAACCAAGCGGCAATGCAAGTAATGTACGAGCCAAGCGACAAGTTATTTAGTGCTATGGTAACCGTAGACATTATTGTGGCAAACATCTGGATGGCATTTTTACTTTATGGTGCCGGAATGAGTGACCGAGTAGACAAGTGGTTTAAAGCAGACTCTTCTGCAATTGATGCTCTCCGCAAAAGTATTGAAAGCTACCAAGCTAGTATTTCACGAATCCCAACCTTTGTTGATATCACTAAAATTGTAGCCGTTGCTTTTGTTATCACAGGAATTGGACATATTGTTGGCGATTTTGTGGGACCATGGATTGGTGAAAATGCTCCTGCTCTTAAAGATCTAAGTCTCGATTCTGCTTTTTTCTGGATTATCGTAACCGCAACAACGGGTGGTTTAATCGCTTCCTTCACAAAGCTTCGCACACTCGAAGGAGCTGGCGCATCTAAAATCGGTAGTTTATTTCTCTACATTTTAGTAGCAACTATTGGTATGCAGATGGATTTATCTGCCTTTGTTGAAGTTCCTGGCTTTTTTGCCATTGGCATTGTTTGGATTCTCATTCACATTATAATTTTACTTTCTGTCGGAAAACTTATTAAGGCACCGTTTTTCTTTACTGCAGTTGGTAGCCAAGCGAATATTGGTGGTGCAGCATCAGCACCGATTGTGGCTTCAGCATTCCATCCTGCGCTAGCACCTGTAGGTGTGTTACTTGCAGTGTTAGGCTATGCTCTAGGTACTTATGGGGCTTGGATGTGCGCTGAAATTATGAAAGCTCTGTACTAATTATTTGATTCATCCTTTTCTGATAATCGTTATTGGTTATTCGTATCTTAGTAAAGATTGAATATTAACCGATAACGATTATTGTTGTGAATAGAGCCCTTAAATTTCTACTCGTTTTTATTGCAGTAGTATTAGCCGTTTTTGCGATGGCAGGAATTCCAAATTACTCAGCGTTTAAAACTCTTTTTTCTAACGCTGATGGAATGGCCGAAGGTAGTGAATACATTGAAAGCACTTATTCCCTAAAAGGCCTTACCGAGTTCATCGGAGAACATCCTGAATTTTTCTCTGTTGTCTCATTTAATATTGATAATCCCGATTCTGGGATTTACTACCAAGCTGATGTTTCGCGGTCTTTAGGTACACTTTCAAATATCTTTTTATTGCTTGAGTATGAACGCCAAGTTGAAGCAGGGCTCATCAATCCAAAGAAAATTATTACTCTTGAAGAAATAACTCGTTTTGCACTTCCAGAAATCAGTGCTGGTTCTCATAAAGAGGGACTTGAAAAACTTAAAGAAATTGATCGCAATGAAATCACTTTAGACCATGCTGTCGCAATTATGGTGGAAGTGAATGATTTAACCATTTCCGACTACCTTTGGTTTAAACTCGGAAAAGAGAATTTAACCGCACTAATCGACACTTTAGGTCTTGAGCATACAGATTTGCCACTTCCGTTTTCTGGTCTTTATATTTCTATTAACCCAAATTTAGCGGATACTTCTAGAGCTTATTCCGACGACGAAGTAATAGAGTTTGCCACACGTTTTAAAGCCGATGATGCTTACAATGAAGAAGTAAAAGCTGTTTTTGAAGATGAGCGTATTGGCATTAGCTTTATTCAAGAACGAAACGCATTAGCGAGTTTCCCCCAAACCACACCTCGCGAGATTGCTAATTTCATGATGAAAATTCAGAAGAATGAAATCCTCTCAGAAGATATTTCAAAAAGAGTTCAAGAGAAAATGAGATGGGTTTTTGGAGGAGAAACCATCCCACTTACTTTTTCAGATTATGGCGCAATATATGACAATAGAATGGGAATGCTAAGTGGAATCGATTTTGGTACTTCCATTTATACTGGAGCTAGCTCAGCACAAGCAGTATTCTTTGATCGCCTCCCGGTAGCCTTCTGGCTTCATCTTTCTGCAAACCACATGCAAGAAGATTATCAACAGCGCCTAATTTGGGATCCTGCACTTTTTGAAACCACTATTAAAGAAATTTCAAGAGGAGAATAGCATGTCAAAATATCGTTTTCTCTCACTTTTTTGGATTATACCTGCTTACTTAGCTTTCATATCATTTCAACAAGGAATGGTGCACTTTGGCTCCAAAACTACGTTTGAAAAAGGTGAGCGTTATGTAGTTGAAATACTTGATATGCAGATGAAGCAGATTGCTGCACAAAGTAATGGTTTTGTTGTTTTTAAATTCGAAACACCCGAAGATGGTGTTATTACAAAGAAAATGACGCTTACTATCCAGATGGCCCAGCAGATTATGAAGAGTAGCGAAATACCAATTAGTTATAGAAAAGGTGGATATCCTGAAATTGTTTTGGTTCCCACTTACGACATTCAATACTCTACCTCGCTATATAATATGTGGGTAGCTATAGCTGCGTTAATATCGACGATCATTGGAGCATTAATGATTCAGCGCTTCTCTAATGCTAAAAGTAAAACTGGCACAGAAGTGCTTCACCTCGAAAGGATTGATTAATGGCTAAAGGAACGCTTTATTTAGTACCTACAACGCTAGGAAAAACCCCACTCAACAACTCTATCCCTGAGCATACTTTATCAGTTCTGCGAAGCTTAGATTCTTTAGTTGTAGAAAATATTCAGACATCCGTAAAATTTTTACATTGGGTTGGCGATACTATCCCTGAGTATAAAATTGATTTCTATCATCTCAATAAAAACACACCTGATTTAGAAATATTTAGTTTCTTGAAGCCCTTGAAGGCTGGAAAAAACTTAGGTCTATTATCTGAAGCTGGTGTACCAGCTGTTGCCGACCCAGGATCTCGTTTAGTGAAAATGGCTCATCAAAATGGAATTAGAGTTGTTCCTTTGGTAGGCCCATCTTCCATTTTATTGGCATTAATGGCTTCCGGATTTAACGGCCAAGAGTTTGCATTCCATGGCTACTTGCCAATAGACCTTAAGAAGAAAACACAAATGCTTGTTCAGCTTGAAGGCGAATCTCGCCGACATAATAGAACTCAAATTTTTATGGAAGCACCTCATCGTAATAATGAGATGCTTAAAGCCATCATGGATACTGCTAGCGATGAAACTCGTATTTGTGCTGCTACCGACATCACCCTAGATTCCGAGCAGATTATATCTAAAACGGTGGCTGAGTGGAAAGAATCTAAGTTACCTGATTTACACAAGCGCCCTACTATTTTTGTTCTCTACTGCAGATAAAAAATCTGATGTCACAAAAAAATCCCGCTCATTTTACTGAACGGGATTTGACAAATACTAAAGTCTATATTAAACAGACTATAGATTGCTATGTTAGAAATTAGTTATTAGGCCCCAGCTTCACTTAGTATTGTTACCACTTCATCATGGCGTTGTGCAACTGCCTGATCCAATGCCGACCAACCTCTGTCGTCATGTACATTTACACTACTTTTCTGGTTAATTAATAATTGAACAATTTGGTGAAACCCATTAGTTGATGCCCAATATAGAGCAGTGGTTCCCCGGTTATCTTTAAGATCACTTTCGGCACCACTTTCGATGAGGGCTTCAACTATCTTAATATGTCCATGCTTCGCTGCTTTTAGTAATGCTGTGCGCTCGTGAGAATCTTTAGCGTTTACATCTATTCCTTTTGCAAGCATACTGCGTACTGTTTCAAGGTCGCCATTTTCGGCGGCATCAAGAAATATTTCTTCATTCATGATTATTCCTCCTACAGATTTAAATGAACTAGATTTGCACTTCCATTGTAATTTTAGAAGTCCATAATGTCAAATTAGAATGCGAATTGTAAATGAATTTTACATGAAGGAAACAAAAAAAGGCTAAAGAATCATATACAAATTCCCTAGCCTTTTTTAAAAAATATTGATGTTGGATTAGAGACCTAGTACTTCAACACCTTGCTTAAAAGTAATATCTACAGGGATATTTTGGCTAGATAGTTTTGCTAGTGAAGCTTCTAGTTGATCTCCTCTAACAGTGTACTTTTCAACAAATGCATCTACAGCATCATAATCACCATTGCCTTGTAGTGTAAGAATCTTTTCTGAAAGAGCTGTTACCGCAGGGCCCACTTTTTCGAAGTCAATTCTATAACTATCGCTGCTTTCTTCATAGCTAAAAGCACCCATTTCTTTAAAGAAATTAAAGCGAATTAAATTGGCACGACCGTGAGCACTAGACGATCCAAAACGAATAGAACGAAAAATACTAGCTAAAAAAGTAACGTAATTATCTTCAATAGTACCTTCATCAATCATCCCTTTATCAAAAAGGGATTTTACCATGTATAACCCAAGAACATCCGCTTTACCTTCTTCTAAAGCGGATGCATGATTTTGTAAAGCTTCGCGTACTGTGCCTTTATTTGTAATCGTGTTTTTAATTCCTAAACCGTGTGCAACTTCATGAAACATGGTATTTCCAAAAAAAGCATCAAACGTAATGTATTCTCTTTGATCTTCCGCAATAAGCGAATTTGAAATAGGAAGAAGTATTTTGTCGTACTTGGCACGCATTGCGTTTTTTAACTGTAAACGGCGGGTTCCTTTTGCCAATTGAACTTCTTCGTCGTTCGGTAGGTTAATGGCAATTGTTTTAGAGCCTGAGTTAGAGTCGCCAGCGTAATAAACTACATCGTAGGCATTCAAATCAGAATCACTACCTGGTACTTCCTTTTTATATTTACTTGGCACTGGCAAACCTTTTTGGAGTTCTGGTAACACTGCAGTGTATTTGGCCAGTCGCTCACTCCAACTTTTATCTTTTATAAGAACGTAGGCTTCGTTTGCCGCTTTGTAGCCATAAAGCTGATCTTCGTAATTTTCGATAGGCCCAATAACGATATCAATACCATTGTTTTTCATATCCATCCAAGCAAAATCACTTTTCTGATACTCATTACTTTCAAGTGCGTCGGCGCGCAGGTTAAGATAGGTTTTAAGTCCTTCGTCTTCAGCAAAAGCTGCGGCTTCGCGAAGTTTTTGGGCAGCTTTGCTATGGTGCTCTGCAAAAGCTTCGTTATAGGGAATGGTCATCAAGTTACCGCTATCATCACGCCTAATTAAGGTGTATAAACTTTTTTTATCGTCAGAATCCCAAGCTTCGAATTCTTCCTTTGTCATATCTTTTGGATAGAAATTAGCTCCCATTGGTTTTTCACCGATTCTTTTTACAAAAGAGGTATTTCCGTCTAACCTATCCCATGGTCCGTAATTAATTACTGCAAATTCTCGAGTTTTTTTATCTAGTTTGCTAAGCAGTTCGTTCTTATCACCATAAGCTTGTTTCCAAAAAACTTTATCCATTTCTTGAGCAGCTTCAATCAATAATGGAATCATTTTACGCTCGTTCGGAGTCAAGTCTTTTACATCTGACGTAAGCGTAAAACTTGTGTATTTGCTTAATAACTGATCCATTTCACCAGTATTCTTATTCTCTTTACTACATGCTACCATTGTTAGTAGTAACATGATTCCTATCCATTTTTTCATAGCATGGTTATTTTGATTCAACATTTTCCGCATTTGCCTTCTGAACAATTTTGCGGCGATTAATTTCTGATAGTATAAGTTCTGTAATTTCACTTTTTAATAAAAACTCGTACCTGATATCCAAAACATACGCTTTTACTTTTAGTTGAATGGCAAAAGCTCGGTCCACTATTTTGTTTTCTACAATTACAACAACAGGCTTATTCATGTATACATAGCGTGATGAGATAGCCGCTTTATATGCAACTTCCTTCATTTCGTCTATGTTTACATTAATTGGCAAATAAATTGAGGCTACAACTTGGCAGTATAAAGCACCAGTGTTAGAGTTCGAAACAGCGTTGTTTACGATGTCCGCATTAGGAAGCGTAATTAAAGAATCATCGGGTGTTACAATACGCGTTGACCGTAGCCCAATTTCTGTTACTTCCCCATACATATCACCTACTTCTATTTTATCCCCAACCTGAAAAGGACTGTCTAGAATGATTATGAAACCACCAAAAATGTTCTTCAATATATCTTGAGATGCAAAACCAATAGCTAAACCAATAGATGCCCCTACGGTAAGTACCGTTTCGATGGGTGGATCTATAATTCCGCTTATTACAAAGAAAATGGCAACCGTCCATAAACCTACATTTATAAAAGGTATGATTCGCTTTATCACTAACCGATAGGAAGGCTGGTTCTCTGCTAAACGAGTTAGAAGAAACACTAAAAGCCTGTTAAACAGAAACGTAAATAGTAAGACTATTACTATAGCTATTACTTTGCTTGCAGAGAATAAATCTTCAAACTTTACGAGTTTTGGTTCAATGCTAATTTCGCTTGTAGTAGCTACAGTGTCTTGGCTCGCAATCGCTGTTGAGTCTTGGGCTAGAGCTGTAGCCGATATCCCACACAGCAATAATAAAACAAATATAAAAATACTCTTTTTCATAACTCTGTGATTAGTGGATAATATTTCTTCTTTTTAATAGACGTAGCACTTGTCTAAAAACAAGCTGATTAAGTACATAATGTCCGTTATTTTCTAGCAATACCCCACGTGACTTTAGTCGTGATAGCAAAACACGACTATCCGACAAACCAATATTCATAACACGAGCGAGCTCAGCTACTTTTAAGGAGCCATGTAGAATTAGAAGTGCTAAAGCGAACAAAATTTCAGAAGTTAAAATCTCCAAACCTTCTACGCTAATTGGCTTAAATGGAGCTATGGTCAGCGTTCTTCCTTCTACTTTTTTGATAGATCTTAACCATAAAATGATTGCAACCGAAACATTTCCCTCGGCGATATCTGTCATTTCTGCGAAATAATAGTCTGATAAATATTGTTGCAGCTCCTTGGGCTTATGAATTCGCTTCTTGTACCCTCTTGAACGTTTTGTAATCTCATCGGCTTCAAAATTTAACCGGTATACACTCTTATTATGACGATTCATAATCACTGTTTGAAGCTGATCATCATCCATAGTGTCTGTAAAAAGCACATGCGTAAAATGCGTCTCTATTCCCTCAGCTTTGTTTAGATAATCCCAAGCATATCTTGAGCAAGAGACTACCCAAAACACTCGATCTTTGGTTTCTGAAATAATTAGCCAAAGCGCTTCAAGAGCATCAAATCCATTTATATTGCGCAAGAACATATTTTGGAGCCCTTCCAAAAATACAATCCTACCTTGCTTCTGCTCATTTATAAATCGAATAAGAGTCTCTGGCCTATTAATATCGGTTGCTCCAAAGCTACTACCAAAGGTGCCTAATAACTGTTCTAGGCGCCACATAGACTGTGAAATATCGATGGTTAAAATATCCGCTTCTTCAGTAAAAGTACTTTTAAATCGTGCTAAGAAAGTAGATTTACCACTTCCTCGCTCTCCAACAATAGATACACTTGTGGCTAAGCCTTCCAACCACGCTTCATAGGCTTTTGTTATGTGTAAAATATTGCTCGATGTATTCACATAGAGCTCTGCATCTATATCAGTACTTGTCTTAAAAAGCTCTCTATAAGACTTAGGTAGCTCCAAAATTCTTGCATCAGTTTCCGTTAAATAGTTACTGATATCAACACTTTTATACTTACTTGGGTCTTTAATTACAGAAAACCCAAACATACGCTGAAGCGGGAGTAATACAACTTTCAACTTCCTTATTGAGAAACGCAGTAGTAAAGCAGTCTCATCTTGAGCCTTTGCCCAATACGCAATAATATAGTTTTTGACTTTCGTCCAACGTGATATTTCCATACACAGAATTTACTAATTAGTTAGCTCGATAAAAGAGATGTAAAAAAATATTATTATTCTCATTTAAGAATAAAAACCGATTCAAAACGTACTTTTTATGCAGCTTAGAATACCTTAAATTTAGCTTATCATCTACTACATTATGCTTTATCAATTTAACCATTTTAAAAGGGTGCGGATGTATTCTTTGCTCAGGCTCTTTATAGCCTCGCTATTTGTGTCTCTTTTTGCTGTCTCGCCTGGTGTTTCTCAGAATCACTTGTCTCGTATTTCTAAAGTTGATAGAAGCGATGGAAAAGGCGTTGTTGTCAGATATCATTTAGAAGAAGCCATCGATTCTTTTATGGTTATTCAGCCTGCCCCAGACTTAATTCAAATGGTGATTTTTGATACCAACATAGACACAACGGGCATACTCCTTCCTGACCCGGGCGACAAAGTTAAAGAAGTTCATTTATATAACCTTGGTTATGGCTATGGAGTGGATATTTATCTTGACGAAGGTGTTTATTACCGCGCAGCAGCCTATCCAGATCAGAACCAACGGCATCTACTTTTAGGCCTTACTGAAACGGACCCTGACCAGTTACTTGCATATAGCCAACAATTTGTAGCTCGTGATTGGAGCGACGAGATTACCCCCGAAGGCGCTCTTGAGGTAACTCCCTTACCTATCGACAATTCCTACCAAGTGATTAAAGAAAAACTTAGATTTGACACTATTGTTATAGATGCTGGCCATGGTGGATTTGACCCTGGTAATATTGGCTACAACAAAGCGAAAGAAAAGGATGTAGTTTTAGCTATTGCAAAAAAACTGGGTAACTATATTGAAAAAAATCTTCCTGATGTTAAAGTAATTTACACTCGCGATACTGATAAATTCGTCGAGCTGGAAGAACGTGGCCGAATAGCTAATAGAGCCCAAGCCGACTTATTTGTGTCCATCCATGCCGATGCTTGGCACGATCGTTCTGTGCGTGGAGCTTCTGTATTCTTTTTAGGGCTACATAGAAGTAATAAGTCTTTTGAGGTGATGAAAGAAGAGAACCAAGTTTATAATAATGAACTTGTTGAAGATTTGAGCGAGGAAGATCTATTAATTTATGAACTAGCTAACAGTGGAAACATCGCTACAAGTGAGAAAGTAGCTTATCTGGTTGAAGACCAACTCAAAAATAGAGCTGGAAGAAAGTCTAGAGGCGTAAAGCAGATGGGCTTAGTAGTGCTTTATCAATCTACAATGCCAGGTATTTTGGTTGAGACAGGATTTTTGACAAATGCTGCTGAAAAGCGATACCTTACAAGCGATTATGGACAAAGTATTATCGCATCTGCAATTTTCAGAGCCATTAGAGATTATAAAGTAACTTACGAAAAAGGTCTTTTATTAGGTGAAAACACAAGTAGCAATGAGTAAACCTCTTATAATTGGTGTAGCAGGCGGTAGTGGCTCGGGGAAGACAACAGTTGTTGAACACATATGCAGATCTTTAGGAAAAGAACGTCTTCTACTTCTTCAGCACGATTCTTATTACCGAGACTTAAAGCATCAACCTTTTGAAGAGCGCATACTTCACAATTTCGACCATCCTGCTTCCCTAGAAACAGAGCTTCTCATTCGCCATGTAAATGCTTTGATGAAAGGTTATCCCATTGAAGTACCTAAGTATGATTTTGCAAACCATATCCGAAAAGAAGCTACTAATGCTGTATCTCCAAAAGAGGTTATTCTGATTGATGGCATTTTGATATTTAGTGAGCCGGAACTTCTCAAACTCATGGATGTAAAGATTTTCGTGGATACTGATGATGACATCCGGTTGCTTAGAAGACTTAAGCGAGATATTAATGAAAGAGGCCGATCTGTTGAAAGTGTGATGGATCAATATCAAAAATTTGTACGCCCAATGCATCTGGAATTTGTAGAGCCTAGCAAGCGCTATGCCGACGTGATTATCCCTAGAGGTGGAAAAAACAAAGTAGCACTAGAAATGGTTATCTCACTGATTAACAGTAAATTATCCTAAATCACTAAGTAAGCGTTCCATTCCTTCAAAAATAAGATACGGTCGCACTCGTGCTTCTTTTTTTATTAGCTCTTCAATCGTTTTTGCGGCACCTCCCGTTAGGTGTAGGTCAAAGTCTCCGAATGCAGACTTATAACGCTCAAGAGAGGCGTTAATTCCATCCATAAACAAGCCAACTTGTCCCCACTGTAAAGAAGTATGAGTGCTTTTACCTGGCCATGTACTTGGAATTTTGGGTTCAACTATTGGAAGCTCTGGAGCCTTAACTTTAAAGATGTTCATTAAAACTTCTAGTCCAGGCATAATTACACCACCCATATAAATTTCGTCGCTACTCATATAATCTATGGTGCAAGCACTTCCGCTATCTATAACAACTACTGCGTTAGAGCTATGAGATACTGCTCCTAAGCAACCTAAATATCTATCCATTCCCAATGTTCTTGGGGTCTCGTAATTAAGTTTCAAATGGTCCACATCTTTTAGAGATAGCACTTTTATTGGAATAAAAGACAACTCCTTTTCAATTACAGCTGTGATATCCGAACGGACACTACTTATTGTAATGCTAGAAAACTGAGCCGAATGAGATAAAACCCATCCAGTAAATACATTAATATTTTCTAGATTAAACGATTTTAAAACATTCCAAAGCCCATTCTTTTTAATTGCAGCTTTAATTACTGAATTTCCAACATCCACAAAAAGTGTGAATTTCAATTTATTTGAATCGATTTCGCCCATTTTTTTGTATTACATTTACACAGAATATACAAAACCAAAATCCATCAACTACTATGAACTTAAAATCTAAAATAGCCGTCGTAACTGGAGCTAGTAGTGGAATTGGTGCCGAATTTGCTTCCGATCTAATTGCAAAAGGCGCTACAGTCTATGCTATTGCTCGAAGAAAAGAAAAACTTGCTAAGCTAAAAGAAAAACTTGGCGATAAATTTATTCCCGTTCCCTTAGATATTACCAATCACACTGACATTAAAAAATGGGTTGACTCAACATTCAGTAATAGCCACACCCCTGACGTTTTAATTAACAACGCTGGTATCGGTTATTTCGCAGAAGTTGAAGACTTATCTATCGATGAATGGCAAACCATGATGGATGTAAATATTTCAGGTGTATTTTATATTACGCGCCAAATTGTTCCTTTAATGAAGAAAAACGATGCTGTTTGTCACATTGTAAATATCGCCTCAATTGCAGGAATGATGGGTACTCCTAAATTTTCAGGATATAATGCTTCTAAGTTTGCTCTTCGTGGTTTTAGTGAAGCTCTATTTAAAGAGCTCCGTTTTGATGGCATTAAAGTGACTTGTTTCTACCCCGGATCAATCTCCACACACTTTTTTGACTCTACAGAAACAGTAGTTCCACATACCAACATGATGCATCCAAAAGATGTTTCTAGTTCTGTAATGCATGTGTTAGAAACTCCTGATAACTTTCTAATCAGTGATATTGTAATGCGTCCACTCAATCCCAAAGCTCCCGAGTAGCATATGAAAATTTGGCTTTATAGCTTATTACTACTTTTTCTTTTCTCAAGTTGTGAAAAGAAATATGCTCCAGATCCTCCTCAAAATCTCATCTCTGAAAACGTCTATATGGACTTATTTTATGAGATGGAGTTTCTAAGAGTTTTGCAGTATTACAATCCTCCACAAGAGCTTGTAGATTCTTTAAATCAAGTTATACTTGATAAGCATAACATTGATGGTGAGGATTTTTTAGCCTCGCATCGTTATTATCAAGGCCAGGTAGCCAAACAAGAACAAAGAGTAAATAAGGTTTTAGCTCGATTAGAAAAAGAAGTCCAACGATTTAAAACTGAAGATTCGCTGCGCACTCAAATTAACTCAGAGCTTAAAGAATAGTATCCTGGATTTTTTGCACTCGAAACTATTTTCCCTTCACTTAAAAGGCTACGAATAAGAAGTTGAGTTGCAGTGTTATCTAGCTCTAAGAGTTTTTTAATTTCTTTTGCTGTTCGTTCATCTTCTTGCAATAATTGTATGGCTTTATTCAACGTATCAGAAGATATAATACTCATTTTTGAAGCTGTCTTATCTAAGCAATTGTCACAGTGTCCGCATGGAGTTGTCCCACTGTCGCCGAAATAATTCTTCAAAAAAACTTCTCTACAAGTCCCAGAGTTTACAAACTGGTTCATAGCATCTAGTTTTTTCACGAGCACCCTTCTATGTTTTTCAACATCGTCTTTACTCAACGGTAGTTGCGACGACCTCGCTTCTAAAACTCTTGCCAAACTCCTAGGCTTTACGGTAGTGAAAACTAGAACGTGGTCATTTTGCATAAGTACATTCAGGGCCTTTACTAGTCCATTTCTGCTAACTCCCATTTTCTCGACGAGCACTTCTTCCTCAATTTCAATCATGTCTACAAACGCATAACTACCTAACGTTCGCTCAAGCTTGTCTACAAATTCAGCTTTTTCGGTATTGTTACAACGCTCTTTAAACTTCGGCAGCATTTGTTGGCTCATCACAAATTGAATTGAAAAAGCAGGCTTTATCTGTTCTTCATAAGCAATAATTCCAAACTGATTAAGTAAACGAATTACCGACTTACAGATCATTTCTGGCTGTTTTGAACGGTTCGAGATGCTCTTAATATCTAGCACTTCAGATTTATCCATCAGTGCACCTATCGCTAAATCAAAGCTATCACAAAGTCCTTGATACACAGACTCAAATTGTTTCCTATCTGGGTAATTTTGTTTTAAACGATTCCGCGCCTTCACATAATCCGATTGCTGATAAAATAAAATAGGAAAGCTTTCATTTCCATCTCGTCCAGCTCTACCCGCTTCTTGATAGTAAGCTTCGATAGAGTAAGGCATTTCTTCATGCACAACATACACACAGTTTGGCTTATCAATTCCCATTCCAAATGCATTGGTTGCAACAACTAGCGGTGTGGTTCCATCAATCCAATTCTGTTGAATTTGTTTTCTGGCTGAGGCTTCAATTCCGGCATGATACGCTTCTGCCTTAATTCCATTTTGGCTAAAGAATTGCGCCCAATATTCACAATTTTTTCTAGTTCCACCATACATCAAACCATCCCCTTTTTTAGAGGCTTTTGTAACCGCATTAATCAGCTTCTCTCTCTTTTTGGAAGTATGAATAATCCACCACTTCAAATTTGCTCTTTCAAATCCTTGAGAGATTACGTTTGGTTGTACAAACTCCAAATTCTCAAGAATATCTTTTCGAACTTCTGGTGTGGCCGTTGCTGTAAGTGCAAGCCAGCGTGTAGTAGGCAGGTTTTCTAGTGCCGATCGAATTTCTCTGTATGCTGGGCGAAATTCGTGTCCCCATTCTGAAATACAATGAGCCTCATCTATTGCAACTAATTCTATATTCAGGTTCAAAAGCTCAACCTGAAACAGCGTGGTTTTCAAGCGCTCTGGTGCACAATACAAGAGCTTGTACATTCCATTTCTAGCATTAACTAGCCGTTGCTCTACTTCATAATTTGGGATAGTACTATTAATAAACGTCGCTGAAATACCTCGATCATTAAGTTGCTGAACTTGATCTTGCATGAGCGCTACCAACGGAGAAATAACTAGCGTCAACCCTTCAAAAACGGTTGCCGGAACCTGATAACACAACGACTTTCCACCACCGGTAGGAAATAATACTAATGTGTCTTTATTATCGAATATTGACTTAACCGCGACATCCTGCCCACTGCGGAAGGTCTCAAATCCCCAATATCTCTTTAAATTTTGTTCCGCTTGTTGATACAAAGTTTCTAGTTTTTCCTTACTATTTTAATTCCAAAGGTATTGATTACCACAACTTCTTCAAACAGAACATATGCGTCCTATTTTTTTCGTTCTATTCTTATTAATGGTTTTTCAGTGCTCTTCAGATAATGGTTCCTCCCAAGATAATGGAATTGATTACAGGGAAGAAATGCGTTCTTTTGTTATTGAGATTTCGAAATTCTCTAAATCTCAAAATCCAGATTTCATTGTTATTCCTCAAAATGGACACGAGTTGCTTTCGCAAAATGGCGAGCCTGATGGAAAACCCGCGACAAACTACTTAGCAGCAATAGATGCCCTAGGTCAAGAAGATTTATTTTATGGATATGAAACAGCCGATGTTGCCACCAAACCTGAGGCCATTTACTATATTAACAATTTTCTTAAAATTGGTAAGGCTAAAGGAAAAGAGGTGCTAATTACCGATTACATCTCGTTTCCTTCTAAAGTGGATGATTCATTTAGTAAGAATTCGTCACTTGGCTATCTATCTTTTGCAGCATATTCACGTGGTTTGAATTCCATTCCTAGTTATCCTACAACAATTAGAAATGAAAATACGAATAACATCACTTCAATGAACCAAGCTAAGAACTTCCTTTACTTGTTGGATGATGGTGAATTTGAAACAAAAGAATCAGTTTTTCACGCCATTGCTGAAACTAATTACGATGTTGTCATAATGGACGCTTTCTATGATACCACCACATTTTCGCCTTCGGATCTAGAGTTGATTCAAACTAAAGAGAATGGTGGTAAACGACTTCTTATAGCTTACATGAGTATTGGTGAAGCTGGCGACTTTAGGTACTACTGGAAGGATGAATGGGAACCGGGCACACCAACATGGTTGGATACTGAAAACCCGAATTGGGAAGGAAATTTTAAAGTGAAGTATTGGGACCCTGAGTGGCAAAAAATCATCTACGGCAATGAGAATTCCTATTTGCAAAGAATTCTTGATGCCGGCTTTGATGGTGTTTACCTAGATATTATTGATGCCTTTTGGTACTTCGAAAACCAGGAATAGTAACCTTAAATTAACGGTAAACTTCCCTCAAATAGGTTTTCAAATGAAGTTTCAATAGGTAGTTCGGTTTCGATTAGTAAACTAACTACATCACCTATTTTTGAACAGCTTGCGTGGCTATCAGGATTTAAATCTGGTGTTACCAACCCTTTGCTGATTACTCGTTCTACTACAGTACGAACTAATGCTGCTTCTTCAAGCATTTCAAAACTTTCTAACATCATAGCTACTGATAAAATAGCTGCAATTGGGTTCGCAATATCTTTACCTGTTGCCTGTGGGTAACTACCATGAATGGGTTCGAATAGTGAAGTCTGCTCTCCAACTGAAGCAGATGGAAGCAATCCGATTGAGCCCGTTATCACACTTGCTTCATCTGAGATTATATCTCCGAACATATTCTCAGTTAAAATAACATCGAATTGATTTGGGCGCTGTATGATTTGCATAGCTGCGTTATCAACAAAAAGATATTCTACTTCAACATCTGGATAGCTTAGTGCCATCACTTGAACTACTTCACGCCAAAGTCGCGAAGTTTCTAATACATTTGCTTTATCAACAAGAGTAAGTTTTTTTCTTCTTCTTAGTGCAGCCTCAAATGCCAACTTAGCAATTCGTTCAATTTCTTCTACCGAATACTCGCAATGGTCAAATGCCGATTTTCCATCTTCGCTACGGCCTTTTTCACCAAAATAAATTCCGCCTGTTAGTTCTCTATAAACAACTAAGTCTGTTCCTTTAATTCGCTCTTCTTTTAATGGCGAGCGAGAAATAAGCGATTGAAATAATTGAACTGGTCTAATATTTCCGAATAAACCTAGTTCTTTTCTAAGGCGAAGTAAACCTTGCTCTGGACGAACTTTGGCATTTGGGTTGTTATCATACTTTGGATCGCCTATGGCTCCAAAAAGAACGGCATCAGCTATTCTACAAGCTTCAATGGTATCATCAGGAAGAGGATTTCCAGTCTCATCAATCGCAATTGCGCCAACAAGAGCATAATCGTATGTAAACTCATGGTGGAATTTCTGAGCGATAGCATCCAGAACTTTCCTTGCCTGTTTTATTACTTCTGGCCCGATGCCATCTCCGGCTAAAACTGCAATTCTCTTCTTCATAACCTAGTACCCTACGTAATTTTTCTCGAATTCTTCTATTTGTTTCTTTTTGCTAATCAGAAAGTCAATATCATCATAGCCATTCATCAAGCATGTTTTTTTGTAAGAATTGATTTCAAAGCTTTCACTCAAATCAAGTGTTGGAATACTGATTGTTTGAGCTTCGAGATCAATCTCTACTTCTCTTGTCGGATCTTTTTCAACTTCCTTAAAAATCTGACTTAAGAAATCTTCGCTAACTTGAATAGGTAGTAGACCGTTGTTAAGTGCGTTACCCTTAAAAATATCTGCAAAATAACTAGACACCACCGCTCTAAAACCATAATCGTATAATGCCCAAGCTGCATGCTCTCTACTTGAACCGCAACCAAAGTTCTTTCCTGCTATAAGTACGCTACCAGAAAAAACAGTGCTATTAAGTACAAAATCTGGTTTTGGATCACCTTGTTCGTCGTAACGCCAATCTCTAAACAGATTTTCGCCAAAGCCCTCTCGTGATGTTGCTTTCAAAAATCTAGCAGGTATAATCTGATCTGTGTCAATATCCTGAGCTGGTAATGGAACAATGGTAGTTTTTAGTTTTATGAACTTTTCCATTATGCAGGAACTCCTTCTTCTAAATAATTTCTTACATCTACAATTTTACCTTCTACAGCAATTGCAGCAGCGGTAAGCGGGCTTACTAACATTGTTCTTGCACCAGGCCCCTGTCTTCCTTCAAAGTTTCTATTTGATGTGGAAACACAATACTCACCTTTCGGCACTTTATCATCATTCATTCCTAAACAGGCCGAGCAGCCAGGACTTCTAAGTTCAAAGCCAGCGTCTTCTAATATCTGATGTAAACCTTCTTTTTTAGCCTGCTCTTCTACTTGTTTAGATCCTGGAACAATCATTGCTTGAACGTGGCTAGCTTTTTTCTTGCCCTTTACAAAACCCGCAACAATCCTCAAATCTTCAATTCTACTGTTTGTACAGCTACCGATAAAAACGTGGTTTATTTTCTTACCGAGTAAAACTTCTTCCGGTTCTAAGTTCATGTATTCTAATGAACTTTTGAAACTAGCCTCACCGCCAATACTCGAGCTTTTTGGAACTCTTCCTGTAATACCAATTCCCATTCCTGGGTTAGTACCATAGGTAATCATTGGTTCAATCTCTTCCGCATTGAAATCATATTCAGCATCAAACTTGGCATCTTCATCAGAGTATAGCGTACTCCAAAATTCTACAGCTTTTTCAAATTCTTCCCCTTTTGGAGCAAACTCCCGACCTTTTATATACTCAAAAGTCACTTCGTCAGGGGCAATCATTCCACCACGTGCACCCATTTCAATACTCATATTACAAATCGTCATACGAGCTTCCATAGACAATGCTCTGATTGCAGAACCCGCATACTCAACAAAATATCCAGTTCCTCCAGCTGTAGTCAGTTTCGAAATGATATGTAAAATTATATCTTTTGAGTATACACCTTTGCCTAGTTCTCCGTCTATGGTGATTCTCATAGTTTTTGGACGTTGTAACAGTAAGCACTGAGTAGCCATTACTTGCTCTACCTGAGAAGTCCCAATTCCAAAAGCAATCGCTCCAAATGCGCCGTGCGTTGAAGTGTGACTATCACCACAAACTATGGTCATGCCAGGTTTTGTAATACCTAATTCAGGCCCAATTACATGTACAATTCCTTGATATGGATGTCCTAATCCGTATAGCTCTATTCCAAACTCTTCGCAGTTTTGTATTAGCGTATCTACTTGAAATTTGGAGAGCAAATCCCTTATTGGTAGGTGTTGATCCTTTGTTGGCACATTATGATCGGCTGTTGCAACAATTCGCTCTTTACGAAATAGCCCCGTTCCACGCTTTCTAATTCCATCAAATGCCTGTGGACTTGTAACTTCGTGAATAAAGTGGCTATCGATGTATAAAATCTCTTGCCCTCCTTCCACAGTGTCAACAATATGGCGGTTCCATGCTTTCTCAAATAAGGTCTTACCCATAAAAAATCTATGTTATGCTGTTTGTGATGAAATTTGAGAGAAGAGCTTAATAAGGTCTACATCTTGTACCACTTTTCTCTCATCAGCTACTACTAAAAATTCTTGGTATACTGATTCTAACTCATCTTTTGTGATACCAAATCCCAATTTCTCTGCTCTAAATCTGAGTGCAGCTCTACCACTTCTTGCAGTTAAAACAATAGATGATTCACCAACTCCAACTTCCTCAGGATCTATAATTTCATACGTTTCTCTGCTTTTAATTACGCCATCTTGGTGAATACCTGACGAATGTGCAAAAGCATTTGAACCTACTATTGCTTTATTAGGCTGTACTGGCATCCGCATTCTCGTTGAAACTAGCTCACTCATAGACTTCAAGCATCTTGAGTTTATACCGGTATCAAAATGTAAACCTTTCTGTTGTCTAAGAATCATTACTATTTCTTCTAGAGAAGCATTCCCTGCTCTCTCACCAATTCCATTAATAGTACACTCTACCTGCGTTGCTCCATGAACAACTCCAGCTACCGAGTTTGCCGTTGCTAGACCTAAATCATTATGGCAATGTGTTGAAATTGCAACACGGTCAATTCCTTTCACATTCTCAACTAAGTATTGGATTTTTGCGCCATAATCCCAAGGTAAGCAATAACCAGTAGTGTCGGGTATATTAACAACCGTTGCTCCTGCTGCTATTACTTCTTCAATTATTTTAGCAAGAAATTCATTCTCAGTTCTACCTGCGTCTTCAGCATAAAACTCTACATCTTCAACAAAACTCTTTGCATATTTCACAGCTGCAACACCACGTTCAATAACCTTTTCGCGGGTAGATTTTAGCTTATCAAAGATATGGCTATCAGATGTTCCAATTCCGGTGTGAATACGTGGTCGAGCCGCTTTTTTAAGAGCTTGTGCCGCTACTTCAATATCTTTTTCTACTGCTCTGGAAAGTGCGCAAACCGTTGTATTCTTAATAATTTCGGAAATTTTCTCAACGGATTGGAAATCTCCAGGACTAGAAATAGGGAACCCTACTTCCATCACATCTACGCCAAGAGCTTCTAATGCTATGGCCACTTCAATTTTCTCATCGGTGTTAAGCTGGCAACCAGGTACCTGCTCACCATCACGAAGAGTGGTGTCGAAAATTTGTATTCGTTTGTTTGGCATTAAACTTGGGATTTCTAACTTTACAACAAGGTATATTACTCTCTCCGGTCAAAGTTCAAGTAATTACAAGGCCGAAGGTAGAGGCTACCTCTCTACTTATAAAACCATAATAAGAGTATATTACGACACCCAATACACTTACACACTTATTTAAGACTATTTATAACAACCCGTTAACTACCATTTAGAGATTACTATTCTACAATGTCTAACCAACCGAATGATCACCTTTTTCAGCTTATAAAATCGCTTACTAAGGCCGAAAAACGTGGATTTAAGATTTATGCTACTCGCACAAGTAGTGAAGATGCCAAGTTTATCCAACTTTTTGACGCTATCGATAAGTCTCACGATTATGATGAAGAGGTAATCATTAGAAAAGTAAAAGATCTCCAGAAGCGTCAATTATCCAACTTAAAAGCACATCTCTATAAACAAATATTAGTTAGCTTACGTCTTATTAATATTAATCATAACATAGATATTCAACTTCGTGAACAAATAGACTATGCTCGAATTTTGTACAACAAAGGGTTGTACAAACAAAGTCTTCGAATTCTAGAAAAAGCTAAAGAAGTTGCTGCTCATAATCATCGCACTACGCTCTCATACGAGGTGCTTGTTTTCGAAAAAATTATTGAGTCTCAGTATATAACGCGGAGTTTGCGTAACCGAGCAGATGATCTTATTCTACAAACAGAAGATACTCTAAAATCCCTTTCTCGGTACAACACGTTATCTAACCTATCTATAAGACTTTATGGAATCTACATAAAGGCGGGGCACGTTAGGAACGAAGTTGATTTTAAAAATACCCAGAAGTTTTTTCAAGAAGCAATAGAAGATTTAGACCTCACTGATTTGGGCTTTTTTGAAGAGCATTACCTCTATGTTTCTTATGCATGGTATAGCCTAATAGTTCAAGATTTTTTACTTCAATACCGATATTCTCAAAAATGGGTAGAGCTTTTTCGTAACAATCCGGATATGCTTGCTTTAGAGCCAATTTGGTACATAAAAGGAATGCACGTTCTTTTAGAAGCACTCTTTATTTTGGGGCATTATGAAAAGCATGAACAAGAAGTTAAACGTTTAGATGAGTTCTTGACCAATCCTCCTTTTAGAACCAATGAGAATTTTGAGACACTCGGTTTTATGTACTCTTACACCTCTAAAATCAATTCTCATTTTATTGCAGGGACATTTTCTGAGGGCGTTAAATTAGTACCCGAGTTTAATAAAGCATTAGAAAAATTCTCTACTCGTGTAGATGCACATCGTATTTTAATATTCTACTACAAAATTGCGTGTCTTTATTTTGGCGCTGGCAATAACCAAATGGCTATTCAGTACTTAAACAAAGTAATAAACTATCCAGATCAACACCTTAGAGAGGATATTCATTGCTTCTCACGCATTCTAAATCTGATTGCACATTTTGAGCTCGGTAACCGGTCACATGTAGATTATCAGATAAGATCGGTTTATAGGTTTCTAAGAAAGATGAATGATCTTAATATGGTGCAGGAAGAAATCCTAAAGTTCTTACGTAATTTAGGTGGCGTTAAAGAGGTTGATGTGCGTCAAGAGTTTATTGCACTTCGAAATCGCTTGCTAGAAATAAACAAAATGGCTTATCAGAAAAGACCATTTTTATACTTGGACATCATATCTTGGCTAGAGTCTAAAATAGACAATAAACCAGTTCAAGACATCATTAAAAGCAAATTTAAGCCTCGCCATGCTTAACACAATCATGTTGGGCATCCCAACTATTATTCTTTTTTCTTATAAAGATGCTTGGTATTTATTTGGAATAGGCTTTTCTTTGGGTCAGAAAAATTTTTAATCATGCTTTCAACAATTATTTCTCCGGTCATTATTATTCAAGTCATTGGTATAGTTTACCAAACGGGGAAGTTATGTTGACGATTATTCTATATTGAATATCTAAAGCCTTCCTCAATCGGAAGGCTTTTTTTTTGCACCTAAGTTAAATCATCTATATGTCAGAATTGAATAAATACAGCAAACACATCACTCAAGATGGCTCGCAACCAGCTGCGCAAGCAATGCTTCATGCACTGGGCTTAACCGACGAAGATCTTAAAAAGCCAATGATTGGTGTGGCAAGTACTGGGTATGAAGGAAATCCATGTAATATGCACTTGAACGATTTAGCAGTACATGTGAAGCGTGGAGTACAAGCTAACGAAATGACTGGGCTTATTTTTAACACCATTGGCATTAGTGATGGAATTTCGATGGGAACGCCAGGGATGAGATATTCTCTTCCTTCTCGTGACTTGATTGCGGACTCAATGGAATCGGTAGTAAAAGGAATGAGTTATGACGGAATGGTTGCTATTGTAGGTTGCGATAAAAATATGCCAGGCGCACTAATGGCAATGCTCCGCATAAACCGCCCTTCTATATTGATTTATGGTGGAACAATTGCTCCAGGATATCACAAAGGTGAAAAGCTAGATGTTGTTTCTGCATTTGAGGCTTGGGGACAAAAAGTTGCTGGTGCTATTACAGACGAAGATTTTAAGGAAATTGTCCAGCTTGCTTGCCCGGGTAAGGGTGCTTGTGGGGGCATGTACACTGCCAACACCATGGCTTCTGCAATAGAAGCTTTAGGAATGGCTTTGCCATACAATGCTTCAAATCCTGCAAACGACAGTAGCAAAGTTATAGAATGTGAAGATTCAGGCGCATACCTGCTTGAACTCCTCAAAAAAGATTTAAAACCCAAAGACATTATCACCAAGAAGTCGCTTATTAACGCATTTAAGTTAGTTACAATTCTTGGCGGTTCAACAAATGCAGTGCTTCATCTTCTTGCTATAGCTAAAGCTGCCGATATAAAATTTACACTACCTGACTTCCAACACATCAGTGATACCACTCCGTTCTTAGGTGATTTAAAACCGAGCGGTAAATTTGTAATGGAAGATTTACATAAGGCTGGAGGTATTCCCGCTGTAATGAAGTACATGCTTGAGCATGGTCTACTTCATGGAGATTGCCTAACTGTAACAGGTAAAACTCTCGCAGAAAACTTAGCAGAAGTTGAGCCATTAAAAGCCGATCAAGAAGTAATTAAGCCGTTTGATCAACCGATTAAGAAAAATGGACACATCCAGATTCTTTTTGGAAATATTGCCACAGAAGGCGCCGTAGCAAAAATAACCGGTAAAGAAGGCGTATTGTTTGAAGGCCCTGCCAAAGTTTTTGACAGCGAAGACGAGACTAACGATGGAATTAGCAAAGGTCATGTTGAAAAAGGTGACGTTGTTGTAATCCGTTATGTTGGACCAAAAGGTGGACCTGGCATGCCCGAAATGCTCAAGCCAACATCCGCAATTATGGGTGCAGGGCTTGGTAAAGAAGTTGCTCTTATTACCGATGGTAGATTTTCAGGTGGCTCACACGGCTTTGTAGTTGGCCACGTTACTCCTGAGGCTCAAGTTGGCGGCAACATAGCACTCATTCAAAATGGCGATATCATCCGTATTGATGCAGAAAATAACACCATCAATGTAGATATAACAGACGCAGAACTAGAGAAAAGAAAACAGCTTTGGACCGAGCCTGCTCTTAAAGAACAAAGTGGTCAACTCTATAAATATGCTCGTACCGTTTCTTCAGCTTCTGAAGGCTGTGTAACCGACGAATTTTAATCATTATCTCACTCACTCATCAATTATTTAACATGGAAACATTAACTTTAGCAAAGAACAAAGCGACAACCGCTGAGAAAAAGACCGAACGCATTACAGGTGCTGAAGCAGTTGTCCGTATTCTGCTCGAAGAAGGTATTGATGTCGCTTTTGGTTATCCTGGTGGTGCTATAATGCCCATTTATGATGCTTTATACGACTATCAAGAAAACTTACACCATGTATTAGCAAGACACGAACAAGGTGCCATTCATGCAGCTCAAGGCTATGCACGAACTTCTGGAAAACCTGGCGTTTGCTTAGCAACTTCGGGCCCTGGTGCTACAAATCTTATTACTGGGATAGCAGATGCTCAAATCGATTCTACCCCACTTGTTTGTATTACAGGTCAAGTTCCTTCGGCACTGTTAGGAAGCGATGCTTTTCAAGAAACTGACGTAATCGGAATCTCAATGCCTGTTACAAAGTGGAATTATCAAGTTACACGAGCTGAGGAAATTCCAGCAGCATTAGCTAAGGCATTTTTTATCGCAAAGTCAGGAAGACCAGGCCCTGTTTTGGTAGATATAACCAAAGATGCTCAAGTTGCTGAGTTTGATTTTGCTTACGAGAAATGCAATCATATTAGAACTTACGTTCCCAAACCAACGCTTGATACTTCCAAAGTTAAAGAAGCAGCTGAGTTAATTAATTCAGCAAAACGACCTTTTGTACTTTTTGGGCAAGGTGTAATTCTATCTAACGCGGAAGCCGAATTTAAAGCATTTATTGAAAAAGCAGGTATTCCTTCAGCTTGGACAATTATGGGACTTTCAGCTCTCGAAACAGATCATCCGCTTAATGTTGGGATGTTGGGAATGCATGGTAATTATGGTCCTAACTTGCTAACTAATGAATGTGATGTGCTCATTGCCATCGGGATGCGTTTTGATGATAGAGTTACAGGTAACCTAGATAAGTATGCAAAACAAGCCAAAGTAATTCACTTTGAAATTGACCCTGCAGAAATTGACAAAAATGTTAAAACCGAAGTTGCTGTTCTGGGTGATGCAAAAGAGGCCTTAACTGAACTCATTAAACATATTGAGCCAAACTCATATCAAGATTGGTTACAACGTTTTCATGACTGCACAGAGCTAGAACATCAAAAGGTCATCAACGAAGAACTTCATCCACAAACAGATATTCTTAGTATGGGCGAAGTAATTCGCATTATAAATGAAAAAACTAAGGGTGACGCTGTTATAGTAACCGATGTAGGCCAACACCAGATGGTTGCTTGTCGGTACGCTAAATTCTCGAAATCGAAAAGTAACATCACTTCTGGTGGATTAGGAACGATGGGTTTCGGTTTGCCAGCAGCTTTAGGTGCTCAATTAGGCGCTCCCGATCGACTAGTAATTGCTGTTGTAGGCGATGGCGGTTTCCAGATGACTATTCAGGAATTAGCTACCATCTATCAAACTCGAGCAAAAGTAAAAGTGCTCTTATTAAACAACGAGTTTTTAGGAATGGTACGCCAGTGGCAACAACTATTTTACGACAAACGCTACTCCTCTACCGTAATGGAAAATCCTGATTTCCAAAAAGTAGTAGAAGGTTTTAGAATTCCAACCAAGAAAGTTACACAGCGTGAACTTCTAGATGCAGCTGTTGAGGAATTTTTAAACTACGACGGTTCTTACTTCCTTGAAGTAATGGTTGGTAAAGAAAATAATGTATTCCCGATGGTTCCAAGTGGAAGCGGTGTATCAGAAATTAGATTGGAGTGATAGAAATGAAACAAGAATTCACCATTACAGCTTATAGCGAAAATAATGTTGGTTTATTACATCGAATCATCATCATTTTTACCAAAAGAAAAATTAACATCGAAAGCTTTACTGCTTCGGAAAGCGAATTTGAAGGCATTCATAGGTTTACTATTGCTGTTTTTGAAACCGAAGAAGCCGTGCGTAAAGTGGCGAAACAAATCGAAAAAAATGTGGAAGTCTTAAAAGCCTCGTACTACAAGAAGGAAGAAGTAGTACAACAAGAAATGGCTCTTTATAAGATACCAACGGAGTCGTTAACACAAGGTGGCCAAGTTGAGCAAATTGTGCGCGACCACAACGCAAGAATATTAAACGTAGAACGAGAATTTACCATCATCGAAAAAACAGGCTTTAAACGAGAAACAAAAAGCTTATTTGATGAACTCCAACCTTACGGTATTAAAGAGTTTGTTCGTTCTGGCCGAATTGCTGTTTCAAAAGAAGCACATGGCATCGACGAACTCGTAGCAAAATTTTAAAAAATAGAAACTCACTAATCATAAATAACACTCATAGAATGGCACTTTTAAACTTTGGCGGAACTGAAGAAGAAGTAGTAACCCGGGAAGAATTTCCCCTTAAAAAAGCACAAGACACCTTAAAGGATGAAGTGATTGCCGTAATTGGTTATGGCGTTCAAGGTCCAGGACAGGCTCTTAACTTGAAAGACAATGGCTTTAATGTAATTGTTGGGCAACGCAAGAATTCCAAAACTTGGGATAAAGCAATTGCTGACGGTTGGGTTCCTGGCGAAACTCTTTTCGAAATTGAAGAAGCTTGCGATAAAGGCACCATCATCCAGTATCTACTTTCTGATGCAGGACAAATTACTTTATGGCCTACTGTTAAGAAATACTTAACTCCAGGTAAAGCTCTTTACTTCTCTCACGGCTTTGGAATAACTTATAAAGAACGTACAAATATCGTTCCTCCAGCTGATGTAGACGTAATCCTCGTTGCACCTAAAGGTTCTGGAACTTCACTTCGAAGAATGTTTCTTGAAGGCCGTGGACTAAACTCTAGTTTCGCAATTTTCCAAGACGCTACCGGAAAAGCTTACGACAGAGTTGTTGCTCTAGGTATTGGCGTTGGTTCTGGCTACCTCTTTAAAACAGATTTCAAGCGTGAAGTATATTCCGATTTAACGGGCGAACGCGGAACACTAATGGGCGCAATCCAAGGTATTTTTGCTGCGCAGTACGAAGTTCTTCGTGCAAACGGACATTCACCTTCTGAAGCGTTCAACGAAACTGTTGAAGAGCTTACTCAATCATTAATGCCTCTTGTTGCTGAAAACGGAATGGACTGGATGTATGCAAACTGTTCTACAACAGCGCAACGTGGTGCATTAGATTGGTGGAAGAAATTCCGTGATGCTTCTAAACCAGTATTCGAAGATCTTTACAAAGAAGTAGCTGCTGGCAACGAAGCTCAACGTTCAATCGACTCTAATAGCAAGGAAGATTACCGTGCTAAGCTTGAAGTTGAATTGAAAGAACTTCGTGATTCTGAAATGTGGCAAGCAGGCGCTACCGTACGCAAGCTTAGACCAGAAAATAACTAAGTTCAAACGCTTTCAATATTTATTGAATCGTTCTTATCTTCTAAAAAAGACCTCGCTATGAGGTCTTTTTTTTGCCTACCTTATTACCATTCCAAAAAATATTACTCTCAAATTACATTCTATGGATAACAATAGCATTTTTCGTCGGGTTCGCTACGCGCTAGACCTCAACAATTCAACAATGATTGAACTGTTTGCTTTGGCAGGCCAAAAAGTAGAGAATACTGAAATTAAAGCTTGGCTTAAAAAAGAAGACGATCCTACTTTTGTTGAGATGGCTGATAAGATGCTTGCCACTTTCCTTAATGGGTTAATTGTTAAACATCGAGGTAAGAAAGATGGAGTTACTCCAGTAGCTGAAGATCGCCTGACAAACAACATCATCCTTAGAAAACTTAAAATAGCCTTAGAACTACAGACTGAAGATATGTTGGAAATGTTCGAGCTTGTAGATCGTCGGGTAAGTCCACACGAATTGAGTTCATTTTTCAGGAAACCAACGCAGAGTAAATATCGAGTTTGTAACGACCAATATTTGCGGTATTTCTTGAATGGTATGCAAAAGAAATACAGAGGCTCAGAAAGCGACTAGTTATAAAAAGATGAAAACAAGAAAAGAACTCAAAGAAGAATACAAGCAGCGAAAAACCCAAATGGGCGTTTTTCAAATACGAAATACGGAGACTGCTAAAGTATTTATAGACCACAGTATCGATGTAAATGCAAAGTGGAATCGCCATCAGCTGCAATTGAATATGGGAATGCATCCAAATAAAGCGCTACAAAACGATTGGACTACTCTGAAATCAGAAGGTTTCGAGTTTGAAGTATTATCTGAAATTAAGCACCAAGACGAGGGAAATCCTGATTACAAAAAGGAGCTTAAGCTTCTTGAAGAAATGATTCGCGAAGAACTCCAGCTAAGCCCAGACAAAGTTTATTGAGTCAATTTCGCTTTTTCTAGTTTTTCTCTGGCTACTACTCCCAGCCAAGCGGCTAAAAATGCTTTGATGAGCCCTCCAATAATAAATGGTGCAAAGCCTCCTAAAAATGCTGCTTCCCATGTGAGTTCAGTAGAAAGCTTCAACCAGGAAGTTCCAATAATCAGAATAACAAACATGCCTATAGTATTGGCTATAATTGCATTTCGCACAGTGAATTTTGTTTTCTCTAAATACAATCCAATCAAGAAAGCGGCGGGAATAAAGCCAACTATGAATCCACCTGTAACTCCAACAATGGCATCTAAGCCACTATTTAATTGAGAAAAGACGGGAAGCCCAACAGCCCCTAAAGCTATATAGAAAACTACTGTTAACATTCCTTTTTTAGAACCCAGAATGGTTGCCGCAAGACCAATGGCTAGTGTCTGCCCTGTAATGGGAACCAAGGGCAAAGGGATTACAAGCTGCGCAAATGCTGCTATAATTAGCGCAAAGATAATACTCGTAGTTATGGTTTGTGAAATGGTTTTGTTCAATGGAGTCATAAAGAATCTTAACGAGTAGACTTTGAGATGTTTTCTTCTAAATTCTTCACTCGTAAAGAAACCATTTTTTTTCCACCTTCAGATTTTTGTCTTGCCACTTCTTTAAAACCTTTATTCTCATGAAACTTGATTGATAATGGGTTAGGTGGAATCAGGTTCACTTCGCAAGTAACAAACTTTGATGTGCTATTATCGTTGAGATATTTATAAAGAGCAGTTCCGATTCCTTTGCCTTTATGAGAGTCGGCAACAACAATACGGTCTACATAATCAAAGCTCTTATAGTGAGCTACAAAATATTTGTAGTTTAAACTTTCGTATTCAATACCTGGGCCAAGTACAATCATATACCCAACAACAGTGTTTTCTTCTTCAGCCACCACAAATAGTTGGCTTTTTTTCATAAACCATTCCAACTCGTCTAAAGTTAGACTGTTTACATGAGGTATTGCTTTTTCATTCAATACACTTACGGAAGCCAAATCATTTTTTCTAATAAGTCTTATTCTCATAAAATAATGGCATACTAATTTCTTCTCTATTGAGATACTAATCAATTACTTGAAAAAAAAGAAACCATAATTACTTTATACGTACTATTTTTCCATCATTCCTCCTCTCTTTCACTTATATTCAACTACTCACTTTTCATCGAAATTATAATCTATTCTTTGTTCCCAACTGTACAATGCCTGAACCTTTAGTATCTACTCTAGTCTCAATCAAAGAGATTGACTCCGCTACCGAAACGTTACAAAACGTTGTTGTTAGAACACCGCTACTCTTCAACCCACAACTTTCTGAAGAATTTGGAGCAAATATTTGGCTCAAAAGAGAAGATTTACAGGTGGTTCGTTCTTATAAAATCAGGGGCGCTTATAATAAAATTCAAAGCCTAACAGAAAGCGAGCTCAAAAATGGAGTAGTTTGTGCGAGTGCTGGAAATCATGCCCAAGGTGTTGCCTTAGCCTGTTTTTTAAAAAAGATTCCAGGTACAATTTTTATGCCTGTTACCACGCCTGAACAAAAAGTGAAGCAGGTGAAGATGTTTGGTAAAGACTTTGTTCGTGTTGTTTTAGAGGGCGATACATTTGACGATTCTTTTAAAATGGCAAAAGAGTTTTGTGATCAAAAAAACGCAGCTTTCATTCCTCCTTTTGACGATCGAAAAGTGATTGCTGGACAAGCCACTGTTGGTAAAGAAATATTTGAAGATGCACCAGAAGCAATTGATGTTCTGCTGGTTCCTGTGGGTGGTGGTGGACTTTCAGCTGGAATTGGTTCTTATTTCAAACAAAAATCGCCCTCAACAACAATTATCGGAGTAGAACCTACAGGTGCACCAGCTATGCGACGTGCCCTTGAAAAAAATGAAGTGGTTACTTTAGAGAAGATTGACAAGTTTGTGGATGGAGCTGCTGTTCAAAGAGTGGGCGATATCACATTTGAGATTTGCAAGGAAGTGCTTCAAGAAGTTATTACTGTTGATGAAGGTAAAATCTGTGGTACCATTCTAAAAATGTACAACGAACAAGCCATTGTTGTTGAACCCGCAGGTGCCTTAACCGTTGCTTCATTAGATAAACTACGCGATCAGATTAAAGGGAAAAATGTAGTTTGTGTGGTAAGCGGAAGTAACAATGACATCACAAGAACAGCTGAAATTAAAGAACGTTCGCAGCTTTACGAAGGGCTTAAACATTACTTCATTGTTGATTTTCCACAGCGAGCTGGAGCGTTACGTGAATTTTTGAATGACGTTTTGGGACCTGATGATGACATTACTTATTTCGAATACTCCAAAAAAACGAATAGAGAATTAGGCCCTGCCTTAATTAGTATCGAAATTAAGAAGAAAGAGGATTTAGACGATCTTTTTCAAAGAATGAAAGAGCGAAATTTGAATTTTGAATACGTGAATGACCAACCAAGATTATTTCGTTTTCTAACCTAATTTACTTTCTTCATGGTCATATTCACTCTTAACGATGAGATTACTTCCTATTAAAAACTGAGATCCTTAGCTATGCAATGTCAGAAACATCTTTTTAGCCTAGATGAAAATATCACCTACTTAAACTGTGCGTTTATGTCGCCGTTGATGAAACAGGTTGAAGAAGCCGGTATTGCAGGCGTATTACGGAAACAAAAGCCGAACTTAGTTACTGGCGATGATTTCTTTAGCGAAACAAAAGCGCTCCGCCAAGAGTTTGCAAAACTTATAAACTCCGGTGATTCCGATCGAGTAGTAATCATTCCTTCTGTCTCTTATGGCTTAGCAAACGTTGCAAAGAATCTTGTCTTAGAGCCTGGCGATAATATTATAGTAGTTGGAGAGCAATTTCCAAGTAATATCTACCCTTGGCGAGAAGTTGCTTCAAACAACAATGCGGAAATTATCACTGTTTCTACGCCCGCTGGCATGGAAAATAGAGGCAAACGTTGGAACGAGGATATTCTAAACGCAATTAACAGCCGAACAAAGTTAGTTGCTATGGCAAACATCCATTGGGCTGATGGAACCCTCTTTAATCTTGTAGAAATTAGAAAACGAACCAGTGACGTTGGTGCTTTACTTGTGATTGATGGCACTCAATCGGTCGGCGCTTTACCTTTTGATGTTCAAGAGATTCAACCAGATGCTTTAATTGCTGCTGGTTACAAATCGTTAATGGGACCCTACAGTATTGGACTAGCTTATTATGGTGCTGCTTTTGATGATGGCTCGCCCATCGAACAAAATTGGATTAACAGAAATAAAAGCGATGACTTTGCAAACCTTGTGAATTACAGTGATGATTATCAACCAAAAGCGTTACGCTATGGTGTTGGTGAACAAAGTAATTTCATTCTAGTGCCTATGATGTTAGCTGCCCTTCGTTCTTTGAATGAATGGAAACCAGAACATATTCAGAATTACTGTAAATCAATTACTGAAGAATCTGTTAATCAACTCACTGAAGCGGGTTTCATCATTGATGATGCAGAATTTAGAGCCGCTAATTTATTCGGCATCAGAATCGGAGCCCAGCATAAGATGGATGAAATAAAATCGGCACTTACAAAAAACAATATCTTTGTTTCCTATCGTGGCGATGCTATTCGGGTTTCACCCAATGTTTATAACGATCTTAACGATATGGAAAAATTAACGCATACACTTTTAAGCTGATAAAATGTCTACCAAACAACACACACTTCTTATCGATTGCGAAGATGCGAAAGGTTTAGTGTATAAGATTACAGACCTCGTTTATCGTTATGGTCTCAATATTATTTTAAATCGTGAATTTGTAGATCACGAGACCAATCACTTCTTTATGCGCACCATCGTTGATGGCGACCTAAACGAAGAAGATATGTTAACAGATTTAGATATTCTTCTTCCTGAGAATGCCAATGTGCGTATCACATCAGACGAAAAGAAAAACGTGGTTATTTTAGCAACCAAAGAGCATCACGTACTAGGCGATTTACTCATCCGGCACGAGTTTGGGGAAATCAATGCCAATATTTTAGGGGTAATTAGTAACCATCAAGTTTTAGAACCATTGGTTCAGAAGTTTGATATTCCTTTTCATTTCATCTCTCATGAAGGTCATTCTCGCGAAGAACATGAAGAACTAGTTACTACACAAATTCAAGCATACTCGCCTGATTATCTAGTACTAGCTAAATACATGCGCATTTTGAACCCGATCTTTATTGCTCCAATGCGTAATCGGATCATCAATATTCATCATTCTTTTTTGCCCGCTTTTGTTGGAGCAAAACCTTACCACCAAGCTTATGAACGTGGCGTAAAGATTATTGGAGCCACCGCTCACTTTGTAAATGAAAATTTGGATGAAGGCCCAATTATTACCCAATCTACAGGGCGTGTAAATCATTCTCACAATGCTGAAAGAATGGCTTTAATGGGCAAAGAAATTGAAAGTAGAGTATTATCTGAAGCTATTAATCTCGTTCTCGATGATAAAGTATTCATTTACGGAAATAGAACGGTGATTTTGGATTGAGATCCTGACTATAGATTTTATCTAATCCTTTACCCTCCGTTATCCTCGTTACGAATGTCTTACGTGCGTAATGCAGTCCGGAAGCTCCAGCTTCCAATATTAGTATTACTCGGTAGTTATAAATCTAGATTCCTGCCTGCGCAGGAATGAGGGCTTAGTGTTGGTTGGGAGCAAATAAATTTAACAGTCGTCTCGCGGCGTCTGCACGAGATCTAGGTTGGTAGTGAGGGCAGTGTTGTAATTCTAACTCCAGACACCTGGATGTTCAGGGATTGTAGATGCTAAGTAATTCGTTGACAGAAATAATTTTTTGATTCCCCTCAGAGTGTCAATACGCCCACCAAACCAGATCGACCTTTAGAATTATTGGCGAAGAAAGAACGTAATGGAATCGACGTCTCCGTAAGGAGTTATCATTGCACACCGGCACGGGTTTGAATGTGGCAAATGAAGAGCGAAGACCATTGGAATGATTGAGTCGATGTAATGGAGTTCGCGCCAATTATTCTTGTCGAGAGTTTTTGGTACTTTTGTCGGCACAAAAGTACACCCATCAAAGAGATGAATGCATTAGCATGCACGAAAATAATGTGAGGGTACGATCAGCTATCGCCTACAAACAAAACCATTGCTTTTTAATAGCTGTGAAGATCCTTCAGAGGTATCTTCAGGATGACTGTGAGCGTTGTTTAATTTATTAAAACTGTGAACGAATTACCTTACATCTACTAGAATGAGCGAGTCATAAAATATCGCCCATAAAAAAAGCCACCTCATTTCTGAGATGGCTTTCTACTACGTAGTTAGTTAAAAACTAAATAAAATTATTATTTACTTAAAAGTAGCTTTCACATAGTCGCGACGCATTTCTGCAATAGCGGCAATTGAAATACCTTGAGGGCAAACAGCTTCGCATTCGCCAAAGTTTGAACAATCGCCAAAGCCTTCTTCTTCCATTTGTTCTACCATCGCTACAACTCTTATATCACGCTCAACTTGCCCTTGTGGGTATTTGTTGAGGTGAGCAATTTTAGCGCCGGTAAACAGAGATGCAGAAGCATTAGGACATGCTGCAACACAAGCACCGCAACCGATACAAGCAGCGTAATCAAAAGCGATATCTGATAGTTCTTTTTCAACAGGTAAAGTGTTTGCTTCTTGAGTTGAACCCGTTTTTGCAGAAATATATCCACCTGCTTCGATAATTCTATCAAAAGCTCCGCGATCGACAATCAAATCCTTAATGATAGGAAAAGCCGCTGCACGAGGAGGTTCTACTGTAATTTTATCGCCATCACTGTAATTACGCATGTGTAATTGACAGCAAGCAACTTCCGCTTTAGGACCGTGTGCCTGCCCATCTATGACTAAGTTACACGAGCCACAAATACCTTCTCGGCAATCGTAATCAAACTCAAGCGGTTCTTTACCTTCAAGTTGAAGATCTTCGTTTAAAACATCCAACATTTCCAAAAAGGACATGTGATCATTAACCGAGTTGAGTGTTCTTTCCTCAAAGTGTCCAGGAACGTTAGGACCTGCTTGTTTCCAATACTTAAGATGTATGGTCATATCTTTACTCATAATATCTTCCTTACTTGTAGCTACGTTGTTTTAGTTCAACGAATTCAAATTCCAGATTTTCTTTGTGCATCTCCTCTTCAAGAGCATCTTGAAGACCTTTAAATTCCCAAGCTGCTACGTACGCATAACCTTCATCGTTACGTAAAGCTTCGCCATCTTCCGTTTGGTATTCCTCACGTAAATGGCAACCACAAGACTCATTACGCTGTAACGCATCTTTAGCCATTAATTCAGCAAGCTCAAAGAAATCAGCAACACGGCCAGCAAACTCTAAATACTTATTAAAGTTATTTTGCTCACCAGGTACAAACACATCTTTCCAGAATTCTGCACGCAGAGCCTGAATTTCGGTAATCGCAGATTCAAGGCTTTCCTTGGTTCTAGCAATCCCAACTTTATCCCAAACAATTTTTCCTAAGCTTCTATGGAAATCGATGATTGTACGCTTTCCTTTTACGTTAAATAGTTTATCGATGAAGTCTTGAGATTCTTTCTCAGCAGAAACAAAAGCTTCGTGATCTGTACCGTAACGAGTGCCCGGTTTCAAATCAGCCAAGTAATTACCAATAGTAGCCGGTAGTACAAAATAGCCATCAGATAAGCCTTGCATCAAAGCACTTGCTCCAAGTCGGTTAGCACCGTGATCAGAAAAATTAGCTTCACCTGCGGCAAAAAGACCAGGAATGTTGGTCATCAAGTTATAATCAACCCAAAGCCCACCCATTGTGTAATGAACTGCTGGATAAATTTTCATTGGCTGTTTGTATGGATCTTCTCCCATAATATTTTCGTACATATCAAAGAGGTTGCCATATTTAGCAGAAATTGTATCCACACCATCTCTTTTAATAGCATCGCGGAAATCAAGATAAACTGCTAAGCCTGAATCGCCCACTCCTAGACCATCGTCGCATACCATTTTGGCATTACGAGAAGCTACATCACGAGGAACAAGGTTACCAAAACTTGGGTAGCGTTCTTCGAGGTAGTAGTAACGTTCATCATCAGGAATATCACTTGGCTTCCTGTCGTCACCTTTCTTTTTAGGGACCCAAACTCGGCCATCATTTCTTAAACTTTCACTCATTAGAGTTAGTTTAGACTGATAATCACCAGAAACAGGAATACATGTAGGATGAACTTGCACATAACAAGGGTTCGCAAATAAAGCACCACGTTTGTGAGCTCTCCATGCTGCAGTAGCATTCGAATTTTTTGCATTTGTAGAAAGATAGAACACATTCCCGTAACCACCTGTGGCTAATACAACGGCATCAGCTTCCCATTTCTTTAACTCGCCAGAAACTAAATCTCTGGTAATAATACCACGAGCTTTGCCATCAATAATTACTACATCTAGCATTTCGTGACGTGGGAAATACTCAATCTTTCCTTCATTCACTTGGCGCATCATAGCTTGATAAGCGCCTAATAATAACTGCTGACCTGTTTGGCCACGCGCATAAAATGTTCTAGAAACCTGAGCTCCACCAAAAGAACGATTCGCTAATAACCCGCTATACTCACGAGCAAAAGGAACACCTTGAGCTACAGCTTGATCAATAATTTCGTTAGCAACTTGAGCTAAACGATACACATTTCCTTCTCGCGATCTGTAATCACCACCTTTAATGGTATCGTAGAACAACCTCCAAATACTATCGCCATCGTTCGGATAGTTTTTTGCGGCATTTATACCACCTTGAGCTGCAATACTGTGTGCTCGGCGTGCAGAATCTTGAATACAGAAACTTTTTACGTTATAGCCTAACTCAGCCATACTTGCGGCAGCGGCGCCACCAGCTAGTCCTGTTCCTACAATAATTACTTCGTATTTACGCTTGTTGTTTGGAGAAACAAGCTTCATGTCTTTTATATGTCGGCTCCACTTTTCTTCTAATGGGCCTTCTGGTATTTTCGAGTCTAATTTCATTGATATTCCCTTAATAAGATATAAGTGAGCCTGTACCGCCAGTAATAAAGATATACAGCGGGATGAAGATGAATGCTAGCATAATTACAATGGCAAAGCCGTAAGCAATCATCTGAATTTTTTTAGAAGTCTCTTTATTCTTCATTCCTAAAGAAGTAAATGCGCTCCAAAAACCATGCGATAAGTGCAGAATTAGTAAACCGAGAACAACGACATAACCAACAACAATCCAAGTTTTTTGAAATTCTTCGAGTACTAATTTCCTAAGATCTCGAACTTCCACGCCATCTACCATAGAAGAGTACTCAGCGCCAAATTTAAAATGTATGATGTGCAGCACTAAAAATATCAACACAATTGAGCCTGTGTAGATCATACTTCTTGAAGCTAGTGATTGATGGCTAGCACCACCTTTGGTTTTATAAACCTTATAATTCTCCGGACGTGCTTTACGTCGATTCCACCAAATTGACACACCCAAAATAGTGTGATATATAAAGAAAAAGGCTAGCCCTGCTTCTATTACATATAGAAAAGGTCCTAGATTTTCGAGAGTTTTGGTATATAAATTAAAGGCATCTTTCCCGCCAAAGATTGAGAAATTACCTATTAAGTGACTGATCAGAAATAGCATTAAACCTATTCCTGTGATGCCCGTCATTATCTTACGGCCAACTTGCGATTTCATCGCTTTTAAAAGTGAAGGCATGAGTGCGTGTTAGTTATTTTGTTTTTAGTGTATTTAACAAGTCTGTTTAATACTTAGTTTCTGCTTTTGTGTGAAACTAAATTTCCACCCAGATTACTCTTAGAAAATCGCTTTTTCCTTTTTTAATGGCAAGGTAGATTAACTCTAAATACAGATTATGAATCCATATTAAAGAAACCGTACTTTTATGTACTATTAAATTCGACATTTACTACCACTGAAAACTCTGCAAAAATATATTAATTCTAACTTTCGAGAACGAGGATCTAAGTTTTTGGGCTTTTTATTCCCTTGTGAGGATGAAGAAATGTTCCACCTTGAGTTGAACGCACTTAAATCTAAATACCCGGATGCCTCGCATCATTGCTATGCATATAGGATAAATCCGAATGCGTTAGCCGAATTTAGTAGCGACGATGGAGAACCTTCAGGAACGGCTGGCTTGCCTATTCTTAACCAACTCAAGTCTTACGATGTGGTTAACGCAGCAGCAGTTGTTGTTCGCTATTTTGGCGGAACTAAGCTCGGAAAACCTGGCCTTATTGAGTCTTACGGCCAAGCCGCAGAGGAATGTTTACAACAGGCAACGCTAAGTTCTATTATTCGTGTTCAACTTTTTGATGTGGTGTATGCTTACCCTCAAGAGAATCTTATAAACAAACTGGTTCTTAATCATAATTTGATGGAGCAACAATCGGAATATCTAGCTCATGTTCGGAAAACTTTTGCTTGTCCCATTGAGAACAGTGCCAACTTTGAGGCAGAACTAGAATCTCTTGCCCATCTTTCCATTACATTCACCAAAAACGAAGAAAGCTTTATTGCGGGGTAGAAGACTTTCCTATCCTAAGGTTTTGCTTAGGCGAAAAATCCCTTCATAGCTAAAAACTTGGTAATTGGTAGGTGTAAATGCTGTCTTCTACGGTTGAGTCGATGGCGTATATCGTATTAAACTTTTCGGATATGGTAAATTGGGTGATTTTACGGTCGAACGCTCCTCGGTATAAAGGCTCACCTTCCCAGTTCCATATTTCAAAGATTCCTTCTTCTAGATTTGCACGAACACATCACTTGGTTACTGTATATTATTACTAACATAATCAAGCATCCAAAATAATATTAATTTGTATAGATACAATACCGTGGCATGTTTAGGGTTAACATCAGGAATATTCTTTCCAAGAATATCAATACTCACATGGATTCTTTATGAAGCTTATGAAAACCTTCATCCTTGCATCGGCAGTCGTTATCACATCTTCATTAACTTTGAATGCTCAAATTATTTCAGATTTACCAGCGAACTCAATGAGTCATCAATCTTTCAACGAAACCAATCCTAAAACTATAGAATCCGAAATATCTAGTTTTGATATTGATAGTAACGATGTGAAAGAGAGCTTAAAAAATCAGAAGGTTATCTATTTTGAATTACTTGGAAATGGCGGATTTTATTCTGTCAATTATGAACACTTCATCAAAGACCGAGTAAGTTTAAGAGGCGGTATATCCTATATGTTTCATACCAAGGATGATTTAATTATCGATGTCGGCGGGCTAACAGTAGTTCCAATTTCTATTAATAGAATTATGCACATAAAAGGTGACTCATTCTTTGAAACTAGTATCGGTCCATCTTTTGGTATCGTTAGCGGTAGTGCAGCCGTTGCTATCGTTTCAGGAATCGGGTTTCGAGAACAACCAACTGGTAAGGGCACATTTACTAGAGTTACGTTAAATCCGTTACTCTATTTTGATGATGGTGCTCGATTTGGAATAACAGCTAGCGTCTCACTTGGATTTAGTTTTAAATAAAAGTTTTAAGAGCACGACTCAATCTACTTTCGCCTTTTAAAAACCTCATCCCCACTCTAGGAACGCAATCCATTCCTATTTATGTTAGGTTCGATGAACTCGTGGGTACTACGCTATTTTCTCTAATTTTTTAGAGGAGCGTTTACATTTTTATTTGATCATTCTGCGTAAATACTCACTAGATCTATATAATTATTATTCGACTTTTGATTTAAACTATTATTATTAAATGATGAAAGATATTCACGATGAGGTTTCCGTCTATTATGGCAAAACCTTACAAAATTCCTCCGATTTAAAAACTTCTGCTTGCTGCACAACCACCTCCTACCCTCCCCACATAAAATCCATTCTAAGTGAACTGCACGACGAAACACTGAGCAAGTATTACGGATGTGGACTTACTATACCAAATGAACTTAAAGGCTTACAAGTGATCGATTTGGGTTCTGGCTCTGGTCGTGATTGTTTTGTTCTTAGCAAACTTGTTGGAGAAAATGGCTCGGTTATAGGTGTTGATATGACCGACGAACAACTGGATGTTGCCAAAAAACATCAAGCTTATCATGCCGAGAAGTTTGGTTTTTCGAATGTTGAATTTCTGAAAGGAAACATTGAAGACTTAGGCTCTTTAAATATTCCTAAAAACTCATTAGATCTTATTGTTTCCAATTGTGTGGTAAATTTAGCCACCGATAAAACGGCGGTGTTACAAGGAGCCTATGATTTACTAAAAGAAGGCGGGGAAATGTATTTTAGTGATGTTTACGCCGACCGTAGAATTCCACAGCACTTAGCCAAAGACCCTGTACTCTATGGAGAATGTTTGAGTGGGGCTTTGTACTGGAATGATTTTCTAAACATCTCAAAAAAAGTAGGCTTCCTCGATCCACGAAGTGTTTCTGCTGAAAAAATATCTATTAATGATCCCGGAACTGAAGCTAAAGTGGGGCTTATCAACTTTTACTCTATTACCTACCGATTGATAAAGCTACCAAAACTTGAAAGCGATTGCGAAGACTATGGACAAGCAGTGCGCTACAAAGGAACCATTCCTCACTCTACAGATTCCTTTACTCTAGACGATCACCATTTCTTTGAAACGGGTCGTATTAAAACCGTTTGTGGCAATACTTACATGATGTTAAAAGATACTCGCTTTGCAAAACATTTCGATTTTTCGGGAGATTTTTCACAACACTTTGGCATATTTGAAGGATGCGGTGGTAACGCTCCTTTTGCTACCAACGAAACTAGCAATACAATCGGAGATGGCTCATGCTGTTAAAAGAACAAGAAATTGATACTAACTTTCATGCAAACGGAAAATTTCGCAAAGCGACAGTCACAGCCAAAGGTGAAGACCGAGCTTATGTAGAACTTACAAAGCTTGAAACACTTTGGTTTAACACCGGAACACGTTGCAATTTACAATGCCAAAACTGCTATATCGAATCGTCGCCAACCAACGACGAACTTCTTTACATCTCTAAACAAGAAGTAGAAACTTATTTAGATGAAATCAGAGATTTAGAACTTGACACACGTAATATTTCGTTTACTGGTGGTGAACCATTCCTTAACAAAGAAATGATTCCCATCATCAAATTGTGCCTGAGTCGTGGTTTTGAAGTGCTGGTACTGTCCAATGCTTATCGTGCAATCGATTCGTATTTCGATGATCTTACCGAGTTAAACAAGGCTTATCCGAACAAACTCACACTTCGAATTTCTTTAGATCATTATACCGCAGAGATGCATGAAGTTGAACGAGGCCCTAAAACGTTCAATCGTACTTTAGTTACCATGAAAAAGCTTTTTGATATGGGACTTAACATTGCGGTGGCAGGTCGGTCGCTGGCAAACGAATCTAGTATTGAAGCATTAACCGGTTATCAAAGTATTTTAGATGAGTACAAAATTGGTATTCGAGTAGTGGATGGTAAAAACATCGCAATTTTCCCAGAGATGACTACAACAACCGATGTTCCTGAAATCACCACTTCTTGCTGGGATATTTTGCACGTAAAACCTGAAAACCAAATGTGTGCCACAGAGCGCATGGTGGTTAAGCGTAAAGGCACTGATACTCCCGTTGTTTTGCCATGTACACTTATTGCTTACGATCCCCAATTTGAACTTGGTACAACTCTAAAAGAATCATTCAAAAAAGTATATCTGAACCATCCGTATTGCTCACAGTTTTGTGTTCTTGGTGGAGCAAGTTGTTCTGCTAAATAGGTAGAAACATCACCACTTAGCTTCAACAAATTTCATTGGATTGAATATCTCAGGATTTAGCGAATCGGGAATCGCTATTTCTGAGTATTCTTCCAATAAACCGATATTCCCATTTGCTTTAAAAACCACTTCGGGTGCAATCCATCCCTCACCCAATGGCTGATAGTTATTAAACTGTACCTCTTGGATGGTATTTTGTCTACCGATGGTAAAATTACGCACAAACACCAAGCGTTCGGTGTCAATCCAGAATTGTGGTATGGTTGAATCTGCTTTATCAGTTCCTACCACAAATACTGCTTGGCCTTCCCATTCATCCATATAAAATTTACTTAGATCGTAACCATTGCTAGTTAATTCCTCTGCGGTTTCTTCAGGGGCTTGATGGTACACATCAAAACCTAACACCAATAAGTCGTGAACTCGTTCTACTTCTTGAATAAGGTAACCATTAGCATAACCATACTGAGTACCGTTTTTAAATAAAATACCGTTATTACTCGCTTTGTCGTCGAATTTAATGGCCAGATTACTTGGCAAACTCATCAATTCATACCACATCTGCGTTCTCGCAACTTCACCCTTTGCACCAAAAAAAGTCGTTTTCTGAGTAAAACTTAGATTTTTGTACCATTTACCTTCGTAGGTTTCGTACATTTTCGCAAGAACATCATGCCCATTTTTTATGTCATTTTGTTGAAAGGAGTAAGCCGAAAAGCTTATTGATATAAAAATGATAAGTGCTAGGAAAAACTTTTTCATATAAAGAACAGACTAGATATAATGTGTATGTTTAATGGTAATGATATTAACGTTCAAAAAATTTAAAATTCTATAAAAAGCGAAGCCTGATTCTTAGCCTACAAAAAACTATTTTTAAGAAAAGATAACTATGAAAATTTATACCAAAAAAGGCGACCAAGGCGAAACCTCTCTATACGGTGGGCAACGCGTTTCTAAAAGTTCTAAGCGTATTGAAGCTTATGGAACAGTAGATGAATTGAATTCTATTTTAGGTATGGCCAGTGCCTTACAAGCAACAGACTATTCTAAAGAAGCTATACTAACCGTACAAAACCACTTATTTGTATTGGGTGCTGATTTGGCCACTCCGCACAGTAAAGAAGTTCGAATAGAACGTATCAGTTCTTCCGAAATCGAATGGCTAGAGAAGTCAATTGACTTTATGGAAGATGCCCTACCTCCACTAAAAAGCTTCATTTTACCCGGTGGTTCGCAAGCAGGATCCATTTTCCATTTTGCAAGAACCGTGTGTCGACGAGCTGAACGCATTACAGTAGAATGTAGTAAAGAAGAGCAAATTTCAGAGGAAGCAATCATGTATTTGAACCGCCTTTCTGATTTTCTATTTGTATTAGCTCGTTACGAAAATCACCGTGCGAATCAAGAAGAAACTCCATGGACTCCAACTAAATAGCAGATGGCCCTTAGTAATAAAGCAAAATCTTATATCTCAAATAACTTCCGTAAAAAAAGCGTCAAACACATCGCAGAAACGCTTAAACTGGATATTAGTGAAGTTCAAGATTATATCGACACGTTAAAGAAGCCACTTCCTTTAAATAAAAAGATTCTTTTTTACGGCATTACTCTTTCCACACCCATTCTATTTTTTGTAATTCTTGAACTTGGTTTAAGAAGTGTTAATTACCTAGGCAATACCGACTTATTTGTAGACCCAAACATTTCGATGGATGAATATCTCATCCCGAATCCAAATTTTGCAGCTCGTTATTTCTTTTACACTAGTGTTATTCCTAATCCATCTATCGATGTTTTTTTAGCTGAAAAGCCACAAAATGGATTTCGTGTTTTTGCTATGGGAGGCTCTTCTGCGGCGGCTTATCCTTATGGTTTTAATGGCTCATTTTCTCGCGTTGTAAACGATGTACTAACTGATGCTCTTCCCGATAAAAAAGTGGAAGTGGTTAATGTGGGAATTTCGGCGATAAACTCATATACCTTATACGACCAAGTAGATGAAATTCTAGCTCAGTCTCCCGATGCGATTATGATTTACGCAGGACATAATGAGTTTTATGGAGCACTAGGTGTAGGTTCTAATGAAAATCTAGGCGCCTTCCCTGGTTTTGTTCGCCTTTATTTAAAACTGCAACGTTTTAAGACGTTTCTATTTCTAAGAAACTTAATTGTTGATTCCGAAAAATGGCTGGCTAGTATTTTTTCTGGAGAAGAGACCATTCAAGGAACACTGATGGAGCAGATGATAAGCTCTCGCTCTATTGAACTCGAAAGCCCTAAACATGAGCTTGCTATGATTCAATTCGAAAGTAATATGTCTTCCATCATAGAGCAATTCGAGAAAAAAGGTGTTCCTGTTTATTTCGCTAGTCTAGCAAGCAACATCAAAAACCAAGCCCCTTTTGTAGATATAGCTGATGGAGAGCAACCATCGGCTTTACAGACCTATAAAAAAGCTCAACAAACATTATCTGTGGGAGATATCATTTCTGCAAAGCATGAATTTACACTCGCCAAAGATTTAGACGGATTGAAATTCCGAGCACCATCTGAAATTAATTCCATCATCGATTCGCTTTCCAATACCTTTTCGAACACCACATATGTACCCGTTGAAGAATATATGTCGGAAGAATCTCCTGAAGGTATTATTGGCAACAATCTCATGCTAGAGCATTTACATCCTAATCAAGATGGTTATTTCGCAATTGGGAAAACTTTTTCAGAAGCATTACTTACCGATTTATATAACCAAGGATTAACTCAATTTGAAGTTAGTGATTGGGACAGCTACAAACAGAAAATGCACCTTACCGAATACGACAAGCGTGTTGCTTGGCACCGAGTGAAAACTCTAAAGCAAGGCTTTCCTTTCATCCAAAAAGGCAAGGTCACTCCTTACCAATTGAGTTACAAGCCCATTAGTTTAGCCGATAGTTTAGCATTCGAAACGGTTCAAAATTCGAAAGGCTGGGATCGTGCAAAAATTGAATTAGCGGTGAGTTATGAAAAGTCGAACCAACCAGAAAAGGCACTTGCCGAATATTTAGGTTTATCTAGAGATCAGCCGTGGAATGATTCACCTTATACTTTCGCTGCAAAAATTCTACTGAATCAAAACGATTTAGCTGGCGCTGAACCTCTACTCAGAAAAGCTTACGAAATTACAAAAAATGAAGCCTATGTTAATAAGATGCTCGGCGCTATTGAGCTTAACAAAAGCAATGTAAAAGAAGCTATTGTTCTTTTAGAAGAATCCAGAGCGTTAAATCAAAACGATCCTCAAATGCTTTTCAACCTTTCTGGTGCATACGGAACCGACCAACAGTTTGAGAAAGCACTTGAAATAGCTGACCAAGTCAATCGGATTAGTCCTAACTTCCCTGGACTACAGGCATGGCGACAGCAACTCAATCAAATCATACAATCTAAAAAAAGGTAACTATGGCATTAATGATTTCTGTATCCGGAATTCGCGGAATTTTTGGAACCGATTTAACTCCCGAAAATTTAGCCCGTTTTACTGCTGCTTATGGTACTTGGCTTAATGGCGGCACCGTTGTGCTTGGACGAGATAGCCGTGTTACTGGCAAGTTTTGTGAAGATATTGTAGCTGCCACATTAGCTAGTGTGGGTTGCGATGTAATAAAAGTAGGAATTGTACCTACCCCAACCGTTGCTATGGGCGTTTTAAAATATGGAGCTGCTGGCGGTATCATTATTTCAGCTAGCCATAACCCTGCCCAATGGAATGCTTTGAAATTACTGAATGGCAAAAGCGAGTTTATGGATGCAGAAGAAGGACGTAAAATGATTGAAATTGCGGACTCTGGTAATTTCTCGTACCAGCCCTACGATAAAATTGGCATTATTCGAGAAGACAATGATCTTTTAGATTATCACATCGATAAAATTCTGGATCTTCCCTATATAAACCCAGAGAAGATTGCGGCGTCTAATTTTTCTGTTGCCGTTGATGCTGTAAATGGTGCTGGTTCCCTCGCAGTTCCAAAATTATTGGAAAAACTTGGTGTCAAAACAACTCATAAAATCCATTGTACTCCAAACGGATTGTTTCCTCATAACCCAGAGCCTTTACCTGAGCATTTAACCGAAATCTGTACACTTGTTAAAGAGACTGGAGCCGACCTTGGCGTTGTTACCGATCCTGATGCTGATCGCCTTGCTCTTGTGGACAATACCGGAACTCTTTTTGGTGAAGAATACACTCAAGCTACTGTTTTCGATTTTATTTTGAGTAAGAATGCTGGAGCTACTGCAACTAACCTTTCTTCATCTCGCGTTGCTGATGATGTAACTAACAAGTTTGGCGAAGTTTGCCACCGTTCTGCCGTAGGCGAAATCAATGTTGTTAAGAAAATGCAGGAAGTTGATGCCGTTGTTGGAGGCGAAGGAAGTGGTGGTATTATCGTGCCAGACTTACACTACGGTCGTGATGCTTTAGTTGGAATTGCAGCCGTGATACAATGGCTCGCTGAGCAAGGAACAACTTCAGCGGAATACAGAGCCACTCTACCTACTTACTACATGAGTAAAAGTAAAATTCAGCTTGATGAACTCGGTAAAGATGCTGACGAAGTACTCGAAATGGTTAAAAAGCATTTTGCCAGTTTAAACCCAAATACAATAGACGGTGTAAAAGTAGATTTTGAAGAAGGCTGGGTTCACCTTCGTAAATCTAATACAGAGCCAATCATCCGTATTTATACGGAAGGAAAAACTCCTGAAGCAGCCACCGCATTTGCCCAAAAAATAAAAAACCTGCTTTAACATACATTCAATAACAGGAACCTATACATTGAAAGCATTGTTATATCAATACAGCTGGAATAGCATTTGCGAACTCCAGCTTACTTTCCTTTCATTTGGTTCATTAAAATCATGATTACTCCTTTGAAAAAAACATCCATATTCACCATACTTGCGCTACTTGCCATTCAAGCTTGTGCACAACAGAAACCAGCCGAAAAAGCACCTCAGTCTACAACTGAAATTGTTTATTCAGAACAAGACGCTGCTATTTTTGCCGATATCATTTCTAAGTATAAAGATGATTCAAACAAGCCAATTGGCGCTCTCATCCCTGAAATTGGAAAGTATTTCTTAGGGGAAGAATATGTAGCGCATACGCTTGAAGTTGGCGACAAAGAAGAGCTGATTGTAAATCTCCGTGAATTGGATTGCACCACCTATGCTGAAAATCTTTTAGCGCTGGCACGTACTATAAAATCCGAAAATCAAACGTTTGAGCAATTTGCATCGGAGATTGAGAAAATCCGTTATCGAAGTGGCTCTAAAGATGATTACCCTTCTAGACTCCATTATTTTAGTGATTGGATTTACGACAATAAATCTACCGGCTTAGTGACTACTCCTGTTGATAGCTTCGGGGAACCATTCCCCAACAAAGTGAGCTTCATGAGTACACATCCCGATAGCTACAAGCATTTGAAAAACAATCCAGACTACGTTTCTGTTATTGAAAAGCAGGAGCAAGAAATTAACAGTAAACAGTATTTTTATTTACCCAAAGAGAAAATTGCTGAATACGAGCATCTACTAAAAGAAGGCGATATTATTGGTTTAACAACTAGTATTGATGGCTTAGATGTTGCACATGTTGGTGTGTTAGTTAAAATGGATGACGGCTTACATTTACTCCATGCTTCGCAATCAAACATGAAGGTTGAAATTTCAGATGAACCGATTTCTTCATTCCTAAAACCCAATTCCAAAAATACTGGAATTATGATTGCTAGACCTACTGAATAATTTAATACCTGTTTTATGCTAAAATGGACTGACGTTGTTGCCCTTTCTAAAAGTGGAAATCTCGAACCCGATCGTAGAGTTGAAAAAACGGATGCAGAATGGCAAGCCCAACTCACTTCCGAGCAATTTGCAATAACTCGACAGAAAGGAACTGAGCGCCCATTTTCTAGTGAGGTATGTAGCCGTTTTGAACCAGGAATTTATGCCTGCGTTTGCTGCGACACTCTGCTTTTTGATGCTGACGAAAAATTTGAAAGCGGTTCAGGATGGCCATCTTTTACACAGCCAATCAAAGAGAATGCGGTGGCTTATCTTGGCGATTTTAGTCATGGTATGGTTCGCGTAGAAATTGTGTGTAGCACTTGCGATGCTCATCTAGGTCATGTTTTCCCTGATGGCCCCGCCCCTTCTGGATTGCGTTATTGCACCAATGCCGTAAGTTTGAAGAAAGTTGAGGAATGAGCTGTTAGCTGTTAGCTGTTAGCTGTTAGCTGTTAGCTGTTAGCTGTTAGCTGTTAGCTGTTAGCTGTTAGCTGTTAGGGGCAAACTCTCAATCCTAATTCATAATCCAAAATTTATAATTTATCCTCGTTACGAACGTCTTCGTTCGTAATGCAATCCAGAAGCTCTAGCTTCCATTTCTAACCGCCTTATAGAACCATTACCCACAGCCCTCATCTGAGACAGTGATGGACACGTTCTTGACTTGGTCTTTTCCTGATTTAGGTTGACAGTTTTGGCTCGGGAAGTATCTTCCCTCGGGAGCGAGACCGATTTCACGCCTGCGGAAAATCAGAGGGAGGAGTCTTAAGGGGTTTTGAGTTTTTTCATTCCATGACAAATGGTGTTGCTCCGCTGGAGTCTTTGATGATTGGGAGCTCCAGATTCCTGCCTTCGCAGGAATGACCGTAGTTGGGTTTGGGTGTAGAGGCAACACCACAGTCATCTCGCGGCGTATGCCCGAGATCTATGTTGTTAGTGAGGCCTGTGGTTTTAATGCAAACCTAGATTCCTGCCTGCGCAGGAATGACCGTGATGGGGTTTATTCACTAATCATTTAAAATAGAATCTACCCGGCGGAAGAATATCGCTCCAAAGGTCTCTTAAGTCAGGATTAATAGTTCTTATCAAATTAAATTTCCATTCCCTTTTCCATTTCTTAATCTGTTTTTCTCTACGAATGGCTTCATATATGGATTGATGAACCTCGTAGTAAACAATAAAATGAGTTCTATACTTATTGGAAAAAGCACACCCTTCCCCTGTCTTATGTTTAAATATTCTTTCTAGCAAGTTACTTGTTACGCCCGTGTATAACACCGTTCTTTGTTCATTGGATAGAATATATATGTAGCCTTCTTTCATAGTATGTTAGACTGTTTGGCAGTGTACTCCTTACACGGTACCCAAGTCATCTCGCGGCGTATGCCCGAGATCTATGTTGTTAGTGGGGCCTGTGGTTGTAATGCAAACCTAGATTCCTGCCTGCGCAGGAATGACGTTGTTTGGGTTTGGGTGTATAACCAATTTTGAATAAACTTTTACGCTACGATGACTTTTACAGATTGTACTTAAGTACTGATTTTGTTACTCTAAGCCAGTAACAAAATAAGGTTTTTTCGATGGCTACAGTACATAGCATGAAGGTTAGGAAAGGAATTAACAAAGCATATCTGAAGGTTAAACCAAACAGAAGCGATATCGATGTATTTAAATTAAATCTGATTCAGTTATTAGACCATACCAATGAGGTAGAATCCGAAGAATTCCACAAGAATCTAGTTGCCGATTTTCTAAAGAAAACCTATTACGACCCTCATCATTTCATTAATACAAAAGGTAGAAATGATCTTGTAATTCATAATGGTAAAGCTCCTGAAAGTACAGTAGGCGTAATTATTGAGGCGAAAAAACCGACCAATAAAGCTGAGATGTTGAACAAAGACAACATCAATTACAAAGCCTTTCACGAGCTTATTTTATATTACCTACGCGAGCGCATCGCTAAAAAGAACCTAGAAATAAAATACCTAGTTGTTACTAATATATACGAATGGTTTGTTTTTGATGCGTCGGTGTTCGAGAAGCTTTTTGCCCAGAACAAAGGATTGGTTAAACAGTTTGAAGATTTTGAAGCTGGTAGACTTACAGGTACCAATACTGATTTCTTCTACAACGAAATTGCAAAGCCTTTTGTAGCTCAGCTAACCAAGGATGTTGAGTTTACCTATGTAGACTTACGGAAGTATGAAAAACCTCTTCGCAATAACGACAAAAAAGACGACGCCAAACTCATTGCGCTGTTTAAGCTCTTCTCTCCCGAGCATTTACTGAAACTCCCTTTTGCAAACGATAGTAACTCGCTCGATAAAAAATTCTATACCGAATTACTTCACCTTATTGGTTTAGAAGAAACCAAAGACAAAGGGAAAAAAGTTATTGGAAGGAGTTCGAAAGCCAATCGTAAATCGGGTACCCTTCTTGAGAATACCATCAATCAGCTTGAAAGCCTAGACAAACTAAATCGGCTATCAAATCCGTCGCAGTATGGAAGCGACAAAGAAGAACGGCTGTTTAATGTAGGTTTAGAACTCTGCATTACGTGGGTAAACCGTATTCTTTTCTTAAAACTGTTAGAAGCTCAATTGGTTACCTATCATGGTGGGGATAGTTCTTATTCTTTCCTAAATCTGAAACGCATTAAAGATTTTGATGAGTTAAATACGCTCTTCTTTCAGGTGTTGGCTAGAAAGCACGATGAACGTAGCGAAGAGATTAGTGCTGCCTTTGGTAAAGTTCCTTATCTAAACAGTTCCCTGTTTGAACCCACCGAGCTAGAACATCAAATGCTATTCATTAGCAACTTACGCGATGGAAGAACTATTCCCATCCATTCTAACACGGTGCTAAAAAGCGATACGGGCAAAAAGCGAACGGGAGAACTCGACTCCATCGAGTATCTGTTTTCTTTTTTAGATGCGTACGACTTTAGCAGCGAAGGCTCCGAAGACATTCAAGAAGACAACAAAACGCTGATAAATGCCTCGGTGCTTGGGTTAATTTTTGAGAAGATAAATGGCTACAAAGACGGTTCTTTCTTTACACCCGGCTTTATTACTATGTATATGTGTAGGGAAACCATACGCCGAGCCGTGGTACAAAAGTTTAACGAAGCCAAAGGTTGGAACTGTGAAACGCTTGATGACTTATACGACAAGATTGAAAACCGTAATGAGGCGAACGAACTAGTTAACAGCATAAAAATATGCGACCCAGCTGTGGGTTCGGGACATTTTCTGGTTTCTGCGTTAAACGAGATTATTTCCATAAAAAACGATCTTCGGATTTTGCAAGATCGAGAAGGCAATCGCCTGAAAGAATATGTAATGGAAGTGGTGAACGATGAGCTGATTGTAACCGACGACGATGGCGAACTGTTTGAATACCATTATGCCAGTAAAGAAAGTCAACGTGTGCAAGAAGCCCTCTTCCACGAAAAGCAGACCATTATTGAGAACTGTTTGTTTGGGGTAGATATAAATCCCAATTCGGTGAAAATATGTCGCCTACGTTTGTGGATTGAACTCCTTAAAAGCGCGTATTACAAAAATGAAACCGAGCTAGAAACCCTTCCCAACATTGATATAAACATAAAATGTGGGAACTCGCTTATTAGCCGCTTTGCGCTAGATGCCGATTTAAAAGACGCCCTCAAAAAAAGCAAGTGGAGCATAGACAGTTACCGTGTAGCTGTAGATACCTACCGCAACGCCGAGAACAAAGAGCAAAAGCGGGAAATGGAGCGTTTGATTGAAGACATTAAAAACGACTTCCGTTCGGAGATTCACAAAAGAGATCCGAAAATGAAACAGCTAAACAAACTGAGTGGCGAATTAGTACGGGAAACCACCCAGCAAGGGATGTTTGGCATGACACCCAAACAGAAAAAGGAGTGGAAAACCAAAACCGATAAACTCTCTACGCAGATACAGAAATTAGAAAGCGAAATTGAAGAGATAAAGAGCAACAAGATTTACGAAAATGCTTTTGAATGGCGTTTTGAGTTCCCCGAAGTGCTAAACGACAAAGGCGACTTTGTAGGCTTTGATGTGGTGATTGGGAATCCGCCGTATTTATTAATCCAAAATTTGCCTGATAAATCAATAATTCAATTTTATAATCAAGTTTATATATCAGCAAAGTACAAACCGGATTTATTTGCATTATTTATTGAAAAAGCAACTAAAATTCAAAGAATAAATGGCCTTTTATCGTTTATTGTGCCTTACACTTGGCTATCAATAGATCAGCATAAACCAGTAAGAGAGATTTTATTGAATTTGAGATTGACAGTGATAATTGATCTGCCTCAGAAAATTTTTGAAAGTTCCGATTTAGACACAACTATTTTCATATCTGAAAAAAAGAAATGTCTTGACAAAATTTCTATAGGAGAAGTAGTAATTGACAGAATCAATATCACTAGAAAGATATTAATAGATAATATTAAGCAAAGTGAAGACCTAAAAATTAGTCTAAATATCTCTGATAAAGATTTTAATATTCTAAAAAAAATCCAAACAGCTGGTGAAGAGCTTGGAAAAAAATTTGAAGTTTCACAAGGTTACATCCCATATAGAAGGGCAGATTTGATTAAGAGGTATGGAAAGAAAAAGGGAGACGAGATAGTTGATAAAAGATTGTGGCATTCTGACAGTAAAATCAATGGAAATTATAAGCAAGAGATTCAAGGTCGAGATTTAAGGCGCTTTACTCATGGTTTGAGTAATCAATATGTTAAATATGGAAAACACGTGGCTGGCTATGTCGCTGAAAAATTTTTTAAAGAACCTCGCATTTTAATAATGGAAGTTACAAGAGGTGATTTTTATAAAATTACAGCTTCTTATTCTGAAATTGAACTATATAACACACCTTCAATAATAAATATAATTGAACCAACTAATGACAAGAAAAAACTTATAACTTTATTAGGGCTATTAAACTCTAGGCTTTATAGCTGGTATCATTACAAGATGCATTCAAAAGCTCAAGCTAAAACTTCAATACCTAAAATTCTTGTGAAAGAAGTGAGAACCCTTCCAATACATATTGATTTACCTCCATATTTTATCATAAATGTAAACCAAATCCTCACTCTAAAGAAAGAAAACCCCGAAGCAGACACGAGTGCATTAGAAGCTGAGATAGACCAGATGGTGTACAAGCTATACGGCCTCACCAAAGAAGAAATTAAGATTATTGAGGAGAGTGTGGGGTGATAGAAAAGGTTACCTCCATACAGATGCTCAAGCAAATAGGAACGGCAAATCGACCGATCCTTTCATTTTGTAGAACTAATAATGGAATTAAACCCTACTATTTAAAGTATGCCCGAACAACAAATGAAGTTGAAGGCTTAGTTGCAGAACTAGTATGCTATTTACTAGCCAAAAAACTACATATCGAAACCCCTGAACACGTGTATGCTACTGTGGGGCAGCATAGTATATCACAGAATATCATTCATAGAGAGCATTTAGGAGCGGGTATAGTTACAGTTGGTTCTGCTCAATATCCTCCTGCATCAGTAAAAGAAATCACAAAATTGGATTTTGTAATTAACAAGCATTCATTCAATAGTTTAAAAAATCCCTTGCAAATACTCCGAATCGGAATCTTCGACTGTTGGGTTGGAAACTTCGACCGTAAAGAAGATAACTACAACCTTTTCTTGTCAACCGATCGTCAGCAAGAATTAATCATTTTTGATCATTTTGAGGCTTTCAACAACATATCGAACAATCCAAACACAACTATTGAAACAGATATACATGTTATCAACAGTGGGTTTTTGATATCAAAATACGCTTTAAAAATGCTTCATTTCTTGAATAAGACTAAACTTAAAGATGAATTAGAGCATACATATAAATTGATTGAAAGTATTGATATTGACGCTACTTTAAATAACTTGTATGAAACTTTTCCTGATAGTTGGAATGTTAGTTCTAAAACCATTAGCTATATTAAAGACTTTCTCACTAACAAAGACCGGTTGAGAAATTTGAAAGAATCTCTGGAATACTATATTAAATACTATACCTAATAGTGCTATGAAACCCTTTTACAGCATTGTCTACATAAAACCCAATACCTTATCTGATGAAAAGATTTCCATCGGAATGGTACTCAATACGGGTAATAGAGCTCTCTTTGATTTTTCTGAAACTAAGTTGAAAGCAATTTCTCGACTTATTGAAACGGATATCTTAGAAACCGTTGAGCGAATGCTCAAAAATGTTAAGAAAAAAGCAGAAGCTGTTTCTGTTGATATAAACCAAATTGAAGGTTTTGAGGTTGACCCATTTACAAAAGACTACTTCAACTATCTTAATAAGTACAGTAATAATATTCTAGAATATTCCAAACCCTCTGAAAACGAAGGGAATTTCAATGCTTCTGATTTTGAAGAACTATTTAAGTTATTTGTGGATAGTAGTTATGGATTTAAGGTAAAAGAGGAAGTCTCTTTCAGACAATCTTTTGAAAAGAAATTGATTAATTCTAGAGTTTCTGATTGTTTAGATATTAAATATCGAGTATCTAAAAAAAGGGTGAGTACCATACTAAGCAATACAGAAGTAGATTACATTGGTGTGAATGGTACAATTTACTCTGGTCATGTTCTTGATACTAATTTAAGCCATAGTTCGCTAGAAAATAGAATCTATAAAATCCGCTCCTTAATTATAGGTCTTAGAGAATTAAGTAAGGCCTATAATTTAGACACAAAAGGTGAACATGTTGTTTACTTTAACGAGCCTGATACTGCAAGTGACAAAGACATTATTCACAGCTTAAATAAAGATGAAACCCTTCCATTTCATCTAAAACCTGCAGACTATTTCGAAGAAGAAGAGAGTATCATCGAAAATACAAACGTAATCAAATTCAGTGAGTTTTTGACTTCATTTGAGCTTTAGTTTGGGAGTAGATACAACACCTCCGTCATCTCGCGGCGTATGCCCGAGATCTATGTAGATAGTGAGGCCTGTGGTTTTAATGCAAACCTAGATTCCTGCCTTCGCAGGAATGACCGTGATAGGCTTGGGAATCGATGCAACACCTTCGTCATCTCGCGGCGTATGCCCGAGATCTATGTGGATAGTGAGGCCTGTGGTTGTAATGCAGACCTAGATTCCTGCCTGCGCAGGAATGACCTTGTTTGGGTTTGGGAATCGATGTACCACCTCCGTCATCTCGCGGCGTATGCCCGAGATCTATGTGGATAGTGAGGCCAGTGGTTGTAATGCAGACCTAGATTCCTGCCTGCGCAGGAATGACGTTGTTTGGGTTTGGGAATCGATACAACATCACCGTCATCTCGCGGCGTATGCCCGTGATCTATGTGGATAGTGAGGCCTGTGGTTGTAATGCAGACCTAGATTCCTGCCTGCGCAGGAATGACCTTGTTTGGGTTTGGGAATCGATGCAACACATTCGTCATCTCGCGGCGTATGCCCGAGATCTATGTCCTAAATCTTACGTCTCTATTTTACTGATAACAATCAGCACACCTACTAACTACTAAAATCTATTTAATCAGCGTCATTTTATTGCTAATCACAGAGCTCTCTGTTCGTAACTGGTATAAATAGACGCCACTAGAAAGATCATCGCCTATACTATTAGCATCGAAAACAACCTGATGTGAACCAGCTGATTTGTTTCCATCTACAAGAACAGCAACTTCTTTCCCTAGCATGTTATAAACTTTTAAAGCCACATACCCTGGTTGTTGTAATTGATATTTAATGACAGTACTTGGGTTAAACGGATTCGGGTAGTTCTGGCTTAACTGTAATTGGTTTGCAATATCATCTGCTTCTTCATCAGACTCCAATCCCGTAACAACTCCGTTATAAGACGCCATCGTTGCAAGATTGAGCTGTGTTATTTTCCTAACTAGTTCTACATTTATAGATTGAAAGTCATCGTTAGAAGTATGATAGTATGGGTTTGCACTATAGTACTCATTATTTCTCCATGGAGCATTTTCAATAAGAAGAATGGCTGGCATTCCTAGATCATCAAAAGACTGATGATCACTATAAGTACCGGTTTCGAAAGGAGGATCATTTGTAATCAATCCGATTGAAAAGTCGGTATTTGCCTGAAAAAATCTTTGACCTAAACTAACTGTAGATGGGTATGGATGCTCATTATTCTTTACAATCGATGCATAATCATTGTTTGGATTAAAACCAATCATATCCATAGAAACCATACCAATTACTTCTTTTTTTCCAACAAGTAACTCACCTGCAAAATGCTCACTACCGTGATGATTGCCCGTATAATTCGCCCCTTGCTCTTCTGCACCAAATGCTACGAGTTTAATAGTGAAATCATTCACAAAGCCGAGCTGTTCGTCAGTCATTATCCGAGCCAATTCTAAAATTGAGGCGATTCCAGTTGCATTATCATCAGCGCCGGGAGCTTCAATAGAGTTCCAGTTTTTCCCATCATTCCAATTTCTATCGCGATTTGCGGTGGCATCAAGATGAGCGCCGATAATAAATATCTGTTCGGGGTTTGTACGACCTTCAATAGTTGCAACTACATTAACCTGTGGCTTCGTGTTATAAGGAGCATCAGCCGAGAAGATATAGAAGGTGTCTATCTCTACAGAGGTGAGACCTGAATAACTATCAAATACGCTTTTTATATAAACTGCTGCACTATCTACACCTCTAGTAAAAGTAATTCGACTACGTGTTCCCCCAGCATTTGCTAAAACTTGAATATGCTCAGATAAGTTTTCAATAGATACTTCTTCTAGCATGTCATAAATTCGATCTTCCGAATTCTGTGCATTTGTATTAACGTTTCCAAGAACAATGATTGCTAAGATCAGAAGGCAGGAAAGACAGCTTTTTTTCAAAATGATATTATATTGAGTGAGTGTAATGAGGTAAGAAAATTGCTTGGCTAAAGTAACTTTTTTACCAGAGGTTCTTCAAATCTTTTTTTGTAAATTTTTTTTCTCTGAACTCAAACATACTGCCTTTAGTATCTTTCAAACGCAGTGGATCATTTCCAAACATCCTAAAAAGTAGTGCTATTGGTGTGATGAAAAGATAATAAACTAAAGAAAGTATTATCGGTGTGGTAATCTTGCTTAAAATTTCCGCAATCTTGTACCATCCCCAAACTATCATAGCTCCCACTTTAGGAGTAGCTAAACACAATACACCAATAAATAATGCTAGGTAAGCGAGTGTCTCATCATCAATAATAGCGGCAATCGTCAATAAACCCGTAACAATTACCAGCTGAGTTTTGGGTGTTTCAGGGTCTGTTTTTATAAATGATAGATTTCTTTTGGGAAGCATTTATTTCTTAAAAAAGTGTATAAATAAAAGGTGCTATTGATGAGCCGCCCCCTATAACAATTAGAAAGCCAAGCAGTAGTAAGACTAGAATTACTGGTGCAAGCCAAAATTTCTTGCGCTCTTTCATAAACAGCCATAAATCTTTTAGTAAATCCATATCCTAAAGTCTTAAATAAATTGTTTAATTATCAATCTTTCTCAAATGTGATGTTAGCAGCCCACTCTGGCTGAGCTTTCTTAGAAAAAACATAATCACCTATCACCAAATAGTCCATTTCGGTGTTCATAAAACATCTGTAGGCATCTTCTGGCGTACACACAATAGGCTCTCCTCTTACATTGAAACTGGTATTAATAACCATCGGACAACTTGTTCGCTCTTTAAACGCGTTAATAAGATTCCAATAACGAGCGTTTGTTTCTCTATGCACAGTTTGCACTCTTGCCGAAAAATCAATGTGAGTAATCGCCGGGAGTTCAGATCGCTTCACAGCCAACTTTTCACGTAATGGAAGCTCGTAATAATTGGTAGGTAATTCCTCTCTTCGTCCTTCTTTTATAGGTTGAACCAGAAGCATATACGGAGAGTCTCCCTCTAACTCAAAATAATTTGAAGCATCTTCAGCAAGCACTGAAGGCGCAAAAGGTCGAAATGATTCTCTATACTTAATTTTCAGATTCAATTTTTTCTGCATGTCTACTCTGCGAGGGTCGGCGATTATACTCCTCCCTCCTAAAGCTCTAGGTCCAAATTCCATTTTTCCTTGAAACCAGCCCACAACATTTCCATCATCTAAAACCTGAGCAATTTTTGTATACAACTCAGGCTCCGCGAGTTGTTCGTAACTAGGTTTAAATTTTCGCAAACTTCGTTCTACATCAATATTCAAATATTCAGGACCCAGAAATGCACCCCGCATCGAGTCTGGGCTTTCAGGTACTCGTTCTTCCTCAAAATAAATATGGTGCGCTGCCAAAGCTGCTCCAACTGCACCGCCGGCATCACCAGCTGCAGGCTGAATATAAATCTCATCAAATATTCCAGCACTTTGCAATTTTCCATTAGCTACGCAATTAAGTGCTACTCCGCCTGCCATACATAGAGCATCTGCTCCAGTTAATTCTTTGGCGTGACTAGCCATTTTCAGCACAATTTCTTCCGTTACCATTTGGATGGCTAATGCTAAATCTGCTTCAAATTGCTCGAGTTCATTTTCATCCTCTCTTCTCGAAAATCCAAATAGTGCTTCCCACTTTTTCTCATTTACCATTCTTAAGCCCGTTGCATAATCAAAATAATCTTGATTCAACCAAATCGAGCCATCGTCTTTAATCTCAATTAATTCACTTTTAATACTTTCGATATACTTTGCAAGAAGTTCAGAGTTTGGATTGCCGTAAGGCGCTAATCCCATCAGCTTATATTCTCCAGAGTTGACTTTAAAACCCAAGAAATAAGTGAATGCAGAGTATAACAATCCTAGAGAATGAGGAAATTTAAGCTCTTTCAAGATGGTGATATCTTTGCCTTTTCCGTGACAAATAGAGGCCGTTGCCCACTCCCCAACTCCATCAATAGTTAAGATTGCGGCATTTTCATGTTTAGATGGATAAAATGCACTCGCTGCATGGCTTAAATGATGCTCTGGAAATAACAGAACTACTTCATCTTTCTCATAATCACCAAGTTCTTTCAGCCCATCATAAATCTGCTTTTTTAAAAACATTTTTTCTTTCAACCAAACAGGCATCGCTGTGATGAAAGAGCGCACACCTTTAGGGGCAAACGATAGATAAGTTTCTAACAGACGCTCAAGTTTCAGAAATGGTTTGTCATAAAAAGCGACAGCATCTAAGTCGTCGATGGTGAGTCCGGCCTCTTCTAAGCAAAACCGAATTGCTGAGCTTGGAAAGCGTTCATCATGCTTTTTGCGCGTAAAACGCTCCTCTTGTGCCGCAGCTATAATCTTGCCGTCTTGCACTAAGCAAGCAGCTGAATCGTGATAAAATGCAGAGATCCCGAGAATGTTCATAGTTCCTTAAAATACATAACTAAAAATACGAATAGCTCAATACTTGCCAATTTGTTTTTTCCTGCTTTCTTCTTTTGTACCTTTGCTCCTTAAATTATTCATCGACTCTATTTTCTTATGATAATCTCAATGACGGGTTTTGGCCGAGGCGAAGCAACCGAGAACGGTTACAGTGCTATTGTTGAAATCAAATCACTCAACAGCCGCTATCTCGATATAACCACCCGACTTCCTCAGCGCTTGCAAGACAAAGAACTTGAACTAAAGGAAATTCTCCAAAAAAATATTAATCGAGGGAAATTAAATATCAATATTCATGTTCTTGAAGTTGATAACGGAGAGCCTCACATCGCTGTTGATGAGGTAAAAGTAAAAGCTTATGCACGCATTTTAAAACAAGTACAACAGGCGGCTGGTATTGACGAACCTCTAAACATTCGCAACATCACAAGTTTTGGCGATATTTTCATCACTAAAGAAGAAGATGAAAACACGCTAGGTTTGAAATGGTCGATTGCTCAAAAAGCTACATTTGCAGCAATTGAGAATCTGATTGCCATGAGAACTAGAGAGGGCAATCAGCTTAAAAAAGATTTAATTGAACGTTTAGAAAGTATAGAACAGAATCTAAACGATGTTGAAATTGTGAGTAATGGCCGAGTTGAAGAAATTCGTGCAAAGCTTAGAGAACGAATTACTCAGTTACTAGAAGACGAAAACTTCGACAAAGACCGCCTTGAGTTAGAAGTTGCTGTGATTGCTGACAAAATGGACATCACCGAAGAAATTGTTAGAATGCGTGCGCATATCAAGTTCTTTATTGAAGCTATTGAACAGCCAGAACCAGCGGGAAGACGCCTTAACTTCCTAACTCAAGAAATGAATCGCGAACTTAATACAATCGGTTCTAAAGCAAACGATTCCGAAATTGCACACCATATTGTACGGTCTAAAGAAACTTTGGAACAAATTAGAGAACAAGTACAGAACGTTGAGTAATTAGATTAGCATGAGCTTTAAAGTCGTGCCTAGATTTATATAACTATGGAAATGAAGAAAGGAAAAGTAATTATCTTAGTAGCGCCAAGTGGTGGAGGTAAGTCTACCATGGCAAAACGTTTGTTTAAAGACTTTGAGGAGCTCAAATTTTCCGTTTCTGCTACCACCAGAACCCCAAGAGAAGGTGAAGCTAATGGCGTTCACTATCACTTCTTAAAACCGGAAGAATTTCAAGATAGAATAGATGAAAATGACTTTCTAGAGTGGGAAGAATTCTATGGTGGGAAACGTTATGGAACATTACGATCAGAGGTTGATAAAAAACTAAATTTAGGCTATTTTATACTGCTTGACATCGAGGTAAAAGGTGCAATGAATATCAAAGAAATTTATGCAGACGACTGTTTAAGCATCTTTATTCAACCACCCTCCCTTGAGCACTTAAAGCAGCGTTTAACACTCAGAGGCACAGAAACAGCAGAATCTTTAGCTCTGAGATTAGACCGTGCAAAGAAAGAACTTACTTACGCCGATCGTTTTGATCGGGTTATTATTAATGATGATTTAGAGACTGCATACGCTCAAATAAGAGAAGCTGTCGCCGATTTCATGAATTTAAATTGACCATTATGCCAATTCGCACAATCGATATTGAAGAGCTGAAAAAAACCACCAAGAACAAATACGAGATGTTGGTGATTATTGCGAAGAGATCTCGCCAAATTTCAGCTCAAGAAAAATTGGAGCTCGATGAAAAGCTTCAATACTTTGAAGGCTTTGATGACGACGACGAATTTTCGTTCAACGAAGAACAAGAGCAAATTTCTAAAGCGTTCGAAAAACTTCCTCATGCAGTACAACGTGCTGTTGATGAAATGGAAGCTGGTGACATTTATTTCCGTCGTCCATCTGAGGACTAATCATGCTCTCCGGTAAGCGCATCATTCTAGGTGTAACCGGGGGTATTGCAGCTTATAAAGCTGTTTACTTACTTAGAGAATTTCAAAAAGCGGGTGCTGAAGTTAGAGTTATCATGACTCCTTCGGCCACTCGCTTTATTGGTTTAGAGACTTTTGCGTCTCTATCTGGTCATGAAGTTGCCGTTGAAATCTTCCCTGAAGAAGCTCAATCTACCGACTGGACCCGCCATATTAATTGGGGAGAATGGGCAGACCTTTTTGTGATTGCTCCATGCACTGCTAATACGTTAGCAAAAATTGCAAAGGGAATCTCCGATAATATGCTAACGAGTACCGTTTTAGCTGCTCGCTCACCGATTCTTATATGCCCAACTATGGACGGTGAAATGTACGAATCGCCTTCTGTAAACGAGAATCTTGCCAAAGTTATAGAGTTTGGCTATCACGTTCTAGAGCCTGAAACTGGTTTTTTGGCCAGTGGTTTAGAGGGAAAAGGCCGATTGCCAGAATTTGATTCAATCTTAGCAAAATCCGACGAAATTATAGGCTCTATCCAAGGTCCGTTGACAGGCAAAAAAGTACTTGTTACCGCTGGACCAACTCGAGAATTTATAGACCCTGTTCGCTTTATATCAAATCCAAGTTCTGGAAAAATGGGCTTTGCTATGGCAGAAGCTGCTCAACGTCTTGGTGCAGAAGTAAAGCTTATTCACGGTCCAGTTTCTATTCCCCTTCCCGAAGGGATCTATTCTGAGGCTATTGTAAGTGCAAAAGATCTTTTCATAGCTACTCAAAACCATGCAGATGCCGACATTATAATTATGGCTGCCGCTGTTTCTGATTTCACACCGAGTACAACTCACCCACATAAAGTGAAAAAGAGTGATGGTGAGCAAAGTATTTCGCTCTCAAAAACACAAGACATATTAGCTTGGCTCGGTGAACATAAGCAACAGAATCAAACCCTGATTGGGTTTGCTATGGAAACTCAAAACCTAGTTGAAAACGCAACTAGAAAACTACATGACAAAAAAGTAGATTGGATTGTTGCGAATTCCCTTTCTGATAAAGGTGCTGGTTTTTCCGTAGATACTAATCATGTTCAACTTTTAGGCAGAGAATCTAATACTTCTTTTAAGGGTACCAAGCAGGAAGTGGCCGAGCTTGTATTGGCTCATATTTTCCGCCCATTGCCTAAATAAAGCTTTTTCTTATCCTCCTAAAGTTATTAGATTAACAAAAATTGAATCCTCGTTCGTCCATTTTGTCAAAAATTCGTCGTAAGCCTTTAATTACTATTTTACTGCTACTTTCATGTGTAATTAGCGCTGCAATTTTTATAGCTACGCCCGCTTATTCTCCAAAGTATCTAAATCTTAATACTGGAATTGATTCATTATTACAGTCGGAGTTTGAATTACACTTGATTCCAAAAAACGCTGTCAGAAAGTATGTTATCCCTATCGATTCTACTTTTACAAGAAACGTTTACAGAGTTGCTGTACCGCCGTCATTTTCAAAAACGATGTTTCATTACAACTTGCACCAAAAGCTTCGTAGATATAATATTGATACCCCTACTCGAGTAGTTTTTCCAGAAAAGGATATGAATATTTATATTTATGATGACAAAAATATTAGAAGCACGATTCGCTTAATTACTACTGAACCTAAAATTGACAAATAATGTCCGAATCTAATGCTTTACTGAATCGCATTAAGCTCAAACAGTTTCCTCAGCCTGATATTATTCAGTTACGGCACCCTATTTTTTTATGTCACGGTTTTGGTGCATTTGGCTCCTTTGTTAAACCATCTCCACTTCACGACCCGTGCATGCTTATGCGAGAACATGGAATCGTTGCTTTTGCCCCAAATATTGTGCCTTACGCCTCTATAGAAACACGTGCTAGTAATTGGGTTTCACTCATCAACCAAGTGTGTGAGCAGTACAATATTGAAAAATTAAACGTGGTTGCACACAGTATGGGAGGGTTGGATATGCGCCATGCTTTAGCTCACTCCAACTGTTCTGATAAAATTGCCTCACTAACTACGGTAGCCACTCCTCATCGCGGAACATATCTAGCAGATTTCATTCTGAAAACACCCGATAAAATTACTGAAAAACTTGGTGAGGTTGTTAACTGGCTTGGTAATAATGTATATCCGGCTGAAAAAAGCGATGCCTTAAATTCAGTAGAGCAACTCACTCGGAAGTATGCTCAAGAAACATTCAATCCATCAACCCCGACACCAGATATTCCAATTTTCTCATATAGTGCGGCTGTTGGTAAGGGAACTGTACGGTCTCTAAATCCTGTCTTCTTATTTCAAAATAATCAGATTTATGAAAAAGAAGGCATTAACGACTCATTCGTTTCGGTAGAAAGTGCCACTTGGGGTGAACACCTAGGAACAATTCCTCTTTCTCACGTAAATCAGATTAATATTCAGGTGAGTAAAGAAAACAAACCCATTTATTTCAATTTCTGGATTGGTGTGGCTAAAATGCTTAAAGAAAAAGGCTTATAATTTCTTAGCACATTTCCTTCATAAAGGAAATTTTAAGTACTATAAGTCACCGCCATCAACTTCATCTAGAAGTGCATAATCGGTAAGATCGTATTGTATGGGAGTAACCGATGCCTTTCCTTTACCAAGTATTTTTATATCCGCGTCTTCATTTTCATCTAACAGTTCGAACTTACCTGTTAACCAGTAATAAGCTCGGTTAAACGGATCTACCCGATCTTCATATTCTTCTACATATCGGCTATCAGCCATGCGGCTCCACTCAATCCCCTCAAATTTTCCTTTGGGAGCATTCACATTTAGCGTAACTCCTCTTTTCAATCCATTCTTGAGGACATATTTAATCACTCTACGTGCCGCTTCTTGAGCCCCAGACAGGTCTGCATCTTCCGCAAAATCAGTACAGCTAACTGCAATAGATGGATATCCCAAAATAGTGCCTTCAGTAGCAGCGCTTACCGTTCCTGAATACAATGCATTTATACCCGCATTACTGCCATGATTAATACCACTAAGTATCAGATCTGGTTTTCGATCTAGAAGATTACCATGAGCAAGTTTTATGCAGTCTGCTGGCGTACCGTTTACTGTAAATGCTCTATATTTCTTTGCAACAAGTACTTCGTTTACTCTTAAGGGTGAAAGTATGGTAATTGCGTGACCAACAGCACTTTGTTCACGGTCGGGTGCGGCGATAATAACTTCCCCAAATTCTTCAGCTACTTGAGCTAGCGCTCTAATTCCTGGCGAGAAAAAGCCATCATCGTTACTAACTAAAATCAACGGCTTTTTACTACTCATTATGCTCCATATTGCTCATCTTTATTGGGAAAGTCTCTCGACTTAACATCTTTTATGTACTCTTGAACTGCTTCCGTCATAGTTGAATTTAAGTCAGCATAGCGGCGTAAAAAGCGAGGGTTGAAATCCTTATTCAGTCCTAACATATCGTGAATTACCAATACTTGTCCATCACAGCCAGCACCCGCCCCAATACCTATAGTTGGGATGTCTAACTCTTTAGAAACACGTTCTGCCAACGTTGCTGGAATTTTTTCTAATACGATAGAAAAGCAGCCTGCATCTTGTAGAAGTTTTGCATCGGCGATAAGTGCATTTGCTTCTTCTTCATCAGTAGCACGCACTTTATAGGTACCAAACTTATAGATACTTTGTGGAGTCAGCCCCAAATGTCCCATCACAGGTATTCCTGCATCAACAATTTTCTTTACTGTACCTGCAATAGACTTCCCACCTTCCATTTTCACAGCATGGGCTCCGGCTTCCTTCATCATTCTACCAGCGTTAATAAGCGCTTCTTTGGCAGTAACTTGGTAACTCATAAACGGAAGGTCTGCAATTACTAAAGCTCTTTGAACTCCTCGAACTACACAAGATGTGTGGTATATCATGTGTTCAAGCGTCATAGGGACGGTAGTTTCAAAACCAGCCATTACATTACTTGCCGAGTCTCCCACAAGTATAATCTCTATACCAGCTTGGTCAATTATAGACGCCATAGTATAATCGTATGCGGTAAGCATAGATATTTTTTCGCCACGATGTTTTAAATCAACTACGGTTTGTGTTGTAATTTTTGAAGCGCGATTTGCAGTATTGGTACTCATTATTTTCTTTATTGATCGTTTGGTACAACAGCGGCTGAAGCTTCAATTTCACAAGCAACTACGCCATCTACTGTTGCAACGCCAGTCATTACAACAAAGTTTCTACGCATAGCACCAAGGGTAACTTCTAGCTTAAGCTGATCGCCTGGTACAACTTGTCGACGAAATTTAGCATTCTTAATTCCTGTAAATACCATCAATGAGTTTTCTGAATCTTCAACTTTTTTGCTCATCAACAATATAGCACCTGCTTGTGCCATAGCTTCTACTTGTAAAACACCTGGCATAATTGGGCGACCAGGAAAATGTCCGTTAAAAAACTCTTCATTTACGGTAACATTTTTGATGGCTATAATTTTATCATCAGTCATTTCTAGAACTCTGTCCACTAACAAAAATGGGTAACGGTGTGGGAGTATCTTTTTAATGTCTTCTATCTGCATGGGTATTATTAATTTAAATTAGTGTGAAGATTATACAATTATCGAACAACTCCGACATAAATGTATGCGATACCACCTGAGAGCTTAATCGCTTTAAATTCGCCAAATACATTGGCTTGTTCCATTAACTTTAGGAATTTAGTGCCCGCTGGAAATGTTGCGCTGGTTTGTGGAAGGTACGTATATGCTTCTCGATTTCCTGTTAGCATCCCTCCAATTGCTGGCATAATGTGCTGGCTATACATCTGATATGGAAATTTTATTAGGCCCTTTGGCTGCCCAAACTCTAATACAACTACTCTTCCACCTGGCTTAACAACTCTCGCCATTTCTTTTAATGCTACAACGGGGTCGTCTACATTACGAATACCAAATGCTATACTTGAGATATCAAACCGATTGTCTTCATAAGGAAGGTTCATTGCATCAGCCACTTCAAAGTCTATCTTCAAACCCAATTTCTCGGCTTTGGCAGGTGCGGGTTCAATCATTGGCGCACAAAAATCAGTACCGAGAACATATCCCTGACTTCCAACTTTTTTCTTAAATGCGATGGCTAAATCTCCAGTTCCCGTGGCACAATCCAGAACAGAATCTCCATTCGCCGCTCCACTAGCTAAAATTGCTTTTTTCCTCCAGCCATGATGAACGCCAAAAGATAGCACTGTATTTACACGGTCGTAATCGCTAGCGATATCAGCAAACATTGACCTTACTTTTTCACTCATAAAATCTCTTTATGTAATAATTCGATTTAAACAACCAGAGAAACTTCCATAAAATTTCTAGTTGGCATTAAAGATAAGCAACCCAAAGCAAAAAAATTCTATTCATTAATTAGCATTGGTAGATGATTTGTTTTATTCAGTTCTATTGACTGAAAGCCTTTTCCATCCCATAATAGATGATTTATTGCACCATTAGTATGTTTAATGCTATCCATATTAGAAAGACCATTACCTAACCAAACAGATAAAAGAATTCGAATAAGTCTCCCATGAAGCATAAAAACGATGTGATCATCTTCAGAGTTTTGAAGTACTTTTACTGTCTGTGCGTTGGCTCTTGTAAAAACTTGGTTAGGGCTTTCACCATTCTCTGGGGCTAAGTCTAGTTCACCTTCAACCCAACATTTGTGGAAATACTTAACTTCTTTTTCTACTTCTTTAAACTCTTTTCCCTCTAGGGTTCCAAAGCTCATCTCATCTAGATCTGCATAAGTTTCAACAACTGCTTCTGTTTGTTCTATGAGAGGTTGCGCTGTCTCCAAAGTACGAACCAAACTACTTGTTACAATTTTTGTAATCGCAACAGACTTCAATGCATCTGCAACACTTTTAGCTTGAGCTTGTCCCAACTCATTAATGGAGGCATCTATCCCACGCCCCTGCATTTTTTGAGCTTTGTTGAAATCTGTTTCGCCGTGGCGAATGATATAAATATGCTTCACTTTTTGGCTCAAGTCTTCTGAATTCAGCACTTATTTCTTCTTTCTAGTTTTATGATAGTTTGCCGTTTCTATCAAGTCATCTTGCATTTTTTGAACAGTAGTAGGCATAATGCCTTCTTTTATTCCATACCTAATGAGCAACATATTCAACACTCTATCTTGAATCTCAGGATTTTTATTGTCTTTCTTTGAGCTCATCATCTTTAATAGTAATTGCAATAAACCTACTTTAAACAAGAAAAAAAGTACAATTCCTAGCCACATTGCCAATAACGGCCCTGCCATTGCTAAATATATTAGAATACCAGTGGTGGTTAAATACATAAAACCATCCATGTTTAGAAGCCTAACAATTGGGGTGAGGCTTGGTGTTACAAATGCACTCCCTTTATAGTGCCAAAACAAGAATAGTATCAGAGAAAGTGTCATTGATATTACTGGATCTAATCCTGACAAAACTAACACTAAATACAACACAAGCCCCAAACCATTTGCGCTATTTACCCAATCATCCGCTTGCTGAATAATTTTCTCAAGCGTATGCTTTTTCAATAATCCCGGCACATAGCTGTCGATTCTTTCTCGGTTAATATTGTACCAATTTCCATTAGTTGTGGAAATACCGTTGGGCATTTCCGACATCTGCCATTTATATTTATTCTCTTTATTAGATTTCATACCTCAATATAAAACGAATTATAAAAGGATTCAGGCTTGAGCCACAGTTACTACATAAATACTTTCTGCACCAGCCTCTTTTAAAGCCTGTGCAAGCTCAAAACATGTTGCACCAGTTGTAAAAACATCGTCTACGATTACTATTTCCTTACCTACTAAAACCTCTGGCTGCTCCACTTTAAAAGCTTCTGCTATGTTTGTTCTTCTTTTCTCTAAAGAAAAGCCTGTTTGGGTTTTAGTGTTTTTGATTCTAATTACTGCACTTTTAGAGATGATAGAACCACCTAAAACCTCTTCAATACCTTTTGCAATATAATACGCTTGGTTAAATCCCCTCATTTTTCTTTTTTTAGGATGGAGAGGAACTGGCACAAATAGAACTTCCGAGATATCACTCATAAGCATGGGCATTTCTTTTCTTAATTTTGGAGCTAAAGCAATCCCTAAGTCAATCCCAACTCCTGTCAATCTTTGATATTTAAGATTGTGTAGCAAATCTTGTAAATACCCTCCTTTATCAAACTTCCAGAGAGCTATTCTACCTTTTACACTCTCAGGCAAATTCAATAAATCGTCTTTTGTACTAATTGCAGAATCAAATCTAGTTTCTATGCAGTTTGAACAAATGAACTGCTGGCTTCCAGAAAGTGGCATTCCACATAAAGAACAAACTCTGGGAAATAGTATCTCCATTAAAACCGTTTTGAAAAGTCTATAAAGCTTCATTATTTTTTCTGTTAAAACCTTTATTGTTGCTTTTTCTGAGAACTTTAATTACTTAGTTTGCAAGCAAAATCACAAAGGCTTTAATTAAAGTTCTTGAATATGGCACTGGGAAAAGATCTCTCAACAATTCGGATAGCAAAAAATTTAACTCTTGAGGATATCTTTAGCGTAACGAAGATTCCTATTCATACATTAGAGGCTATTGAGAAAGATACCTTTCTTAATCAATTAGACGAGAATAAAACCTATTTGCGTAGCTTTGTTCGTAGTTATGCAAAGGCACTAAAAATAACTGATGAGCATATTTTAGCAGCTTTAGAGGCAACAGAAGCTGGTATTTATAACCAAGATTTAATTAAGTTAATTAACCCTGAGGCTGCCCCAATAAAGCCCGGTAATACAGAGAAAGAAGCACTTTCAACTACTTCTGATGATGATACTGAGAGTGATGCCGATGTTAAAAACTCCGATAGCAAGCCAGAAAAAGCAGCTACTCCTAAAGCTTTTACAGATCCAGTTCTAGCTCGCTCACCAAAAACTACGCCAACCATAGATACCGTTAATTGGGCTGATATGAGCCGAAAGGTATCTTCAGCTCCCACAAACCCAAAAATTTACTTAGCTATTTTAATGGTGGTTCTCTTCTTAGGAGCAGTCTTTGCCACCTATTATTACTCTGAAAATATCATGGGATTTTTTGATACAGAGGAAGTTGCAGGAGAAGAAAGTTCAGATATAACGGAATCTACAACTGAAGAAATTGAGCCCTCAGCTATTGACTCTACTACTGCATCAGCTGAAAGTATACTACCCGTTAGAGATGCCAATGCTACTGTATCGCAACCTGATTATACAAGTACCTTTGGCGACACTTTGAAAATTGTACTTTATGCTGCATTCGACAAACTAGATCCTGTACGTGTTACTAGCGACTTTAACTGGCGTACGAATCCATTCTGGATGGATCAAGGCGAAGCAAGTTATTTTGAGTTTAAAGACTCTCTTTTAATTCGTGGGCAATACTCCAAAATGCTTATGATGTTCAACGGGCACATTATTGAAAACCCTCGTCAAAATTATTTTGATAGCGAGAATAACTCCATATTACTCACACGAGAAGTTTTAGATCAACCACAATATCGAGGTGTTTCAACCGAAGGCTTTCCTAGTAATGTAGCACCTCCTGATAGTATTGCTTACTTGATTAGATATTAGAAAAACCATTATTATTTTTAACTCTGAGCCAGAATATGACTAACGAGCAAGCTCAAGTAAGGGTAAAAGAACTTCGTGACTTACTCAACAAGGCCAACGACGCTTACTATAATAACGCTCAACCTTTTATTAGCGACAAAGAATTTGACGAACGGCTCCAAGAACTAAATTTACTTGAGCAAGCTCACAATCTTGTTCACCCCAACTCACCATCTCAAAGAGTTGGAGGAGAGGTTTCCTCAACTTTCGAAACAGTGGTTCATCCCGTCTCTCTTTTAAGCCTCGACAATACGTATAATGAAGATGAGCTCAATGAATTTGACGGTCGTGTCCAAAAGATACTAGAGCACAGTAACTATAATTATTTTGTAGAAATGAAGTACGATGGAGCCTCAATGCGGCTCCGATATGAAAACGGGACATTAGTACTTGGCGCAACTCGCGGAAATGGACAACAAGGTGATGACATTACTAGAAATGTCAGAACAATTCAGGATATCCCTTTAACACTCTCAGGTAACTTTCCTGAAGTTGTAGAAGTTAGAGGCGAGGCTTATATGGAACGTGAAGCTTTTGCTCGGATGAATGAACGCCGTGAAGAAGAAGGACTTGCTGTATTTGCAAATCCTAGGAATTCTACTGCGGGCTCTCTAAAAATGCAGGATCCAAAAGCTGTTGCTCAGCGTCCAATTCGTTTTTTTGCTTTCGACTTATTGCTTGATGATGAGGACCCCTCACTTACTCAAGAGAAAAAAAATGACCTCCTTAAAGAATTCGGACTTCCCGTAAATGAGTTTCCCAAGGTTTGTAATAACATTGCGGAAGTTCATCAGGTAATTCTAGAGTATGATAAACTCCGCCACACATTACCTTACGAAACCGACGGTGTAGTTATTAAAGTAAATCAAAATCATCTTCGTGATTTGCTTGGTAATACATCTAAGTTTCCACGATGGGCTATCGCTTACAAGTTCGAAGCCGAGCAAGCTTCAACCCTTATAAATAACATTACTGTCCAAGTTGGTAGGTTAGGTACTATCACCCCTGTAGCTGAACTGGAACCAGTGTTACTTGCGGGAACCACCGTAAAACGTGCATCTCTTCATAACGAGGATGAAATCCTCAGAAAAGATATTCGAATTGGAGATACGGTAATGGTCGAAAAAGCTGGTGAAATAATCCCTCAGATTGTTAGCGTTGTAAACCCAGACCGCGAAAATAGATCTGAGCCTTATAAATTCCCAAAAACATGCCCTAGTTGTAATTCCGAGCTTATTAAGTATGAAGATGAAGTAGCATGGAGATGTATTAATCCTATTTGTCCACCTCAAATTCGTATAAAAATCGAATATTTCTCATCTCGCAATGCTATGGACATTGAGGGATTGGGAGAATCAGTTGTGGATCAATTGGTAAGCGAGGGTTTAATAAAAACCTACGCAGATTTATATGACTTGAAGGTAGATCAGCTTCTTCCTTTAGAACGCATGGCCGAAAAAAGTGCGCAAAATCTTATCCAGAGTATCCAAAAAAGTAAAGAGCAACCATTTGAACAGGTTTTATTTGCGTTGGGAATCAGATTTGTTGGCAGAACCGTTGCCAAAGATTTGGCTTTTGCTTTCAAAAATCTAGAAAATCTTCGAAATGCAACTGTGGAAGAACTCCTAGCTGTAGACGCCATCGGCCCTCGGATTGCTGAATCGGTAATAGAGTTCTTCAATAACCATGTAAATATAGAAATAGTTGATAGGCTGGCTAGCCACGGCCTTCAATTTGAAGTCATCGAGAAAGAACTTTCTTCCAATATCTTAGAAGGTAAAAAAGTAGTGCTAACAGGAACACTCCCTTCCCTTTCTAGAAATGATGCTAAAGTATTAGTAGAAAAACATGGTGGTAAAACAGTATCGTCGGTAAGTAAAAAAACCGATTACGTTCTTGCTGGCGAGGCGGCTGGTAGTAAACTAACTAAAGCAGAACAGCTTGGTATTCACGTTTTAGATGAACAAGAGTTTCTCTCATTAATTAATGAGTTGAAATAATTAATCTCCTTCATACTACTCAAATTTTGAAAACACATAATCTTCATTCTATTTCCTATCTTCAGAAAAAACCTAACCAACTTATATGATGGATATTAATCCCTTAGACACCGAACAGATTGGTTTAAAAACACTTGAAAAGCATCTTATTCGTTCGAATAGTAAAGTTTCTCTACGAATTGGCCTCCCTAAAGAAACCTCTAACGACGAAAAAAGAATTTCACTAACACCAGGTGGGGTATCTATACTTAAAGGGAATGGACATCATATTATTATCGAAAAAGGTGCGGGAGAAGCGGCAAATTTTTCTGATAAAGACTATGCTGACGCTGGTGCTGAAATTACTTTAACTACTGATAATGTATTTAAAAATTCTGAGTTAATTCTAAAAGTAGCACCTCTTTCCGAAGAAGAGTTTGATTACTTACAATTAGACCAAGCAATTATCTCAGCTTTGCATATTGGCGGTCAAAATGAAGCTTATATTAATGCCTTTATAGAAAAATCTATCACTGGTATTGGGTATGAATTTATCCGTGATAATGATAAAGAGTTTCCTATCGTGCGAATGATGCACGAAATCACAGGTTCAACTGCAGTTCAAACTGCAGCTCATTATCTCGAAAGCAGAAGTGGTGGCCAGGGAATTATGTTAGGTGGTATTTCTGGTGTTCCTCCTGCAACCGTTGTTATTTTGGGGGCGGGTATAACCGGTGAGTATGCAGCCCGTACAGCGCTTGGGTATGGTGCTCAAGTATTTGTAATGGATACCGACCTTAATGCGCTTAGAAGGCTAGAAAATGCGTTAGATCGCCGAATCATAACCGCAGTTGCCAACGAGCAGTACTTACACTCCGCACTTAAGTTTGCCGATGTTATTATTGGTGCAGCAATGTCCGAGGGAGATCGCTCGCCTTGCTGGGTAACTGAAGAAATGGTTATTTCGATGAAAGCAGGTAGCGTGATTGTAGACACTGTTATAGATCAAGGCGGTTGCGTAGCTACAAGTAGAGGTACCACTCATTCAAACCCCGTTTTTGTAAAACATGGCGTTACACACTACTGCGTTCCTAATATGCCTGCCACTGTTGCTAGAACGGCTACTTATGCACTCAATAATGTTTTAGTACCTTATGTATTGGCAATTGGCGATGCTGGAGGAGTAAAGGAATGCTTATGGGATAATACTGCGCTTAGAAATGGTACTTATATCTATAAAAAGCATCTCACTAAAAAATCTCTAGCAACTATGTTTGGTATGAATTATCGAGATATTGAAATGCTTGTCGCATCTAAAATTTGAGGAGAATTTTAGAGTTCGAATATCTGCACTTGTTCCTCAATTAGTGTCTAAAAATCAATCCATTTAAATATGTCCGAACTTTCAGAAGCTAACTACAAAAGAATTAGCTTTATAAATTGGATTTTAAGCATCCCACTTTTAGTGCTTTTTGCCTGGCCATATTATTATGCTGCGAAGCTACTTGGTATAGACGAAACATTGAGATATATCGGTGCTTTTGTATTTACCATACCTTTTGTTCTTACCATTTTACACGGGCATGTAACAATGGCATTAGGTTCCGCACATCGACATTTATATTACCAATGGTTAGAAATACACCCTTACACTTTTGGGATTTTCTTCCACTCTATTACAGTAAAAACACGCTTCCGCCTAATTCTTCTAATAGTAAGTTTACTCTTTTTACCTGTAGGCTACTTACTTGGTGTTTAAAAGTTAGAAAGCTGAGAGTTATTCCCAATAAAAAACCCTTCTCAATGCGTTTTAATACAACGATTGAAAAGGGTTATAATAACTTTAACTCAATTAAGCGTTAAATAGCTTTCCCGTTTTTGATATCATCAACTACACTAGGATCTAATAAAGTTGATGTATCACCTAGGTTATCTAAATCCTGAGCAGCTACCTTTCGTAGAATTCTACGCATGATCTTTCCAGAACGCGTTTTTGGTAATCCAGATACGATTTGAATTTTATCTGGTTTTGCGATTGGCCCGATTATTTTCACAACGATATCTAATAACTCTTTCTTAAAAGCTACTATATCTTCGATTTCACCGTCACAAATCATGTAAGCATACACGCCCTGACCTTTTATATCATGTGGAAAACCAACAACGGCAGTTTCAACAACTAAGGGATGCTCATCCAATGCGTTTTCAATTTCCGCAGTACCTAGGCGGTGTCCTGAAACATTTAACACATCATCAACACGCCCCGTAATACGATAATATCCATCTTCATCACGTCTACAACCATCTCCAGTAAAATAGTAACCTTTATAAGCTGAGAGATAAGTTTCTTTATACCGTTTATGATCACCATAAATAGTTCGAGCAATGGATGGCCATGGATATTTGATACATAGATTTCCTTCTACTCCATTTCCATCTAGTTCATTGCCGTTTTCATCCATTAAAACAGGAAATACACCCGGTAATGGTAATGTTGCAAACCCAGGCTTTGTAGGCGTTATACCTGCTAGAGGTGAAATCATAATTCCAGCTGTTTCTGTTTGCCACCAAGTATCTACGATTGGGCAACGTTCATGTCCAATATGTTTATGATACCAATGCCAAGCTTCTTCATTAATTGGCTCTCCTACTGAGCCCAGCACTTTGAGAGAACTTAAATCATACTTTTTAACAAAGTCTAAGTCAAACGACATCAATGCTCTCAATGCCGTTGGTGCAGTATAAAAGTGCGTTACGCCATACTTCTCAATTACCTCCCAAAATCTACCCGCATCAGGATAAGTTGGAGTTCCTTCAAAAATTATGCCTGTTGTTCCTGTAAATAACGGACCATAAATAATATAACTATGACCTGTAATCCAACCTGCATCGGCTGTACACCAATACACATCATCCGCCCCAACCTGAAATACATTCCGGAACGAGTAACTGGTGTAAACCATATACCCTCCGCAAGTATGTACCACACCTTTGGGCTTACCAGTTGAGCCTGAGGTGTACAGAATAAATAATGGGTCTTCCGCATCCATCTCTACAGCTTCATGCTCTTTAGAAGCGTTTCTAATTAAGTTGTGCCACCATCTGTCACGGCCTTCTACCCAATTTATATCTCGGTTAGTTCGCTGACACACAATTACACTTTCTACAGAGGGACTAGTTTCTAGAGCTTTGTCTGAAATATCTTTTAAAGGAACATGTTTATCCCCTCTTCTTAGCCCATCATTAGTGATCAACATTTTTGCTTGGCAATCATTAATTCTCTCACTCAAGGATTGCGCTGAAAAACCTGCAAATACAATTGAATGAACTGCGCCAATACGAGCACAAGCTAAAGCAGCAATTACCAACTCAGGTGTCATTGCCATATAAATACAAACCCTGTCGCCTTTTGTAACACCTTTACTTTCTAAAACATTACTAAAACGGCATACATCCTCGTGTAACTGCTTAAAAGTAATTGTTCTACGGAAAGAATCTGGATGGTTTGGCTCAAATATAAAAGCCGTTTTATTACCAATAGTATTCAAGTGTCGGTCTAAGGCATTTTCGGTAATATTTAATTTACCACCTTCAAACCACTTTACATCTGCATTTTCAAAACTACCTGTTTGCACCTCATTCCAGCGCTTACGCCAATAAAATGTACCTGCCTCGTGCTCCCAAAAAGCTAACCTATCCTTCTCACTATCTTTAAATGTCTCGTGATACTCACTAAATGATTTAATATTAAGCCACATTCTGTACGTCTTTTAAATTTTTTATTCGCTGTGATGTTGGCGCTTTTTTTGCGGATAATCAAGTTTAAAATATGGTGAATATGTTAATTGCTTTACTTTTTACGAAATCTCCCAGTAATTTCCATAGTTATCAATGCTAAATCTAGCCAAAAACAGATTAAAGTAATCGCCCCCACCTAGACCTGTTACAAATTATTTTTCATAATCAAAGCAATATGCAACGAAAGGAATAACACTACTATGATTTTTGTTACACGCCCGAAACATCTTTTTAGGCACTAAAATTGTGGGGAATTTCTTTGAGAGTTTAATCCGATGTCACTGAGAAAAGTAATTTTTTGCCCAAATGTAAAATTCTAATACTTAAGCTAGATCAGAATTCTGAGTTTCTTATTCATTTGATTTTCTTTTATAGCAATGATGAAGTCTACTCAATATTCTAGACTTTCTAGTCCTAACATTGGCACCAGATAGATTAAATTCCTCAATAGCTTCTTCTGTTGTGGCATCTGGCTTATCTATAAAATACTCAATGAATTGCTTTGACTTCTCTTGAAGTTCTTCTAAACATTCTTCTAAAATACGTTGTCTCTCTTTATCAAGTAGATTTTGGAACTGCTCTTCATGCACATACAGTTCATTCAATGCTTCTTCTTCATACTTAAAGCGGTGTTGCCGTTTAGCATATCTAAGATATTCATGCCTACAAGACTTAATTAAATAACTAAAGATATACTTAGCCTCTTTAATCTTATTATGCCGAATTTGTTCAAATACGTCTAAAAAGGCTTGTTGCACACACTCTTGCGCTGCGCCCCTATCTGCACTCATAGCTACAGTAAGGTAATCCTCTAGCCTAGGAATAAGCTCTGAAATCAACTCAGTAGCTTTACCCTCATTACCATTTTGCAGAGCGTCAACTAACTCCGAATAATCAACCCTTGTTTTCGTCAAAATCCTGTCATCAAACAGTTAGTGGAAATTATATGCTTTTATTAACTCAAGCTTCTAGCACCATGAATATATAATTATGTAAGACACTTCAAAAGCTTTTTAAGGATGCAAAGTAATCAGTTTTATTACTAAAATTAAAATATTTTAACATTAATTTGGGACAATACTTAATTTTAATTTAGCTTATAACTGTAACAAAAATATTGAATAAGACTCTTACTATCGACACTAATTTTGTCAAAAAATAAGTCAGGCCCGATCCAATATTGTAACAAAGCAGTACCAGGATTATCCTTTGTCTTAGCCAGTAATTTAACTTGTAATCTTTACCCCTAAATAAATTAACATCATGAAATCTATCAAATCTCTTTTCGCCCTTTTCGCTATCGCTTCTCTTTCTTTCGCTTGTGCTTCTGTTACCGATGCTAGCCTTGCTGACGAGAACAACCAACCTGCTACTGAACAAGTTGCTCCTTCTGATGCAGTTTTCATTAATGGCGGCGACCCAATCATTCTAAAACCTAAAGTCTAATTTTAAATAAAGTGATATGAATGCTATTATGGGGAAAATCCATGGACATTGATGAACATTTTATTTCTATTCACATTTCTACTCAGCTTAAATATTGCTGATACCCAAACGGCCGTAAATGACCAAGTAGTTTCATATTTACATAATTTTCAAATCAATAAAGATGCCGATTTAAATTTCTGGGCTCTTAACGAGGTGTATTCCTCAAGCTGCTTGATTAATAATCAGGTCCAAAGAACCATTCAGAGTTCACAAGTAATTTCACTAAAAAGATTATTCACTGTAACATCATGTGGAAATGATCGAGAAGAAGAGGATATAAGGAAACTTGATAGGCTCTTAAAATACTCTTTATCTACCGGTTCTTATGTGATTGCGCTAAATTATTTAGTTCAAGAAGACACTTACGAAAAACGCCTTCACTTTAGCACTTCCTTCATTGACGAATGGGGGGCTACCTTATCAGAAGAAGAAAAACGTCTTTTGTTGAATGTATTGGACAGAAAGCCAAGAGATTATGCTTTTAGTCATTCAAAAACAGATGCCATTAGCCTATTCTTTATTTTAACGAATGTTAAAACTGATGATTTTTTTACTTTATCAGAGTTAAGTATTTATTCAGATTACTTTAGCTCGCTTAAGATGAAGTTTCCTGAACAAGATTTATTTCGTTCTGTTATTGAGTTCGGAATCTTTAAAACCTCTTACGAATTAGACCAATATAGAGTAATACTCAATAATTTTAGAGACTTCACAAACTCTACTCTCTTCCCAAATTCAGAAATCAAGCTAAGAAGCCTTAGTGGTATAGATTATTCACTTGCAGTGCTTGGGAGATTTGACGAGTCCTTATTTCTTCAACGGAATTACTCATTACCACTTGCTCGTTATTACTCTAAGAAAGAAATGCTAGACGATATTCTTCTTAGACAGAGTAGCTATTTATATCTACTAGGTAAGTATCAAGAAGCCAAACAGATTCTAGAACATATGAATGCTGATAGTGAATTCACGGCATCAAAAGGACAGCTATTTTCCAATCTTTCTTTGTGTTATTTAAAGCTTGGTGAACATCACAAATATGTAAACCTTTTATTACAAGCTTTACCTCAGCAAAATGAACAAACAGATTATAAAATTATTTTAGGTATATATAGAAATTTATTTTCTTACTACACCTCTATTGGAGACTCTAGCAGTGCCATGCCTTATATAGAAATGGCGAAAGAGATGGCTTTTCAAAAGAGCGATGCAAACGAAATTGCTGCCATTCATACTTACCTAGGCTCCTATTATTGGGAAACACACCATGATGCTGAAAAAGCTCTTATACAGTTCAATACGGCCGAAAAAGAATACTCTAACTCTGATGACTACATAAATTTAACAAAACTACTACTCAACAGAACAGACGTTTTAATTCGTATCGATTCTTTAAATACAGCCACCGAACTTCTTAATAGAATTAAGGAGAAATCTTTAGAGAATTCTGATACACCAAGATACCTTACCTCTTTGATATCTTTAGCTGAAATTTCATTATTAAAGAATAATTTTGATTCCACCATTGAATATCTAGACAAAATAAAGGCATATCCTTTAAACAATTTAGAGTTTGAGGTACTAATAAAATACCATTCAGTAAAAACTCTTCTTCTACAAAAACAAGGGCAGCTTCGAGATGCTTATGCATACTTTACCCCTGTAATGGAACAAATTATTGAACGAGCTAAAGAAAGTAGTAACTCTCAAACTGGATTTTGGTCTATCCAAAGTGAGTATCTCGACGCTTTTGAAATTATGATTTCTCTACTTACCAAAATGGACCGAACTCAAGAAGCGCTCGCATTCCTAGATCAGTTCAAAACTATTAACGAAGCCTCTCTGTATAATAGTCCTCTATTAAGGGCTTCCAAGCTTTCGGAAGAAGAATTAATTGAAGACAATACTCTTAACAATAAAATCCAATCTCTAAGAAGCCAATATTTAAGTACTTCAAAGCCTAACAAAGTAGCGCTTAAAGCAGAAATAAATCGTTTATCTGCACAACGCCAAGAAATAACTCATAAAGTAGTCCAAGACATAGATAATTATAGAACACCAACCTGGCGTATTCAATCTCAATTAAACTCTAACGAGCTACTTCTTCATTTTACAGAGCTCAATGATAAATTATATGTAAGCTCTGTAACTAAAGGCAAGGTTGAAATTTCTTCTGTTCAATTAAGCCCTGATATACGGCAATTATTTGAAGAGGCTGCCAACAGCCTTGCAAGTGGCTCAACTTCCTTAAATAAACTATATCAAATATTTAATTTACTTAAGCTAGATCAGATTTCAGGTACGCTACAGAAAATTTCGGTCATTCCAGACAACTATCTATTTAGAATTCCGCTAGATATTTTACCATCAACTAGGCCAAACAGTGATGTGAGCTTTGGTAGTACTCATTATATGATAGAAGATTATAGTTTTGAATACTTCACCTCTTTATCAGATTTCACTCATAATAACAGGCCTGGACATACCGAAGCTAAACGCGATTTCTCGGCGTTTGCAATTTCATATTTTGATGACTTTTCAAGTGTCGATTTACCTTCACTTCCATATGCTACCCAAGAGGTTCAGCAGGTAGAACAAAGCCTATCCGAATTCAATAATAAAAGGCTATATATTGGTGATAATGCCACAAAACAATCATTTATTAAAGAAATCAACGAATCAAAAATTATTCATATAGCTACTCATAGTGAAGTATCTGAACAAGATCCATTATTTTCTACTATCTATCTTAAGAACCAACAAAGTACTCAGTTTAGTAAAAACACAGGCCAGAATGCGCTTTTTGCTTATGAGCTTTTTGACACCGTACTCAAGAACGATTTAATTATGCTTAATTCTTGCAGCTCTGGTTCTGGTAATTATATGCAGGGAACTGGAATAATGGGTATTAGTAGAGCTTTGAGATATGCAGGTGCTAAGAGCTTAGCTCTTAACCTATGGTCGGTAAATGATCGTGTTGCATCTATTTTTGCGACAGACTTCTATGGCTTCATCAATCAAGGGTATTCCAAAAGTGAAGCGATGCGGATGGCCAAGAAAAATCAACTAAAATATGGAAATGCAGACCCTCATTTTTGGGGAGCTTATTCTCTAATTGGCAACCCTACTCCACTAACAAAAAAACCAGCCAATGCAACTATAATGTTCTCTTTACTCATTATAATTACACTGCTGGTTAGCTTCAATACGCGTAGGAGCTAAAAAAGTATTATTTGAGCATTGTGTTATTCAATGCGTCCACATAACGCTTAGCAATTCGGCTGTATGAACCATCAAGTGCATAAGCCTTTGAGAATGCGTCTTCAGCTTCATCTAGCTGATTAAGTTGGAAGTAAGCATTTCCAAGAAAATAGTAACCCTTTTCCTGAGTAGGCTTATCTATATCTTTCTGGCTTACAACTATCTCAAAATTTGTAATAGCTGCATTATAATCGCCATAATTATATTGAATAGAACCTAAGCTCAATGCTAACTCTGCGATTGTTACAGGGCTTTTAACTACTTCCAGTTCTTTTTCGAGTAATGAAATAGCTTCTTCAACATTGCCATTAGAGGCTAATTGAATGGCTTCTTTAACAATCTCATTAGTTATTGAAGACGAGACTCCAATAGGGTCGCGAACTACATCTAATCCAATTTCTGCGATTGGGCTAACTTCAATAACAGATTGCGTTTGATAATTAACCACTCCAAGCACACCCACAATCACAAGTACTGCAACCGCAGCTGCATAGCTTATATATTTACGAAGAGGTAATATTCTTGGTTGAGATTTTGCAACACGTTTCTCAAGAATTAAAGCCTGCAAGTTTGCAACACTTTTCATGTAGTCGAGGTAGTAATCGTCTTGAATCAATTCTGCCCATAAATCATCGCTCTGCTCTTGAGTCAACTTTCCGTTGATGTAAAGCTCAATCTTTTCTTCTAGTTCTTTATTAAAATTACTTTGTATCATCTTATTCTATAAATGTTAAATACCAATTTGTTTAATGGCGCAATGGCTGTAATAGTACCTTTTGAATAATTAATTCTGATTACCACTGTTTAGTCTGAGATCTCATTTGTTAAAAGAGAACGCCTAAACTTCTTTGTTACAAAATGTTGCCTCTTAACTTTATAATTTTTTTCAAAGATAGTTTTCTTATAAAAAACTATTTGATAAAATTTGGTGTTATAATCCCTCATACTATTATACATATTCCATAAAATTAGCTTATATGAGTCCTAAATCGTTATTTATTAGATTATTTGCACTTCCATTTTTATTATTTTCATGTTTAGACACTGATGAAGATTCTTTTTCTATTTCAGGAAAGATTGACTATATAGGAGATGCTAACCTCTTTATAGAACAACAACCCATACACTATAAGTATGCTCCTAAAGAACGAACACCACTTACAATAAACGGTGATGGCAGTTTCAGCATAGACCTTCCTATAAGTGAATCTAAACTCGTATGGTTAAACTTAGACGATAAAGCTTTTCCTATTTATGCCGAAAAAGGTGGTACAGCTAACATCGAAATAGAAAGAGCCTCCTTTCCTAGTTCTATTGTTGTACATGCTGACCCCACTACTCCTTACGATAAGTATCTTAGTTATTTAGAGGAAATAAAGGGGCTTGATACAGCTATTGAACTTGAGATGAATAAATTTCGAGATGGCTTCCCTAACAATGCGTTAGAGCTGAGTCTAAAAAAATTAAAGCTCGCTGAAACACATCTTAATGACACACCTTTCGAAAGTATTCGCCTTAAAACCTTAGGTGAACTTTACGTAAACCGAATCAAATTTGTAGAATATCAGTTTAAAATACCTAATTTTGATGCCGATACAGAACGGAAAAAAGTTCTTGAAGATGCCCAAAAAGATGGATTCTTCACACTAGAAGCGTTAGTTGCCCAACGAGCTGGGATTAGAGATTTTTCGCACTATTATGCCCGCACATTTGGGATTTATGATAAAACGGTAAAAGAACAAGGAGTGACTTTAGCTGAGGCTGAAATAAAGAAGATTGCCTACACCGAATTAAATACAAAAAGGCTTGAAGTAATCGATGCTATCTCTGATAGAAAAGCAAAAGCTTATGCACAGATGCACTTAGTTGCAGAACGTATTGGAGAGTTCTCAATGGATATTGCAGAACCCACTTACAGAAGTTACTTGGCAGAATATCCTGAGTACACCGAGTACACTGATTTTTTAACTTACTTTTTTAATGAAATTAAAGCTATTTCACCAGGTGCTAAGGCCATGCCATTTACTTTAAAGGATAGGAATGGAGAGGAACACTCCTTAGCTGATTATAAGGGGAAATATGTTCTTCTCGATTTTTGGGCAGGTTGGTGCCAGCCTTGCCTTGATGAGTTTCCTGACATGCGACGTATCTACAACAAATTTTCAAGAGATGATTTCGAGATTCTCGGGATTTCAAATGAAGTTGATCGTGATGTATGGATACAAGACATCAATCGTTTTGAAAATCCTTGGATACAATTATATGGTGGAAAAGGCTTTGACTTAGAAGTTTTTAAAGCATACAAAGGGGGCGGCATTCCATTTTATGTATTAATTGATCCCGATGGAAATATTGCACGATATAACGATATTAGAGCTTCGTATAACTTAGAAGAAGTATTAGACAGCTTAATAACTAAATAATCATCAGTTTTGATTTCTCATGAGATTTCTGGTTCCATTATTCCTTCTAGGAGTGGTTGCATGCCAACCCTCTAAGAAGCCACAACAAGCCGAATCTGCTTATACCGATAAGCAACTTGGACAACTTATCATTGTAGGTTTTAGAGGAACAGAAATCTCTAAAGAAAGTGCAATCGTAAAAGACATCAAAGAGCGAAACATTGGTGGCTTTTTACTCACCGATTTTGATGCTTCAACTCAGACTTCTGGGCGAAATATTAAAGACGCTATGCAGCTTTTAAAGCTATCTAGTGCATTAGTTGGGTATTCGTCTAATCCACCTATTATCGCGCTTAACCAAGAAGGTGGAGAGGCTTCACCGCTGAATGCTTATGCAGGTTCGCCTAAAACAGTAAGCGTAAAATATCTTGGGCAAATTGATAACGAAGACTCAACTCGATTTTATAGTCAAAATATGGCTCAAGAGTTTATGGTTGTTGGCGTAAATACAAACTTCGCCCCCGTTCTTGATTTAGATATTGACAAAAATAACTCCTTCATATCAAAGAAAGGGAGAAGTTTTTCAGATCGTCCAGAAAAAGTAACCGAGCATGCAGGCTATTTTCTAGATGAATTTGATAAAGAAGGAATTTTAACCGTTCTGAAACACTTTCCTGGGCTTGGTAGCGCTCAAGCCAATCCTCACGATGGTATTGTTGATGTTACGGATACTTGGGATGCCACAGAGCTAATCCCTTATAAAAAGCTCTTAGCTGAACGGAATATAAATGGAGTACTGGCTTCGCATATCTACAATGCACAACTAGATTCTGTTTGGCCAGCTACCTTTTCAGATAAAACTATTAATGGTTTACTCAGAGACTCATTAGGATATAATGGGGTTGTTTTTTCCGATGATCTTCAACTCCAGCATATTCAAAACAAATATGGACTTGAAACGGCGATTGCACAAGCTCTAAATGCGGGCGTGGATATGCTTATTTTTGGAAATAATGAATACTACGATGAGCAAATAGCTGAGAAAGTTATCGCCATTCTACAAAAATTAGTAGCAGACGGCACTGTGAGTACCGAGACAATAGATACCGCTTTACAAAGAATTGCCAAACTAAAACAAGATGTAATTGCCGAGCTTTGCACATGTCTGAATTAAATCATGATATACTTGTTTCTAAAACTGCACACTATGTAAAAGAACAACTAGATGGTGAAGGCTCTGGACACGACTGGTGGCATATCGAACGTGTTTGGAAAATGTCTAACCGGCTAGCTGTTGGAGAGAATGCGAACGAAACAGTAGTTGACTTAGCCGCTTTGCTACACGACATTGCTGACCATAAATTCCACAATGGTGATGAAACCGTTGGACCTAAAGTAGCTCGTAATTGGCTTGAAAATATTCAAACCGAAGAGGCGATTATTATTCATGTATGTGAAATTATACAAGACCTTTCATACAAAGGTGCCGGTGTTGATACACCTATGCAAACGCTAGAAGGTAAAATAGTGCAAGATGCCGACAGGCTAGATGCGATTGGCGCTATTGGTATTGCAAGAGCATTTGCTTATGGTGGACATAAAAGTAGAGAGCTCTACAATCCTACAAAGCCGCCTGTGTTACACGCTTCATTTGAAGAATATAAAAATGACACCGGCTCTACACTCAATCATTTTTATGAGAAGCTTTTTCTACTTAAAGATAGATTGAACACCCACAGTGCAAAAAAAATCGCTGAGCAAAGACACCAGTATATGGAAACCTTTGTTCAACGATTTTTACAAGAATGGGATGGAACTGATAGTGAGCTTACTTTATAAGCGTTAGTTTTTTTGTAATGGTTTCGCCATTAACTTCTAGCTTATAGAAATAAACCCCACTTGATAAGTTCCCGAACCCAGCGTTCCAAATAGTACTATATGTCCCGGCTGTTTGTTTTTCATTTACCAGCACATCTATTGTCCTACCTGTAATATCGAATATTGCAAGGCTCACTTTTCCTGGCTTATCTATTGCGTAAGAAATAGTTGTAGTAGGATTGAATGGATTTGGATAATTCTGTTCTAGCTTAATATGCTGCGGTAAGTTCGTGGCTAACTCGGTTTCGTTGCTTACAAATACATCTGAATTTGATACACCAGGTGTTCCATGTCCTATTGAGGCTGCCCAATTACTTCCATCAGAATTATCTAACCCTGGATTAGCTAAAGCCATTGTTGCACCAAGCCCATCAGCGTCAATAGGCCAAGGGGCTTTGTCGTTGTACGTAAGAGAATCGACGATTTCACCAGAAGCATTATAAAGTCGAATTAACTCCCCATCGCCAGATAGTCCGAAGTCCATATCACCAATGATATTATCAACACTTGGAAAAAGTGTACTAAAAGCGGCTTCATCTTTAGTAAGCACGATATATGAATCTGCTGCTAAGATGGTTGACGATGGAAATATGAATTTATGGCTGATGTCAGAATCAGAAAAATACCAACCACTTATATCAACAGATTGACCTGAATTATTATAAAATTCTACCCAATCATCTGGATCAAAATCGTCTGCAGATCGATAGTTAACTTCATTAATAACAATATCTGTTTCTGATAACGCTTTTCGAGCAAATTTAGCTGTAACCGAAGTATTTTGTCCTTCTAGTGTAACTTGGGTTTTAGAGTCTGTGCTTGTAGAAATTCCACTCCACCCTGTAAAAGTATAGCCTGGCTTTGCTATTGCCTCAATGTTTGCAGGGATTGTGTTAAATAAAATAGCTCCACTACCTGGGTTTACAACTTGTTCAGCAACACGTACAACCCCAGCATTTTCTGGTTGTATTACCACATCCATTTTACTTCTCGTACTTAAGTTAAATTTCTCCCTAAGATGAGTACTTGCATACAGTTCTCTTTTCTGAATGAATTCTCTAATAATTTCTAGATGATCTTCCCAAACTGATTTACCTAGTCGAAGAGACTTTTCCCATCTGTCCATATGAGCAGGAACTTCAGACGCGATCAATGCAGCGGTACTATCCATAATCCCTTGCATTCTAGACTTCTCAAAAGTTGTAAACATATGCATGTTATAACGTTGAATAAAAGCATTCTTAAATTCAGTATTGGTTAACAGTCTTCTTAGAAGTAACGTTGACCATGACGAATTTGCGTAGTAGTCGTTATTTGGTGAAGTAGCGAAATACAGATTATTACTGTCATAAACACCATTACCATGAGCTCCCATCGACATATCCACATCAAACATTATCCATCTCCATTTCCCGTCCGGTCTTTGGGGACGCCAAAAAATAATATTACCACCAGGCCAATCAGCATTGCCAACATAAATTTCAGCAATTTGATAATCTATAAACTGGCTTACATCCATTTGTTCTGTAACCCAACGGTAGTTCTCCTCAATAGATAAATCATTATTCTCAATAAAATCTATCATTGCAGTATAATGATCGGCACTCCCTTCTTTTACAGTCATCCTATTCTTAAGAATATCAAGTGAGTCAGCATCGTAGCCATAATTAGATTCAATAAAGTCTTCGTTTTGTTTTTCACGAAGTATGTGTATACCCCAATACTCACCATTCAAAAACATAACAACAGGTTTAAATGCTTGGTAACCCAAATCCATATTATCACGCATTATTGCTTGAATAGCAGCATTGCGAATCATTGCTCGGTACCAACCTTGTCCACCACTTCTTAATGATAGTCTATTAAATTTCGTAATGTCTTTGTCTTCAAATAAATGATAATTAAGCTTGCTTTCGCCGTAGTCGCTTCTAAAATAGATGTCTAGTGATTTCTGATCATAAATTCGTGTACATGCGCCTCCAATTTTAACTCCGGCATCAATTTTAAAGCCTTCTGATCTATTTTTTTCGAAAAACTCCATATGAACTGGGCGTTCCCAATCTTGATTCCAATTCTGTGGTGTACTTCTACAGTTTCCAGTAATACCATTTGTACCAGTTACATATATCCCGGAGGTGTCAGAGAAAAAGCCAGCAGGGTCCGTAGTTATTGCTAATACTGGTAGTTCAGTATCCTCATTTATAAAGTAAGTGCTATGAATATAACTTGTATCGCTATAGTCGGATGAAAATAAAGCAACTTTAAGAGCAGTTGTTTCGGTGATTACTAGATTACTTGTAAAGGCAGTACTAGCAGTGTTTGGGATAGAACCATCTAACGTGTAAAAAGCAACCATGGTGCCTGGCACATCCTGTAAACTAACTTCTACTTGAGTTTCGTAAAATCCACTTTGGGGTGAAATCGTTTGCCCTTTACTCTGTGTAGAACCAAATAATAGTGAAAGAAAAAGTCCTCCTAAAATCGTTTTGCCAAGTATAGACGTTCTTTCAAGTAGCAATGCTCCTTTACTAATTTTTCTTTCTTTATGCGCTAGATTCATCTTGCCTTAGGTGTACTTTTATTGATTGAGAACTATCCATGTAATGTATTTCTTTAATCATCTCGAAAAAACATTCGCTAATCATTTTTACATACTCTTCATTTTTCTGAATTAAAAGAACTCCTTGATAACTAATTCTAGAGTATTGCTTCTATTATTATACTTATATATAGACCTCAGTATATCTAAACAAAGTTTTTATGTTTTGTAAATTTAAGTAAACAGACTTTCATATCCACTACGTATTTAGCAAATAATTATGGCTTTTAGCAGCTCTACTGAGTAAAAAAGGATAACAAAAGTACTATACAGATCTAGCACAATATTCAGGTGCATTCAGTTTCATATGAGTACACATCCAATTTAGTTTCTACCTAACACATCAGCCTGTTATTTATTTTTAGTTTTTATCAATAGGCCTTTTTCTTTTGATACATTACACATATAATGCACATATACATTTCATTTTAAAGAAATAGGCATGTTAGGCATTAAATCACACTCAGGAATCAAAGACAATGGTAAAGAAGAAGGTTTTACGCTCTCTCAAAAGTTAGAAACTGGATTCCCTTCGCCCGCGGCCGACCATCTTGAAAAAGCACTCAGTTTAGAGAAGTTGGTGGTTTTCAGACCATCGGCAACATTTTATGTTAGGGCTGAAGGCAATGCCATGGCTCGTTCTGGCATTCACGATAAAGACATTCTAATTGTAGATCGCTCAATTACTCCAAAGAATGGACATCTTATAATTACCTCCGTTAACGATGAGCCCATCATTCGCAGATTTACTCGACGTGGCATTCGAATTTTTTTATTGTCAGACGATGTACAGTTTGAACCCATCCTAATTCAGCGAGAAACCGAATGGATTATATGGGGCGTTATTACACATGTGGTACATCGGTTTAGGTTAGAGAATTTAGAACAAGAATAAACACACAAATAAAGAGAACACAAATGTTATATAGAAATTTATTGGTTTGGGAAAAAGCTATGGTATTAGTTAATAAAGTGTACAAAACCTCTGAAGACTTCCCTGAGAAAGAGCAGTTAGCTTTAACTACTCAACTCAGAAAAAGTGTAATCTCAATACCTACAAGCATTGCTAAGAGTGCTTCCAAAAGAAAGCCGAATAGTGAGGTTCTACTACCAAGTTCTGTATTAGGTCCATTATTTGAGTTACAAACTCTATTAGAAATTGCACTAGGGCTCAATTATTTCCGAAAAGAAGTTTTTGATAATTTGTATGAGGATACCCGTGAAATAGAAAAACTATTGAAGCAATCAGCGCTTAAGTATGCCTCTTAGGAAAAGCTTTTCTACCGCTACTGTATTCGCCATGGTAGATTGCAACAACTTCTACGCGTCTTGTGAAAGAGTATTTGATCCTGCTTTACTTGGTAAGCCCATTGTAATTCTATCTAATAACGACGGCTGTGTTATTGCAAGGTCTGAAGAAGCAAAATTACTTGGCGTACCAATGGGTGCTCCTGAGTTTAAGTATCGAAAATTCTTCATTGATAATAACGTTGTGGTCCGCTCGTCCAATTATGCACTATATGGAGACATGAGTGCCCGAGTGATGGAAATACTTCGCCAGCTCTCAAATAATGTTGAAGTTTATAGTATTGATGAGGCTTTTGCTGAACTTTCAACCAATATTTACGATGATTTAAATGAATACGGGCAATTTATTAAGCAAACCATTTTTAATTGGACTGGTTTACCTGTTTCGGTTGGCATTGCCACTAGTAAAACACTAGCAAAAGTGGCAAATCATATCGCAAAAAAGCGACCCAAGCATGATGGCGTGCTTAACTTAATAAACGTTGCCGATATAGACTCAATACTTCAAGAAGTGGATATACAAAAGATTTGGGGCATTGGGCATAATCTTACAATTAGGCTAAATAGATTCGGAATTAATACCGCGTTAGATTTAAAAAGAACCATCGCCAATAAGCAATGGGTTCGCAAACAAATAAGTGTAACTGGCTTACGCACAGTGTTAGAATTAAATGGTATTTCTTGCATCCACATGAGTGAGGTAAAAGAAATTAGAAAAGGTATTTTAACATCTCGAATGTTTGGAAAACCACTTTATGAACTTCGAGATATACAAGAAGCTGTTTCTACATTTGTATCTAGAGCCGCAGAAAAATTACGTTCGCAACAGTCCGTTGTTTCTGTTATCAGTGTAACCTTAATTGGTGACAAGCACGCCAACATAAAAGCTAAGTATAAGTATAGCAGAAGTTATTCACTTAAAGTACCCACCGCTCATACACCCACTTTAATTTTTTTAGCAAAAGCGTTAACCGAGGTTCTGTACGAGCCAAATACTAAATACAAAAAAGCTGGTATTATGTTTACTGGAATTATATCAGATAGTGAAGTGCAGATGGATTTATTCGATCCGCACTTATACACTCAACAGCAGTACAAACTTATGGAATCGGTAGATCGCATTAATTCAAAGTTTGGTCGTAATAAGGCCGCATTTGCAGCGACAGGGCTTCATAAAAAAGAAGGTGTGCAAAATAAATGGGTAATGAACCAAAATTACCTGAGTAAGTGTTATACTACGCGTTGGGACGAGCTGATGATAGCCAAAGCAAAATAGAAATATAATGTCATTATTATTTATTACCCCTAATCGGGATACTAAAGTTTGGAAAGAAGCCTTATTAGAAAAAGATTCAAATTTGGATGTAGAAATATGGCCAAAGGTTGAAAACAAAGAAAGAGTCACCTTTGCTGTTTGTTGGAATCATCCTGAAAATGTATTAGGAAATTACCCGAATTTACAAGCTGTAAGTTCTTTAGGCGCTGGAGTTAATCATCTTCTATCTGATCAAAGCTTATCTAATAAAATACGACTATCTAGAGTTGTAACTCCCTCCCTTAAAAATCAGCTTGCGGAATATCTTTTAAATGCGGTGCTTAACTACCGGAACCATATACCTCGCTATGTGGATCAAAAAAGGGAAAGTTTTTGGGCTCCCCATGTTGCCATTCCCAAAAGCGATTGTACTATTGGGATTATGGGTTTGGGTGAAATGGGAATAGCAGCCGCTCAGTTACTAACTTTAAATGGCTATAATGTAGTTGGCTGGTCTAAATCTAAAAAAGAGATTGAAGGCATCACTTGTTTCTCAGAAACAGAATTAGACGACTTCTTAATTCAGGCTAATATTCTTATTTGTTTGCTACCGCTAACTGAACAGACAAATGGAATTTTAGATTTAGAGCTTTTCAAAAAGCTCAAAAAACCAGCTTACGTAATAAATGTAGGCCGCGGTGAACATTTAGTTGAAGAAGATTTAATCTATGGAATTGACACAAATACACTAACAGGTGCATGTCTAGATGTTTTTGAAAAAGAACCACTCTCATCGAACCATCTGTTTTGGAACCGCCCCAAAATCATGATTACACCACATATTGCAGCTATCACAGACCCTATCGAAGGCGCCGAAGTTATACTAGAAAATTACAAACGATCGCTTTCAGGAATGGCTTTGGTAAACGAAGTAATGAGAGAAAAAGGTTATTAAAAAATCAGTTTTATTAGGGCAAAACCAAGCCAAACAAATAACAGGCCAAGCATTACTTGAACACCAACATTAAGAATACTTATCAAGATATCACCACGTTCCCACAGCATAAAACTTTCGTTTATAAATGTTGAAAATGTAGTGAATCCTCCCAATATCCCTACAAAAAGGAATAATCGAAGCTCTGGATTAATCCACTGTTTTACTTCAAATAAGCCCGCTAGAAAGCCTATAAATAAACAGCCTAGTAAATTTACCATAGCTGTTCCGATTGGAAAAGATGAAGACGCAAAGTAGGTTTGCACCCCGCTAGCAAGTAAATAACGGCTAACAGCTCCGATGAAACCACCAGAGCCAATAGCCAATATTTTAAACATATCTACTTGCACTTAAACCTACACACTTACTGAGTGAACCCAGCCATGTGTGTCTTCTTTTCTACCGTATTGAATGTCTGTAATCTCATCAAACAAACGCTTAGCAAGTGGTCCCGTTTTACCTTCACCAATCTCGATACTCTCTCCATTATGGTGAATCAATCCAACCGGAGAAATAACAGCTGCTGTTCCTGAACCAAAAACTTCTTTAAGAGAACCGTTTTTATGTGCTTCAAAAATTTCATCGATGGTAACTTTTCGTTCTTCAACGGTGAGCCCCCATTCTTTAGCAAGTGCCAGTACTGATCGACGAGTAACACCTGGTAAAATAGAGCCAAAAAGTCCTGGGGTAACTAGTTTATCACCAATCAAAAAGTGAATATTCATTGTGCCCACTTCTTCGATGTATTTACGCTCTTTGGCGTCTAACCACAGAACTTGAGTATACCCATCTTCCTGTGCTTTTTGGGCAGGGAGGAAACTAGCTGCATAATTTCCGGCTGTTTTAGCTTCACCAGTTCCACCTTCAACCGCACGTACAAACTCATCTGTTGTTGTAAGTTTTACGGGGTTAAATCCTTCAGCGTAATATGCACCAACAGGAGAAGTAATAATGTAATAGCTAAATTTTGTTGAAGAACGAGCCGCAAGTAAATCGTCGGATGCAAAAATAAAAGGACGGATATATAACGCCGTACCTTGCTTTTTAGGTACCCAATTATGATCTAATTTTAGAAGTTCTTCCAAAGCAGAGATAAATGTGTCGTAATCTGTTTCGGGAATGCACATTCTACGCGCTGTATTATTAAAGCGAGTATGGTGGTCTTCTGGGCGGAAGATATTTATGGTATGCTCATCCACATAAAAAGCTTTCATCCCTTCAAAAATAGCCTGGCCATAATGTAATGTATTTAAGGCTGGTGTAATTTGAATTGGGCCAAATGGCTTTATTTCTGCTTCTTTCCATTTCCCATCAACATATTCCATTACAAACATGTGATCAGAGAAATTTCTACCAAACGCTAAATTTTCGAAATCCATCTCTTGGATTCGACTTGCTTCGGTGGGTTGTATTTTAATTTCGATAGGTGTCATTAATTCGCTCATAGTATTCTAAAATAACTGCTTTTCAACTAAGGTAAAGACTAATAAGTGTAAATTCTTGGGTGATATTAACCAGTGCTCTGCATAGCAGCTGCTATACCATTGATATTTAAAAATAATGCCTCTGTTAATTCTTTTCTTTCGTCATCAGATTCCGCCAATTTCCATCTCTTCAGTAATTCTGCTTGTATAAAGTTGAGCGGATATGTAAACGGATTTCTAAATTTAATCGACTTTTGAATAACAGGGTTATGATCCAAAAAGTTTGTAACGCCAGTAACTTCTGTAATGCATTCGGTAGCTTTCGCCAATTCCGATGCTATTTTATCATGAAATTTTGAATCATCTGAGTTATAGATAGCGGCTGTTGCCAAATGTGTTCTGGCTAATTCTCTTTGGCTATTGTTAAGTACGGTTTTAAAGAATACCCACGAGTTAAACCACTCTTTGATAGTACTCTTAGCTTCTGGCGACTTTTCCAACATTTTAGCCAATCCTTCGCCAATACCGTACCAACCTGGTACATTATATCGAACTTGAGTCCATGCAAAAACCCAAGGAATTGCTCTCAAGTTTTCAAATTCCATCGCTCCAGAGTTTCCTCTAGAAACAGGGCGAGAGGCAATTGGTAGTTTTCCAATGTGCTCGATTGGGGTGATGCTAGAATACCAATCCCAAAACTCGGAATCGTCTATCAATTCACGATAAGTCGACATTGTGATTTCTGCCAACTCGTCCATTATCACTTTCTCGTTCTTGCCCGTTAGGTAACCTGTCTTCGTTTTTTGAGCCATTGTTACTTGAGCCATCGCATTTACAATTTGCTCAAGGTGACGATGTGCAATACTCGCTAGCGAGTATCTGAAAGAAAGAACTTCTCCCTGCTCTGTAAAACGGATTTTTCCGTTATTACTAACTGGTGGCATTGCAATAATTGCCTTGTTAGACTGTCCACCACCTCGACCAATAGTACCACCTCGTCCGTGAAATAATCTAAAATCTATATTGTATTTTCGGCAAACTGTTCCAAGTTCGAACTGCGCTTTATCCAGCGCCCAGTTTGCCATCCAGTAACCACCATCCTTGTTACTATCAGAATAGCCAAGCATAATTTCTTGAAAATTATTACGGGCTTCTATCTGCTTGGAAAATAGCGGGTGCTCGAAAATACGTGCCATTAATTCACTACTTATTTCCAAATCCTCAATAGTTTCGAAAAGAGGAACAACATCAAGAGCTGTTTGAACTTCACCATTTACAAACGACCACAAACCGGTCTCTTTAGCAATAAGAAGAACTTCCAACATATCACTAATACCATGCGTCATGCTTATGATATAGCTTCCAAAAGAATTTGGATCCAATTCGAGCATGTCACGAATTTCTTCAAAAACAGTCAATACACGTTCTGCCACTTCTGAGCGTTCAGCGCTATGTGGACATAATGGACGCGGATTACTTAGTTCTTTAACTAGTAACTCAATCTTTTCTTCTTCTCCTAGTTTAGAGTAATTCTCAACTACTTTAGCTTGGCTTAAAAGTCCTTCTAGGGTTTCCTCGTGCAAGCGACTATGTTGACGAATATCTAACGCATTCATATGAAAGCCAAAAGTTTTAGCTCTGTCCAGAATTTCTTGGAGTCTGCCCTGTTCCGCAACTTCTACTAAACCAAACTCAACTAAACTGCTTTTAATAAGCTCTAATTCTTCAACAAATGTAGCCGCTGTATATTCCTTTGCTACTTTTAGAATGTGTGCCTTCTCATTGTCCAAAGCATCCAACTGTTTCTGGATGTTTTGCATCATGTGAGTAATTTTTCTACGATAAGGCTCTCGCTGATATCTTCTCTCGAATAAGTCACTCAATGGATTAGCCGTTTCTTCTTTATGAAGAGATGCTTTTAGTGCTTTTGAGATATCCGTTTGCTTGTATGAAACGCTTAAATAACGGCGGAGTTGATTCAACTCTTTCATATATAAAACAAGCACAGTGCGTCGTTGCTCTAAAATAGTTTTCCACGTAACTGATGATGTTACATTTGGATTTCCGTCTCTATCACTACCAATCCAAGAACGATATCGGAGTACAGTTGGTAAATCTGCAGACTGATCATAATAGGTTTCAAGAGCTAAGCGAATATCTTGGTATAAACTTGGAATTGCGCCCCAAATAGTATGAGTGAAAAAGTACAATCCATTTTCTACCTCATCTTCTACCGACATGCGTTCTGCGCGCACTTCATCAGTCATCAACAACAAGTTCAATTGATTTCTGATATTCTTTTTTAAGATGCGAATTTCATCTTCAGTTAACTCTTGAGTTCCGAGAGCATTAATTTTCTCGGTAATTTCATGCTGTTTTGTGAGCACACTACGTCGACGAGCTTCTGTAGGATGTGCCGTAATGGTAGGCTGAATATCCATCTGACGGAATATATCCAGAGCTTCTTCGAAAGTATAACCAGCCTCTTTCATATTGAAAACTGCTTCAGCAATACTTTCATTACGAGGCTTCTCTTTCGTTTCTTGAAATTCACGCTCGCGGTTTACTCTGCTAATTTCATGTTGCTCTAGAGAGTTTACTAAATGGAAAAAAGTAGTGTACATACGTAGTACTTCTTTAGCCTCATTCAACTCCAAACTAGCTACATACTCTCTAATTTCTTTTAGAGATTCGGTATCACCTGAATCTAAAGCGGTACTAGCTATTAGAGGTAGCCGACCTAAATTCTTCACAAAATCCAGTCCAAACTGTTTTTCGGCTAGTTCTTCCAAGATTTCGGTAAGCATGATAATCTGCTTAGCCAAACTTTGGCTTATTCCACTTTTTTCCGCAAGTTTACGGACGGTTGATTCCCATTGCATGAGCTACTTCGATTTTAAACTTTAAATATGATGATAGTGAGTTGAGTAAGATAACTAATAATTTTCTTTATTTTGGATGTACCGCATAATTATACATGATCTACTATGAGCGAATTAAACCGCTGTTCTTGGGCTCAAAACCAATTTTCAGAATACATCTCTTATCACGATAAGGAGTGGGGTGTGCCTGTACATGACGACCGAACCCATTTCGAGTTTTTAATACTCGAAGGAGCACAAGCTGGCCTAAGTTGGGCTACAATTTTGAAACGCAGAGAAGGTTATCGGCAAGCCTTTGCTAATTTCGACCCAGAAATAGTTGCGAAGTATGAAGAAGATAAGATTCAAGAACTCCTTCAGTTTGAAGGAATTATACGAAATAAATTAAAGGTTCGAGGAGCAATAACTAATGCCCAACATTTTCTAGAGATTCAAAAAGAGTTCGGTAGTTTCGATGCTTACATCTGGCAGTTTGTAGGCGGCTCACCTATTGTTAATAAATGGACAACAAAAGACCAAGTTCCTGTTACCACTGCTGAATCGGATGCATTAAGTAAAGACCTAAAAGAGCGTGGATTTAAATTTGTAGGTAGTACCATTATGTATGCATACATGCAGGCCTGTGGGTTAGTAAACGACCATTCGGTAGATTGCTTCCGCCACTAGTAGACTGAGTGAGCTCTACTTTTTATCGTTATCTATATTAAAGTGTAGCCCGATATTATTTTTTCGGGATTGTGCTGATTTTGTAATTAGATAAGAGATGCTACGTAAGTTTCGAAGTTCGCAAATTGCTACGGTTAATTTTGAGCGATTGTATAAATCTTCCGATTCATCATATATCAGTTTCAAACGCGAAATAGCACGTTCTAAGCGATCGTTAGAGCGTACAATGCCTACATAATTGCTCACTATGCTCTGCAATTCCTTTTTGATGGTGGCTACAATCAGCTCTTCATCTTGAATTACATCCCCTTCATTTTGCCAATCTGGGATATCCGCTTGATGAGTTATCTTTTTCACTCTTTCAACACCACAAATAAAAGCATTATGCGAGTATACCAATGCCTCTATTAAAGAGTTTGATGCCAAACGATTTGCTCCATGTAATCCAGTAAACGCACATTCACCTGAAGCGTAAAGATTTTCTATACTGCTTTCTGCCTCTAAATTTACTTCAATCCCACCACATAAATAATGTGCGGCTGGCACCACAGGGATATAATCTTTTGTGATATCAAGCCCAATTGATGTGCACTTTTTATAAATCGTTGGGAAGTGACTTTTGAACTTTTCTATGTCGATATGAGTAGAGTCGAGGTACACACAAGGATTCCCAGATTTTTTCATTTCTGCATCAATTGATCGAGCTACGATATCACGAGGGGCTAAATCCTTACGCTCGTCGTAATCGCTCATAAAAGCATATCCGTTCTTATTTCTTAAAATAGCGCCGGCACCTCGTACGGCTTCCGAAATCAAAAACGATGGGTTATCTTTTGAATGATACAATGCTGTAGGATGAAATTGTAGAAATTCCATGCCTTTTACAGTAGCTTTTGCGCGGTATGCCATAGCAATACCATCACCCGTTGCCACTACAGGGTTGGTTGTGTTTGCATAAGCCTGACCTACGCCGCCTGTTGCTAGTAACGTAATTTTAGAAAGCAATTTAAACACACTATTACTTTTTCTATCCAGCACATACGCGCCAAAACATTTCGTCCCCTCTCTAAAGCGAACTACTTTCTCGCCCAAATGATGTTGTGTAATAACATCAATCGCAAAGTGATGATTAAGAATTGTTATGTAGGGATGATTCTCGACTTTGTATATAAGAGCTCTTTCAATTTCATTCCCCGTAATATCTTTATGATGTAAAATTCTATGTTCGGAATGGCCTCCCTCTTTAGCTAAATCAAATTGATTTTGGCTGTCTTTATCAAAATTAGTGCCCCAATCTATCAGCTCTTGAATACGTTCAGGTGCTTGCTTCACTACCATTTTCACAACACGCTCATCACAAAGTCCATCACCTGCAATTAGGGTGTCTTTTATATGCTTTTCAAATGAGTCTGTAGCTCTAGTAACTGCTGCAATTCCACCTTGCGCATACTTGGTGTTACTTTCTTCGATTTTGTCTTTAGTGACAATAGTTACTTTTATAGGCTCATTCTTTTGATAAAAGTAATCTGCTACTTTACATGCATAACTTAAGCCTGCGATTCCCGATCCTATAATGAGGAAATCGGTATGCAGATTTTTTTTGGTGAGCTCGTCGGTTGTGTCCAAACTTATTGCTATCAGTTAATCACTAGAATTATATTCGGAATAATACACCAAATTCTTGTAGATGTGTAGTGATAAATATAGAGTGTATTAATCCAACAGGATTATATAAAAATTCTAAAGTATGCTTTTATAAATAATGAAAACTCCCATCATAACTAAAAAGTATCCAAACCCTTTCTTAAGGTTCTTTTGAGAAATCTTTGCACCTACAATATTACCAAGAAAGCTTCCTAAAATACCGATAAAAGCGAATATGATCATAATATCCCAGTTTATCTGCAGATTCTGTTCAGCAAGTACACTCGTATACTTTAGAAATCCTATGGAGCTTTGAAGAGTAATTATCAATAAACTAGTACCTACTGCCAGCCTCATAGAAAGTCCTGTCAGCAATATTAAGGAAGGTATTATTAGAAACCCACCGCCAACACCGACTAAGCCTGTTAGCACTCCAACAGATAAGCCTTCTCCCATCAAGAGCCACTTTGGTGTTTGTTTTGGAACTAATTGGACTTCATTTTTTGGCTTTTTAATCATCATAACTGCAGCTATAAGCATTACAACCGCAAAAATAAGAAGCTGGGTAGTTCCCGTAAGGTATTTTGATATACTTGCACCACCATATGTTCCAAACATGCCCGGAATACCAAAAAACAACAAACTTTGCCAGTGGACTTCTTTTTTTCGGATATAAGGTACTGCACCGAAAAGGCTAATTGTAGCAACGATTCCTAGAGATTCGGCAATGGCGAGTTTCTCAGGCTCGCCTACCAGATAGAGTAACATTGGTACGGTAAGAATGGACCCTCCCGACCCGAGTAAGCCGAGAGAAACCCCAATTAAAAGAGCGCCTAAATAGGCCCACCACATTACTTAGTCTCGTTTAGAAATTTATTTTCTTCAAGCCAAGGTTCAACAACATCGTTTACATAATATACGTTTGCACCTTCACGCTCTAACAATGAAGAGGCCGCAGCAGCCCGAGCACCCGATTTACAATGTACCAACACTGGAGCATCAACAGGTACCTCATCCATTCGATTTAATAAGCGGGTATGTGCAATATTTATTGCATTAGGGTGATGTCCTTCATCATATTCCGTTTTCTTACGAACATCGAGGATGTATGCTTTTCCGTTCGCCATCATTTTTTCTACTTCTTTAAAGTTAATTATCGAAGTAGATGCCATCTCAGCTCCACTTTCAATAAAGGCTGCCAATTCAGAAGGAGTAGTAAAGCCTTTAATGTTATCTAGCCCAATTCGGATGAGATCCAAAACAGCCTCTTCCAAATTACACTCTTCAATAATAAGGACGATGTCTTGCTCCTCTTTTACATAAGAGCCTACAATAGTATTAAAAGTCTTATTAAACGGAGCATAAAGTGAGCCTTTGATATGCGCATCCATGAATCCATTTCTATTTGCACGAGTATCAACGATAACAGCATTAGAAGTGCTTTGAATGTCTATAATCTTCTCGAGCGTCATTTGTCGTGGGACAGGAAGCGTACCCAGAACTTTTGGACCAAGTTTATTGTCTCGCTTCATTCTGGCGAAATATAAAGGGGGTTCAGGCTGACCTTCTAGAATAAAATCAACAAATTCTTGTTCTGAAGTTGCTGCTCGGATTGAGCCGTTAAAACGTTGCTCGTATCCCACTGTAGATTCAGGAATAGCACCTAATGCTTTTCCGCATGCGCTACCAGCACCATGCCCAGGCCAAAGCTGTAAATACTCGGGCATGGCCTTGAATTTATCTAACGATTTGTACAATGTTTTTGCGGAACCTTCCATTGCACCAACTTGCCCAGCTGCAGTTTCTAATAAATCTGGGCGACCAACATCACCCACAAATATAAAATCACCAGAAATGATTCCCATAGGCTCATCAGTAGTTGCACCATCCGTCACTTGAAAAATCATGTGTTCTGGGGTATGCCCTGGAGTGTGTATAGCTTTAAAGCGAATATTGCCAATGCTAAATACATCTCCATCTTTTAATAACTTGTAATCATAATCACTATTCATAGCCCACTTGTACTTCCAATCGGCATCTCCTTCGTCCGAAACAAATACTTTCACTCCCTTCTCTGCAAACTCTCTTAAACCAGAAAGGTAATCCGCATGGATATGCGTTTCTGTAGCTGCAACTATAGTAAGGTTGTTCTTTGCCGCAATTTTCTCATATCGAGCAATATCTCGCATTGGATCTATTACAATTGCTTCACCATTTTGTTGGCAGCCAATGATGTATGCATATTGGGCTAATTTCTCTTCAAATATTTGTTCAAAAAACATTCTTAGGACCGTAGGTTATAATTGGAAGTTGCTAAACCGTTTTTATGATTTTATCTCTTAAAATAAGGGTTATAAACTCTACAAAAAAATAGTTACGCTTTTTTGCTTTTCCCCATTTTCAATTTTAAAAATATCTCCAGAGGACAAAAATTTGTAAATGAAGATTGAAATAAATTAACCCCCACAAAAAGAGTAAATAGTAACCAATACTGACTTACTGTGTAGCTTAGAACTAAACTTATAATTATAAATAGTCCTGCTAATCGGCGAATTATACGTTCTAAAGGGCTCATCGTTGAGCACGTTAAAGTCTCTTTTTCTGTTTCCATAATTAGTTATGCTGAAGCCTCTACATTTAGCTGATAAGCATGCAAAGGATAATTCTTAGATTCCGAGTTTACTTGATTGTATTGTTTAACGGCATCCAAAACTGAAGCAACTGCTTCTTTGTCCTGAATACTGAAGAACAATTTTGAAAACCGTTTAAAAGTTTCGGTGGCAAACCAATTTGATATATCTGGTTTATGTTGTTCGGTGCTAAAGCCATGTATATCGGTTTCGCTATACATTGTAACCCCGTTATCTCTTAAAATTTTACGCACTTCTGAAGCGTGCTCTTCGATTGACATAATGAGTAGTAATTTCATGGTGTTAATCCTTTTTGATTAAAGTTTCTATCTCATTCACTTTCTCATGCTTTTTGCGGGATACCATAAAGTAAACCAACGGAACCATAATAAGAGTAAGACCTGTTGAGGCGATTGTTCCACCCATCAAAGAAATTGCCAAACCTTGGAAAATTGGATCAAATAATATTACAAAAGCGCCAATTACTACCGTTCCTGCAGTAAGTAGAATAGGCATAGTTCTAACTGCTCCAGCTTCTATCACTGCGGTGTGTAAATCTGCACCATCATTTAACCGTATTTCGATAAAGTCTATAAGTAATACCGAGTTTCTCACCATAATTCCAGCGAGAGCAATCATACCTATCATAGACGTTGCTGTAAAGAACGCACCTAAAATCCAATGCCCTACGATAATACCAACCAGTGAAAGTGGGATTGCAACCATCATCACAACTGGTACTTTAAAATCTTGGAACCAGCCTATGATGAGCATATAAATGATAACTAGTACTACCGCAAAGGCAATTCCTAAGTCTCTGAAAACTTCATATGTGATTTGCCATTCGCCATCCCATTTCACTGTATAATTTTCTTCCATAAATGGTTGTCCAGAATAAATCTGAGTGAGTGAATAACCTTTAGGCATTTCAAGTTGATCTATTTTCTTACTTGCGTCAAGTAATGCATAAACTGGACTTTCTATGGCACCAGCAACTTCAGCAGTAACATAAACTACATCTTGCTGATTTTTTCTATGAATACTTGCGTTGAGTGCCCCAGTTTTTTGATCTACCAAACCTCCTATAGACGTCATACCACCTTGGTTGTTCTTTACGTAGATTGTTTCCAATTGCTCTATGCTTGAGCGTTTTTCGATGGGTAGCTGAAGAATAATTGGAACTTCATCAATAGTATTATAAGTATGAATACGTCCCGCTTGGTAGCCTGAAAGAGCAAGTGCCATGGTTTCGGTAATTTGCTGGGGCATCACGCCGGCTTGAAGCGTTTTTTGAGTATTTACGTCAAAATTGTAACGAATTTGTTCATCTTCTCGCATCCAATCAACATCTACCACTCCATCCTGCTTCTCGAAAATTGCCATAATTTCCTGAGCAAATTTTTCTCTTTGCTCTGAATCTGGCCCATAAACTTCTACTACTAATGTTGATAGAACTGGAGGCCCTGGCGGAACTTCTACAATTTTAATATTGGCGTCATAGAGTTCACCGATTTTCTGAACAATTGGTCTTATTCTTTTGGCGATATCATGACTTTGAGCGGACCTATCTCCTTTATCGGTTAGATTTAATTGAATATCGGCGATATTGGATCCATTTCGTAAATCGTAATGGCGTACTAATCCGTTAAAGTTAATAGGTGCATGAGTGCCTGCGTAGATTTGATAATTATCAAGCTCGGGCAAATCTTTTATGCTTAGTGCTACTTCCTTAGCCACCGCATTAGTTCTTTCCAGTGTTGTACCTTCAGGCATATCGATAATTAGTTGAATTTCGTTTTTATTATCGAATGGAAGCATTTTAACTTCTACAACTCTAAATATAAAAAGTGTGGTTGATGCTAATAAAAGCACCGTTACACTTCCAATAAAAACCCAGCGCTTACTCGCACTAGCTAATAGAGGCTTCATTGTTTTGGAATAGATACGATAGATAAAGGTTTTTTCTAAACTGTACTCTTTTTCATTTCCATTACTATCTAACATTCCTTGGGGGAGCAGTTTATAAGCTAACCAAGGTGTAATTACCAGTGCTACGATTAAAGAAAATATCATAGCTAAAGATGCGCCAATAGGCATTGGGCTCATGTATGGCCCCATCAATCCAGATACAAAAACCATCGGGAGAACCGAAGCAATTACCGTAAATGTTGCTAAAATAGTTGGGTTACCAACCTCATTGATTGACGCAATAGCAGCCTGTTTGAATGGTAATTTTCTCATTTTAAAATGCCTATGCATGTTCTCGGCAATAATGATGGAATCATCTACAACAATCCCCGTTACAAAGACTAGTGCAAAAAGTGTAATTCTGTTTAGTGTATAACCAAACATGTAGTACAAGAACAGCGTTAAGGCAAAAGTTACTGGTACCGATAGGAATACAACAAGTCCGCCACGCCAGCCTAACGAAAGAGCTACTACAATGGTTACGGCGATAATAGCTCCGAGTAAATGCTCGAGAAGTGACGCAACTTTTTGAGACGCTGTTTCACCATAATTTCGAGTAACAGAAACTTCTATTTGGGAAGGAATGAGGTTGCCTTTATACGCTTTAGTTTTAGCATTTATCTTTTCAGCTATAACCATAGCGTCTGTACCTGAGCGTTTTGCAATTGAAATAGTAACTGCAGGGAATGTTTCTCCTACTTTTACTCCATTTTCTTGCTCATAGTTCTTTACTCCTCCAGCCGCCAATCCATAAAATACGTAGTTAGAAGGCTCTTCTGGTCCGTCAATAACTTCGGCAATGCTTCTTAAATAAATCGGTGCACCATCTTTAACTTGCACGATCAGATTTTCTATTTCAGAAGCATTCTTTAGAAAACTATTAGTTTGAACTAGAAACTCGGTATCGTTATTAGAGAACGATCCTGAAAACGTCTTCTGATTCGTAGCCTGAATGATTCCCGCTATTTCTAACGCAGTAACTTCATAAGTTGCCATTTTATTCTTATTCAATAAAACGCGTACTTGTCGAGCTCGACCTCCGTGAACTTTCACTTCTGCCACATCAGTAATTTTTTTAATCTCCGAGCCTAGCTCTTGGGCTGTTTTCCGTAACTCGTAATCTGTATAGGTTTCGCTTTTATCCCATAGCGTTAAAGTCATCATCGGCACATCATCGATTGAACGAGTTTTAACCAATGGCGGACTTACACCAGTCGGCATATTTGCCATATTCTTCATTAAGGTATTGTAGAGCTTTACAAAACTTCGCTCCACATCTTCGCCAACATAAAAACGAGCCGAAACCATTGCTTGACCATCTAAAGAAGTTGAATAAACATACTCTACCCCCTCAATAGTTGATAATGCTTTTTCCAATGGTAGTGAAACACGTTGTTTAACTTCATTCGCATTTGCCCCTGGGTATGCCACAAAAATATCCGCCATTGGCACATCTATTTGTGGCTCTTCTTCTCTAGGTGTTAAATAGGTTCCATAAACTCCAAGCGCTAAAAACGCTATCATCAGTAATGGAGTAAGTTTAGAATTTATAAAGGCGCTTGCGACCTTTCCTGCTATTCCAGATTTCATAATCTTTTTCTTTAAACCTTAATTGATTGGAATAATTTTTTGGGTATCGTGCATAATTAGCGCACTTTCTTTAATCACAGTTTCTCCCGCTTTCAACCCAGAGAGTACTTCCAAGTATCCATTCGACTTATTACCTATTCTTATCCATCTCAGAATGGCTTCATCATGGGTATTTAGTACATACACACCTTCTAGTTGCCCACGTTGAACAAGGGCTGAACTTGGTATGCTTACACTTTTTGTAGTTTCAATTGGTATATACGCCGTCGCAAACATTCCAGAGCGCAACGATTTTGTCTTTTCTGATGGAATTTGTGGCTGTACTTTCACCAAATACTGATTGCTCAAACGTTGACCTGCACTACTTACATCGCTAACAAGTGCGCTATACATTTGGTCGGATATAGTTGGGATATTTACTCTAATTGTATCGCCCAAGTGAATACTATTTATATCTGCCTCACCTAAGGAAAATTCGATTTCAAAATCCTCACTATTTTCAATTACAATAAGAGGTCGTCCTGGCATTACTAAATCACCAGCTTCTGCATTTTTAGCTGCTACAACTCCTGAAAAAGGAGCTTTGATTTGAGTGTAGGTTAATAAGTCATCAATTTCTTTAAGCTTATTTTCTACTTCTACCACTTTGTTCTGTGCCATAGAATGATTTAACTGCACTTCATCCCATTCCTTTTGAGTAGCACTTTTTTGCTCATGCAGAATTTTAAAACGATTTAAGTTTATTTCAGCAAGCCTAAACGTTGCTTTGGCTGAGTTTAATCCAGACTGGATTTGATGTTTCTGAGCAATAAGATCGTTATCAGAAATATGTACTAATAAATCACCCTTTTGAACTTTCTCTCCAATAGTAACAGGTATTGATTTGATTGTGCCCATCACTTTTGTTCCAAGTTCGCTTCGTTTAGTGCTTTTAAGAACTCCTGCAAACTCTTTACTGCTGTTATCTGAATTGTAACCAGCCGTAATTACACTAGCTTCTATGCTATTTGATTCTATCTTAGGTGTTTCAACTTTTTCCGAACAACCTTGTGCTATGCCGAGCATCAAAATAGCTGTAAAAAGTGCTTTTGTTTTGGTATTAATCATTTCGAATTGTTTCATCTTCTTTAAGTATAAAAATGGTTGTTTGGCTATTAGACGGTCTATAAATCGGTTTCTAAAAGGTATTCGAGCTGTGCTACCGACACGATATATTGATATTGAGCTTGAAGGAAACTAAGCTGACTGCCTAGCTTTGTTGACTCCGCCATAAGTAGATCGGTCGTTTTTTCTATGCCTTGTGCATACCTATCAGTTCTTATTCGAACATCTTCGTCAGTTTGAAGCGTTTTATGCTTTGCAAGCTCCATAGTTTGTAAAGCTAGTTTTATTGAACGGCGGGCATCTCTTACATCTGCTTGATATTTATTCAAACTCTTTTGGTAAACTAGCTCTGTCTTTCGGAGTTCGGCTTTGCGTTGCGCCACCTTTCCAACCTGTCCGTAGCCTTTAAACAAATCCCAGCGTAGTGTAGCGCCAATGGTATAATTATTACTATTTGTTCCAAAAAGTCGTGAGTCATTAAACTCATAGCTTCCAAAAGCATTTAAACTTGGCAGAAAACTAAAACGTGCTGCCTTTAGAAGCGTATTCGAGGCCTTAATTTGATATTCCAAAGCAGTAAGCGCCGAATTCCCAATAGAACTTGTAGATACCCCATTATTGGCTAATTCTTTAAACTCAAGGTTATCTGTAGCCTGAATTGTAATGTTGTCATTAATCCCAAGCACTAGCAATAGTGCGTCGTTGTTAGCCTCTCTGCTGTTAGAAACCCCAAGCAATGCTTGTTCTGCGTTCAACGTTTCAACTTTTGCCCGTAAATATTCAGCCTTATTTATAATACCTTGCTCATAGTAATTTTTAGCTTGCTCTTCATGAGCTTTACTACTTTCTAAAAAGCTTTTTTGTACTTCTGCTTGTTTATCAAGAATAGCGAGCTGGTAATACAATTCCTTCACTTTTAGCTTTACATATTCTTTGGTCGCTTTTACCTGTTCACTCGCCGACTGAAATTGATGTTTTGCCGACTTACGTTCGTAAAAACCATCTGCATTTATGATAGGTTGGAGAACTTGGAATTTTGTTGTGAAAGAATGAAGTGCATCTGGGCTATTCATAACCGATGGATTAAAATCGGCGGGCGTAATAATACCTTGTCGCAGTTTTATACCAAAAACACCTATCGGATCAGTTGTCTTAATTCCCGTTTCCTCAATACTTAACTGTGGCAGAAAGACAGCATTTCCTTGACTAAAAGCCGCTTTCGCAGCCATTTTAGTTTCTTCAGCAATCAACACATCAACTGCTGTTTCATGAATCATTTCCAAAGCTTGTTCTAAGCTAAGCTCTAGGTGATCTGTGGTTTGTGCCCAACCAGAAATGTTAGTTAAGGGCATTAATAGTGCTATAAAAAATAGCTTTAGCAACTTCATTCTGTATCTGATTTTGATGTTAACTTAAGTTTCAAACTGTGGACAAAGCGTTATAAGCTTCGAATCACATTTTTAAGTTTCTCTTCTACTTCTAAGGCAATGCTTTGCAGCTCTTTATTATTTATAGCTTGCATAGATGCGCTAGGATCTACTGCGGTAACTTCAATTTTACCATCAATATGTTCTTGTACAATCACGTTACATGGTAGCATCACTCCTACCTTATCCTCTTTTAAAATAGCTTGGTGTGCAAAGTTGGGATTACAAGCCCCAAGAATTCGATAGTTCTTGAAATCGACATCTAGCTTCTTTTTAAAAACTTCATTTACTCTGATTTCAGTAAGTATGCCAAAACCTTCGTTTTTAAGAGATTCTGTAACTCGTTCTATAGCCGTTTCAAAATCTGTAGTAAGTAGGGTAGTTGTATAGTAACTCATAGTATTCTCCTTTTAATTTATGAATACATAATAGGGATGAAATCTAATTTGTTACAACATATTATAACAAGTATATTACATGTATCAAATAAAAGGTAGGCATGAGTAATAATTATAAATCTAGATACGAACAAATTACCGAGCAACTGCGCTCAGAAATAAATGAAAATCGCTTTGAACCAGGAGATAAACTCCCTTCCGAAAAGCGTTTGTGTGAATACTTTGATGTAAGCAGAGTGACTGTACGACAAGCTCTCCAAAACTTAGAACATCAAGGGCTTATATATCGCAAACAAGGATTAGGTGCTTTTGTAAGCGAAGAGAAAGTTAATCAACCTCTCGTTCAGCTTTCCGATTTTTCTGAAGATATGAGGCGTGCAGGTTACACAAGTTCTTCAAAGCTAATCTCTCTAAAAAAAGTTAAAGCAATTGCTGAAATTAATGCCATTCTAGATCTAGATAACGACACTCCACTCATTCAAGTAGACCGTGTGCGATTAGCTAATAATAAACCTATTGCTGTAGATGTAACTTGGTTACCAGCTAGTTATGGCCAGCTTTTATTTGATGAAAATTTAACCACTCAAACTATTTATCAAGTTTTGGAGGAAAAATTTAACATCCCCATTACAGGTGGTCGTTATAAAATTACAGCTACTATAGCAGATGAATACATAGCCTCACATTTAGGTATTAAAGTTGGGGACGCCGTACTTGAGATAGACCGATGTTCAAAAACTATTGGAGATAAAAAGATTTATTTTCAAAAAAGATATAACAATCCTGAGTTCATAGCGTACGAGCTCGAGTTATCCAGAAACGAAGAGCATAAAACATCATTCAAGGATGGATTTCCTCTAAAGGAATTCACTCCTAAATTTTACCAATAAGTTTATTTGGTGTTTTATAACTTTAATGCTGAATATTTGAATATCAATAACTTAAGTTTTCATAAGCCATATTTAGAATGAAAGAACAAACATCTAAAAGTGTGATGTTATTAGCCTGCTTATTTTTAGTGCTTGTAGCAATCCCTACCAAGGCCCAAAACCTTGCAGAATTTGAAAAAAAAGTAACCGAGTTTACACTCGATAATGGACTCCACTTCATTATAATTGAACGTCACGACGCACCTGTTGCCAGCTTTTATACTCATGTAAATGTAGGTGCAGTAAACGAACCTGTTGGTAATACAGGCATTGCTCATATTTTTGAGCACATGGCATTTAAGGGCACCGACTACATTGGCACCACCAACTGGGAAGAAGAGAAAAAGGTTATTGCTGAAATGGATGCTGCCTATAGAGATTGGATAAATGAGAAGTTTAGTTCAAATCCTGACACTACAGTTCTTAACAAAAAGTGGGCTAAGTTTGAAGAACTTCAAGAGAAGTCAAAAACCTACGTTGTAAATAATGAGTTCTCACAAATTATTCAGAATAACGGAGGAAGCGGATTAAACGCTTCAACTGGAGCTGATCAAACCGATTATTACTACAGCCTACCTTCCAATAAAGCTGAATTATGGTTTAATCTAGAAGCTGGACGTTTTAAAACGCCTACTTTCCGCGAGTTTTTTGTAGAAAAAGAAGTAGTACGCGAAGAGCGACGCATGAGAACAGAATCTAACCCGATTGGTAGATTATTGGAAGAATTCTTAGCTGTAGCTTACACAGCGCATCCTTATGGCCGGCCTGTAGTTGGTTGGAATTCCGATATAACTGGAACCACTATTGAAGACGCACACGATTTCTATGACAAATATTACATCCCAAGTAATATAACTATTGGTATTGCGGGCGATGTAGATCCAAAGAAAATGAAGAAACTAGCTGAAGAATACTTTGGCGACCTAAAAGGAAAAGGGAAAGTTGCCCCACCCGTTACTACCATTGAACCAGAACAACGCGGCGAACGTAGATTCTCTATTGAAGGAAACTCACAGCCTTTTATGCTAATTGGCTATCATGCAGTTGCAGATTCTGATCCTGATTTTGAAGCTCTTAGCTTATTAGGCAATATTATTTCAAATGGCCGAACTTCAGTTTTATACAAGAAACTAGTTGAAGAAGAAAAATTAGCACTTCAAATCGCAGCATTTAATGGTTTCCCTGGTACAAAATTCCCATCGTTATTTCTAACCTTTGCCGTACCTAACCAAGGTGTTGAGACTGAAGGTCTAGAAAAACGTATTTATGAGGAAATTGAAATTGTGAAAGGTGGCTCCATCACACAAGAAGAACTAGATAGAGCACGAACTCAAATTAGAGCTGGTATTATTAGAGGCCTAGCCAACAACACCGGACTAGCACTCAATTTCGCTGGCACTTATGCCTCAACTGGCGATTGGAGAAATGTGTTTAACCAACTAGACCGTTACAATAAAGTAACTCTCGATGATTTGCAGAGAGTAGCAAATAAGTATTTGATAAAAAAGAACCGCACGGTCGGTTACACAGTTAAAACTGACTCCTAATAAAGACATTAATTCAAGCCCAAATTATTATGAAACGATTTCTATTATTCTCCATGATGATGGTACTGTCTATTAGTGTGGCAGCCCAAAAACGTTATGATGAGATTAAATACCCAAAATTAAATAGCTTTGAAAAAGCTAAAGTTGAAGAGTTTAAACTTGATAACGGAATAACTTTCTACCTTGTAGAAGATAAGGAACTCCCTCTTATCAGAGTTAACGCTATTGTACGTACAGGTAACCTTTTAGAGCCTTCTGAAAAAACAGGCCTCGCATCTATGGTTGGCCAAGTAATGCGCGAGGGTGGCTCAAAAAACTATCCTGCAGAAAAACTGAATGTACTTTTAGAAGATAAAGCTGCTTTTATGAGCACTTTTATTGGAGAAGGTTCAGGTAGTGCCTCAATGAATCTTTTAAAAGAAGATTTCGATGAACTTCTACCTGTTTTTGTAGATTTAGTACAAAACCCACTTTTTCCAGAAGACAAAATAGACCTCTACAAAACCCAAGCTAAATCTGGTATTTCACGCAGAAACGACGATCAAGCTAGCATAGCCAACAGAGAATTCAACAAACTCATTTATGGCAAAGACTCTCCTTATACTCAGCAAGTAGAGTACGCAACCATAGATGCCATTACACGAGAAGACCTCATTGAATTTCACAAACAAGCTTTTGTTGGCAATAACATGATGCTTGGTATTATTGGAGATTTTGATACAAAAGCAATGAAGAAAAAGCTTAAAGAAGCTTTTGCAAGTTTGCCTTCTGGTACCAAAACAAACATTATCTACCCTGAAGTAAATTATACCTACCCATCAACATTTAACTTGATTGACAAACCTGACGTTAACCAGAGTTACGTACTTATTGGCCACATTGGTGGATTAAGAGACAACCCTGATTACCCTGCGTTACAAATGATGAATCAAGTATTAGGCGGCGGATTTGCCGGAAGATTGTTTCAAAAGGTACGTACCGACCTTGGGCTTGCTTATGCTGTTGGTGGTGGATTTGGAAGTTCTATTAACTACCCAAGCACCTTCGATTTGTTTGTTATGACCAAAAGCTCAACTACTGCTGAAGCTATTGATGCCATTTTAGTAGAAGTTAAACGTCTGCAAGACGAGCCTGTTAGCCAAAAAGAGTTAACCGATGCTCGTGACCGTTTCCTAAACTCACTCGTTTTTAAATACGATAGCAAAAACAAAATCTTGAACGAACGTTTAAGCAACGAGTATAACGGACTATCTCAAGATGCTTTTGACAAATATGTAGAAGGTTTAAAGAAAGTTTCTATTTCTGACATCCAACGAGTTGCAAAAGAATATCTACATCCTGACAAAGTTCAGGTTTTGGTTGTAGGTAACAAAGCTGAAATTGGAAGCCAACTTGATAAATATGGAAAAATCAACGAAATCGATATCACAATTCCAGAACCTAAATCAGAAGGTGGTGATGTATCAGGCGACAAAGTTCAAGGCAAAGCTTGGCTTAAAAAAATGTCTGATGCTATAATCTCTCCTAACAAAAAAGTATCTAGTATTACTTCCGTTTCTACTATTTCACAAGCCACTCCAATGGGTAATCAGGACGTTAAGAATACTACTACCATTAATTATAACGATTTTAGTATCGAATCGGCTTTAGAAGCACCTCAAGGTAATATGAACATTAGTATTGCTAATGGAGCTGGTAAATTTACAAGAGGGGGGCAAGAACAATCCCTTTCACCAGCAATGATTGCCCCAATGGTGAAAGAAGTAAAAAGTAGCTATGTAAATATTGCTCGAATATACTCCACCTTAGATGCTGAGTATATCGGAACTGAAACCGTTAACGGAACCGAGTATGTTGTACTCAAAGTAACTAACGATGGAGCAACTACTTACTTATTAGATAGTAAGACTGCACTTCCCTACTTATCTCGTGCTTCAGCTTTCAACCCACAAATGGGAAAAGCTGTAACAACAGAAGTTACATTCGCTAACTGGAAGGTGGCTAATGGTGTAGCTTACGCTCACGCCATCGTTACTACCGCAGATGGTAATAAAATATCATCCGAAACAGTAGAGTCTATCAAAGTAAACTAGACCTCATATCTGGATTATTTCAAACCCGACACTTAACTGTATCGGGTTTTTTTTGGCCTTTTAACTAGCAATGTATTATTGTATAAACCAACACTTTAAGCAGAAGCAATATGGAAACCGCTATTTGGAATAATGAATACCCAGCATCTACAGAGTATGCACACTATTATTCAGACTACGTGGGCTTAGTTTCGAAAGGGAATATCCTAAATACTTTGAACACTCAGATGCATGAGCTTTTCACTCTTATTAACACCATTCCTGGAGATAAAGCACTGTTTGCTTATACATCTGGAAAGTGGACCATTAAAGAAATTATTGGACATCTGATTGAAACGGAAAGAGTGTTTTCTTATAGAGCTCTCTGTTTTAGCCGTGGAGACAGCAGTGAGCTTCCGGGAATGGATCAAGACCTATGGATGGAAAACAACAACTATAATTCGCGGACATTGAGCAATTTATCGAACGAGTACTTAGCAGTTAGAGTAGCAACCATCCATCTTTTTAAGAATATGACTAAACAAATGATTACCAACAAAGGTGTGGCGAGCGGAGTTGAGTTTACGGTACGAGCTATCGCGTTTATCATTGCGGGGCACGAAACCCATCACTTAAATATTATAAAAGAAAAGTACCTGTAGAACTTTGCACTAAACAGTTTCAAACTAACCGAACACCTTTTCTAACCTTCTATGTGACGAAGTGCTTACTTTTGTTCCCGCATCAATAATCTTCTTCGCAAGGTCAACATCGTTACTAATCTCGGGAATATGTAGCACCTTCCCATTTTGTAACCAATTCTCCAATCTACTTTTAAACTTCCCGTTAATCGTATAGACTACATCTCCTCCTAACTTAAGTAGCGCTGCTGCATTACATAACTGTTCATACTGATTCCGAATAGGAATAGTGAGCAATTTCTTTCCAAGAAATAAGGCTTCAGATGTAGTTTCAAATCCTGTTGAGGAAATAACACCCAAACACGATTCAAAACTCTTCAGAAAGCTATCTTTACCAACAGGGAAAACTCTCACGTTATTCTTTTGGTAGGCGTTTTCACAGGCTGGAGAAAAAACATGCCATTCAACACTCTTTATCTGATTGAAAATAGAACATAGAGTTTGGTGATCATAAGCGGGTAAGTAAACGGTAATATGCCCACCAAGGCTCGGAGTTAAATCCCTTATCTGACGCCGAATTATTGGTGGTTCTATAAAATCATCGTATCGCAGGTAATGAGAACCAATTGCTGTAGTACAAGGTGCAAAATGTTTTAAAACACCCTCAGCCATTAATGATTTTCTTAGCGGACGTGGCGCTTTACCCGACAAAAATGAAGCTTGATGACTAATTGCCACGCAAGGGATTTCAGCGGTTTGTGCAGCCCATGCTGTTACGGGCTCAAAATCATTCACAATAAAATCATACCCAGAAATGGGAACTTTCTGAATATCTTGTAAGAATTTAACTGGTTTTAGATTCAACGCAGTTTCTAAAAAATCTACACTGCCTTTGTTGTCGTAATTAAGGCTGATACCTCGCGCTTTGTAAGCCACAGGACCATCCAATTCTAAATGGAAATTATATCCACTTATAAGCACATCAACTTCTGCTAATTCTCTGAGCTTAGGAAGCCCAACTTTTGCTCTGCTTATATGCCCATGCCCTGTTCCCTGCACTCCGTATAAGATTTTCATCCTATCATTACCTTTTTATTGGTAGTGTAAGATTGCATAAGATGATTAATTCTTGGGCTTTCTTGTAATATGATATCCTCTTCGTATTTATATAAACTCCACTCCTCTCCATCGTATTCAAGCGCGGTTAAATTCTCTATCCAATCTCCCGAGTTTAGATAGATTACAGAGCCCTTTTCATTCTCATAACCACGAATTTTTGGCTGATGAATATGCCCACATACCACATAATCGTAACCTTCATCAATGGCTAATTCCATTGCCGTAATCTCAAAATCATCAATAAAACTAACGGCCGTTTTTACACTGTCTTTTATCTTCTTTGATAGCGAAAGCTTCCCATAACCTAACTTCACCGATACATTATTAATCCACCGATTAAGAAGAATTAGCAACTCATATCCATGCCCACCAAGTTTCGCGATCCACTTGCTATACTTCATGGTTACATCAAAAATATCCCCATGAAAAAACCATACTTTCTCGCCGTTTAATTCGAGCACCAATTTGTTTTGGATGAATAGAGGCCCCAGTTGCAAACTCGAAATTTTGCGTAGTGTCTCATCGTGATTTCCTGTCAAATAATAGATATCAACGCCGTTTGTCATCATGGTTATTAAAGTTCTAATAACGTGCATGTGTGCTTCTGGCCAATAATATTTTCTAAAATTCCACATATCGATGAAATCTCCATTCAATATTACACGCTCTGGATCTACAGAATTTAAGTACTGAACTAACTCTACTGCATGGCAACCTACTGTTCCAAGATGCACATCAGAAATAACAACCGTGTCTAGCTTTCTTTTCATAAACCTCAATGAGTTTATTTATAAGAACGCCTTTCGATATTATCTCTAGATATTCTGAGTGTAAATAATTAGTAATGCCGTTGTTACCATATTGTTAGGCAATGAACTCTGAACCAAACCCAAAGGATACGTGTTGCATTAAAGCACTTGCTAAATCCCGATTCTTCTCTTTCCTTAAAGAGTGAATTCTTAAACTAAACGATCTATCCATGGCTGACGAGAACAAACAAAAAATTGTACATATACATCTCGCAAAAAATGATGTATTTAAATCTACCTTAACTGCAGGCAACCATTCTTTTATTGCAGATGAGCCTATTAGCGTAGATGGCGGAAATGATGAAGGTCCAGATCCCTACGATTTGTTACTTATGAGCCTTGGATCTTGTACTTTAATGACGGTAAAAATGTACGCTCGTCGTAAAAAATGGCCCATTGAAGACATGTTTCTTGAACTCAGACACAACAAACGCCACGTTGATGATTGCCAATCCTGCGAAGATTCTTCCGCCAAAATTGACCTCATTGAAAAAGAGTTAATTATAAAAGGTGATTTAACCTCAGAACAGTTAGACAAACTCTTAGAAATCTCAAAAAAATGCCCTGTTCATAGAACGTTGTTAGGGGAAATGCGCATCGAAAGTTCACTCACTTCAGAATAAAATAATCCACCCAAACTATGAGCACCTCTACTTCTATCCATAAAGCAACTTTGAACGACTTAGATGAATTGGCTGATTTGTTTAACCTTTACCGAGTTTTTTATAAAAAAGAAAGTGATGTTGAAGCGGGAAAATCTTTTTTGCAGGAACGTATCACGCAAAACGAATCTGAGATATTTGTAGCTTGCCATCCATCCGGAAGATTGGCGGGATTTGTACAACTCTATCCCCTTTTTACGTCAACTAACTTAAAGCGAACATGGTTGCTAAACGATTTATTTGTACATGCTGATTTCCGCGGTTTGGGAGTTTCTAAATTACTTATTGAAGCTGCCAAAGAATTATGTAAATCGACCAACGCTTTTGGATTAACTCTAGAAACTGATGCTTCAAATATTGAGGGCAACAATCTCTACCCCAAAACGGGTTTCACCTTAGATGATCACAATTTCTACTATTGGATTAATCCGAATAAATAGATTCAGCTTTGCTAGCAATTCTAACACATGCGTATTATCCCAGCGAAACTCATTAGAATCATCAAACATTTTTTATAGAAAGCGATTGTCCGTACTTTTACGGAAATAACTAAGTATAAAAGAAATATCCTGTTTCCCCATTATCTATGAAGAAAAAATATAACGTTTATGGCATTGGTAACGCTTTAGTAGATTTAGACTTTACCGTTTCTGAAGATTTTTTAAAAGAACACAATGTCCAAAAAGGTCTAATGACCTTAGTTGACGAAGACACTCAACATCGATTAATTAATGCTATTAACCACGACCAGGTGAATAGAAAATCAGGTGGTTCGGCAGCTAACACCATTATTGCAACTAGCCAGTTCGGTGGAAAAGCATTCTATTCGTGTAAAGTATCGAACGATGAGTTTGGTGATTTTTATCTGAATGACATGAAAGAAGCAGGCATTGACACCAACTTAGATCATAGCGAACGTGAAGAAGGTATTACGGGGAAATGTTTAGTTATGATTACGGACGATGCCGACCGTACAATGAATACGTTCCTCGGAATTACTGTAAATCTTTCAGAAAAAGAAGTGAGTGAAGCTGCCATTAAAGACTCTGAATACGTTTATTTGGAAGGCTATTTAGTAGCCTCTGATACCGGATTCGAAGCGATGAAATTAGCCAAGAAAATTGCTCAACAAAATCATGTAAAGACCGCTTTAACACTTTCTGATCCTTCTATAGTAGAATTCTTTCAAGCTCGTTTTGAGGAAGTAATTGGTGCATCTGTCGATTTACTTTTTTGCAACGAAGAAGAAGCTATGAAGTTTACAAATACAACCGACCTTAGTATTGCTAGAGAAGAACTTAAAAAAGTGGCTCACAAATTTGTAATTACTCAAGGTAGTAACGGCGCAATTATTTTTGATGGTGACACATTCATCGATATAGAACCATATCCCGTTAAAGCAATAGACACTAATGGTGCTGGAGATATGTTTGCTGGCGCATTTTTATACGGCCTTACTCATGGAAAAGGTTATGCTGGTTCAGGAAAATTAGCCAGCTTAGCATCCTCTCGAATTGTTTCACAGTTTGGCCCGCGTCTAAAGTGGCACGAAGTCCAAGAAATTTTAAACCAATTAGGATAATATATGACTGGAGTTGAACTTTTAGGCTGGGCTGGATTTGGCATATTAATTATGGCGTGGATTCCCCAAACGTGGGACACCATCAAAGCAGGTAAAACTCCCATCACTATAGGGTTTATTCTGCTATATGCGTCATCAAGCTTAATGCTCACCATTTATTCATTTATGAGAGATGATATCATCTTCACTACTCTAAATGGTATTTTAACCATCGGTAGCGGAATCAATCTTTATTACAAATTATTTCCAAGAGTGAAGGACTAATGGACAAACTAGTTTTAGCTACTCGAAATGCCAATAAAATTGAGGAAATGAAATCACTTGTGGCCGGTCTAGGAATAGAAGTGTATTCAGCCTTAGATTTTCCAGAATTAGAAGACGTTGATGAAGATCAACCCACTCTTGATGGAAATGCACTAAAGAAAGCTCGTTATGTGTATAGCGTTACTGGCTTGCCTTCCCTATCAGACGATACTGGCTTAGAAGTTTCAGCTCTAAATGGAGCTCCTGGAGTTTATTCGGCACGTTACGCTGGCAAAAATGCAAGTTACCAAGATAATGTAGACAAGCTTTTAGTTGAGATGAAAGGTAAGTCAGACAGAACTTCTCAGTTCAGAACAGTTCTCGCTTTAGTATTAGATGGGCAGGAACATACATTTGAAGGTATTTGCAAAGGTGAAATCATATCAGAAGAAAAGGGAACTGCTGGTTTTGGATACGACCCCGTTTTCCAACCAGAAGGATACCAAACCACATTTGCAGAGTTCGAAGCCTCCGAAAAAAACAAAATAAGCCACCGTGGCAGAGCAGTTCAGAAATTTGTGGAGTTTCTCAGTTCATAGATATAGATTCTGCCCATTAATATGAGGAATAATTCTCGTAATGCCCGAAACCTTCGGAAATAGTAGTATATAAAAATTATGCAGTTTGAGTTCGTCGATTATTTAGTTCTGGTTTTATATTTATTGGGTGTTGCTGTTTTTGGTTTAAAAGTTTCTGGTAAACAAAGCTCAAATAAGGATTATTTTTTAGGCGGCAATGGCATTCCGTGGTGGGCTGTTCTGTTTTCTGTTGTGGCAACCGAAACAAGTACACTAACCTTTATTAGCATCCCTGCTGTGGCCTATGGTGGAAATCTCACCTTTCTTCAAATAACTATTGGTTACTTTATTGGGCGTGTTTTGGTAGCGCTCTTTTTTCTTCCAAAATACTACGATGGCGAAATGTACACCGCATACCAGTTTCTGGAAAAACGTTTTGGTGCCTCAATGCGAAATGCTACAAGTACCACTTTTATGGTTACTCGCCTTCTCGCCGATGGAGTTCGTCTATTTGCGACCGCTATTCCGCTTGCCATTATTTTACGTTTAGGCGGTGCTTTTGAAGGATGGAGTGATGCCGAAATCTATATGATTTCAATTTCAGTTATATCTGTAATCACCTTATTATATACGTTTTTTGGTGGTATTAAAGCAGTTATTTGGATGGATGTTGTACAAATGGCGGTTTACTTGGGGGGCGCTGTCTTAGCGATGTTCATCTTGTTAAACAAACTCCCAGATGGCTGGAACTCGGTTGTCGCGATATCTGAATCAGCTAATAAATTTCAGATCTTTCGACTCGGTTTAGATATGAATTTTAAAGACTTCATAGCCCAACCATACACCTTAATTACGGCAGTGATTGGTGGGGCAGTGTTCTCGCTAGCCTCACACGGTACCGATCAACTTCTTGTACAGCGCTTACTTGCTACTGGTAGTTTAAAATCTGGGCAAAAAGCACTTATCTGGAGTGGAGTCGTAATCATTTTCCAATTTTCCCTCTTTTTAGTGATTGGCTTAATGCTTTTCACTTTCTACCAAGGCGCTGCTCCCGAAAGTTTAGGCCTTGCCACCACCGACGAAATTTTCGCGAAGTTTATAGTTGAACAATTACCCGTCGGTATTTCTGGGTTAATTGTAGCCGCTTTATTTGCCGCAGCTATGAGTAGTTTGAGCTCCTCGTTAAATTCGTTAGCATCAGCAACTACCTACGATTTATATAAACCTTATTTTGGCAAATCTAACTCAGAGCAACAAGATCTAAAGGTCTCTAGAATTATAACTCTTATTTGGGGCGTAATTTTAACTGGATCTGCATTTCTGTTCACCTTTATGCAACTTAGTGGAGGAGAACGCCCAACCGTCGTTGAATTGGGCTTAGGAATTGCTTCCTACACCTATGGCGGATTATTAGGTGCTTTTGCTCTTGGGATGCTCTTCAAAAAGCCCACAACCAAAGATGCACTCATCGGTTTCTTCTCTGGATTAATAGTTTTACTGTTTTTAGTGAAGGGTCCTGTGCAAAATATTCTTCCTGGTGATGGACTCGCAATTGCATGGCCGCTTTACACTTTGGTTGGAAGTTTGGTAGTTGTTGGAGTTGGTTTGTTTTCAAACTGGACACGAAACTTCAAATAATTGAATTTACAATTATTGCTCCACTTCACTTTTCTTAAAATATTATTTTATTGTGACTTAATCACGATATTTTCAAACTCCTAGTTTGCTATACAAGAACTTTATGTATTCGAATATATTGTAATTCGGAAATATATTTTCGCTCCTACTATTGACTTAGTATTAAATACTATTATATTAGTAGGAGCTTTTTTAACTAACCGAATACTATGAAAAAATCATTAACGCCCCTTGGTGAATCCGAAATGGAAATTCTACATCATGTATGGGATTTAGGAGAAGCCACTGTGGCTCAGGTTCAAGAAAAGATCATACAAGAACGGAAAGTCGCCTACACAACCGTAATGACCATTATGAAAAACCTAAGCGATAAAGGTTATCTAAAGTATCGCAAGGACGGTGTGACTTTTGTGTATAGCGCTGCTCAAGAACCTGAAAGTGTTCAATTCAATCTTATAAATAAGATGGTTGATAAAGTATTCAAAGGTTCTACAGCTGCATTGGTTCAAACCTTGGTAAAATCAGAAAATATTTCTGAAGACGAACTCAAGGAGATTAAAAAGCTAATCGATAGCATGGAGGACTAACAATGGAATCGATATTTGAACTCCTACAACAATTCGGCACTTATGCCATGGATGTTTTTTGGTTCCCTCTCGTTATTTGGACCATTATCGGCTTGGTAACGTTGTTAGCCCTTCGTCAGATTAATTCGCTAAATCCGCTTTACCAATATCATCTGCGAGTGGCAACGATGGTTGCTTTGCCTTTAGGTATTATTTCTGCCTTACTGCTTCAGCTTTCATCTTGGTTCGGAATGGCTACCACTAAGTTTGATCCAGTTCTACTCATTGTTCAAAACCCCTTTCCAAGCAATTTGTATTCCGATACAAACTCCGTTGCTTACTCTATCAACTGGATGGATAGTAATTTCATAGTAGGTTCCATTTCGGCATTATTCTTACTTGTAGGCGCAGTGATGATTATCCGTTTAGTTTGGAGTTATTATCAGCTCAAGAAACTTCATTCATCGTTGGTTAAAGAGCCTTTATCCGGTATTCCATCAGAAATGGACTTAGCAAATAGATCTGTTGAAATAGCATTTCATGATCACCCATTAGTTCCTTTCACTTTTGGATGGAAAACTCCAATCATTGTGTTACCAAATGCTATACGCAACAATGATGAAAAACTGAACATGGCCATTCAACATGAGCTTGTACATATAAAACGAGGAGATTATTTACTTCAACTCGTGCTTTCCGTTATTGAGTCGTTATTCTGGTTTCATCCACTCATTCGGTTAAGTTTTAGAGAAATTGAAACATTTAGAGAAATCTCCTGCGACCAAGAGGTGCTATCTACTACAGAAGTATCTCCGAAAAACTACGCTAACATGCTCATTGAACTTGTTCCACTTAATAAAGGAATCGGAGCCTTTTCTATAAGTATGGCAGTTAAACAGTCTACCTTAAAACAACGGATCGAAACTATGAAATATCATAAACTCTATAAAACGTCTTACAAGAAAAGCCTCTTCTTTCTTTTAATAATGCTTTTAATTGTAATTGCTCCTATCGCCTGCTCAGATATGCGAGCACCCAACACTCTTACAGGCGAAGAATTAGCTCAAGAAGCTGTAACCATTTATTCTGCTAAATTAGAAGTTAATGGAATGGAAATGATAGACATCTCAGGTTCAGGAATAAAAGCACCTGGATTAGGAGCTACATTATTAAGTACTAAAGATTACGGTACTTTTGTAGTCGCTCTCAATAATTTTGATGCTGCTATGGGAACTGGAGAAGTTAATGGCAACCAAATTTCATTTAAGATAAATGAACTTCAAATCAATATTACCTCTTCTTCTAGGATCCTAACACATAACAATACGGCAAAAATATGGGTCGCCCATTTTCCAACTCTCAGTAAAGAAAATGGACTCGTAGCAATTACAAACTCAAATACAGACTATGAGAAACTCATCGAACATGAACTTAATTCTGTTTCACCTACTGAAGTTGACCCTGATGGTGAATATTTTATTGTAGTAGAAGAAATGCCGAAACTCATTGGCGGTTTAGTTGGTCTTCAAAGCAAAGTTCAATATCCAGTGTCTGCCGCACGGTCAGGAATTGAAGGACGTGTTACAATTCAGTTTATAGTTAACGAAAGCGGCGATGTTGAGAATGCAAGAGTAATAAAAGGAATTGGTGGCGGATGTGACGAAGAAGCTCTTAGAGTAATATCAGAAGCCAAATTCGAGCCTGGAATACAGCGAGGAAGAGCTGTTAGAGTTCAATATTCCATTCCAATCATATTTAAACTCCAAAGAGATGCCGAGTTTGCTAAAGACTAATTAATTAGCATTTTCTAGAAGGGACTTAGGTCCCTTTTTTATATTCTGAATTTAGCGTGCAACTTATTATTATAGACCTCGTACATGGCTATTGAACGAAACTAAAAAAACACATTATTTATGCCAGCTAAATTAAGAAAATCCAAAAAGGACAAAATGCTCCTCGGAGTATGTGGCGGAATTGCAGAATACTTAGGTTGGGATCCTACCATTGTCAGAATTCTGTATGTTGTGCTTGGTATAAGTAGTTATGGGATTGCTATTCTTATCTATTTTATACTAGCTATTGTGATGCCTGATTAACTTTTTTAAGCGCCTCAAACTTTCAAGTTAGTACATTTGTAAATCTGAACTTCCCTTAGCATCTTTACCCCAACTAAACTATAGGCTATGAAAGTTGGTATTGTCGGTGATGCGAGTAGAACAGTTGCGTGGGAAAAGCATTTACGCCCTCATAGCATTGTACACGAAGTTGACTTGTGTCCTTCTTTAAAAGAAGTTGGAAACGTAGACGCTTGCCTAATCTTAGATGATTCCCCTAATAATTTAGATATTTTGTTGGAAGGGATTCATAATGGGCTTAATTGCTTTCTAATTGCTAAGCAACCAACCGATGTTTCAAAATTAGATCGTATCCACCGAGCTGCCCGAGAAGCTGGTGTCTTTGTTCAGTTTTCGCACTGGCCTACTTTGGCCCCTGCCACCCAATGGATGATGGACAAAATTAATAAAGCTCAGTTTATCCATATTACACGCCAACTGAGTCGATCTCAATTAGTAAATCCAAAAGAAGAATTTCGTGGATTATGGATTGATGAACTCGGACTTTGTCTAAAATGGATTGACAGTGGTGTTCATCACATCGAAGCAAAAATGATGAAATTGAATGACAACAATCCAATTTCTATCCATATTTTTCTACGATTTGATAATGGCTCTACCGCTTCTGTTTTTGTGTATGCCTCCGCTGAGGAAAATCAACATCATCGCGTAGTTTGTAATCGAAACCAAGTTTTAGATTGCCACGTGCCTTCCCAAACCATTCGAGTCGGTCGCCTTAACGATGGAAACCACTTATTTTTCAGCAAACAAAGTTTCGATCCTGCAACAGCGGCAGAAAAAAGTGCACTCTTGTTTTTAAAATCTGTTCAACTCAAAAGTGAATCGGCTTATACAAGCTATGACGCACTTAACTTGGCTCAAAACGTTGCCAAAATAGAACAACGTTTGGCTCAATTTTCATAAAAGAATTACCGCCTCATTGCCTTAAATGCAGCTTTGAGTTTTTTACGCGACATGATATCGCTTATAAAATTGAATTGACCTGCTTGTAGTCTCTCGCCACCATCTATCACAACATTTTCTCCCGTCATATACAACGCCATATCAGACATTATGAATACGGCTAAGTTTGCCAGTTCTCGATGTTCACCATATCTCTTCATTGGTATTTTTTTGATGAACAACTTTTCAATTACTTTGTCTGGAACTAATCGCGACCAAGCTCCTTTTGTTGGAAACGGGCCTGGAGCAATCGCATTTACACGAATTCCATATTCTGCCCATTCGAAAGCGAGCGAGCGGGTCATTGCCAAAACCCCTGCTTTGCTACATGCCGATGGCAACACAAATGCACAGCCTGTACTTTCGGCGTAGGTAGTAACAATATTTAGAATGGAACCTTTGAGCTTGTTATCAATTAGATAGTTTCCAAAAACGTGCGTACAGTTAAAACTTCCATGAAGTACAATATCAACAACGGCCTTGAAACCACCTGGCGTTAAATCTTCCGATGCAGATAAAAAATTTCCAGCAGCATTATTCACCAAACCTTCTAATGAGCCGAAATCCTTTACCGCCTGTTTAAACATTCCTTGAACAGCATCATGGTCTCTTACATCACAAACATAATAGCGAACTTCGGCTGCTTCTCGAACTTGATTAATCTCGGTACAAGCTTTTATAAGCTTCTCTTCGGTTCGACCACAAATGGCAATATTTGCTCCAGATTCTACAAAACCTTTTGCCATTGCTAGGCCTAAACCACTTCCGCCACCGGTTATTAATATGGTTTTACCTGATAATGTATCTTCTGTAAACATGATATTCCCTTTCTAGTTTAAATTCTCAAAAATTCCTGCGGCACCCATTCCACCACCAATACACATCGTTACCAAACCATATTTCGATTTTCTTGCCTGCATTTCGAAAAGGATTTGTGTTGTTAACTTAGCGCCGGTGCAACCTAGCGGATGTCCCATTGCAATAGCTCCACCATTCACATTCGTGATTTCATCATTGAGCCCCAAAGTTCTAATCACCGCAAGAGATTGCGAAGCAAATGCCTCGTTGAGCTCAATTAAATCGATATCTTTTAAAGAAAGTCCTGTTTGTTTTAACACTTTTGGGATGGCTTCTACTGGACCGATTCCCATAAGCTCGGGTGCAACACCAGCGACGGCAAAACCCACATATCGAGCTATTGGAGTCAAACCTAGCTCTTTTACTTTCTCACCACTCATCACCACTACGCATGCTGCAGCATCATTCATTTGTGATGAGTTACCAGCAGTAACGGAACCTCCCATTTTGAAAACGGGACGGAGTTTTCCTAAAACTTCTACGGATGTATCAGCTCTTGGTCCTTCATCTTGTTTGAAAGTGAAACGTTCCTCAATAATCTCGCCATCAGCACTTACCTTTTTTTCAACAACTTGGATGGGAGTAATTTGGGAATCAAATTTTCCATTTTTCCACGCTGAAGTTGCCCGTTGGTGGCTACGGTAAGCAAAAGCATCTTGATCTTCTCGGCTCACTTTATACTTTGTAGCTACATTTTCGGCAGTAATTCCCATGTTCACATAAATCTCTGGGTTATTATCTACCAATTCAGGGTTTGGTTGTACCGACATTCCTCCCATTGGCACCAACGACATTGATTCCACGCCACCTGCAATAATCACATCAGCGGCGCCAAGCATAATCCGTTCTGCCGCCATAGAAATTGTTTGTAATCCAGAAGAACAGAACCGATTTATGGTAACGCCAGGCACAGAGTCTGGAAGCCCACCTAGAATTGCAATCTGACGGGCTATATTTAAGCCTTGAGACGCTTCAGGGAAGGCACAGCCTATCATTACATCATCAACCGAAGACGGCTCTAAGCCAGGAGTTCTAGCCAATAATTCTTTTATCACAGCGCCACCCAAAGAATCTGGACGCGTAAACCTTAACGAACCTTTGTTTGCTTTACCACAGGGTGTTCTTGTTGCTGCTACGATGTATGCTTCTTTCATAAATTTTAAATTTTGAATTATTAATTATGAATGCTTCATTCAAAATTCAGCATTCCTAATTCATCAATTCCTTAAGGGTTTTCCTGTTTTTAGCATGCGTTCCATTCTAGCTATTGTTCGGTCGTCTTTCAGGCATTCAAGAATTGCTTCACGTTCTAGCTTTAACAAATACTCTTCTGGAACTTCTTGAGGCTCGCTTAAATCCCCGCCAGATAAAACAAAGGCTAAGCGTTCAACAACAACTTTATCGTAATCGGTAATGAAATTAGATTCATGCATAACGTACAGCATCAATTTCATGGCACTCAAAGCCGTTTGGCCTAAAACCTTTATTGGAGTTCGGGCTGGTGCATGATATCCAACCTTCACCATATTAAGAGCTTCTTGTTTTGCAATACTTAGCTGAAGGTCTCTATTCATCACAATAACATCTGATGGTCGCAAGAAATTAAGCGCTTTTGCCATATGTGCACTTTCTGAGACTTTTGCCATTCCCATTGTTTTAAAAGCTTCCCGAATGAAAGGAAGCGCATCTGCATCACCTTCTATTTTGGCCATGGCTCGTTTAAGAAGTTCCGTTGTTCCACCTCCTGCGGGAATTAAACCCACACCGACTTCAACCAAACCCATATACAATTCGTGATGAGCAACCACTTTATCGGAGTAGAGTACAAATTCCGTTCCGCCACCTAATGTTCTACCAAATGGCGCAGCTATTACTGGAAATGGAGCATAGCGAAGAGCTACTGCTGTTCGCTGAAAATTGGTCACTGCTTCCACAACTTTTTCCCATTCTCCTGAAGCGTTTGCCTGCATAGCTTCCATCAGGTTTGCGCCATAAGCGAAATTATCACCATCATGGCTTAGCACCAATGCTTTGAAATTCTGCTTTACTACATCTAAAGAATGTTCAAGAGATTGTACCAATTCAAAGCCAAGCGTAGCATTCTTAGTTTTGAACTCGAATAGTGCGACGCCATCTCCCATATCGTGGAGTGCGGCAGAATCATTTTCAAAAACGGGCTGTTTCTTTTTACGAAGTTGGGCAACTTTAATCTCACCTTCTGCCTGTGGAGACACCTCTTTCATTTCCTTCGAAATTGGATCGTAGACTTTTCCTTCCGAATAAAATTGTGTGATGCCAGCCGAAAGCATTTCTTTGATCAACATTGGAATTTCTTGACCTTCAGTAGTAAGCCTTCCAACAACAGCTTCCATCCCAAGAGCATCCCAGCGCTCAAATGGTCCCATTTCCCAATTGAATCCCCATTTCATTGCTCTATCAACAGCTTGGGGAGAATCGGCAATTTCAGGAACGCGATTTGCAGCGTACAAAAGTAAGTCCTTCTGAACTTCCCAAATGAATTTGGCGATTTTACCTTCACCAAAAGTGAGAAATTTTAAGCGTTCAGCAGTATTTCGAATTTTTTTCGCTTCTTCTAAAATGGGATATTCTAACTGAGTTTGAGCCTCATATTCAAGTGTTTCTGGGTTTATAACTAAGAATTCAGTTTTAGAACCGTTTCTTACTTTTTTATAAAACCCTTCTCCCGATTTATTCCCCAATTTTCCAGACTCAACCATTTTCACGAACTGAGCTGGTAGCTCAAAAGCATCTTTTCGTTCATCATTTGGGATAGAAGGAATTAAATTTTTAGCAACGTGCATAGTGATATCTAAACCAGCCATGTCACCTGTTCTAAACGTAGCTGCTTTGGAATATCCTGTCAATGTTCCTGTAAGCAAGTCAATTTCTTCTGCTCTAAAATCTCCATTAAAAAAGTACGGCATCATACTAGCCATGGAAAAAATCCCCACTCTATTCGCGATAAAATTCGGGGTATCCTTACAAACTACAACACCTTTACCAAGAGCTTTCTCACAGAATGTTTTCATGTATTCCGTTACTTCAACTGAAGTGCTTTCTGTAGGAATGATTTCCAGCAACTTCATGTACCTTGGCGGATTAAAGAAATGAGTTCCTAGAAAATGAGCTTTAAGAGAATCTGAACAATCCTCTCCAATTTGTGTAATCGGCAAACCCGAAGTGTTCGAACTAACAATGGTGGTTGATTTACGAATGGCGTCGATTTTAGCCATCACTGACTTTTTGATGTCCATTCGTTCTACAATCACCTCGCAAATCCAATCTACTTCGGCCAGTTTATCGAAGTCGTCATCAAAATTTCCAATCTTTATTCTACTCGCAAATTCAGGTAAAGCAAAAGGAGCTGGTCTTAGCTTCAGAATTTTCTGCAAGCTTTCTTCCACTGCTTTATTGGGACGTTTGGAATCATCACTTTTGAGATCCAGCAATAGCACTTCTAAACCTGCATTTATACAGTGTGCGGCTATCTGACTGCCCATAACGCCAGAACCTAAAACGGCTACTTTTTGAATAGAATATTTTTCACTCATGACTTTTCTTCGTTATACATGCTTTCAATTAATTCTTTGTTATTTGCCCTAACGGCACTTCTCTTTACACTCATTTTTGGTGTGAGTTCCCCTTTCTCTATTGAAAATGGTTCTTCTAAAAGCGCAAATTTCTTCACTCGTTCCCAATGTGATAAAGACTTATTAATTTTGTCGACTTCTTTCTGAATTCTTGCAATAACATGCTCGTTTGTGGTTCTTCCTTCAGTTGGCATTTCATGTCCAAAACGTTCAAATCGCTTTTCTAAATTCTTCCAATCTGGGACAATTAGTGCACCACAAAATTTTTGTTCTGAACCAATAACCATTGCTTGATCAATGAAACCGCTATTAATAAGTGCATTTTCTATAGGCTGAGGAGCTACATATTTGCCAGTAGAAAGTTTGAACATCGATTTTTTACGGTCAGTAATAAAGAGCCATCCATCTTCATCGATGTATCCGATATCGCCGGTACAAAACCACCCATCCTCCGTAAAAACTTCTTTCGTTTTTTCTGGAAGCTTGTAATAACCCAACATGATATTTGGTCCTTTAGCCTGAATCTCTCCGTCTTCTGCAATCCGCAATTCAACTTCTTCTATCGGGAAGCCTGCAGATCCTATTCGAATGTTATCAGGTGTACTCGCGGTTAGAATTGGTGAAGTTTCCGTAAGACCATAACCTTGCCCACATTTAAAACCGATTCCATTAAAAAATCGCATTACACTAGGTGCAAGTGCTGCCCCACCAACCATCATCCCTGAGAGATTTCCTCCCATACCAGCACGAATCTTGGAATACACTAGCTTATCAGCAATTTTGTATTTGATAAGAGATAAATCTTTAGGAGGATCTTCAGGCTCAAAGTGTTCTGCCAGGTGAATGGCCCAATAATACAAATTCTTTGTAAGACCAGACATTTCTTGGCCTTTCACCTTTATTCCGGCCATTATTTTTTCTAGTAAGCGTGGGACGGTAGAGAAATAAATTGGACGAATAGTCATCAAATCAGTCCTAAAATCATTCACATCTTCTACATAGTAAACAGGTACGCCTGTTGCCATATACAGATATGAGCCGATGCGCTCTAACATATGCGCCACAGGTAAATAAGAAAGAATTTTGGGAGAATCGTAATCATCGGCGTTATATGGCATACGATCTAGCGAGTATAAAACATTAGATGCTAGGTTGTTATGAGAGAGCATTACGCCCTTAGGTACGCCTGTAGTTCCTGAAGTATAATTGATATTTGCCAAGTCATCTGGCTCAATTGCTTTAATCAGATCGTCAAAAAGCTCAGGGTTCTTTTCATCTAACTCTCTACCCATTTCCATCACTTCCTCAAAACCTTTAAGACTTTTGTGCTGCGATGGTTGAATAGAAATAATCGATGTTATTGTTTCAATCTTTTTGATGAGCGGTTTTGTCTCGGCAAACAGCTCATCGTTAGAAACAATGTGAACTATAGCACCAGAATTTTCCAAAATATATTGAATCTGATCTCCTGGCTGAGTGGTATAAATTGCCACATTAACCGCTCCAATAGAGAGCGTAGCTTGGTCGCAGATCAACCATTCGGTGCTATTTTCTGAATGAACGGAAACACGATCTCCTTTCCGTACTCCTAACGCATAAAGTCCTAATCCTAAATGCTTAACCTTTCTCTGAAAATCTTCAACAGACGTTTCTATCCACTCACCTTTCCGCTTGACCGCAGAAAGAATACCTGACTTGTTTTTTTTAATTCCAGCAGCTAATACAACTGGTACCGTTGATGGTTTATACTTCATAGCTCAAAGATTTATTTTATACTCTTTGGTAAGTAACACTTTCGGCGTACTTTTGAAAGCGTTTCCACGTATTTATTTTACGAACTTAACACTGTTAATCAAATTCTAATTTATGTTTGTCGAAAAATCACTCAAAAACAGAGCTGAAATTTACTTTAACTCTGCTCAAGACAATATGGGAACCTTTCTGGGAATTGAGATTGAACATATTGCGAAAGATAAGATTGTGGGCTCTATGCCCGTTGATGAGCGCACAATTCAGCCTTTTGGGATTTTGCATGGTGGGGCTTCTGTAGTTCTAGCAGAAACATTGGCCTCAGTTGGTGGTTGGTTTTTACTTGAGAATTTGGAACAAACGGTAGTTGGAGTTGAGATTAATGCGAATCACATCCGTTCGGTAAAAAAAGGCGGTACGGTTACAGGAACCGCAAAACCCGTTCATGTCGGACGAAAAATACAAGTTTGGGAAATCTCACTTACCGACCAAAGAGGCAAATTAGTGTGCGTGAGTAGATGCACTTTGGCTGTGATTGATATGAAGAGATAATAAATCCTTTTCTGCTAATTTAATTTTTGAAATTGTTATAACCGAGTCATGAAGTTTCGAAATGCCAATCATCTATAATCACTTCTTAAACTGCACTTCTTTCCACTCTTCAAATAAGTGCGCTACTTTCCTGCGTTGGTATTTCCCAGTTGAGGTAACTGGAATTTCTTTGCCGAATACCACCACCTTTGGAGCTTTAGAGTGGGGCAAGTGTTTTTGGCAGAAGACTAAAACTTCTTCTGCATTCTCAGGAGTGCCGTCTTTTAATTGTACATAAGCACCTACTTCCTCTCCGTACCAATCATTCTCAAAACCAACTGCAATCCCATATTTAACGCCGGGTGCTTGGTTTATAACTTCATCAATTTCGAGTGGGGCGAAATTAATTCCTCCACGAATTATCAATTCTTTTATTCGCCCTGTAATAAAGTAATAAGCATTTCCAGCGGCATCATTCTTATAAAAACCTTCATCGCCGCTTCTAAACCAACCATAAGTAAATGCAGCCTCGTTTGCTTCTTCATTTTGGAAATATTCTTTCATAACATTTACGCCACGAATCACTATTTCACCGCGTTCCTCTTCACCAACAGCCTCACCTCGTTCATTATGGATGGTCACTTCGTTGGCTGGAATTGCAACACCAATACTTGGAAATCCATAATCGTTTAACCAGCTTGTATGTTCTTCAGAACTAAGATTTAATGGAAGAAAGCATGAATAGCAGGTCGTTTCAGACAGTCCATATCCATGAATAATCCGCTTCCCAAAACGAGTTTCAAAATGTTTGGCTACATTTACGGTAAGAGGTCCTGCACCACAAATTATATGTTTGAAGTGGTTTAACTTAGGAGGTTCCTTATCCTCATAAAAACTTGTTAGAAATTGAAGTAAAGTTGGAACTACACTAACAATATGAACCTGTTCTTTTTCTATAATTGGGAAAAACTGATCTATCTTGAATTTTTCAACCAAAACAACCGAGGCACCTACGTAGAATGGAGTAAGCAAGGTTACTACCGTTCCATTCACATGATGAATGGGAAGCACACACATCATCCGAGTTTCATCTGTGATTTGATGCCATTCACTAATTGCATGGGCATCTTCGAGTAGATTTTTTTGCGAAAGCACCACACCTTTTGGGTTGCCCGTTGTGCCAGAGGTAAATACAATCAAAGCATCCGTATCCACCGCAAAACTTGGCTCTTTTAGAGCGCCCTCGCTTTTTGTAAATGCGTTGATATCTTCCCCACAAGTAACAATCTGTATTTCAGCTAATCCCGTTAAGGAACAGATGTTTTGTATTCTATCAAGATAATTATCTCTGACTAAGGCTAGCTTAACTTCTGCCGTTTTTAATATGTATTCGATGCGTTGGTCATCTTCACTCAGGTTTATAGGAACTACAACCAATCCACAAAACCAAGCCGCAAAATATTGTACAACGGTATGCCAGTGATTGTGAGAAATGGTTGCAATCTTATCGCCAATCTGCAAATTCTGGCTCTGATAGAAACGAGCTGTATCCAGCACCATCTCATAAAAGTCTCTGTAAGAAAACTCTGCCCTTTTCCCATTCAAATCTAAATAAGTCAGAAAAGTATCCGAGTTACCAATCCCTCTTTTGAGAAGTGTTACAATATTGAATGGCAAATCTGGTAAAGAGTGATTAACACTGCGAGCATGAGAAATTTTTTCTTGAAGTGAATTGAACATCAAATTTCTATTAAATTTCTAAAAATGAAAACTGTAACCAACTCTAAGCTCCAAGTTCAAGCCCATAAGCTGATTGATATATCCGGATCCACCACGGTCATCTAGGCTCAGAACATAACCCTTACTATAAACACCTAAATTAATACCTGAGAAATTATTAAACACATACCTAGTATTAAGCCCTAAGCCAATCCCAATTCCGTTTTGTATATCTTTTTCCCATTTATTGTGATAGTAATGTTCAACTTCAGCCCAAGAATGTAAATAATCGGCTTCAAGATCAATTTCAAAACCACTTCTTCTATATATGTGTAATAATACTCCCAGCTTTATGTGATATAAATCAACAAAAACCTTGTCACCATTTTCTCCATTTCCACTCATATACTGAGCTTCAAAACCTATTGAGGGACTTAGTATCCTAAATAGGTTATATGAATATTTAAGCCCTCCTCCATAACTTGCTTTGTCAGTATAATGCTCCCAATCTGAATCACTTCTGTAAAACATGTTAAACGAAACATCACCTGAACTTGCAAGTACGTATGATTGCACTACATGCTTTTTATCCTGAGCAATCAATGATGTAGCTAGCAATAAAGTAATAACTGGGACATATATTAAACTCTTCATTTAGCTTCCAATTGTTAGTTTGAGTTCAAGCACTTGAAATATTTTATCTTTTAGAAAGCCTAAACAATCATATCTGTTTTATTGCTTTGCTGGAACTCTCGGAATCGTCATAATTTCACGTTGACGTCCATCTATATACCACACTCCTGTTTCATCAAAAAAGGCATCTTCTTCTAGCATAATGCGAATTTCTTTGCCCCATTCTTTAATGTACGTAGCTGCGTTCAGCTCAATAGAATACGCAGTGTTTAAATGAAGCGGATAATCGCCCGTAAATGGAACTCCGCCTTGAGAGTCCCACATCCCTAAGGTTGTACCCGAAGCATGACCATGATACCCGATTGGATGTGTATAAATAGACGGCTTAATACCTTCTGCAATTGCTTGTTCTCTAGACATTTTTAGAACTTCGTTACCCGTTCTGCCTTCTTTAAAATTATTAGTGAAAATGTCTTGGAGGCGATTTCCGTTCTCAAATGCTTTTTGAAGATACGCAGGCACCTCTGTTTCACCCGGACGTAAAATATAGGCGTGTTGTTGTGTATCTGTATTTAGGCGAAGATATTTTATTCCAAAATCGACATGAATTAAATCACCGGGCATAATCACATTGTTAGCTGGGCGAGCATCGAACGTTCTTAAGTGATCGAAGGACTCTGGGTCTGCCCGCTGAATGGAAACGCTAGGATGGAACCAAGTAATTAACTTTAACTCTCTAATTCGCTCTCGGTACCACCAAACCACATCTTCAGTGGTAGTTACACCAGGTTGGATTACTGCGTCCGAAAAACCCTCAGCGATAATATTATGTGCAATTCGCACAATTTGTGGATAGATAACCATCTCTTTAGGAGTTCGGGTTTCCAACCAAGCTATTGCAACTTTCTCCGCACTTACGATTCTAGAGCCATACTTTTTACCTAAAACATTTTCTAACTCTTCTAGCTCTGTGGCAACAATTCCATCAGTAATTCCAAAATGCTTCGATTTATTGACTCCGATTTTCTTCGGGTCACGTTCTTTGATAATTTCAGCGAGACGCTCCCACTGACTAGGCTGCTCTTCTGGATTCCACGCTTTCTTAAAGTTCGTACCAACATCGTAACGAGCTACTGCTAGTTTTTCAATTCCTTTGCCAACACCTCTATCAAACATAACTAAAATAGTACGTCTACGTGCAGCGTGCCAAGTTGCGGGCAACAGAGTTTCTATAACAGGATCTTCATTATACTCTCTTGATATAACTATCCACATATCTAGTCCTTCTCGTCGCATGACCTGAGGAAGGACTGTCTCAATTTTATCTTCTAGTAACTCATCTATAACTCGAGCTCTTTCTTTCATTGATAGAATAGCTGGATTATTTTGGGCGATAAGATTTGCGGCAAAAAATAGCCCTACGCCAATTATAAGAATAGCTTTTTTCATAATAGATGTTTGTTAGTTATACGTTAATTCTATCTCTTGTAAGATTAGTACTTGGCTAAAATAGATGGTCTTGGTTTAACTTTTTGCTTTAACCCATTCCATTCTTCGTTCTGTTTCTTTTTTAGATGATCTTGGATTTATAGATGTTTCAAAGCTTTCGTCTTTCTCTAAAGTTATAGAAACACTTTTTTCTTGATCCCATCTAATAAATACAACGTCAATCTTTTGCCCAGATTTAAACTCCTTCATAATATCTTTGAACTGCGAATCCTCTTTTAGTTTCAAACCACCAATTGAAACAAACTCATCCGTAGGTTTTATTCCTGCGTTATATAGAGGAGAACCCTTTGTTGCGTTTGAACGAAGAACCCAGCTTCCGTTCTTTTTAATTAGCTGACCTCCCATCCATGCTGAGTTAGGATCTTTCTTTTCAAATTTCACACCAACTGTGGCAAGTAGCTTTTTGTAGTCTGGTAGTTTACTATCGAAGATATAATTCTCAAAAAAGTGATTTGAGAAGTCTTCATTTACATATTCAGCTAGAGTTGCTTGAATATCTCGAACAGAGTATGGAATTTCTGTTTTTCCATAATTTTGCCACATCAATTTCATAAAACCATCCAAACTTAGGCCTTTATCCATTGCTCTGAGTTCTAAATCAAGACCTAACCCTAAAACACTTCCATAGGTATAATAGGATATAAAGGTGTTTGCACGGTTGTTTGGGTCAACTGCGGTAGCTGCATCCACAAAAGGAGCTTGATAGCTCATTTCTATTGGATTGAAGTACGTTCTTCCTGGTGAGTTGATTACAAAGCTAAGAGCGCCATCTAATCCTTCGATATACTGTTGTGCTGTTCTAATTCCTGCACGTGCAAGCGATAGATTTGTATAGTAGCTCGTAAAACCTTCAGCAAACCATAGCTCTCCACTCATATTCGCATTTTCAAAATCGAACGGTTCTAAAGATTTAGGTCTAATTCTTTCCACATTCCAAGTATGGAAAAATTCATGCGAAACGGTTCCAATTCCAGTCTCTCCTAAAGGACGTGCTAATGGTTTTGAGCTTGTAACGTAGGTCGAGTTTCTGTGTTCCATTCCATCACCATCGGCGTTAGGCATATAGCACAATAGAAAGGTGTATTCTCCGAAATCTAAGTCTGGTAATTCTCCATAAATTGACCGCTGTGCTTCCACAATTCCCATTACTTTCTCGAAATAATCGTCTACTTCTTTATCGCTTGCTGGCGTATGTAGCGCAATACGTATTGTTTTCCCCTCCACTTTTCTTTCTCGGATATGCAGATCTGCAATTTCGGTAGGGCTATCCAAAAAGTAGTATGTATTTGGTGCAAAGTAAGTATTACCTTCAAGATGTTTTAATTGAGTGGCAATCTTCCAATTCGAATTTTCTGGAAGTTGGAATGTAACTTTTACAGGACGATGCCCATAATTTCGAGCAAACACGAATGTAGCAGGAATGTTTAAATGCGCATGGGTTTCATCAATTTGTGCATAAGTTCCATCGCCATGATTAGCGAAGAGTGTGTATTTAAAAACCACGGTTCCATCATGCCCGCTTACATCCCACTGATAAGGGTTTGGACGAGTTATTTCTAGTTTTTCCCCCTTACTATTAAACGCCTGTACACTATATACATTTTTGGCAAACTCATGTAATGCGTATCGTCCCGGAGAGGTTCTGCTCATTCTAACCTCTAGAATACCTGACTCTAAGTTTTTAAAAGTAGCAGTTATTTCCGCTTCATTATGAATTGCATCTTCAAATGAGATGGTATAATCGTTTGAAGTTTGGGCCGATAATGGATTTGTAGGAGCTAAAAGAGCAATAAATATTATGAAAAAAAAATAAGAGTGCTTTTCCATTGATTTCTAAAAGGATTAATAGTCGCTCTTAATATGGAAATGATTACGGTCTGGCGCAAGGGCTCACCCTTCACCGCCCAACCTAATCTGCTAACTTATAACTAATTTTACATCTAAGAAATCTATAACTTGGCTATATAATTATTATCATCTATACTTTCTATTTTCAATCTATTTATTATCATATGCATAAGTCTTTACAGTTTCTAATGCTAAGCATTGTTTTGGCATTATCCATTTCACTTTTTAAAACGGCTAGTGCTCAAGATTTCACTTCCGGATATGTGATTACAATAAAAGGTGACACATTAAAAGGGCAGATTTATCAATCCCAGAACCAAGAAAATTATCTACGTATTAATACCTTTCTTGATGCCTATCCCGACACTCCTATTCAGTACACCCCAACTAGCATACGTGAATATGGGCTCAAAGACGGAAGTATATATCGTTCTTTCACACTAGATCGTACCCTAAACCCTTCCGATATCAGTCCTATATTTTTAAAAGTTCTAATTGAAAGAGGTGGGGATCTTTCGCTGCTTGTTTTTAGAAATGCCGAAGACCAGGAATTCTACTTTCTTGAGACCAGAGATGGAAATGTAGTCTATATCCCACAAAACAATTATCGTACGTTTTTGAATGATTATGCACCGAATTGTGAAGAAGAGTTTTCAAAAACTAATTTCTCTAAGCTTCAGTATACAACAAGAGATCTCTCAAAATATGTAAACACTTATAATAGATGCTTTGACGAATCTTATGAGGATGATTATAGCTATATATCTGATAAAACTATTGAGTTTGGCGTGTATGTTGGAACTGGATTTGGTTTTATAGCCAACCCAAATTACACATTAGATTCACCCGATTTTATAATGGGTCTCTCGATTCAAAAAGAAACTAGTAAACACTCTTCAATCATTTTAGAATTTGGGATTACAAAAAAATCACTTAATTACGAAGCGACTCAAAAAAGTGACTTATTTAACCTGATTGATGATGTTGTAAACTATAATTCCACCGAGGTTTTGGCTAAATCAAAAATGGATATCATTGCCATATACTCCAATATAGGATTTAAAAGAACGATTAATAACTCACTTTATTTAGCTCTTGGAGCCGGAATGGCGGTTACTGCTAATAGCTCAACAGGCGAGTATAACGTTCTTACTACAGATCAAGAAATAATTGACAGCCAAAGCTATACTTTTGAAGCTACTCGTGAATTTAGACCTTCAAAAACCTACTTAAGTTTTAACTTTGGAGTAGGAGTTCCATTCAAAATAAATGGAATAGAACCTACCCTCGAACTACGAGCTAATTATAATGCTATTACAAGTAGTCTAGATTCAAAATACATGGGTAACCGAGAGGAAACGACCGTTTCCTACCAATATGTTCAATACAAATTAGAAGCACCAAAGTTGGCTAAAGTGACACTCGATTTCATTTTAAACATCCCAATTGTATACTCACGCTAAGGTTCAGGCAGTTAGATAAATCAACATATCCTTCCATTCAGCTCTTTTTTACGTTCGCGCCAATCTGGCAAAAACAAATCCATAAAAGCATGGAACCGTTTGTTATGCAGTCGTTCTAAAAGATGAACCATTTCGTGTACTACTACATACTCGAGACATTCTGGTGATTTTTTAGCTAACTCTAAACTTAGCCAAATTCTTTGGGCACCAATATTACAAGTTCCCCAGCGCGTCTTCATTCTTTTAACACCAAATTCTTTCACTTGAACATGCATTACAGGCTCCCATTTTTCAATTAGCTTGGGGATTTCCTCCTTTAAACTCGCTCGGTACCATTCATTCATCACCTTTTCTTTTCTCTCTTCTGAAGTTCCACTCTTAGCCCGTAACACAATAGTATCATTTTCAAGAAGTTCCACTTTAGGCGAGCCTGAGTGAGTTACAACTTCTAACTGATAAGACTTACCCTTATAAAAGTGGATTTCACCTGTTACAAAATTCAATACTTCTACCTTTGGGACAACAAGCTTTTTAGCCAACTGCTTCTTAATCCAATCGGCACGAGATACTACAAAGTGTTCAATTGCTTTATCAGGAACATGCATAGGTACAGAAACACGAACTTTCTGAGATAATGGCGAGACTTTAAGATATAGATTTTTAATTCTTTTGCGAGAAACTTCTACTTGGAAACCGCCGATTCGCTCTGTGGAAATTTTCTGTTTTTTAAAGGGATTGAACATGAAATAACGATAGCAAATAAATGTGTAATCTTCATTCTAAAACAAAAAAAGCTCTTGATCTTTCGACCAAGAGCTTTTCTACTAACAACTACAACTTCTTCGTTAAGGCTTTATAGTAATTATCTCCTTTTAGACGAGCCATTTAAACGGCCTTTTTGTCCCATATTGTTTTTTTGGCGACCGCCTGCAAAGGAATCAAAAGCTATACGTTGTTCTTCTGTTAAAATGCTTCTGATTTGTTGCTTATGTTCAATTTGAAAAAGCATCATTGTTTTTTCGAGTTTTGAAATATCTTCAACAACAGCATTTACTGCTTTTGCATCGTACTTATCAGCTGTGGTTAGCGTAATAAGTTTTGCTTTTTTTTCTCTCAGCTGGTTTTTAACAGGTAACGCAGCTTTTTGTCCACTAGTTCTAATTTGATGAATCTGAGTTTTTTGTTCCTCAGTTAAATTTGGGATACGTAATTCTGGTCCAGCACCACGTTGGTTCAGATTACCTTTCTGCAACATTTTACCTTGTGTATTTTGTTGCTTCTTCATGTTTCCATTGTTCATTCTTTGTGCTTGAACGTTTACAGCAAATGCGCTCAACATGAATACTAAAAATGTGGTTTTAAATAAGCGTCTCATGATCGAATCTCCTTTTCTTGATATTTATCGGGGTTATAGTATTAGGTGCTTTTGCTTCAAAAAACTTGCGGCAAGAAAATATATTTTTTAAATCCTACTAAAATAGAAAGCTAAAAATTGCTTCATAAAGCCTGATTTTATCTAGAATTAAATAGGCCTTAATTGATATGTAACATCAATACACATTTATCTAATAATTCGTAAAATTGATCTGAAATAAGAAGATAACCCACTGATTTTTTATATATTCAGATAGCTTTCACTGCCATGGTTTTTCACTATATAAATCTTTATTAGACACCTCTTTTTTCATGGATACATACATCATTGGGATTGGACAAAGAATTCGATCCATTAGAAAAGAAAAAGGAGTATATGCTAGCGAAATCGCGAAAAGAGCAAATGTAAGTAACGGGTTGGTTTCTCGAATTGAAAACGGACGAACAGTTCCTTCGGTGCCTGTTTTGCTTTCCATTATTGAAGCATTAGAAGTACAACCAAGTAAATTTTTTGAAAGTATTAGCCAGTTTGCTCCGTTCAAGTATTTGAAAATCCCTACCCAACAGCATCAAACTATTGAAAAAGAAGACGAAGCGACTGGTTTTAAATACGATCTAATTTTTAGTAAGCAGCTTCAAACTCTTGGTTTTGAGATTGTATTATTAACTCTAGAACCAAATTGCCAACGTGAATGTGTTGAAACCGATGCTTTTGAGTTCAAATATATGCTTTCGGGAAAGTGTGAATACGTAATTGATGATGAAGTAGTGGAACTAAACGAGGGAGAGTCTATTTTCTTTAATGGCCGTTTGCCTCATGTTCCAAGAAATCCCAACACGGTACCTGCTACCATGTTGGTTTTCTATCTTTTTAACGAATAGTACGTTTTATTACAGTTTAGCTAACTCTTCGAGTGCATAGCCAAATGAGAAGGTCATCCCTGCACCACCAAAGCCAGTTATAATCTTCACTTTTTCTTCTGGCTGTGCCACAAACTCTGTTCCTTTCGGATTTTTGGCATAAACGCCGTGCCATGTTTCTAGCAAATCGATTTTTTTCGATTGGAGAAAAGTGTGCATGTAGTTCATGATATAGTCATTAATCTCGGCTTTATCGAATGGATCAAAGCTGAGAGCATATTCATGAGAATCTCCTATAATGAGTTCATTATACTCGTTCTGAGAAACCATCACATGAATGCCCCAAGTATCAAACTCAGGCGATTCTTTAGTAATTCTATTTCGATACACTTCTAGAGAATCACACTGAGCGAAAGATGCATAATGCCTTAGAGTAAGTCCACCACACAAAGTAGGACCAAGTATAAATTGTTCATCTCTGGATTTAGAACGCATCATTTGGAGTTTACTTTTTACAAGCCCACTTGAATTAAAAACTTCTGGATATAGAGATTGGAAGTCTGAACCTCCACAGATAAATACCTGCTCAGCCTTGTACGACGCTTTAGAAGTAATGAGCAAGCCATCGTCTACACTCAATACTTTTTCACCCAAATTCACCGTACATTTTGGATGTAGCGATAGCCAATTACAGATAGAGTGAATAGCTCGTTTTGGATTTACATTTACTTCCGTATCGCTGAAAAGCCCACCTTTTAGGTTTGTAGGATTTACATTGGGCGATATTTGAAGAACCTCTGTTGCTGATAACAATTGAGTTCTATTTCCAAACTTAGTGTGGTATTCTGAAAGCACTGCATATTCATCTTCTTGATAAGCCAAATGAAGAGAACCGTTTTCAAGAGCCCAGAAATTTGCTTTTTTTGACATATCCAGCCATTTTTCGCGGCTTTTCATAGTCCTATCGTACAAATTACCCTCTGGCTGTCCAATTGGCCAAACCAAACCAAAGTTTCTAACTGAGGCTCCAACAGCCATTTCTTCTTGTTCAAATAGTTGAACAGAGTAGCCTTTTTCAACAGCAGCAACAGCGTGGGCTAAACCAATGATTCCGCCCCCAACAATTGCAATATCAATTTTATTCATTATTCTTATATAGTGTTTTTCATTGCTAAATCTGTGATTTCAAGAGCTTCATCAAAGGCTGATATCAGCATATCGATTTCTTCTTTGGTTACTATAAGTGGCGGAAAAATCCAGAGACCAAATTTATCACCAGGTACATAAATATTTTTTTCATCTAGTAGAAATTTCGACATCTGTTTAACAGGTGTTTCAGTGTATTTCTCAGATATTTTCCTGAATGATTCTTTGGTTTGATGATTCTTAATAAGCTCCATAGTCCACATCAATCCAACTCCTCGAACTTCCCCAACTGAAGCATGTTTTTCTTGAAGTTCAAGTAATTCTGATTCTAAATAAGCACCCATTTCTGTAGTATGCTCTAAAAGATTCTCTTGCTCAATAACCTCTAAACTCGCTAAAGCAGCGGCCGCTCCTAACGCATGGCCAGAGTAACTTTGTCCATGACCAAAGATATTCTCATCGAAAGAAGCAGCTACTTTTTCGCTAAAAATGGTTGCTGAAATGGGACAATATACACCCAGTGCTTTCCCCATTATTATGATATCCGGCTCAACATCATAATGCTCAATAGCTAGTAATTTGCCCGTTCTCCCCATTCCCGTCATCGTTTCATCAACAATCAGGAGTAGATCAAACTCATCGCATATTTCACGTACTCTTTTCATGTATGCTTTTGGAGCAGGAATCACTCCATTAGACCCAACAACAGGTTCTACTAAAACTGCAGCTACAAAGGCACTTCCACCTTCCATTTCAATCATGTAGCGCATGTATTCAGCGGCCTTAAGTCCGTCGGGATCTTCACCAAATGGAGACCGAAATGGATATGCATCAGGGGCTTGGATAAAGCCAGGAACAGTAAGCGGTTCGCTAAACCATTTCCTGGGATCTCCACCAGCGGATAGCGCACCCATAGTTGCTCCGTGCCAAGCTCTATAACGTGATATAATTTTATACGGATATGGATATTGACGATTAGCTGCGTATTGATCGGTGCCGCCTTCCATAAGCTGGTTGTACTTGTACATCCTAGCCGCTTTAATTGCAGCCTCGACAGAAGAAGCCCCACTTTGTCCAAACCATACTTTTTTATTTGATGAACCTGGCGTAATTGAGGCTAATTTCTGTGCAAGAAGCGCTGTTGGCTCCGTTGCAAAATCATCAGTTACGTAAACTACTTTATTGAGCTGTTCAATAATTGTTTGTTGTACTTTTGGGTGATTAAAACCGAGGTTTACACATTCATGAGCGCTTCGCAAATCAAAAATTTTGCGTCCATCTTTGGTGTGAATGTAGCATCCTTCGGTTTTATCAACAGCAATAGGGGAATAACTGGCCTGAGCAGACCAGCATTGCATCATGTACTTCCCTTGAACTTTGGATATATCCATTAACTTATTTGTGGCTTAACAAGAACGGTGCGATTGGCTTTTCTTCAAAACCAGGACCCTCGTATGTCAAAATTAGTCCTTCTCCTCCACCACTTTCAAAAAACTCAACGCGTATTGGATGTTTTCCTTTTTCTAAGAGAACTTCCCCCGAAATTTTCTTCATTCCGTGTTCGCCATCATTATCTATAATAATTTGATTGTGTAGAAATAGTTTACTGCCATCATCAGATGCCAGATTGAATTTATACCTGCCATCTTCTTTAACTTCTACGAATCCTTCATAAAGAATTACGATATCATCCTCACGATGAGGAACGGCTTCTAGAGTAACAGATTTTGCTACGCCTTTAGAAACAGCCTTTAGCTTTGAAAAATCAGGTAGCTGTATAACATCTTCCTCGTAATAAGTATAAGCTAATCCAGATTTTGCACCAGATACTTTTACTGACTTCATTGGCACCAGTTTTCTTATATAAACTTTATTAACTCGGCTAGCTCTATTCTCTTTACTGTAAGCAATAACTTTAATTTCGCTAGTATTATTAATAGTGAAAGGCTTAGTATACTTTTTTGAAGACTGATTTGGTTCGGAGCCGTCTGTAGTATAAAAAATGGTATTGTCTTCAAACGCAGCTTCTAAAGCAATCACAGTACTTTTTTCAAAAACACGACCTTCAGCTTTAATTTTTGGTGAAGGTGGCTGTAAAACAGATGCTTTGTTATTTACACCTTTTTCTTTAGTAAGCTGGAAAGTATCAAAGGTTCTGCCTTCATGATCAATAGCTTTGAAAATCACCGTTTTGTCATGAATTGCGAACGTACAGTAATGATGGCCTGTTTGAAGTTCAGCTGTAAACCAAGTTCTTGTTGGTGCAAAATCTTCCAAGCCACCACCTGCACCACCAGAGTTGATGTATACTACGCCATCTTCCTGATTGACCAAATTATCCTTAATAGGCCAAGTTCTTTCGTACATGTGAACATGTCCAAATAAATCGAAATCAAGATTATATTTTTCGAAAAGTGGTACTAGGTATCTAGCATGTGTACCATAAGTTGAAGCTTCCTTAAAGGTATCGCCACTATCATTTTCCTCTGATGTAAATGGAGGATGATGTTGAACTGCGATTTTCCAAGTTGCATCTGATTTCGCCAATTCCCACTCTAACCAATTGTATTGCTCGGAACCTTCAGATATATCACGGTTCGAATCAATCATAAAAAATTGAGCATTACCATATTTGAATGTATAGTAATATTCTGGCGCAGGATTTGCCATGTACTGGTAGTAGTAATCAGAATCATTTTCGTGATTTCCCAAGACAGTATATATTGGAAAACGGCTCATGGCTACATGTCCGGGAGGAAAAAACTCGTCAGTCCAATCATCAAGATTATTTCCGTTATCTACAATATCACCCGCTAAAACTGCAAAACTTGGACGATCTTCCCACATACGTTGAGCAATTTTTTTCCACGCCCAAGGAGTGCTATTGTTACGCTGAGTATCTCCAATTAACGCGAACATAAAAGCAGTACTATCATTTACTGCTGTTTTAAAAGAATACGTATTGCTTACAATTTCTTTGCCCTCAGATGTTTTAGAAACAATTCTCCAAAAATAATTCGTTTCCGTTTCTAAGTCGCTTAGTACAACTTCATGCATATTAGAAGATCCATCCACTGTTGCATTCTGATTAAGAACTGGTTCACCCGAATTAAGAACCGCCTTCCCATATTCAACTTTTGAAGTTGATTTCTCCTTCGTTTCCCAAAGTACAACAATGCTGCTTTTAGTAGCGAATTGTAAATAAGGCTTTACTATAAAATCGGTTTCGTTTTCTGTTGTTTGAGCTTGTACAAAAGGGGTTAACAAAAGTAC